>JABCNV010000003.1 GCA_013333935.1 Prevotella sp. | reverse complement strand
GGTATTCATGCTGTCGAAATTGCCGGTACATGCCGTCAGCAAGGGCAGGGCAAGAGCACAGCATCCGATGAATTTATTGAGGTTTTTCATAATGGTTCGTTGTTTTTAGAATTTGACATTCACAGAGAAACCGATAGCGCGTGTGGGCGGCAGGGAAGCATATTCAAACGCCTGGGCATAGTCCTCGCGTGAGAATGACGACTCGGCGCCGACGGGAGCGTCCTTATAAAAGTAGAAAAGGTCGCGGGCTACAAGCGATAGTTTCACAGCCTGAAGCGGCGTCTTCGTGAGCCATTTCTTCGGCAGCATCCAGCCAAACGCCAGTTCAGCCATCTTCACATAGGTGCGCTTATACATGAATTCTTCGGCAACGGCCGACGATCCACCTATGGAATTGTAGAAGGTTTCAGCCTTAACACTCGTCGTATTGGGCTGACCCGTTGCCTCTACTATGCCGTCAAACACCATCCCGTCGCGGCCTTTGAGACTGCGTTTCGAGTTTCCAGCCGTGCTTGCATAGGCATCGGTCATCGAGATAAAGTCGCCGCCGTAGAGCATGTCAACCAGCGCTGTGAAGGAGAAATCCTTATAAGTCAGGGTATTGCCTACAGAACCGGTCCACTTTGGCATCATGTTGCCGATAACCTTATCGGTTTCTTTCAGAGGCAATCCGTCGGTACCTACGAGCACTTTGCCGTTAGCGTCGCGCTTATAAGCATTGGCGGCAACGATGTCGCCGAACTGACTGCCCTCGTTTACCACCACCGAAGCCACGCGTGTCTCACCAAGAGTATAGCGCTTTATCTGGTCAGTGAGACGGACACACTTCGTACGGTTCGCGCCCCAGTTCAGGTTTACGTCCCAGCGCCAATCCTTGTTGAGCACCGGTGTACCGTTAATCATCAGCTCAACACCATGGCTTGATATCTCGCCTGCGTTCACCATGCGGGCCTCGTAGCCTGAAGACGACGCGGTTCCTATGGATAATATCTGGTTGTGTGTTTTGGTATTATAATAGGTAAAGTCAATACCGAAGCGGTTTTTAAGCATGCGATACTCGAATCCCAGCTCCCACGAGTCGGTCTTTTCCGGCTTCAGGTCCATCAGGGGATAGACAGAAGGCAGCTGCATTTCGAGCAACGAGTTGACATTGCTCGAGCGTGTGCTGTAGGTATAAGCTATTTGATACGGGTCGGTATCGTTACCAACCTGTGCCCATGACGCGCGAACCTTCATGTAGTCTATCGCTTCAGGCAGCTTAACCATTTGGGAAACGATGCCCGAAAGGCTCACCGAGGGATAGAAATATGAGCGGTTGTTCTTCGGAAGTGTTGAAGACCAGTCGTTACGTCCCGTCACATCGAGGTAGAGCATACTCTTGTATCCGAGGCTTCCGCTGAAGAAAATGCTCTGGATTTCTTTCTTCGTGTACGACTCCGAAGCCAGCCGCCTCTCGCCGTTGCCCATATAGATGAAGCGCGGAATCTGCAGCAAGCCGGCGTCTCCGGCCAGTCCGTCGTGCGAGATGTTGTAAAGAGAGGTGCCCAGATTGGCGTTAACGTCGAAGTTTCCGAAGCCTTTGTTGAACGACAGTATGAGGTCAGTGTTGAACTCCTTCGTTGTATTGCGGCTCTGGTTATACTGCGAAGCGTCGTTCGAACCGTCGTCAAGATACATCACATACTTCCTGTACTGGTCGTTGTACATGTCCAGACTTACGCGCCCCGTGAGCTTCAGATAGTCGGTAAACGTCAGTGTGGCGCTGGCCTGACCCATCAAACGGTCGCGAACGTTTTTGCTACCGTTCTCACGCATAATCATACTGTAGGGATTCGAATTGGCATTTGACGGCCCCGCCCAGTTGATAGCGCGGTTGTTGATAATAAAATCGTGGTTGAGATCCTGCAGGCGGATGCTTCGCGGCATTTGCACAAAGCGCTGCATAATGCCGTATTCGCCCATGCCCGGAGCATTGCGTGTCACCTCGTGCATATAAGTTCCCTTGATGCCTACGCTTATCCAGCCGTTGTTCATCTCGGTATTTACGCCGAAGTATTGGCGGTCGAGCTTGTGGTTCGGCGTCACGCCCTTGTTGCGCGAATCGGTGAACGAGAAGCGCGTACGCACGTTCTTGCTGCCCGCCGACGCCACGATCGAGTTGTTAACCTGACTGCCGGTATTGTAGAATTCCTTGATAAAGTCCTTCTGCGGCAGCATTTTGTAGGTGCGGTTAGTCTGGTCTCCATACAGCACATGGCGCCAGTTGTCAACCTCCTGCCCCTCCATCTTCGGGCCCCAGCTGCCTGTTGCGCGCACGTTGAACTGGCCATCGGAGCCCTGTCCGTACACGTTCTGGTATTCATAACCACTGTAGATGTTTGTAAATTCGACGTTACCGCTATACTCGAACGTCAGCGGCTGCCCGTAACTGCCGCTTTTTGTCGTAACGATTATTGCACCATTCTGCGCCCTGCTGCCATAGAGAGCGGCGGCGTTGGCGCCCTTCAGCACCGATATGGTGGCAATATCCTCGGGGTTAATCTGCGAGGCAGAGCCGTAGCTGTCGGTGCCGCCCCACTGGTTTGCCGTCTGCGACGACTCGTCGTTTACGGGTATTCCGTCAACCACCCAGAGGGGCTGGTTGTTTCCTCCCAGCGAATTCAGTCCGCGCATCACTATGCGGGTCGAACCACCAAGGCCGGTTCCCGACTGCGTAATCTGCACACCGGCAACCTTTCCCTGCAGCATGTTCGCCACAGATGCTGACTTATTCTCGGTCAGCCCCGCCGTGCTCACCTCCTGAAGCGCATAGCCGAGAGCCTTCTTCTCACGCTTGATGCCGAGCGCGGTCACCACAACCTCGTTCAGCTCATTGTCTTCGGCACTCATCGAAATCTTGAGATCAGTCTTCCCCTCCACGGCAACCATCTTGTCACCATAGCCTATGTAGCTGACGGTGAGGGTTGCATTAGGTTTCACTTTCAGCGAAAAGCGGCCGTTGGCATCGGTTACGGCGCCGTTGCGTGTGCCCTCTTCGAACACACTGGCCCCGATGATGGGTTCCCCCTTCTCGTCAACAACCGTTCCGGTAACGGTTTTCTGCTGTTGCACAACTTCCGTCGTCGACGGCACGCCACGGGCTGCAAAGGCATCCTGCGGCGCTGACAGCATCATCCCACCCAGCAGGATGGCCGATGCTATTCCAAACTTTTTAACACTCGTCATAGTTAAAAGCTTTTAGTTAAACGCACTTATTTTTTAATTTTATCGGTTTCGATGCCACAAATTTAAACTAATTTGTCTTAACTTCCAAAATTATTTTAATAAATTTCACGGGTTAAATGAATTTTTTCTTGTATTGTGGTTGTTTTATCAATATGGTGTGGCATGGTATTCCTGCACCCCCTAAGTCGGGTTTCCGTGCCCCCTAAGTTAGGGGGCTGGGGGTCTGAACGCCCGCTTTTGCCCCTTGAAACGAGAAGATATAGCAGCCTGAACGCCCATCCTCGCCCGCTGAAATGAGAAGATATGGAAGTTTAAACACCTGTTCCTGACGCCCAAACCGCGTGCCCCCGAGGTTCGTAACCACCTTATTTATATATATTACACAGCCCCCTTCCCGTTTGTCCCTCCACGCCTTTCTTTCGGCAATCCCTCCTCTCTGTGCAACCGTCCTCGTCTTTCGGCGGCCGCCATACCCATATTACGGCGGCCGTCATACAGATTGCACCACGGCCGCCGCACGCACGTGTGACAGCCGCCGCAACATCATCTTCAGAAAATAACCACTGTAACAAAATTTCGGCTGCGTGGCTCTTCCAAAGTGTAAGCGTGTGGGCGTGAGTATATCCGGCAAGCAGCACAACACGCATTGTTCAGACCCCCAACCCCCTAACTTAGGGGGCACGCACACCCGAACCAGAAGGCTCGAGCTCCCGCACGGCGTCCCCCGAAACCCAGAAAATTGTCATTTCGTTTTGTACTTCCAAAAATATTTCGTAAATTGCCCCCGATTTCGAAAAAATATAAAAACTATTACGCCCGAATAAACCCCAAACACTATGTCAAGCAGACGAGACTTCTTGAAGAAGATTACCGCAGCAGGCATTGCCGCAGCTGCAGCCCCAATCATCACCAAGGGTGAGAACATACGTATCATCAACGAGCCCGCCACACCGCAAACGCCCCTCAATGGCGGCACGGCAGGCAGCCTTATCGTGCCTAAAAAGGCCGGATTGCCCATTACGGGCACGTTCCTCGACGAAATTTCGCACGACATCCCCCACCAGAACTGGGGAATGAAAGAGTGGGACAGAGACTTCCGTTATATGAAGTCAATCGGCATCGATACGGTTATAGATATACGCTCCGGCTACCGAAAGTTCATTACATATCCCTCTCCTTATCTGCTGAAAAAAGGCTGCTACATGCCCTCGGTCGACCTTATCGAGATGTTTTGCACACTGGCCGACAAGTATGATATGAAGTTCTACTTCGGCCTCTACGACTCGGGCCACTACTGGGATACGGGCGATATGTCGCAGGAACTGGAAGACAACAAGTATGTTATCGACGAGGCGTGGCGCATGTATGGCCGTCATAAGAGCTTCAAGGGCTGGTATATCAGCACCGAAATAAGCCGCCAGACGAAGGGTGCCATACATACTTTCCACACCATGGGCAAGCAATGCAAGGACATTTCGGGCGGTTTGCCCGTCTTTATTTCGCCGTGGATTGACGGTAAGAAGGCCGTAATGGGTACGGGAAAAATGACGAACGACCAGGCCGTAAGCGTGCAGCAGCACGAGCGTGAGTGGAACGAGATATTCGATGGCATACATGATGTGGTAGACTGTTGCGCCTTTCAGGACGGACATATCGACTATGACGAGCTGGATGCGTTCTTTTCAGTGAACAAGAAACTGGCCGACAGGTACGGCATGCAGTGCTGGACGAACGCCGAAACCTTCGACAGAGACATGCCCATTCACTTCCTGCCCATCAAGTTTGACAAGCTGCGTATGAAGCTCGAAGCCGCTAAACGCTGCGGCTATGACAAGGCAATTACGTTCGAATTTTCCCATTTCCTCAGCCCGCAGTCGGCTTACGTGCAGGCCCATCACCTGTACGACCGCTACTGTGAGTATTTCGACATCAAGCCCGCGGCCCTTTAAGCAGGCGGCACGGCATAATTTTTATATCCGCTTTTCATCATGAACTACCGTCTTGGATACGTATTTTTCCTGGCCCTTGTGGCCGCACTCGGAGGCCTGCTCTTCGGTTACGACACTGCAGTTATATCCGGAACCATCGACCAGGTGACCGAACAGTTCCACCTCGACTCCATCATGCAGGGATGGTATGTGGGTTGTGCCCTCATCGGCTCGATATTCGGCGTGGCCATTGCAGGCATGCTGAGCGACCGTCTCGGGCGCCGTCCCACCATGCTTCTGTCGGCCGTGCTGTTTACTGCAGGCTCAATAGGCTGTGCAATAGCCATGTCGCTCACCGAACTTGTGATATACCGCATTGTGGGTGGCGTAGGTATCGGTGTGGTTTCCATCGTTGCACCTATTTATATTAGCGAGATATCCATCACCCGTTACCGCGGGCAGATGGTGTCGCTGTATCAGCTTGCCGTGACCGTTGGCTTTTTGTCGGCCTATCTTGTCAACTATCTGCTGCTCAACAACTCGCATACAGCCTCATACGGTACGGGCCTCATGCAGACGCTTTTCGTCACCGAGGTGTGGCGTGCCATGCTGGGAATGGAGACACTTCCGGCGCTGTTCTTCTTCGTTATCATCTTCTTCATTCCCGAAAGCCCGCGTTGGCTCATCGTCAAGCAGCAGGAAAGCCGGGCACAAGACATCCTTTCGAAGATTTATACAACGGCTGAAGCCGTTGCCCATCAGGTAGCCGACACGCGCTCAACCATCGCCGGAGAGGTGAAATCAGAGTGGAAAGCACTGCTGAAACCAGGCATTCTGAAAGCCGTTATCATAGGTTCAGCCATCGCCATTCTGGGACAATTCATGGGCGTGAACGCCGTTCTCTACTACGGTCCAAGCATATTTAAGGATGCCGGTTTTGAAGACCCGCTCTTTGCTCAGGTGCTTGTGGGTGTGGTAAACACGCTTACAACCGTCCTCGCTATGTTTATCATTGACCGCGTGGGCCGCAAGAAGCTTATATATTATGGTGTGTCGGGCATGATCGTCTGCCTGCTGGCCATCGCCTTCTACTTCGTGTTCCACGAATCGTTGCACCTGTCGTTCGTCTTCATGCTGGTGTTCTTCCTGCTCTATGTCTTCGCAACGGCAATCTCAATCAGCGCTGTGGTGTTCGTGCTGCTGTCGGAAATGTATCCCAACAACGTGCGCGGACTGGCCATGTCAGTGGCCGGGCTGGCCCTCTGGATAGGCACATACCTCATCGGTCAGCTCACACCGTGGATGCTTGAAAACCTTAGTCCCGCAGGTACCTTTGCGTTATTTGCCGTGATGTGCGTGCCTTACGTTCTTATTATGTGGAAGCTTGTGCCCGAAACGGCAGGCATGTCGCTCGAAGATATTGAACGTTATTGGACGGAAAACAAGCAGTAACGCCATTCGAAAGCTTTGACAACGATACCCGCATACATTTATTAAACAAGCTGTTTACCCATGAACCGGTCGCGCGCACTTGACGCATTGAGAGGCTATGCCATCATGACCATGATACTTTCAGCCACAGAAGCCTTCAGCGTTCTGCCGGCCTGGATGTATCATGCGCAGGTACCGCCTCCCGATCACGCCTTTAATCCGCACGTCTATGGCATTACATGGGTTGACCTTATTTTCCCGTTCTTCCTGTTTTCCATGGGGGCGGCCATACCGTTGTCGTTCCGGCGGCAGATGGAAAAGGGAGCAACGCGTGGGCAACTGTGCTGGAAAAGCATCGTCAGATGGCTGAAACTGACGTTCTTTGCCATCTTTATTTACCACATGTTCCCCTTTATGATGGGGTACAAGACAGAGGCACTGCACTACGTTGTACCGCTGATGGCCTTTGCCCTGCTGTTTGTTCTGTTCATGCGTAACCCGTTCGGGCTGTCGCGTCGCAACGATCGAATTGTCAATGGATGCGCTTATATCGTGGCCATTGCGTGGATGTTGCTGCAGCCTTACGTCGGGGGCGAAGTGTTCAGCCTTGAGCAGAGCGACATCATTATCCTGATTCTGGCAAACACGGTCGTCACAGGCTCCATACTTTTCCTGCTGACCATCGATAAGCCTATGTGGCGCATGGCGCTGATTCCGGTCATCATGGCCTTGTTTATGGCAGGGAAAGTGGACGGTTCGTGGCAGCAACGGCTGCTCGCTTTCACCCCTGCTTCGTGGCTCTGGCAGAGCAGTTTTCAGGAATATCTGCTGATTATCATCCCGGGAACGCTCACAGGCGATATGCTCTGGCAGTGGCTTCACGAGGCCGACAGCCAGCCAAAGGCACACGACGGCAAGGCTATGTGGACAGCTCTGTTAAGTTTTGCTCTTGTCGTAGGGAACATAGTAACGCTGTATAACCGCTGGCTGATGGGCGGTTTCCTTTTCTCGGTCGTTACTTGTACGGTTCTTATCGCCATACTGAAGCCTGTCAGTGCCGAGCGTGTCTATTGGCGGCGCCTGGCCATAACGGGCGCCTGGCTGCTGCTTCTGGGCCTGATTATCGAGCCTTTTGAGGGAGGCATACGAAAAGATGACGTCACAATGAGTTATCTCTTTACGACGTCAGGACTGGCCGTCTACGGCCTGCTGTTCTTCACGGTCGTATGCGATCACTACTGCATCAGGTGCATTTCGTGGCCGCTTGAAATGACAGGACGCAGCCCCATGGTGGCTTATGTGGCCTCGTCAATGGTTGTCATCCCGCTA
Source organism: Prevotella sp. (assembly GCA_013333935.1). Taxonomy (GTDB): domain Bacteria; phylum Bacteroidota; class Bacteroidia; order Bacteroidales; family Bacteroidaceae; genus Prevotella. The sequence continues at coordinate 154,979 of JABCNV010000003.1, read as the reverse complement.
CTGACGCTCGCAGGGCTGTGGCCTTTATTCGAAGACATGGCACAAACACCGTGGTGGGGATTTGCCCGCGGCGTTATTCTCACGGCACTAAGCATGGCTGTTGCCATCATCTGCAGCCGCTTGAGATGGTACTGGAAGACCTGATTTGTGACGCAGATTCTATCAAAAGACATCTACAAAGCTACAAAAACCATACATCTTTCCATTATTATTCCCTTTACGCATGGTTTTATAAACTTTTTCGTATCTTTGTGTTTTGAAAATCATCAAGGCCATGACACATATTTTTAATACCGGAGACGGGAATAAAAATGATGCTTACAAGCTAAGCATCATTGACTATTTCATACAAAACGGAAATGCAACGGTCAACGATTTGGCTAAGTTTACGGGTGTCAGTATGCCCACGGCGTCGAAGCTGGTAGGCGAACTTTGCGAAGCAGGATACGTAAACGAGTATGGCAAACTGGAGACCGATGAAGGCCGCAGGCCGCAGCTTTATGGCATTAATCCCAATTCGGGCTACTTCCTTGGCGTTGACTTCAATCAGGATGTCGTCAATATCGGACTGATTGACTTCACCGGACATTTGGTTGATATGCAGTTGGGCAAACCTTATGTCCAGCAAAACACCATGGAAAGCCTTGATGAACTCTGTGCCATTATTACCGACTTTACAGACAATATTGATATCCCGAAAGAGAAAATACTGACGCTCAATGTTAATATTTCGGGGCGTGTCAATCCCGATACCGGCTACAGCTATAGTCTGTTCAACTTTTCAGAGGTATCGTTAAGCAGCCTTATTGAAGAGAAAACCGGCCTGCAGACTACCATTGACAACGATTCTCGTGCCATGGCTTATGGCGAATACATGGCCGGTTGTGTCAAGGGCGAGAAGAATGTACTGTTTATCAACATCAGCTGGGGGCTGGGAATGGGTATCATCCTCAACGGAGAGGTATATAAGGGACGTTCTGGTTTCTCGGGCGAAATAGGGCACATCCACGCTTTCGACAACGAACTGATATGCCACTGCGGCAAGAAGGGGTGTCTGGAGACAGAAGCCTCGGGAAGCGCTTTCTTCCGTATTGTCAGGGAACGCATCAATGCAGGCGAGGCATCAACCGTGAAAACGGATAAAGACGGCAACTTCAGCTTTCAGGATTTGATTGATGCAGTGAACAACGAAGACTCGTTATGTATTGACGTTGTCGACAGTATCGGTCAGAAATTAGGCCTGCAGATATCAGCCCTTATCAATGTGCTTAATCCCGAACTTGTCGTCATCGGCGGCAGCATGGCCGCTACAGGGGTATACCTGCTGCAAGCCATCAAGTCGGCTGTCATCAAATATTCACTCAGTCTGGTGCACAAAGACACCCACATCGTGCTCTCCAAGCAGAAAGACCGTGCCGGTTTGATTGGTGCTTGCATGGTAGCTCGCAAGAACGCCCTGCACGAATAACCCGAAGGCTGCAGAGGATTGAATATTTCTCCATTTGCTTTTCGGAACCACACTTGTATCTAATTATAAATTCAAATAGTATTATAAACCTTTAATTTCATGAACCGTTTACTAACAACTCTCTTGTTTATGCTCTCATGTTTCATTGCACATGGAGCTGAAAAAGCCGATTATGCACAAGTGGTACCACAGCCACAAAGCGTCAATATGCAGAAAGGTGCTCCATTCCTGTTGCAGACTTCTACCGTCATTATTTACACAGCTGGCGATGATATGCGGCGTAACGCTACATTCCTAAGTCAGTGGATTAATGAAATGACACACATAAAACCTGCCGTACAGGCAGCAAAGGGCAAGGCAAAAAGTACTATCAGTCTGGTTGTTGACCCAAAAGCCAAAGGCATCAACAACAACGAGGGCTATGCTATAAGTATTAATGCCAAGGGCATTGTTGTGCGCGGTAAGACCGCTGCCGGTGTTTTTTACGGCTGTCAGACGCTGAGAAAGACGCTTCCCGTGTTGAAAAATAGCGACGGTGCGGCTGTTATCGAGATGCCCACAGCTATGATTAACGACGAGCCGCGCTTTGCATACCGCGGCATGCACCTCGATTGCTCGCGTCATTTCTTCACTGCAAGCTTTATCAAACAGTATATTGACATGATAGCCTTGCACAATATGAATCGCTTTCACTGGCATTTAACCGACGACCAGGGCTGGCGATTTGCCGTTGATAAGTATCCTAAGCTTGCCACTATAGCTTCACAACGCAAGGGAACCATGCTGAACCACTGTGCCAATGTCATCGATCACACACCCTACGGAGGCTATTATACTGACGAAGAAATTAAGGAAATTATCAAGTATGCCGCCGACCGCTACATCACAATCATACCTGAAGTTGACATGCCCGGACATATGACGGCGGCCCTTGCGGCCTATCCCGAACTGGGATGTACGGGTGGTCCTTACGAAACCGCTATGCGATGGGGAATCTTCGAGGATATTCTCTGTGCGGGAAATGCCAAGACATACGATTTTGTTAAGGCCGTTCTTGACAAGGTTTGTGCTCTCTTCCCAAGCAAATATATTCATATCGGAGGCGATGAGGCACCACGCACGCGTTGGGAAAAGTGCCCCAAGTGCCAGGCTGTGATAGCCAAAGAGGGAATCGTTGCAAAAGACGGTAAGAGCAAGGAGGCACTGCTGCAGGGTTATTTCACCCGTAAGGTACAGGCTTATCTTGAAGAAAAGGGGCGCAAAATCATCGGTTGGGACGAGCTGTTAGGCTGTGACGTCGACACCACGGCAACCATTATGTCATGGCGGGGCAGCAAGCCCGGCGCAGAAGGAGCCAAGCTTGGACACGACGTCATCATGACACCTATGGACCATTGCTATTTCGACTTTTACCAATCTAAGGATCAGGTTAATGAGCCTGTTGCCATCGGTAACTTCCTTGACGTTGCAAAGGTTTATGCCATGCACCCTGTTGCCGACGGACTTTCGCCGGAAGCAGCCAAGCATATCATAGGTGTTCAGGCCAACGTTTGGACAGAATACATCGGCTGTCCCGAGTATGTCGAATACATGATACTGCCTCGTATGGCTGCCCTTTCGGAAGTACAGTGGATGCCCGAGAAGCAAAAGAATTTCGACGCATTCAAGAAACGCGTCACTTCTTTCCGCCACATCTATGATCTTTACGGTTGGACTGTAGCGCCACATCTGTGGCAGTAATCCCCTGTACCTGAATAAAATATCAGAAAAAACATAGTTTGCACGTGAATAATTCGCCGTGCTATCCTCTCTGATATAAGGCATCTGTTTCATGAAACAGATGCTTTTTTCATTTCTGTCAATAACAAGAATCGTAGCTTTATATGTTTTTCTTCAACTTTTCTCTCTTTCAAAGAATACCCGAAGCTTAATTTTCGAGGGCACTGCCTAATGCACGAGCTCAACGAAAAAAACAATAAAATAATCCGATTACATCATAAATACACCGCTTTTTAATCATCTTTAACTCATAAAGACCCTATACCGGTTATAACTTTAGCAGAAAAGGATTAACTTTGCAGCACATAGAGTTTTTGTAATTATTTTAATTTTAAAATCAAAAAGCATTATGAAAAAATATGAATGTAACGTTTGTGGTTGGGTTTATGACCCAGAAGTAGGAGATCCCGATAACGGTATTGAACCCGGAACAGCTTTTGAGGACCTGCCCGATGACTGGACATGTCCCGAGTGTGGCGTCGGAAAAGAGGACTTTAGCCCCGTCGACGATTAACTAAACACGACATATGGCAAAACAAATAACAGAAAAAGTTTCATGGGTAGGCAAAATAGACTGGGAGTTAAAACACTTCCATGGTGATGAATTGTCTACCGAACTGGGTTCCAGCTACAACTCATACTTGATACGGGACAAGAAGACTGTCCTTATTGATACCGTGTGGGGACCTTATGATAAGGAGTTCGTCAGTCGGTTGAAAGAGGTTATTGACCTCAACGATATTGACTACATTATCATGAACCACAACGAAAATGACCATAGCGGAGCCTTGCCAGCCCTGATGCGCGAGATACCGGAGACACCGATTTACTGCACCAAGAAAGGTGAAGATATTATAAAGGGTCTCTACCATGAGGACTGGAACTTTGTCAATGTCAAAACTGGCGACACGCTTTCGCTGGGCGAAAATACGCTTACCTTCATTGAATGTCCGATGTGCCATTGGCCCGACACGATGGTAACCTATGCTGATAAGGAGCAGATTCTGTTTTCAAACGATGTCTTCGGTCAGCATTTCGCCACCGAAAGCATGTATGATGACACGGTCAATCTGAACGATCTCTTCCGCGAAGCCGAAAAATACTATGCCAATATCCTTAACCTCTACAACAACATGGTGAGGAAAAAGGTAGACGAAATCACCGGCATGAATCTTCCGCTCAAGCTGATTTGCCCATCGCACGGTGCTATCTGGCGTAGCCATATCAATGAAATTCTCGACCGTTACCGCCAGTGGGACAACGACTATCAGGAACGTCAGATAACTCTTATCTACGATACCATGTGGCAAGCTACACGCTGGATGGCAGAGGCTATGGCTGATGGCATTCGTCTTTTCGACCCAACCATCACGGTAAAACTTATGAATGCCTCACACGATGACAAGAATGACATCCTCCTTGAGGTCTTCAGGTCAAAGGCAATACTTGTTGGTTCGCCCACGGTTAACATGGGACTTACCTACGCTATCGCAGGAATCCTTGAGATGATTCATGGTATGCGCTTCAAGAAAAAGCAGGCAGCTGCTTTCGGAAGCTTCGGATGGGGTGGCGGTGCAGAACGTCGCATTGAGCAGCGCCTTGAAGAAGCTGGGTTCGAGATAGCCGCCGAAGCACTGAAAGTGAAATGGGCACCCGACAGTCAGGCACGCCAACAATGCATTGATTACGGCAAGGCTTTCGCTGAGAAAGTATTTTAATATCGCCCAAAATATACAAAGTCAGGGGCCGGAAGTGTAGAAAACCTTTCGGCCCCTCTTTTATAACTAAACTCCCCTACACATGAAACGAGTCTTGACGCTTGTGTTAAGTCTGATTATTTTCGTCGGCTGCAACCAATCCAAACACCCTCTTCCTGTCAAACCTACTGACAGTAAAGCCGTAAAAATCGACAGCTTGGTTGCCAAAGAAGCCGTGGATTATTCCCAATTTCAGAACCAACCCGAACACCTCGACACCATTGTCGGCGACTGGGAAATTCATGCACAGCAGTTCTTTGACGGCAAAACGGTAGAGCTTCTCGGTGTAAAATATGCCAATTATCCCTATCGCTTTCAAATCAAAAAGAAAGGGAAAGTTGTCTTCGACAGACTTGTAATAACTACAAAGCGACTGTTACAGGTCGATTATAAGCCGGATTATCTGCTTAATTTAATGGGTGTTATCCGTGCTACAGCCACAACAGTGTATATCGAAATGAACTGTTGTATCCCCGACACCGATGATATGTACGATACGCTATTGGCTTTTTCAGCCAACAAAACATTTGACTTTTACAATATCTACTATTATTTAGGCGCCGAACACCTCTGGTCAGAAACAGATATTTCAATGTTTTATGCCATGTATGCGCACGAACTCTCATTGAAAAATCCCAATCGGCAGGCCATCCGACAAGTGCTAAAAGCCTATTGTACGCCCGAACTGGCAGAACGTGCACAACATTATACCCTGCAGAATAATCCGTTCTTCGGGGCCGGCCACTTTGATGCAGCATGGGCAAATACCCTTGAAATAGACAGTGTTTCAGGGAAAACGAATGTTGCTGAGCTAAAATACAACAAATACACTACCAATAATGCAGAAGTAAAACGCGAACTAAAACTCACGAAAACCGCCAACGACAAATACCTGATCAGTAATGTAGGGCAGGTGGTGCATTAGCTTTTGCCATGCTTGTACATGGTAGAAAACTTATCGGTTAGCAAACAAGTCTCTTCTATTCAAATGAAAAAAAGAGACTTCCCTAAGGAAAATCTCTTTCGAATATGGTGATTCCGTTGGGATTCGAACCCAAGACCCACAGCTTAGAAGGCTGTTGCTCTAATCCAACTGAGCTACGGAACCATCCGTTTTAAAATTGTAAGCAAAATTAATGATTTAATTTGAAAGCAGGGGTTCCTTTGTAGCAATCTGTTATTTTCTTAACAGACATTAACGCGCAACACTTTCTCCTCATCGCCGTCTATACGATACATCGTAAGCTGATGACCGTCAAGGATAGCCAACGTGGGCGGATTGCCTCCCTTGGGAAAGGTGATAGAGCCGGTGTTGACGATAAGCGGGCCGTCTGGCTGGCGCTCCATTTCCCAGAGATGCGTGTGTCCATAGAACACGATATCGAAGTGTCCTGGTGGCAAATGCTCCTTATTATAAATGTGTCCATGGGTAAGAAGAATACGCCGCCCCTCGTCAACAAGCAGCGTGTAGGTGCTCATCATGGGGAAATGTAGCAACATCTGGTCGACCTCCGAATCGCAATTCCCCCGAATGGCAATAATATCTTCGGCTCTTGCATTCAGTTCTTCGGCTACAGCCTTGGCGTCAAGGCCTTCCGGTATGGCATTTCTGGGGCCATAATTAAGGATGTCTCCCAAGACAACAAACATGTCACACTGTTGCCTGCGGTAAATATCCAACGCATGGCGCAGACGTGTTACCGACCCGTGAATGTCTGAAAGTATCATGTATTTCATGCGTGAAGATAGTTTTTAAGTTCAGCGTTTTTCGTCATTTTCACGATATGGCGTACGGCCTTGTCACGTATTTGGCGGACACGCTCGCGCTTTAATCCCATCTCCTGTGCTATTTCAGCCATGGTCAGCGGTTCAGCTCCCACGCCGAAAAAGCGCCGGACAACGTAACGCTGCCGCTCATCGAGCCGGCCAATCAGCCTACGAAGCTCACCTATAAGAATGTCACGCTCCAAATTGCCTGCCGGATTGGGTGCATCCTTATCGGCAATAACCCTTCCGAGGCTAAGCTCATTGCTTCCCCCTACGGGTGCATCAATGGAGAGCGCATGGCTGCGGCGCTTCTCCAGAACGGTGTCAGATACATCACGTGGCACGCGATAGAGTCCCGCCTGCTGTTCGATAGCCTGTTCGATGGCCTCGCGAATGTACGGCGCAGCAAAAGCAACGAACCGTTTCCCCTGCCGTCCATCAAAGCGCATGGCGGCTTTCAGCATGCCCATGTTACCCTCGCTCACAAGGTCTTCCATGTCTAACCCGCGATGCTTATACTGCCCGGCAAGGCTCACAACAAACGGAAGGTTGGGCTGCATAAGCTCATCAACGGCCCTGCTGTCGCCCTGTTGTATACGTCCGGCAAGGCTTTCCTCCTCGGCGTCACTAAGCAGAGGTCGGTCGCTTATCTCGTCAAGATAGGTATTGAATGGTGTTTTCTTCTGATTATTCATACACTTTGGGGTTACTTTTCAAGTCCCGACTCCATCAGCAACTGTGCTACTTCCTCAGGCGTATTGAAGTCGATACCATCAATTAATTCCTCATCCGTCAACTCCTTAGCCAGTGCCCGTGCCTGCTCTTCGGTGTAGCGTGGAGCACCATCGGCGGTAACGGCGGCAACAAGACACTGAAAAATCTGCTGGCGATAGTCGTCTACATTCTGCATTTCCGTCATATTACGATTTCGGGGTAAAGGTACATATAATAGTTGATACGCAGAAACGATAAAACAAAACTTTTTTACAGTCACGGTTCTTGTGATAATTTATATCAAAAAGCATACAATATGTTTTAAATATATAGCCTTTTCGTCTGAAAAACAGTATCTTTGTCACCTTATATGAAGATAAAAAACTTAAAACACATTGCCTGCAGGCTACTCACAATCCTTGCCATCTGGGCGGTATCGCTGCAGGCAGGAGCACAGACCGTAACGCCTCTTCCCACCGACGGTCCGCTTACCATCAACCCCAAACTGCAGGCCCTTGCCGAACAGCTGTTGCGTAACAAGCAGGGTAGCATTGTGGCCATCGACCCTTCCACGGGCCGAATTTTAGCGCTTGTAAGCCATAACAAGGTTGACGACGGCGTGAACCGTGCCATCGGTATGACTTATTCGCCCGGGTCAACCCTGAAGACTGCCCAGGCCCTGGAGATGGTTTCGGAAGGCACACTCACCACAGAGACGAGCTATCCCTGTCGTAAGGGTTTCACTTATAACGGTATACACATCGGATGCCATCAGCATAAATCGCCGCTCGCGCTGGTGCAGGCCATCGGGCAGTCGTGCAATTCCTACTTCTGTAAAGCCTTTCAGGAGATGATCGATAACCGCAATGACTATCCCTCGCAGTTCGAAGCCATCGACCGTTGGGCCGATTATATGCACAGCTTTGGCCTGGGAAGACCTTTAGGTGTCGACATGGAAGGCGAGGCCGGTGGTATTATTCCTGACGCCGAATACCTGCGGAAACAGCATGCCCGCTGGAACGGAACCACCGTCATGTGGATAGGAATGGGACAGGGCGAGGTAGCCGTCACGCCGCTGCAACTCTGTAATCTGGCCGCCCTCATTGCCAACCGTGGCTGGTTCGTCACGCCACACATCCACAAACACCCTGCAGGAGCCGCCGACACTACGTACACCGCACGCCACTATGCCAAGGGAACGGCCGATGCCTTTGACGTAGTAGTCAGAGGCATGAGGGCATGCGTCCTGAACGGGACGGCCGCAAGCATCAACCGTGCCGACTATCACATCTGCGGAAAAACGGGCACGGCGGAGAACGAAGGCGCCGATCACTCCATATTCATGGGCTTTGCACCGATGGAAAAACCGAAAGTAGCCGTCAGCGTGTATGTAGAAAACGGCGGATTCGGAGCCCGTCTTGCCGCCCCCATTGCATCACTTGTCATCGAACAGCAGGTGCATGGGTATCTCTCGGAAAAGAGTAAGGCCGAGGCCCGCAGGCTGTCAGCAAAGGACGTAAAGATAACACCCGTCGAGGTTGAAATAAGTTTTGACGACCTCTAAAAGCCCCCCTTATCTCGTTTGCACACGACAAGCCCCGCATCAACCGGCAATAAAAATACACCCTTCTGCAGAAAATAAGAGCAGATATAAGGCTTTTTAGCAGAGATAATATGTAGGTTTGCCCAAAATAATATATAACTTTGCATGGCAAGCAAACAACAAATCACATAACTATGAAAAGAAAAGAACTCATTGACGAGGTAGCAAAGCGCGCCGAAGTATCGAAGACCGACGCTGCCAGATACCTCAATGCTGTGTTAGGTGCCATTGCCGACAACCTCTCTGAAGGCGACCGCGACATTGCCATTCCCGACTTCGGCCGTTTCTCTGTCAGGCATGTGCCTGCACGACAGGGTCAGAATCCGCAGACGGGCGAGAAGATAACCATCGAGGCGCACGATAAAATCGTGTTCAAGGCATCCGACAATATCGGTATCTATTCGCGCAAACACTGCTGAAAATCAGTGCTTTCAGCCCCTTGCGCATTACGTTTTCAGCCTGCCTGCCGACAACAAACGCCAATCTTTCTGGCACAAAAGCAACACCCCCGACACCCAAACATTATTCAGCATGACACCAAAACTTTACTGGTGGCGCACGATAGCCTCGTTCCTCTTCGTACTTTTCATGATGCCCCTGGGGCACGCCTCAATGATTATCATGGGAAAAACCATGAGTCCTGCCGCTGTCCACGTAGGCGGATTCCTCTTGGGTCTCTTCGGCCTTGTGCTGGTTATCTGGGGCGTCTTCGTCAAGGGCGACACCCGACAAACGCTTTTCGGCCTCATCGGGGCCCTGTTTTTCTGGACGGGATGGGTAGAATTCCTCTTCCAGTATTACGCAAACCGCTACGGCACCCGGCCCGAAATAGTGAACGGCGAGGTAGTAACCCAGCCCGAATACCTTATACTTCCCGCCACCTTTGGCCTGTGGGTGATGATGATGCTCGTTTATATGTTCTGCACAAAAACGGGTTGCAACTTCATCAACTGGCTGCAAAAGCAGTTCTTCCGCAGCCATAAGAACGACATTGTAGCCCATCCCATGACGCACCATGTGGCCATAACTACGTTCATGGAGTTCAATATGATTATGTGGACAAGCTATCTTCTGCTCATGTTTTGCTACGACCCACGCTTCATCGGCGACCATTCCATCGTTACCTATGCCGTGGGAGCCGGCTGTCTTGTGGGCTCGCTGTTCATGTTTGCCCGCGAACTGAAGCTGCAGTCGTGGGGTGCAAACATCCGCATGGCCATTGCAACGGTCATCATTTTCTGGGTACCCGTCGAGGTTCTGGGCCGCATCAACTTCTTCAAGGAGTTCTGGATTGAGCCCCAGAAGTATGCCGCGCCCCTGCTTGTCATACTGGCAGCCTTCCTCGCTCTTGGCGCATACCTCTCCTACAAAGCCTTTTCATCAAAACGAAAATAACATAAACTATGGACTTTCTTCCTCACGACCCCGCCATTCTCGTATCGAGTGTCAACATGTATCTGCGCGACGGCATGTACGATTCCCTTGAATCGCTCTGCTATGCCTACAACCGCGACCCCGAAGAACTTAAGAAATATCTCGCCGAAAACGGCTATACCTACAGCGCCAGCCAGCATCAGTTCCGCCCCACTGGCGCCGTAGAACAATAACACGTCAACACACATTGTCATGAACTATTTTATTATTGTCAACGATCAGCAGCAGGGTCCGTTCACCATTGACGAACTAAAGCTGCGCGGCATCGCCCCCGACACACTGGTCTGGGCCGAGGGAATGCCCCAATGGACGCCTGCATCGCAGGTAGACGAGCTCAAAACCATCTTCCAGAATGAGGCCGGCGGCAGCACCGCCACCCCGCCTCCGCCACCCCTCGACGCTGCACGGCCCCTGCCTCAACAGCCCCAGTCCGCACCCGACAGCCAGGCTGAAACCGTGCGTCAGGTGCTCGAAGTGCAGGCCGAAGAACGCAAACGCGAGGCCGAGGAGCGCAAGAAGCGCCGCCGCCGCAACTGTCGCATCGCCGCCGCCGCGGCTGTAGTGCTGCTCTTTATCCTTGCACTGACCAACCCGGGCGAGGCCGAGCACCGGCAGGCCATCCTCAATCGCATAGACACGACTACCGAACAGATAGACGATATCGACAATCCCACCCTGCGAAGCATAGCCAAAGCCATGACGAGCATAGGCGGAAGAGCCGTCAACGAGGCCCTGAAGACGATGATTGACGACCATCTTGAGTATCACAATTACCTCTTCTTCTCAACTACCACCCTGCACAGCGCCCTGCTCGACAAGGATATGCGCTGCTCGACCGGCTGGCTGGGGCATGTCAGCGCCTCCGATATCTCTGACATCACCACGCAGATTGTGCTTGAAGAAATAACGAAATCCAACGGCGGCGGCCTGAAAACAGATCCGTCTTCACTGTCTGACAGCGATAACGCCAAGACGTCAGAGGAACAAATTACGAACCTCATCACGAAAGCCGTAAAGCAGAGCGGCGTGAGCGTCGACTCGCTGACGAAGAAAGTTTCCGACCATATTGCCGACGAGGTAAGCCAGCAGGTAAAGAAAGAGGTAACGGAAAACACTGACAGCAGCACCGCAAGCGGTGTGAGCAAGGTGATAAATCAGATTATCAGTTTCCTGAAAAGTCTGTAATCTCATTTCGGCACTCGGCGGGCATTTTCCCCCAAGCCGGATACCCGTTTTTCATGATTACGCCCTAAAGGTTCCGCCTTTAGGGCGTAATCATGTCTATGTACTTCATAATTCACTGGCTGACAGCATAATACAATCATCGTAAAACCCCTGTGTTTACGTCGTAAAGGTTTTGTCTTTACGGCGTAATCGCACGCCCTTTACATCGTAATCGTTTTGCCTTTACGGCGTAATCATCCGGCCTTTACGCCGTAAAGGATGTGGCCTTGCGTGAGAGCGGGTAAACTCTTATACTGCCACGGCTGCTTTTTCATGCTGCATAGAAAGAAAAGGCCCCGGCTAACGTGTGTAGCCAGAGCCTTGTATGACAGGTAGTTGTGAGGATTTACTTCACAACTATCTTTTTTCCGTTGCGGATGTAGATGCCGCGGGGCAGATTCTTTTCGGTGCCTACATACTGGCCGTTGAGGTTGTAAACGCGCTCGTCGCTGTCGGTAGCGGGCTTGATGGTGGCAATGCCGGTTGACGTTTGCTTGTATACGCTGACGGTGGTTGTGGCGGCAGCGTTGGTAACGGCTGCTGCAATGCCGGTGGCATTGCTGGCCAGCGAGATATACTCAACGTTGTCGGCCGGTGTGATAGTGCCCGTAGCCGACAGGTTGTAAGTAAGTGCGTGGTTGGTGGCCGCATCGGCTTTCTTGCGGTCGACGCCTGCAATGAACAGCTTTCCGTCGTTTACAAGCATGGCGTGGAAAGCCTCTTCGTTCTTGCTTACGTCGCCTTCGTCATAGCCGTCATTGGCTGCCCAGTTCACGCTGAAGTCGGCAGGGTTGAGGCTTGCCACGAAAAGGTCGGAGCTTCCTGTAGATGTTTTGCTCGTGTCGAAGCCCAACTGGTTGTAGAAAGAGCCTCCGACGTAGAGCTTTCCGCCGCTGAGAATCATGTCGCCTACGCGGTCGGTGCCATAGCTTTTGTCGTGCATGGCAACGTGGAATATCTTGGAAGTGGTAGCCGCTGCGTCGATTTTAGCCAGAATAAAGGCGTGTTCAACGTTGCCTGTCTCGTCGTTGGACAGCTGCATGGTGAGGTCGGCGGCAGAGCCTGGCGTGGTAAGGGTTTCGACGCCTTTGCCTACAAAGCCTGCGTAAACGGTGCTGCCGTCAACCGTAAAGCTAACCGACTCGGGGTTCTGCTGTACCGTCGACTTGTTCTCCTTCACCTTCAGGTTGGCCACTGATGTTGCGCCGGTGAGGTCGGCAGCGTTCAGCGAGAGGATGCCTACGCCCGGAACATCAGAATACATAAAGCTGAAGACATCGAGATAACGGCCTTCCCACTGCACGTTGTCGAGCGTTACGTCGCCCGTATAGGTAGCCGAGAGATAGACCCTGCCGTTTGAAACCATCAGCTTTCCGGGGGTAATGCGCACGTCGCCTGCCTCGGGAGAGTAGAGACCGGAGGCTACGATAGCGGGGTTGGCAACGGGATAGACGGAACGCAGGGCCTTGAGGTTGCCGTCCTTGTCGTATTTTGCAATGAAAGTTGTAGTGGGCACGGTGATGCCTGCAGCGCCGTGAACCGTCTGATTATGGCCGTCGGCCGAATAGAAAGTTACCTCGTCGGCCAGAACTCCGGCAACATAAAGGTTACCCTCTGCGTCGGTATCGAGCGTACGAATAGCAGACATGCCGAGCAGTGCACCCAGCCATGCCTCCGAGCCGTCGGCGTTATACTTGGCCACGTAGGCCGATGTAATTTTGTCATCGTTGGCAAATGTCTTGCCCCCGAAAGTGATATTCTGGTTGTATGTGCCCGTGGTGAAGACGGCTCCGTCGGCTGCAACGGCGGCGTGTGTATCGCCGAGCTGGTTGGCATTGTCAACGGGCGTGAGGCTTTTGGCCCACACGGCGGGCTTGTTCCAGACCTGGGCCTGAAGTGCTGTGGCCGTAAAGAGGACGGCTGTAAGTAGCAATTTTCTCATAACTCTTTCTTTTTAAAATGGTAATAATAAAATATGACTGTAAATATTGTGCGGTTTTAGGGCCACAATACTATATCGGGGTTGGCCTCTACAGCTTCGGTGGGGAAGTGCATGGTGTAGCGCGAGTCGTTGGCGCCAAGCTGGAAGGTCTCGCCCTGATAGGTTTTTGTGAGGGCGGGCATGGTTGTACGGCGCAGGTCGTACCACCTGTGGCCTTCGAAAGCCAGCTCACGGGTGCGCTCGTTTATGATTTCCTCGATGAGCTGGTCGTCCGTGAGGGTTGACAGATTGGCTTGAAAAGTGGCGTAGGCCGTGGCGTTATAGCGCTTCTGTGCCAGCTGCGAGAGGTAGTCTATAGCCACTGTCCGCTGGCCCAGACGGGCAGCAGCTTCGGCTGCTGTAAGGTAAAATTCGGCCGAACGAAAGGTGCAATTGAACTGCTCGCTGCCGCCTTTGAGAAGCGTTGACGTGCTTGAGGTGATGCGACGGTAGAACTTTGTGCGGCGCTGGTCGCCCGACGGGTAGAGGGCTATAAGGCTCTGGGCAGGCCGACCTATAAGGATATACTTGCCGTCCATCATGGTTTCGAGCGCAACAATGCTCTCTTTTGAGTCGTAGCGGTTGGGCAAAACGCTGCTCGATGACGTCATATCCTCGAGGGCGGGATGGGCTTGGATAACGGCCTTTGAGGCGTCGAGTGCACCCTGCCAGTTGCCCATGTAGAGGCATACGCGCGCACGGAGGCACCGGGCCGAGACGGTATTGAAGCGGTAATTGAGGCCTTTCTCCCAGTTTGGCACGTTAAGATGTCGTTCGGCTTCGGTTATATCGGCCATCACCTGTGCATAAACATCCTTCAGACTGCTGCTGCGGGGTATGGCGTTGACGTCGGCCTTGAGCATCAACGGCACGCCGCGCGTGGTGTCAGGATTGCAGTGGGTATAAGGCTCGGCATACAGATTGGCAAGTAGAAAATGGCAGTAAGCCCGCATCATATAGCTCTCGCCTACGAGCTGTTCAATCTCAGCGGTAGTGGCTTTAGTGATGTCTTTCTGGTGCTCGATGATGTAATTGGCAATATAAATGGCATGATAATACCGGCGCCAACCGAAGTAAGTTGTCGTCGTTGACGGCGTGTTGTCGTTCCAACGCCACAGGTCAAAGTAGGTGGAATAGTCGAGATCGGAGGTGAAGCCCGGTGCCATTGTCATTTCGTCACTGCGCACGGTGGTGATGGCGCGGTCGGAGGGGAAGTATTTATACTCGTAGGTGAGCAGCTCGCGATACTCTTCACCCGTCTTGGCTATGATGCGGCCCTTGGGCGTTATATCAAGGAAGTCGTTGCACGAAGCAAGCAATAGCATCGCGAAAAGCAGGCCGAAAAGCTGCGAAAAGCGTATGGAGCGGCGCTGTGATAATATGTTTGATTTCATATTCTGCATGTTATTAAGGGGTGTTCAGTGTATCAGAAGTTAACGTTCAGCCCGAAAATGTAGCTTTTTGCCACCGGCTGGGCAAAGGGATTGCCCATGGTTTCGGGGTCGAGATAGTTGTTGTAGTTGCTGGCAATAACCAGAAGGTTGCGGCCTTCGAGGCTGAGCGATGCGCTGCTGATACCGAATTTGGCCAGCCATTTCTTAGGCAGCTTGTAGCCCAGACGCAAGCTTTGCATGCGGGCATAGCTGCTGTTGCGCACCCAAATGTCAAGCATGCTGTAGGTGTTATATTCAGCATAGCGTGTGTATTCGGCCAGACGCGCGGGCGTCGACACCATCAGGGCGGCAAAGGTTCCGCCGGTATTGGTAGCCGTCCAGCGGCTTAAGATGTCGCGGTTCGTATTGAGACCGCGGTCAAAGTAGGTAGGCGAGTAAGACGGCTGCACGCGCACCTTCATGCCAAGATTGAACATAAAGTTGACGCCCAGCTGCCAGTTGCGATACTCAAAGTTGTTAATCAGTCCGCCTGAACACTTGGGATCTGTGCTCCCCATGTAAGTATACTGGGCACGTTGCTGCTCGGCCGTAAGCTGACTTGCCCCATAGCGGTTGAGCTTGAAGAAGTCGGCAGCGCTTACTTTCGACCCGTCGGCAGCCAGAAACAAAGGATATCCTTCGCTGTCAAGACCGGCAGTTTTGTAAGCAAAGAGCGCACCTACGGGATAACCCTGACGGCTGGGGTAGGTGGAATTTTGCGCAACGCTCTCGTTTATAATCTTATTGGTGTTGAAACCTAAGTTAAGATTGGTGGTCCAATGGAAGTCTCGGGTGACGATGTTTCGCGTGCTGAGCGACAGTTCCCATCCGTCGTTCTTCATACTTGCCCAGTTGATAGTAGTCGATGCAAAGCCCGTTTCGAGGGGAAGCATGCGTATTCCGATGAGGTCGGAGCTTTTACGATGGTAGTAATCAACGCTGAAGTGGATGCGACTGTCCAGGAAAGCGGCCTCGAGTCCGAGGTTTACGTTGGATGTCTTTTCCCATTTCAGGTTGGGATTGGGTGCCGTTTCGGCGGCGATAATGGTTTCGTTTTTCCCGAGAATGGAGGCTTTATCAATGGTGCCTATGAGGTAGGGAGAAGTAGATTTGTCAATATTTCCCTGCAAACCATAGGAGGCACGCAGGCGCAAATCGCTTATCCAGGTGAGCGGCTGCATCCATTTCTCTTCTGAAACACGCCACAATGCGCTGACCGAATAGAGCGGCAGGTAGCGATACTTCTTGGCTACACCGAAGACGTCGCTGCCGTCGAAACGCACGCTTGCGCCCAGTGTGTAGCGATAATGATAGGTATATGAGCCCGTCGCATACCAGCTGACGTAGGCGTTTTCAAGGCGTGTTTCCTGATGAAGCGGATAGCGTTCGGCAATGCTTTGTGATGGGAAGACAACGGGTTTTGTGGTCAATGTGCGGGCATCGTAACCGTAGGCGTTCGACGATGTCGACTGGGTGATGTTGTGACGAACCTCTGTTCCCAACATCAATTCAACGTCATGGTATTTGGCAAAACGATGATTATATTCGGCCATTGCTTTCCAAAGCCACTGCCTTCTGTACGAATCAGTAGTCTTGTTGGCACCTCCTTCGGGGAAGATGGTTTGCTGCACGCCGCTCGATGTCATGTAAGTGGCATACTCTTTCTCCTTACGCATGGCATAGCTGTCGCCGCCCTGGTAACGGCATAAGTTGTAATTGTCGAACTGATAACCGAATTGGGAGGTCAGTTTTAAATCGCTGTTTATTTTATATTCTGCGTCAATGATACTCATGATTGAATAGTCACGGCGGCGCTTTGAGGTGTTGGCACGCTCCTCAAATATGTTAAAGTCGGGAGCATTACTTTCGCGTCCCTGCACGTTGGTGTCGTAATTATAGCTTCCGTCAGCTTTAAAGGGCTGGAAATAAGGGTTGGCTTCGCGCGAGTAATACACAGGATTGGTGAAGCCTCCTGTGTCAGTAAGGAAACTTGCTTGCTTGCGCTGGTTCGCGAAAATGCTCGCTCCGAGGGTAAGCTTCTTATTGATTTTGAAGGTACCTTTCAGCGTAAAGTTATAGCGATTGTTCTCTACTCCCTTCACAATTCCCTGCTCGTCATAGTATCCTGCCGACGCATAGTAACTGGCTCTGTCGCTGCCTCCCGAGACGGAAGCATTGTATTCCTGATTGAAAACGTTGCGGAAGAGAATGTCGTTCCAGTCGGTATTGATATCGCGCAGGTTGTTAATCTGCTGCTGTGCCGTAGCAGAGAGCGCATTCCAACCGCCTGCACGGTAGGCGTTGAACTCGTTAAGCTTGTCTAAAATGTTGGCTACGCCACCCTTATGCTGGCGATATTCATAGTTGCTTGCCAAAAGAGCAAGCTCCAAATCAACCTTTTCGGATGCGTTAAGCAGATTAAGACGGTTGATGTCTACCTTCGGACTGAAAGTCAATCGTGTATTGAAGTTGACTATCGGACGGCTCTCCTTGCCGCGCTTTGTCGTAATAACAATAACACCATTAGCCGCACGTGCACCGTAAATGGCGGTGGCAGCGGCATCTTTCAGCACCGTAATGTTGTCGATATCTGTAGGATTAAGCCCCGCGATTGAGGTTTGATAGATGTCGTTTACATCGTTTAAGTTGTCGATGTTTGGGATATCCGTACCCTCCAATGGTATGCCATCGAGCACCCATAACGGTTCCTGAGTACCGTTGATAGAGGCTGTTCCACGAATCCTTATCTTCACGGGGGCGCCTGGTGCTCCTGTAGAGGGGAGAGTTGAAAGGCCTGCAATCTGGCCTCCGAGCGCCTGATCGATGTTTTTAATAGCACCTACAGATTCGTCGGATATGTTGAGCTGTGAAACCGATGCTGTAAGCTTGCGGCGGTCAATCTTCTGATATCCCGTTACCACTACCTCGCTGATGGAGTGGGAAGCCGACTTTAACGTAACCACATAATGGTCGGTTCCGTCAACAAGTGTTATCTTACCGTTCTCGTATCCCAGGTAACGGACCGTGAGAACCTTGGTATCTTGTGGCTCCTTGAGAGTGAATTCTCCGTTATAATCGGTCACGGTGCCGTTCTGTAACTTGCCGTCACCAATGGCGATGGTAGCGCCAATGAGAGGCTCGTCGGGAAGACTTCCGTCTAAAATCTTACCGGTTATGGTTCGCTCCTGCGCTGCAAGTTGTTGGCAGCATATCAGAAGGAGCAGGTATGTAAGTAACCTTTTCATCTGTTGTAGGTGGTGTGAATGGTGTGATAATGTTTATTATTCGCGGTCTAAAGCCGTTTTTATGCGCAACAAAATGTCGTCGTAGTGCATTCGTGCGTCCAGAGAGGCTGCGCCCTTGCGTGCTTTCAGCAGTTGCTGTATGCGCAGCAGCTCACCCCGTTTCAGGCTGAGAGCATCGCTGTTACGGGTTACCTGGGTACTCGTAAACTCAATAGTTCGTTGCCCGCTTGACAGCGACGATGCGTCAATATGTTTGTTTATCTTGACCCCTTCGCCGGAATTGGCTGCCGTGATAAGCGCATCTACGAAGCTTTTCTGCAGGCTTCGTTCCATCACGCCGGGCGTTTTGCCGCTCAAGGTAGTACGGAAAATGTGCTTGTGTAGCATGTCCATCATCTCTACCGGCGTAAAGGCAGCCTTGCCATTCTGCATTTCGTTCTCGTACATTCTTACTAAACGGGTGTTGTCCAACAGGTCCCAGAGGATGTAATTCTGCTGATTTCGCAACAGATAAGCGGGCTCCTGCTCTTCCGTTCCGTTAGGCGTCGAACGCAGAATCAACACTTTTCGCGAAACCGGAGCATCGAAGAGCCAGCGCGGATAGGTCAGAACCTCATCGAGAAGAAACTGCATGGCCTGGCGTTGGCGTGTCTTTTCAACGAATGTATAGGCCGGTTTGTTCTCGTCAATAGTTGAGCGTTCGAGGTAAATGCCGCCCACATTGGCCAGCACATGGTAAAGAAATAGACGCCATTGAGAGATTATTCCCGAATAATATTCGGAAGCTTCGTCATATGTTTGCGAAGGATCGCCGGTGCGAGTCCATTCTACAAGATGCGGTATAATGCGCTTCAAGTTGGCAATTCCGTATCGTGCCGACTTCACGGCATCGTCGCCAAGGTCTTCGCTTAATGCGCGTGGGTCGATGGCTGTACGCTGTGGTTGTGCCTCGCTGTAACGGTATTCCCTGCTGCTGTGTGCACGAAGGAAGTCGTCAAGCTTCTTGCGTTCGTCAGTCCCTGCGGGGTACCAGCGATAGCCCCATTCAATAGCCATCCTGTCGTAAGCACCTATGTGCGGGCTCATTATGCGCACGCCATCGCCGGGTTGTGCAATATAGTTGAAGCGTGCGTAGTCCATAATCGACGCCGATGTACCGCCAATACGGTCGGTAAACGTGCGTGAGCGCAGCGAATCAGTGGGGTAAGCTGCCGAAGCTATCATGTTATGGCGCAGCCCCAGCGAGTGTCCTACCTCATGACAAGCCACAAATCGCACGGCGTCGCCAATCAGTTCGTCGGGCAGTTTCAGCGTACGGGCCCGGGGATCTGTGGCTGCTGTCTGCACCATTATCCACTCACGGATGAGCGATTGTACATTATGCCACCAAATGATATCAGCCTCGAGAATCTCTCCTGTGCGCGGATCGAGCACCGAAGGCCCCATGGCATTGGCTTTCTCTGAAGCGTCATAGGTCAGCACCGAGTATTTTAAGTCGTCGCCGTCGTGCTCAAGACTGTCGGTAAAATCGCGCACCTGAACGGCGTTTTTAAAGCCAGCCTGCTCGAAAGCACTGTTCCAATCAGTGATTCCTTTTTTGATATAGGGGCGCAAATGTGCCGGAACGGCCTGATCGATATAGAATACGATGGGCTTGACAGGCTCGACAAGCTCTCCACGCATGTATGCAATGGTGTCGCTTGGCACCAGTCGCCATCGGGTAATATAATTAGTTTTCTTTACCTGTTGTTGCTGATCGTCAAACTGTGTACGTGTTGTTGTGAAATAGCCCACGCGCCAGTCTTCCTGCCTACGCGTCATTTCGTGCTCGGGAAGCAGGGTGATTGACGAGGAAACAACGACGGAAACGTTCACCTTCGACTTGTCTTCGTGCACAACAGTTGTTAGTTCTGACGTGGCTACCACGCTGTTGTTGAACGCTTTCATCGACAGAATGCGCGACAGTTCGCTGTCGGGCGACGTGCCGATATTGATGAGGTTGAACACATCGTTCAGGCAATTGCGCTGCCCGTTGAACAAGTTGTTCACCTTTATTATAATGGTAGACGAGTCGGGTGCCACCTGCTCTATCTTCAGTGCAGCTATCAGCGGGTCAATGTAATTGTCGTTAACCGACCGCTGCAAGGCTGAACCCTGCGGTGCTTCAGGCGTGGTTCGCTGCTGGCGTATCATGAGACGCTTTCCCCTTTTGTCCCATTCGAAGCGTATTAACTGGTTTTCATAGTTGATGCCTTTGTTGACACCGGCCTCGTTAAGCTCTTTCGGGACACGCTGAAGCTTATTGCTGACCAGAAACGGACGCCCCAGATACTTCACGGGAAGTTCAAGATAAAACGTGTCACCCTTCTGTATGACGTTCATCACACCGCCCATCGCTACCGAATCGCGCCCTGTAAGGCGCTTGTAGGGGGAGGCAGGAGGAGGCCCCGCCTTTTTCTTTTTAGAGTGGAAAAGTCCAAATATGTTAGCCTCCGTAGTTCCTGCATAGTCGTAAAGGCCATAGGCAAGCAGGCTGAAAGTGAGCACAGAAGCTATGATGGAACGGTGAAAGGGTATGTTCGTGAAAACTTTCATAAGTGGTTATCTTGCAACTGAAGTATAGAAGTTGAATCTGTATGGTGTCGGCCGCTGGCCGTTATTTTCCCTAATTGACTTGCAAAGTTACGGCTAAAATTTCTTTTTGGCAAGCGTTTTAACGTAAAATGAACATTTAGATGGCTTCATAGGGGTTATAGCAATCAATCTGTCACATTTTACCTTTTTTAGCTGAAACAACAAGAGAGAGGGTGCCGTGTGCTCTGAAAGGTGGCGATAAGGTGCCGCCTTACTTTCCGCACATGGCAGTCTCTCCCTTACTATGGATAGCTGATGACGGTGTTTTACTTCGCAGGAATTTCCTCAAGAACCTGTGTAAGCAGTCTCCAGAACGGTTCGGCCGTGGCTATTTCGAAGCGCTCACTCGTCGTATGGGGGCTGAGAAGCGTAGGTCCGAGGCTTACCACGTCGAGGTTAGGATATTTGCTTAAAATCACAGAGCACTCCAGTCCGGCATGATCTACCTGAACGATTGCGTCCTTACCGCTCTGCTCTTTGTACACCTTTTGCAGCAGTCGCAGTATCTCACTGTCGGGATTCGGGTCCCATCCGCCGTAGCTTCCGCTTAATTCTACTTTCATTCCGGCCATGTTAAAGCAGCTCTGCAACTGCTCGGCGAGATACATTTTCATGTCTTCACGGCTCGAGCGTGCTAAGATTTTGAACGCCGCCTTGCCGTCACCGATGGTGATAATAGCGAGGTTTGACGAGGTTTCTACCACGTCGGGCTTTACCGGAATCATGCGCAGCACGCCGTTATGGCAGGCATATATGGCATCGATGAGGTTGTCCTGAATTTCCTCGGGCGGGAGCATCGCGGGCCTTTCAGCCTCTTCAACAAAAAATTCTACGTCCTTTTCGATGGTCTTATACTCGTCTTCGATAGCCAGACGCTGCTGTTCAACCATCTTCTTCAGGTCGTCAGCCTTGTCCTTGTCCAGTGCAAGCACCACCTCTGCCTTAAACGGAATGGCGTTTCGCATGTTGCCACCCTGCCAGCTTGCAAGGCGCGCATCGAGCTCGGCCACGGCTTTTCGCACAAGCCGTACCATCTCTTTGTTGGCATTTGCGCGGCCTTCGTTGATTTCAAGACCCGAGTGTCCGCCCCGCAATCCCTTGAGAGTTACCTTCACTGCCGCCTCGCGGTCGTTCTCTGTCTCCTGATATTCGAGCGAAGCAGTGATGTCAACACCACCCGCCGAACCGATAACGAACTTGCCCCACAGCTCTGAATCGAGATTTATCAGGATGTCGCTGTGCAGCTCTCCCGTCGGAAGTTCATTGGCTCCATACATGCCAGTCTCCTCGTCGCGGGTTATAAGGGCCTCGATGGGGCCGTGTTTCAGGTCGTGGCTCTCCATGATTCCCATGATGGCTGCGACGCCGATACCGTCGTCCGAGCCCAGTGTGGTGCCGCGTGCATGTACCCATCCGTCCTCGATATAGGTTTCAATGGGGTCGGTTTCAAAGTTATGGGCACTGTCCGGAGCCTTTTGAGGCACCATGTCCATATGTGCCTGGAGCAACACCGTCTTGCGGTTTTCATAGCCTTTGGTGGCGGGCTTGCGCATCACTACGTTCCCTGCGGGGTCTACGAAAGCCTCTACGCCGGCAGTCTTGGCGAAGTCGAGCAGGAACTGTTGCACTTTTTCAACGTGTCCAGACGGACGTGGTACCTGCGTCAGCGCATCAAAATTGCGCCAGATGGCAGCTGGTTTCAAATTGGCAATTTCACTCATAGTTAATTATATTATAGGTTATTAATTGTTGTTTTGCGATATGAGGGCCTGTCGTTTCGGCGTAAAATTCAATGCAATCCAGGCGTAAACACCGAGAGCTACCACCAGCAGGGTTTGCACCGAATGTACAATAAGCACAAAGTAAAGCGCGTCAGTGGCTGCCACGCCATACAGCGTGAGCATGGTTTTCACGGCAAAATGCCACGGACCGGCGCCGTTCGGGGTGGGCACGATAACCGCTATCGACCCCACGATAAAGCTTACCACGGCGCACGCAAAGCCCAGACGGGCCGTGGCGCCGAAGCAGAAGAACGTGAGATAATAGTGCAGGAAGTAGCAGCCCCAGATGGCAAAGGTATAGAAAACGTACAGCGGCACGTTGCGAACGTGCCTTACCGACATCACCCCCTGCCAGAGACCCAGGAACATTTCTTTCACCTTATTATATACTGACATCTTACGAACCAGAACCGTTGCGAGCACCACGATGGCCGCTGCGCACACAGCCGTCACCGCCCAGCCTGCTGAAGAGAAGCTGCCTGCAATTTCGTCGATGCGCGTTCCCGTAGTCTGGAAGAAGGTGTCAAAGGCCTTGAACTGCAACAGAAAGGTGAGCGCCGTAATCAACAGCACCAGCATCGAGTCGATGGCACGCTCGGTTACCACGGTGCCTATGGCCTTGGGAAACGACACGCCTTCCCAGCGCTTCAGCACGCCGCAGCGCGCAAACTCGCCCATTCGCGGGATAACCAGACTGACGGCATACGAAAGGAAGATGGAGTTTACCGCAACCGACGCTCTCGGTTGCTCGCCCACGGGTTCCAGCGACTGTTTCCAGCGCCAGCCCCTGAAGGCCTGGGCCAGAATGCCGAAAGGGAAAGAGAGCAACATCCACCACCAGTTCATCTCATGAAGCAGTACGCGACGGATGTGACGGAAGTCGAAGTCGCGGTACATCCAGTAAAGAATAGCGCCGCCCAACAGCAGCGAGAGAGCTATCTTCAGGGTGTCAGTGAAAGTTTTTTTCAATACCATATTCCCCGACAAAGATACAAATTTATCCGACAAACAATCGTGTTTTTCCATATTATTGCAGGGCGTAAAGGATAAAAAACGGAGGAAACGCGCGCGTACATTATTTATACGGGTAGTTCAGTGCCTTGCAGTGCACCGCCGTCTTGCGCCTTGGGCTGCGAGGTTCCCTGCCCCGTATCATACCCTTTTCTGGCTTGGGCTTCGCTGTCCTCCGGCCCGCTCCGGTGGCTTTCCTGCCTATTCTTTACGTGATGGCGGGCGCCGTGCGTGCGTATGGCGACCGCCGTAAGGGTTGTGCGACGGCCGCCGTATGCGGGTGTGGCGGTCGGCGTACGGTTGCCACTGTGCCCGAAAGGCTCCTCCGTCCGCCTGCGGTTTCTCCGGAATCGCGCCGGAAAGCCTTTGTCTGCCCGCGGCTTGACCTGAATCAAGCGCACGGCTTGATATGTGTCAAACGGTTTGACAATAATCAATAAAAAGGCGGTTTGTGAGGTGTTTTTGTTGGTTTTGTGCGCGCGCACAATTTTTCTTCCTAACTTTGCATCGTCAAAAGAGAGAAATATAGTTCCTCAGGATAACAACCGCTTCGGCGGTGAGACGACGAGACCACAAGGGGTGGTCTTGAGATTACAAACAAAAAATAAAAAAGAAAGGACATGATTATGACTATTATGACATTTGTTTCAGTAACAGCAGTAGTGTTTATCGCGGTATCAGCAGTGGCTCTTACCATGGACAAGATGGCACGTTAAGCGCTACTTCAGAGAAAGCAGAAATTATTTTTTAATAAAATGATATGAAAAGGGATGGGGCCAACGTCGTTGGTTCCATCCCTTTTCGGTTCCGGCCGCCGGCGTGACGGTTCTCCGGCGGCGGCGAAAAGCGTAAGGCAGCACCCTGTATGGGGCGCTGCCTTACGTGGTTTATCGGGCCTGTGTGCGGGCGGCAAGGGGCAGGATGATGCGCGAGGGGTGGGCGTGGTCTTGCAGAATGGTGATGTCGGCCTTTTGGAAATCGGCCTTCGTACAGCGGTATATATCGACGAATTTCTGCGGATTCAGGTCGACGAGCGGGAAGCACGAGCTCTGCACCTGCACCATAAGACGGTGGCCCGGCATGAAGGTGTGGGCAACGTCGTTGAGTTCTAACGTCATCTCTTCGGCCTTGCCGGGGACGAGGGGCGACGGGTGGGCCATGTCGTTGCGGAAGCGGGCGCGCAGCACGTCGAAGCGGACGAGCATCTGATAGCCTGCGAGCGATGACGAATCGGGCTGTACGTCAATCAGTTTCACGATGAAGTCGGCATCCGTCGTCGATGATTTCGCCCACAGTTTCACCTTGACGGGGCCTGCCACGGTGAGGCTTTCGCGGAGCGCGGGCGTTGTGTAAGTGAGCACGTCGGGGCGGAACGAGGCAAAGCGCTGGTCGGCAACCATATACTGTGCCTTGCGGTGGTGCCAGGGGTTAGCGCTGTAGGGCACGGGGTGGGCAGGGTCGGAGGTGTAGGTTGCCGGTGCGGCGCCTGTGGCAGGCAGGTGTGAAGAGAGGCTGCCACCGTCGGTCAGGTACAGGGCCTTGGGCGTTGTCGCTCCGAGGGGCCAGCGTGAAAGGTCGCGCCATTGGTTCTCGCCGGTGAAGAATACTTTTGCATGGGGCATCTGTTCAGGCAGCGGGCGGTCTAAGAGATAATGGTCAAAGAAGGTGTTTTCGGCCGTGCGGAACACCTCGTTGAGGTTTTCCTTAGAGAAGGTAATGTCGCCCAGGCCGTTGTTTTTCTTGCTGTTCCATCCGCCGTGCTTCCACGGTCCCATGACAAGGAAGAGGCTGTCGGCATGCATGGTGCGGCTGAGCTGCCGGTAAGCGTGGAGCGTTCCGTAGAGGTCTTCGGCGTCGAACCATCCGCCTGTCACCATCACGGCACAGCGCAGATTGCGGTAATGGGGGATGGGTGTGCGCGTACGCCACCAGCTGTCGTACGTGGGGTGCTGCATAAACTGGTGCCAGAAGGGTATGCTGTCGCGCAGAAGACGGGTCAAATTGCCCAGCGGCAGAGTGTTGAGAAAGAACGAATATTCGTCGCCTGTATAGTATTCAGCCATCGGCGGCATGCTTTCTGCAGGGCCCTGACGCAGTCGGCCGAAGCCCGAAAGGAACGACCAGGCATCGGTTAACATCAGTGCGCCGTTGTGATGTATGTCGTCTCCCATCATCCAGTCGCCCACGGGAGCCTGCGGACACACCGCCTTGATGGCCGGATGGCGTGAGAGAGCCGCTACGAGGGTATAGAAACCGAGGTATGAATTGCCGTGAATGCCTATGCGTCCGTTGTTGCGGGTGTGGCGCAGAAGCCAGTCGGCGGTGTCGTAACTGTCGGTAACGTCGTTGGCCTTTTGCCCTTTCGCAAGCACTACGGGGCGTATATTTTCGTACGTTCCCTCGCTCATCGTCGTGCCTCTTACGTCCTGAAACACGAAGATGTAACCCTCGCGGGCATAGTGTGCCAGGCTTGGAGCAAAGAGGTTCTCCATTTCTTTTCCGTAGGGATGGCAGCCATAGGGCGTGCGCTCCATCAGTATGGGGTGGCGGTCGTGGCTGTCGGTGGGTTCGTAAATGGCGGTGTAGAGGCGCGTTCCGTCGCGCATGGGTATCATTACCTCACGTTTTGTGTAGTAGTCGCTGGTGTTCTGGGCCATGGCTGCGCATGCAGCAACTATTGAAAAAAGGGCAAGAAGCCAGATTCTTTTTAAAAGCATAAGCCGTAAATTCGATATTATAGGTTATTGATTGGTACGCAAAAATACGCAATTTCTCCGGCCTCGGCAAGGTCATTAAGGAAAAAGGCGAGGATGTTTGTCCCCGCCTTCTTACGATTAATTTTCTGTTTTTGCCCGATTAAAGTATGTAGAAGTTAAGCTTGAAGCCTATGTTCCGTCCCATATTGTATAGCCCCGGGTGACCGTTTGCCGGTGTAGCCTCGACGTATTTCAGGCGGTTCAGATGGCTCTGATAAGCGCGGTTGAAGAGGTTGTTGCATGCAATGTGCAGGCTCATCAATCGGCGATTGTGCACGCGTATGTCGGTACCGGCCGAGAGGTTAACCAGCGTGTACGAAGGTGTAGCCGTTTCGGTGTTGTTGTAGGCGTAGAAATGGTTCTGCCTCAAGTTCGTTTCAACGCCGAGAGCAAGAAACAAGTTGTTGAACAACTGGCCGTCGCGGATAAAGTCGTAGCGCACGTCGGCGTTCCATCTTGGGGCTGGCGTGAAGGGCAGATACTTGCGGTCGGCAGGCTGGTGCAGCTGAATGCTGTTGACGTATGAGAACGAATTCTCGAAGTGCAGGCGCTCGACGGGGTGAAGGTCAACCGAAACTTCGCCACCCATCAGCCGTGCATTGCCCTGGGTATAGCGGTAAGTTTCGTGTCCGTCGGTAATCACACCGGCCAGTTTCTCTATGAAAATGTAGTGGTCGATGAAGTTGGTGAAGAGCGATACCTGTGCATTGACGATGGGTGAAGAGAAGTCCCATCCGGCGTCTATCTGCCAGCTGAACTCCGGTTTAAGCTCGTGGTTGCCTTTCTCGTAGGCATCGGTGCCCTCGTGCACGCCGTTAGAGCCGAGCTCTCCAAGGTTAGGCGCGCGGAAGCCACGCGATAAATTGAGGCGCACGTTCATGTTATCCCTCAGGGCATACACGCAGCCGATGCTTCCTGTAAGGGCTGAGAAGTTGCGCTTGAAAGCGTCGAAGTGGCCCGCTAAGGCAAAACTGTGCAGATGACGATGGTCATATCGCAGCCCCCCGCTGAGTGAAAGGTTTCCGAAATGACGGCTTGCAGTGGCGAAGATTCCGGCGTCAAAGAGCTGGTATGCCGGAATAAGGAACTCCTCTCCCTTGTTGAGTGACCGCTGCCACATGCCGCCGAGGCCGGTAGCAAACTTCCACTGGCCGATGGAGGGAAGCTGATATTTGATATCGTAGTTGACGGTATGCAGCATGAAGTCAAGGCCAGCCGTGTCGGCACTCTCCTCAAATTCCTGCCTGCGGTTTTGCTGATAACCCAACGTGGCTTGCAGTGTTCCGCCACCAATATAGAAAGCATTGTTCGAAATAACCTTGTAATGATGCACCTCCTGGAACGGAAGCGCCTTGCCGTAACGGTGGCTGTAGCCGCGCTCTCCTTCCATCATGCCGGGCGTTAAGTGATAGTAACTGCCCGTCAGATGGCTGTAACCCCAACTGCGGTTAAGGCCTATCATGCCCTGCGTAGCCCGTTCACGGAACTGCGATCCGATGACATAACGGTCAATTGGGTTCTTATAAGCGTGCGCCATCTTATCTGACCAGCGCGCGTTCCATACAAAACCGTTCTGGTTTCCGCGCACATTGGCCGTGTAACCAAACAGTCCGTTGTTCGTCTGATACTCGGTACCGGCGTCGGCTTTCACCGTATTTTGTCCGGCAACGGGGTCGCCACGGAAGAGGATTACACCGGCCATGGCATCTGATCCATACATCAGCGATGCAGGACCCTTGATGACTTCGACCGACGAAACGCTCTGCGGGTCGACCTCTATGCCGTGTTCGTTGCCCCATTGGTTGCCTTCCTGGCGGACGCCGTCGTTGACAACGACCACCCTGTTAAAGCCCAGACCGCGGATAACAGGCTTGGAAATGCCGCCTCCGGTGGTGATCTGTGCCAGTCCGGGCTGCGCACTGAGAGCGTCAATCACGTTGGTTGACGTATGCGATTGCAGGTAAGCGGAATTGACTACCGACACAGGCGTGGGTGAATCCTTCATTAAAGCCTTGCCCGTAAGGCCGGTAACCACTATCTCTCCCAGCTGTGCGTTCTGCTCGTTCAGCACAAAATCGAGAGTGGTTGTTTGGGCGAGGTTTACGCTTCGCGTCACCGAGCGGTGCCCTAAATAGCTCACTTCGACCTTCACTTCCTTGACGGGGAGCGACGTTAACGTGTAAACACCGTTGGCATCAGTGGTTACACCCACGTTAAGTTCGGGCAAATAAACGGTTGCTCCCGCAAGCGGAGAGCCGTCAACGTGGTCGGTAACCTTGCCCGTTAGGGTGCCCGACTTATAATTGTTCACTGGAACTGCGGCCAGGTTCATACATACGAACATCGCCAGCAGAATGGATAATATCTTGTTCATCGTAAGATTTCTGTTGAAATAATATAATAAAGATGAAGTTCGGGGGTGCTTTTAAGGCCTGAAATCCATCAGGGGAACGGCCACATCACGCCATGCTCTCAAGACGGAGCCGACGTATGGACACAATAAACCCTTAATAAGGTGTCAGGCAAAAGGATGCGCAGCTGCGGGCGGCCCGCGCGGAACAAGGGCTCTTTGCCGTGCATGGTACAGACGGCCGGCCTTAAAACACAGGTCGGTAACAAGCAACGCGGTAAAGAAAACAGCAACAAATTCGGCTGCTTGCAGGTAGTTGAAAGCGAGAAAATGGCAAAGAACGCAATGGTCTAAGCTAAGCGTCGATGACGTAAGATGGCCGTCATGGTGAACGTGATGGATGCAGGCGTAGCACGACGAGCCCGAATCTTCGTACTGTGTATGCACATGTACGGAGGCCAGTATGAGCATGGGCAGGAAAATTCCTAACAGAATCCATGCATAAAACTGTCGTCTGCGCAATTTTCTCGACATAGAATGATAAACTGACGGCACAGAAAAAGCAGTGCTTCCCTGCCGTATATATGCAAAGGTAGGCCTAATTTGTCAGAAGCTATATACCGTTTTGTAGGTTTAACTTTTTTTGCATGTCTGTCCTTGTATGGTAAAAGGATAAAAGCTTACTTTTGTGAAAGGCAAAACGTTACACCTATTTAATATAATATTTATATGACATTACAAGATATTTTAGAGCACCGGCGTGCCGTGAGAAAATATGATCCGCAGCAGAAACTCGATGATGAGCGCGTGCGAGAGTGTCTTCGTCTGGCCACACTTGCGCCTACAAGTTCGAACATGCAGCTTTGGGAGGCTTACCATGTTACGTCCGGAGACAAGCAGAAAGCCCTTGCAACGGCATGTCTTGGGCAGGGAAGCGCACGGTCGGCACAGCAGATAGTAGTGTTTGTTACACGGCAGGACAAATACCGTGAGCATGCCCGCGAGGTGCTGAAAGCTAATATTGACGAAGTGAATCAGAACAGTCCGGAAGATAAAAAGGCCCATCGCATCAAGCTTCAAAAAACGTATTATGCGAAGCTTATGCCGTTTATGTATGCCCGTTTCTTCGGTTTGCTGGGGTTATTCCGCAAATTGCTTATGCAATTGGCTGGGCTTTTTCGCCCTGTTACGCGTCAGGTTACAGAGGCAGATATGCGTGCAGTGGTGCACAAAAGCTGTGCATTGGCCGCACAAACTTTCATGCTGGCCATGAGCGAACAGGGTTATGACACGTGCCCGCTGGAGGGATTCGACAGCCTGCGCGTAAAAAGGGTGCTCGGCCTGCCTCACAATTGCGGCATCAATATGGTGATAACATGTGGTGTTCGCGTGCCCGAAGGTGTGCGTGGCGAGCGTTTCCGCCTGCCTTTCAGCGAATTTTACCATCAGGTTTAGTCTGTCACGGATAATTGACAATATAAAAAAGCGCCGCAACCAACATCGTTGATTGCGGCGCTTCTAACGGCTATGCAGTTTATATTCTTTCAATTTGCTTGACGCCTTTCACCCCCTTGAGCTTCTTAATCAGGTTCTGAAGGCGTGCGGTATCTTCGATTTGTATCGTCAGATTGCCAGAAAACAGACTGTCGTGTGAGTCGATATTGATAGACCGCATGACGATTTTCTCGTCCTTTGAAATAATATTCGTGATGTTAGAAACCACTCCAATATCATCGTTTCCGATGATTCGGAGTGTGATTGCATATTTCGACTGTCCCTTTCCGCTCCAGCGGGCCTTTACAATTCGGTAGCCAAAGCGGCGCCTCATCTCCGGAGCGTTCGGACAATCCTGCCGGTGAATCTTTATTCCGCCGCTTACGGTGACGAACCCGAAGATAGGATCGCCGTAGATAGGATTGCAGCAAGGCGCCAGCTGATAGTCGATACCCTTGAGGTTCCGGTCAATAGTGAGCACGTCTTCATTGTCGCGGAGTATCTCTTCGTCGGGACTTTCGAAGTTGAAACCTTCGGCCGAGCGCGTCTCTTTATCCTTATTGTTCTGCAGGTGATCGCGCAATTCGAGATAGGTTGTAATCACATCGTTGGGGTCGAGCTTGCCATCTGCAATCTGCTTATAGAAGTCGGAGACTTCCTTAAAGCCCATTTTCTTGATGAGATGGCCCATGATGCTCTCCTCAATTTCAACCTTTTTGTTCTTGAAACGCCGCTCCAGCATTTCCTTGGCATAGAGCGAATCCTTGGCCTGTGTTTCCTTTAAGGCAAGACGAATTTTGCTCTTAGCCTTCGTCGTTGTGGCGATATTCAGCCAGTCGTGCTTCGGCGTCTGGTTGCTTTGCGTCACTACTTCCACCGTGTCGCCACTGTGCAGCTTCTCGCGCATGGGCACAGCCTTGCCGTTGATACGTCCTCCGGTGCAGGTGTTTCCTATCTTCGAGTGGATGCGATAGGCAAAATCAAGGATGGTTGCACCGGCGGGAAACTTAAAGATATCGCCGCGGGGTGAGAACACATACACGTCTTCGGGTTGCAGAGACATGCGGAACCGGTCCATCACCTGCAGGTTATCGCCGGCCTCCAGCGCCGAACGGATGTTGGCTAACCATTCGTCCATCTGTCCGCCTCCTTTAATGCCCTTGTAGCGCCAGTGGGCTGCAAGGCCGTGCTCGGCGATGTCGTCCATACGCTCTGTGCGTATTTGCACCTCGACCCACTTCTTATCCGGTCCGAGAACAGTAATGTGCAGACATTCATATCCGTTCGATTTCGGAACAGAAAGCCAGTCGCGAAGCCGCTTCGGATTGGGCTGATACATGTCGGTTACTATCGAGTAGACCTGCCAGCACTGTTGTTTCTCTTTCTCAAAAGGCGCGTCGAGAATGACGCGTATGGCAAAAAGGTCGTATATTCCCTCAAAGCCACACTTCTGCTTTTTCATCTTTTGCCAAATCGAATGTATCGATTTCGTGCGGCCTTTGATATGGAATTTGAGCCCCGCTTCCTCCAAACGGCGTTCCACGGGTTCAATAAAGCTGGTGATATAAGCGTCTCGGGTGGCCTTCGTTGCGTTGAGTTTCTCGCGTATCATGTAGTAAACGTCGTGCTCAAGATACTTTAAAGACAGGTCCTCAAGCTCGCTTTTCAGTGTGTATAAGCCCAGCTTATGAGCCAAGGGAGCATAGAGGTAGCTGGCCTCTTCGGAAACTTCGTGCCGGGCTTCTTCGTTGTTCGTGTCGCGAATCTGCCGCATAATATTCACGCGGTCGGCTATCATGATGAGGATTACGCGCATATCCTCGGCAAAACTCAGCAGCAGGTTGCGGAAGTTATCGCTCTCGACGACGGGGTTTTTCTCGTATAACTTCTGAATTTTAGCCAGTCCGTGCACAATGCGTGCTACGTTATCGCCGAACGTTTTCGCAATATTGTCGTAATCTTCTACGAAACAGCCGTAGAGCAGGGTGGCGATAACGCTGTCGCGCCGCAGGCCTATTTCGTCAACGATAATGCAGGCTGTTTGCAGCGATGTCAGCACAGGGTGCAAGCCAAATACATCTCGTCTGATACCCTTTTGGGCAGTTTCCCGAAGAAAACGGCTTATTTTCTCTTCATCCCCTCCCTGCAGTGACGGGCCCACTACCTCGCGCAGATGGGCTATTAGCTGCCGTGCCTCTTCCTCTTCCGGAGGTGTAAACTGAAACATTTCTTCCATATGCTACTGCTTTTGGGCTTATTTGCAATTATCCTGTCACGGCCATTGTCTCCGCCCACACCTTATATGATATGGCCGTCATGCAGTCCTTTGCCGCACCTTACGCTTCAAGACACTGGTCAAGCCGTGCTTCTATCCCTTTCCTGTCGAGCTTCTGGCCTATGAAAACAATCTTTTGCATGCGGTCTCCATATTTGTCATCCCAATCTTTTTTCAGCTGCGGATTGCGCTCCAACAGCGCTTTTCGCTCGTCGTCGGGCATGGTGGCATACCACTGTCCTGCGTTCGTGATGTTGAATTGCTTGCCCGATTGCTCGAAGAGATAGCAGGTTTCGGTCTCGTCTGCAAAGTAACACATGCCCTTCGCACGCACTACACCCTTGGGCCATTGGGTGGAAACAAACTCGTCGAAAGCGCCAAGGTTCATCGGCCTGCGGCGATAATATACGAAGGTTTCGATGCCATACTCCAGCGCCTCGCCCGATTCTTCGTTCTCAAGCTCACCGTCTTCATCCTGCATGGCTTCTATCCAGCGCGCTGATGTTGCCACTTTCTCAAAGTCGAAGAGGTGTGTGTTCAGAATCTTTTCAAGCTCAATGTTGCCGTAATCGCACTCCATGATCTCGGCCTTGGGCTGAATGGCACGCACGACAGCCTTCAGATGCCCCAGCTCATCCTTGCTGATTTCTGAAGCCTTGTTCAGCAGAATGATGTTACAAAACTCTATTTGCTGAATCACCAGGCTCGCAAGGTCGTCCTCTCCCAGGTCTTTTCGCTGCAGCTCGTCGCCCAGACCGAACTCGTCGCGCATGCGCAGCGCATCAACGACAGTGACTATTGCGTCGAGGCGTGCGGCGCCGTTCTTCAGCAGTTTGGCGTCAATCATCTTCGGATATGTGCTTATCGTCTGTGCGATGGGTGCGGGTTCGCATATTCCGCTGGCTTCAATGACGATATAGTCGAAGCGTCGGGTATTGATAATATCGTTGAGTTGCTTTACGAGATCCATCTTCAGCGTGCAGCAGATACAGCCGTTTTGCAGGGCAACGAGGCTGTCGTCGCCCTGACCTACCACGCCACCGTCCTGAATAAGACGCGCATCAATGTTCACCTCGCCAATGTCGTTTACGATCACAGCAAACCTGATGCCCTTCTCGTTAGCCAGAATGCGGTTCAGAAGCGTTGTCTTTCCACTGCCTAAGTAGCCCGTAAGCAGCAGTACGGGAGTCTCTTTTGTATCCATATTTTCTTTGTTATACTGTTTTGTTTCCCTTGTAATGTTGTTTTCTCCACAAAGGTACAAAATTCGTGCGGTAATGGTTCGCCGTTGGCATTTTTTAATTTTTCCGGACAATTGCAGGATAAATAACAGACCGTTTCCTGCCCCGTCATTTTATCTTTTGATAATAACCGCACCCTTAGAACTCAATAATCTCTCGGTCCCTCAGCAGCTGGGGCTACCGCCTTATTTTGTCTTAGATGTGATTATCCGGTCAGAATGCGTGCTATCTGGCTCGCGCTTTTGTAGCCTTCTGCCAACGAGGTGTTGAAGTGCAGACTTATGTACCTTATCGTTTCTCGCCCCTGTACCTCACCATGAACGAGGCATTGCCCGAGTGTAAGGCGCCGAACTGTTGCACAATGCGGCCGTCGACGGAGATGCTGCGCAGGTCGAGGTTGAGCGATGATAGGCGCCAGGTAGTGGAATCGTCGGCATTGATGCCGGCGATGATGCTTGTTTTGTTGAAACTCAGCGTCACGGCGTGGCTCGTTCCGGCG
The DNA here is from genome assembly GCA_013333935.1 of Prevotella sp. Classification (GTDB taxonomy): domain Bacteria; phylum Bacteroidota; class Bacteroidia; order Bacteroidales; family Bacteroidaceae; genus Prevotella. The sequence goes on along the minus strand of JABCNV010000003.1, from coordinate 120,533 downwards.
GCATCGGTGACCGTGAATGTGTAGGGCGACAGGACTGTTTCAATGCTTCCTGTATGAGTTTCGGGGCCGTCTCCCACGATGGAATAAGGTAAGGTGAGGGTTGCGTTTGCCTGTGAAGCTAAGAGGGCAGCAAGGTTAGGGTCGGCAATGACTCGGGAAAGCAGACTCACGGGAAAGCTGTTGAGCACCACAAAAGGGTTGTCGTGGCGGCCGACGATATAAGCGGCGCTTCCCAGTTGTATAACGTGCAGCGCATCAATCTGCCCGTCGGCGCGGAATCCGGTGTAGCCAACGCTAAAACTCGCTGTGTATGTGCCACTTACACCATTGCATATTTTCTCCTGCACGTCGGTGCGATTCATGTAAGACGTTGTGCTTTGAGGGTTCAAATCGTGACATGAGGCCGTCAGCAGAAGGGCTGCGGCGATGAATAAAACTGTAAAAACGGAGTGCATTCTATGTCCTAAAACCATTGTATTGTTGTGTATTTTTACTTATTTTGTTGGTTGTTTTTACTTATTCCGACATGCCTTTTCGGGCCTGTCCCAGTCTGTTTCAGATAACGTTAAAAGCTTGTTTTTATTGCCTTTATGCTGTACAGACGCCATCTTTACGGCGTAAACGTCTGCCGATTACGATGTAGATACGTGACGATTACGCCGTAAAGGCAAAACGATTACATCGTAAAGGCAACGCGATTACGGCGTAAAGGGTGGATGATTACGATGTAAAGACGAGGCGATTACGGCGTAAACGCAAGGCGCCATCCCCCTGCAGCCTGCGGGCTTACAGAAGGATGGCGCAGAGGAAAGGATATGTTAGTTAAACTTATTTTACGCCGTTCATGGCTTTTATCACCGTAATGTCGCCGTTGTTATGCGGAGTTCCGTCGGCGTTCAGGATGTCGTGGAACCACTCTAACGGCTCGCTGCCGTCAGGATAAGGCTCGTTCCATGCAAAGCGTGTGTTGGTTTTGCCGGTAACAAAGCCCCAGTTGATGGCCATTACGTTGTATTTTTTCAACAGCGGCATGGTGTTGTAGAAATAGCAGTCGGAGCGACGGGCCATGTATTCGGTGCATATCAGCGGGCGGTTGAACATTAAAAGGTAACGTATTTGTATCTCATGTTCTTCGGGTTTACGATAGTCGTGATACGAAATAACGTCAGAATTTCCCAACTGGAAAGCATTAAGCTCCTTGAATTTTAAGTCGTTATTCCACACGCCTGCGGTGAGGGGCTGCGACGGATTCACGCTGCGGGCCCACTCGAAAGCCTTGCGAAGCAGGGGCAGGGAGGTGGCAAAGTGGTTGCTGTTGCCCGGTTCGTTGTAGAGATCCCACATGAGAACGCGCTTGTCCTGGCCGAAGGTTTTGACAATATCTTTTACGTAGCGTTCGAGTTTCGGGAAGAGGGTGGTGGTGTCGTTGCGCAGACTTACGCTCGGATCCTGCACCCAGCCGCTGTTATGCACGCCTGTTTTCGGTGCGGGCTGGTCGCCATAGTGCGACTCTGCGTTCCAACAGTCGTCGAAGAATACGAAGAACGGGCGGATGTTATGGCGCTGGCAGATGTCAAGAAATGTTGACATGTTTTTCTTTAACTCCTTTGGACTGTGTTCGTAAACGACGCTGCTGAGGAACACGCGCATTGTCTTGAAACCCAGTTGCTGTGCCCATCCCAGCTCCTGATCGATGCGCTTGGGGTCGAATGTCTTCGCACTCCACATCTCAATTTGGTTGATGGCTGTTGACGGTATGTAGTCGCAACCCGACATCCACGGCATTTCTGCATACCATTTGTTGGCGCGTTGCTCGCTCCAGCGGCCGGCAAGGGTCTGGGCCTGCAGGGTTGAGGCAATTAAAAACAAGGCAGACAGGCAGGTGAGCCTGAGAAGATTTTTACGTTTCATAACAATACTTATTTTGGTTTAATGAGATTTCGATTGCAAAGATAAATAATTATTTCCTTTTCATTCTGATATTCGTGCAGATTTTTATATATTTGCGCATCGAACGAAAATCATCAAAACTTTAAACAATGAAAAAGCAAAGAAGCCTTCTCCTTTCAGTTTTTCTCGGCATGAATGCCCTTGTCTGGGCGCAACCTGCGCAACGCACGTTCCTTCCTCCTACAATGGGATGGAGCTCATGGAACACATTTGCATTGAACATCAGTGACAAAATTATAGAAGGGCAGGCCGATGCCATGGTAAGTCAGGGGCTGAAAGAGGCGGGCTATCAGTATATTAATATTGACGATGGTTTCTGGGACGGTAGGGCAAAAGACGGTCAGCTCATCATCAATCGCAAGCGTTTTCCCAACGGTATGCGTGCGGTGGCCGACTATATTCATAAGCTCGGGCTGAAGGCCGGCATATATTCGGATGCCGGTGACAACGCCTGCGGAAGCAATGCAGGAACGCAAGCCTATGGGCTGGGGATTGGACTGGCAGGATATGAGGAGCAGGACATCAAGACCTATCTGCAGGATTGGGACTACGATTTTATTAAGGTAGACTACTGCGGCGGCATGCACATGGGGCTTGACGAGCGCGAACAGTACACGAAAATAAGCAACGCCATACGCAAAACCGAGCAGCAGACGGGCAAACGACTGGTGTTTAACATCTGCCGATGGGCATATCCGGGCACATGGGTAAGCGATATTGCCGACTCGTGGCGCACGACGGGTGACATCTGGGACGGCTGGCCATCGGTGAAAGACATTGTAAAGGAGAATCTTTACCTGCAGGCTTACACGGGCGGAGGGCACTACAATGACATGGATATGCTCGAAATTGGCCGCTCGATGAACGAGAACGAGGAGCGCACCCACATGGCATACTGGTGCATTGCTTCCTCACCGCTGTTGATTGGATGTGATATGAGCAAGCTACGTCCGTCGTCATTGGCCCTGCTTAAGAACAAGGACCTCATTGCAATGAATCAGGATGCTCTGGGCATTGGCGCACCGGTGGTTCAGCGTGAGGGTGATGTTTACGTGGTTGCAAAGGATATGGAGCAGCTTCATGGGTCGAAAAGAGCTGTCGTTATCATGAATTTGAGCGACGCTGGACAGTCTGTTCGTGTTGACCTTGCGCGTCTGGAGCTTGGCGGAAAGGTACAGGTTCACGACTGCTTTACAGGACGCAACTCGATGGTTAAGCCTGCCAAAAAGGGCGCACAACAGCTGTTTGAGGTAACTGTTCCGGCGCACGGTTCGCAGGCTTACATCATGACCGGCACGCGTATGGCCAAAACTCACTACGAGGCAGAGGAAGCATGGCTGCACAATTATCAGGAAATCAAGAACGCCCAGACGGCTAATTATGCCCAGAGCACAGAGGCAAGCGGCGGTGCTTACGTATATAATATAGGTGGGAACCTGCAGAATTACATGGAGTGGCGTAACGTATGGGCCGACCATGACGGCGCCTATACGATGACCCTGCGCTATGCTTCGAAGGAAAACAGGTCGGCAGATATCACCGTGAACGGCGTCACGATGAACAATGTAGCCATGCCAAAGGGGACGTCTTGGGACAGCGACTTCCGTACTGTCGACGTGCCCGTTGTGCTGAAACGCGGTTTCAACACCATTTCCATAGGGCAGGACTATGGCTTTACGCCAAATATCGACTGCATGGAACTGAAGTAAAGCGGTTTCTTAATCCTTGCAACGCGCTGCAGAAAGCGTGTTGCAAGAAATAAAAAAGATAAGTTTTTAGGATGGAAAAGAAGTATAACGTTGCAGTTGCAGGCACGGGTTACGTGGGTTTGAGCATTGCAATACTGCTCAGTCAGCACCAGCACGTGACGGCTGTAGACGTAGTTCCTGAGAAGATTGCGATGCTCAACGAGCGCCGTTCGCCTATCCAGGACGAGTATATTGAGAAGTATCTTGCGGAGAAGGAGCTGGACATCAGCTTCACTACCGATGCCGAGGCAGCCTATCGCGGGGCCGATTACGTGGTGATTGCTACGCCCACGAACTACGATTCGGTAAGAAACTATTTCGATACCTCGCATGTTGAGGAGGTGATTGAGGCCGTGACGAAGGTCAATCCTGCGGCTGTCATGGTGATAAAATCTACTATTCCCGTGGGCTATACTGAAAGTGTGCGCCGCAAGTATGGCAGCGACAATATTATTTTTGCCCCTGAATTTCTGCGCGAAAGCAAGGCATTGTACGACAATCTTTATCCCAGCCGCATTATTGTAGGTCGTCCCGAGGGCGACAAACGCCTTGATGAGGCCGCCCATATTTTTGCCGACATGCTGCGTGAGGGGGCTTTGAAGCAGAACATTGAGACGCTTTTCATGGGCCTTACCGAGGCCGAGGCCGTGAAACTCTTTGCAAATACCTACCTGGCGTTGCGCGTAAGCTATTTCAATGAGCTTGATACCTATGCCGAAGTCAAGGGTCTTGACACGCAGAGTATTATACGAGGTGTGAGCCTTGACCCCCGAATCGGCAGCTTTTATAACAATCCGAGCTTCGGCTACGGCGGCTATTGTCTGCCCAAGGATACCAAGCAGCTGCTGGCCAACTATCAGGATGTGCCCGAAAATCTGATTCAGGCCATCGTTGAAAGCAACCGCACGCGCAAGGATTTTATTGCTGACCAAGTGCTGAACAAGGCTGGATACTACGACTATTTCAACCGCGGCGACTTCCGCCCGCAGGAGGAACACGAGTGCATTATTGGCGTATACCGCCTCACAATGAAAAGCAACTCGGACAATTTCCGCCAGAGTTCCATCCAGGGCGTGATGAAACGCATCAAGGCCAAGGGCGCAACGGTTATCATTTATGAACCTACACTCGATGACGGAACGACATTTTTTGGAAGCAAAATTGTCAATAACATCGATGAATTCAAGCGTCGTTCGCATGCCATTATTGCCAACCGGTATGACAAGGTGCTCGACGACGTGAAGGAAAAAGTGTACACACGCGACATTTTCTGTCGAGACTAAACACAAAAACCAATACAAAACATGAAGACAGATATAGAGATAGCCCAGGAAACGGCGCTCAGAGGAGTGAACGATCTGGCTACGGAGATGGGCCTAAGCCCACAGCTTTGCGAGCCGTTTGGCAGCTATATGGCCAAGGTTTCGCTCGAAGCCATTGACCCTCAGCGTCAGAAAGGCCACCACCTTATACTGGTAACGGCTATCAGTCCTACAAAGGCAGGCATCGGAAAAACGACGGTATCGGTGGGCCTTGCCCTCGGTTTGAACCGCATTGGCAGGCGTGCCGTAGTGGCCCTTCGCGAACCATCGCTCGGCCCCTGCTTCGGACAGAAGGGCGGAGCATGCGGCGGAGGCTATGCCCAAGTGCTGCCGATGGAGAAGATTAACCTGCATTTTACGGGCGATTTCCATGCCATAACCTCGGCCAATAACATGATATCGGCCCTGCTCGACAATTATATCTATCAGCATGCACGTGAGGGTTTCGCCCTGAAACAGGTGTTGTGGCGCCGCGTGATGGACGTCAACGACCGCTCTCTGCGCCATATTGTGACGGGCATTGGACCTGTAACGAACGGCATTACAGCCGAGTCAGGCTTCGACATTACGCCGGCATCTGAAATCATGGCCATCATGTGCTTCGCTAAAAATCTTGATGATTTGAAGCGCCGTATTGGCAATATTCTTCTGGGTTTCGACTATAACGACAAGCCTTTCTTTGTTCACGACATGGGCGTTGAGGGGGCAATTACGGCCCTTTTAACCGACGCGCTCTGCCCCAACCTTGTGCAAACCACCGAGAACACACCGGCATTTGTCCACTGCGGGCCCTTTGCCAACATTGCGCATGGGTGCAATTCGGTGGTGGCTACGCAGGCAGCACTCACCTATGGCGACTTTGCCGTGACCGAAGCAGGCTTCGGAGCCGACCTCGGGGCGGAGAAATTCTACGACATCAAGTGCCGCAAGGCGGGGCTTCAACCCAGTATCACCGTGCTCGTAGTTACGCTTCAGGCTCTTAAAATGCACGGAGGCGTGAACTATGACCATATAAAAGAGCCCGACGTAAAGGGCGTTGAGGCGGGCTTCTGGAATCTGGACAAGCATGTGGAAAACCTGAGAAAGTTTGGCCAGAACGTTGTCGTTGCCTTCAACCGCTATGGTGAAGATACCGAAGAAGAGATAGAAACGGTGCGTCGTCATTGCGAAACGGTGCTGCATACGGGCTTTGCTGTGAACAACGCATTTGCCGAAGGGGGCGAGGGTGCCGAAGAATTGGCACGGCTTATAGCAAGCCAGGTGGAGCAGAATCCGTCGGAAAAGTTGCGTTTGCTTTATGCCGACGACGATTCGGTAGAGGATAAAATTGCTGCCGTTGCCCGTGAAATATACGGAGCCGGCAGCGTTACCTACAGCCGGAAGGCCCGTCAGCAGCTCAAGAATATTGCGCGCCTGGGCTTCGCCCACTTCCCCGTGTGCATTGCAAAAACGCAGTATAGCTTCTCAACCGACGCCAAAGCATACGGCCCCGTTGACGGTTTCGAGATGGAAATAGCCGATATTGTCATCAACAGCGGTGCTGAAATGCTTGTCCCCGTTGCCGGAACCATGTTGCGAATGCCCGGTCTTCCCGCCGACCCGCAGGCGAATCGTATTGACGTTGTGGACGGTAAGATAGTGGGAATGTCGTAAAAGTAAAAAAGTAAAAAGGTAAAAAAGTAAAAGACAGGGCTTAGAATTAAAGAATTAAAAGATTAGGAAATTAAATACCGTCCGGTAGAAGTTTTATCCCATAAAACGCAAAGTTGCCTGTTCTGCAACGGTTATTTTGATGGTTTTGTGAAATAAAGCTTCTACCGGACGGTTGTTTTTGTGCATACAATATTGCCTGATGACATCATGAGCAGGTTAGGTATAACCTGCCAGTCTGTCGTCTTTGTGTATGCAATATCACAAGAGAACGTTTCCGGAGAATCAGGAAGCGTTTGGCGTACCGTTGTTTTTGTGCATGCAATGCCGTCTTGCGGAGATTTTGTTATTTTTTCATTGCCCTGACCTTTCTGCCTTTTGCCGTATCGCAGAGAGTTGAACTCTGCCGTTTTTTCGTTGGAAGGCTGAGGTGCGGCGGCCGCGGAACGCGCGTCCTGCGGCCGTCGAACGATGTGTATGGCGGCCGTGAGGCGCGCATACGACGGCCGCCGCACTTGCACAAAAGCCTGTAACGGCGCAATCGTCAGGAAAGAAACGTGCTGACGAATGGATGTCTTGTATAGTTTTTTCCACAGTCGTCGGCCGTCACTTATAATGGAAATGCCCCCGAAAACCGATGCATTGTATCGTATATTTCGCGGTTATCGGCCGTCGCCCATAGTGAAGAGGCCTTTGGAGGCTGATGTAATGTATAGTTTTTTCTATGGCCGCAGGTTGTCGCCCATAGTAGAAAGCCCCTCGAAAGCTGATATAATTACCGGCCTTCGGGGGGCTTTTCGTATAGAAAAACTGTCGTGTTTTTTATTTTGCGGCGTTGCGCCAGGTGTTGATGGCGCGCTTCACAGAGCCGTGTTTCAGAAGCAGTTCCTTGGCGTCGGCATAGGAAAGGCCCAGCTCGTCAACAATCATGCGCGTGCCTCGGTCAACGAGTTTCTGGTTCGTCAGCTGCATGTTCACCATGCGGTTACCCTTTACTCGTCCGAGCTTTATCATGATACTTGTAGAAATCATGTTCAGAATCATCTTCTGCCCCGTGCCTGATTTCATGCGCGAAGAGCCGGTAACGAATTCCGGTCCCACAATCATCTCGATGGGATGCTCGCAGGCTGCGGCCATCGGCGAGTCGGGATTGCTTGTGATGCAGCCCGTAAGTATGCCGTGCGCACGGGCTTCTTTCAAAGCCCCGATAACGTAAGGCGTGGTGCCCGAGGCCGCAATGCCTATGACGGTATCGTCTTCGGCAATGCCGTGTTCTTCGAGTTCTATCCATCCGTGCTGCGTATCATCCTCGGCATTCTCTACGGCGTTGCGCAGGGCTGTGTCGCCACCGGCAATCAATCCGTACACCATCGTGGGCGGAACACCAAAGGTTGGCGGCAGCTCCGAAGCGTCGAGTACGCCCAAACGGCCGCTTGTTCCGGCACCCATATAGAATACCCGTCCGCCGCGTTCCATGCGGGGGATGATTTCCTCAACAAGAGCTTCTATCTGTGGTATGGCTTTTTCTACGGCGAGGGCTACCTTTTTATCTTCCGTGTTAATATCAACGAGGAGCTCATGCACCGATTTCTGTTCGAGGTTATCGTAGAGCGAACTCTGTTCTGAGATTTTAATGAATGACATATGATAATGAAGTTGAGCAGCAATACTGCTGCAATTGATTCGCTATTCTGCTCTTAGGCCGCCGTCTTAGGCGTTGTGATATTCAACAAGACCTTCCATCGGGGCCTGGACAATGCGCCCGAGGTGCATGCCTTCCTCCTTAAGAGCCTCTTCGAGTGGCTTACGGTATATCTTGGCTATCGAGCCATTGAAACCGATTGGAAGCCTGTCCCATCCGTCGTATTGCCTGACATTGCGGCGCAAAAAGCTGCGGAAGCTCTCCTTTACAAGGTTGTAGATGCAGGGCTCACCGATGTTTTCGCCAAGGAAGGGCACAAAGCTGGCGAGGAATGTGTTGGGTTTGGGCTGACGATACACGCGGTCGATAATCTCGGCGCTCGTCAGTTTGTACTTCTCAAAAAAGCGGTCGATGACCTTCTTAGGCATCTGATTTTTCAGGATATCGCCCACAAGCAGTTTGCCCAATACGGCTCCGGAGCCTTCGTCGCCGAGGATAAAGCCGAGCGGCGACACGTTTTTTACAATCTTGTTACCGTCGTATGCACAGCTGTTGCTGCCTGTTCCGAGGATGCATGCAATGCCGCTTTCGTGGCCACAAACGCCGCGGGCCGCCGCGAGCATGTCGGAAGCTACTTCACAAACGCCTGTAACGGTGAGGTTCTTGCGCAGCGAACGCTCAACAATAGGTTGCTTTTCGGGGGTGCATCCTGCACCGTAGAAGTAGATGTTATCAATGGTTGACGATGGAAGTTCGGGCACGAGAGAGGTCTTTATTTCCTCGGCAATCTCGTCTTCAGACATTTGGAACGGGTTCATTCCGCGCGTACGAATCTTCTTTACAAGCGTTCCGTTTTCAACAATACTCCAGTCGGTCTTCGTTGAACCGCTGTCTGCTAATAGTATCATAAGCGTTTTGTTTTGATGTAAATGTAGGCCGTGCGGCGTCTTTTGTTCGGGAGGGGCAGGTCATAAAGGCCGCTTCTCTTCCTGAAAAGATGCTTCTTGCCTGATTATAACTTAATGTAAATTTTCTTTTTCCACAGGTAATATCCCACAATCCAGTTCAGAAGAACGTACAAAATGGCATACGTCACCGAAGCCCATGGCACAGGAAGAAAGGCCGTTAGCACGTTGCTGTAAAGAATTTGGTGCAGCGTGTGCCCGCCGAAAAGCGGCAGCATGGATATGGGGATGAGCAAAAGGTCGGACAATACGTACAGCGCCAGCGGGTTTACACCGAAGACGTCAAAGAACTTTGTGACACCGTTTACGTGATGATGCTTGTCAATGGCCCAGGTAAGCAGGGCAAGAAGCGTGCAGCCTATGCCGCAGGTTACCATGGCAAACGTCGGTGTCCAGAGCTTTTTACTGATGGGGCAGAGGTAGGCCAGCAGCGCACCGCAAATGATTAACAGCGCGCCGATGATGAACATGCGCTCAATTTTGTCGTTCAAATTGTCAAGACTCATGATCACTTTGCCCACACAGAAGCCGATAAGCACATGTGCAAGTGCGGGGAATGTGCTGAGAAAGCCCTCCGGATCAGGGCTGTCCCACTTGTAAACATGGCCTTCGCCCAGAATGATTTTGTCGATCACGTCGAGGATATTCGTCGTATCGTGCACATAACCGTTGCCCAGTTCGAGCAGAATATAATAGGCCACGAAGATGCCTGCAATAAGCCAGGGGATGAACTTGTGGTTTACCGACAGGGCGATGACGGCGGCCAGACCGTAGCAAATGCCCAGACGGGGCAGCACGCCAAGCAGTCGCATGTGGGCAAAACTGTTGGCAGCAACGCCCATGCGCTGCACGAAGCCGAGGTCGGCATTGTCTGCACTGATCATGCCGCGGGTGAAAGCGAAGAGCCATACCAGTGCGAGGCCGATGCCCCAGAGCAGGAAAGCACGTTTGGCTATTTTGCGGGCGCACGTCGCCGACCATGTAAAGTTGAACTTTCGCAGCGACAAATAGGTGGTGATACCCATAATAAACATGAACGTCGGGAAGATAAGGTCGGTAGGTGTCAGGCCTATCCACTCGGCGTGCAGCAGCGGAGCGAAGCCCTCTTCTTCTGGTCCGCCCGGGTTGTTTACCAATATCATGGCTGCGATGGTGATGCCACGCAGGATGTCAACGGCAAGAATGCGCGAGCTCTTCTTCTTTGCAGGAGTCTGCACGGCGGTTGAATCTTGGGTAATTGTTGTCATTTCTCTTTAATGTTTTGGTAAGACATGGCAGGCGCCGATGTCGTCGGGCAGCTGTCCCTGCCTGTTTTTTTAAAAGAGCTGTAAGGTTTTTTAAAGTACACTAAGCGCCTTGGGAGCCTGTGCTAACCCTTGAATGTTATTTGTATAAGTGGTATTTTTTTGCTGTTTTACGGAACGAAGCCACATCCTTATCCCAGTAAGGTTTGGCATCTTCCCACATGTGGCGCTTCATAAACAGCTTGCGAACCTCGAACGAACCGCAGACCTTGTCGAACATATTGTGTCTGTCGGTGGCCTCTTTCAGCGGGTCGTGGTCGGGATAAAGCTTGTAAAGCTCCTGCAAGGCATACCATTGCACGTCGCAAAGACTGGCTTTCCGGTAGTCGGTAAAATAAATTTGTACGCCCTGTAATTCCTTTCCCTTGCCCACACTATAATAGGGTGTATAATAGATGGGCCTGAAAGTTACGCCTGGTAACTTCAGATTGTTCATGCGTTCAGCAAATTCTGGTGCCTTGATCCATTCGGCACCGATGAGCTTGAAGGGCAGCGTGTAGCCCACTCCTATGGATATATTGTACAGCTCGCCGATAATACCGGTAACGCTGTAGAACGGTGCCGTTGAAGCTTCAGGAATATGAGGCGACGAAAGCACCCAGTGGAGGCCCGTGTCTTCGTACGTCATGCGGCGCTTCCAACCCTTCATTTTGATGACCTGCAGGTCGCACCTGCCGCCTGGTATAAGGCCTTCGCCGTTGAGATAGAGCGCTAACTCGCCAGGCGTAAGACCGTAAACATACGGTATTTTAAACTGGCTGACGAACGAAATACAGTTGTCTTCGGTCATGTTGCCTTCTATTTTCTCGCCTCCTAACGGGTTGGGGCGGTCGAGAACCACCACTTTTTTATGGTTCCTGACGGCGGCTTTCATCACGTTATACAGCGTCGAGATGTACGTAAATGAGCGGCATCCCACGTCCTGTATGTCGTAAACCAGCGCATCAATGCCTTGTAACATTTCGTCAGAAGGTATGCGGTTCTTGCCGTAAAGTGAAAAAATGGGAAGCCCCGTAGCCGCATCGCTGTCGTTGTCTACGGCGTCGCCGGCATGCGAACTGCCGCGAACGCCGTGCTCGGGACCGAAGAGGGCCACAAGCTTTACGTTGGCTGCGCGGTGCAACAGGTCAATATCCGACACGAGATTATTGTCTACCCCCGTGGGATTTGTGATCAAACCAATGCGCAAGCCTTCCAGTGGCTTGAAGTCTTCGCTCTTGAGAACCTCTATTCCTGTCTTTATTTTCTGCGCACGGCTGCCTGCCACGATGAGGCAAAGGCAGCCTAAAAGAATAGCTATACGTTTCATTTCGTAAAGTTATTTGCGTCCATACTGGTCGTCAATCTGTCGTCTGACAATAGAGGTTACGGCTATCGTAGCAATACAGCACAGCATAACCATCCAGAAAAAGTTTACATATCCGATAGCTTCCTGTATGTAACCGGCCACAAATCCAGGCAGCATCATGCTCAAAGCCATAAAGGCAGTGCAGATGGCATAGTGCGAAGTCTTGAACTCGCCCTCCGAAAAATACATCATATAAAGCATGTAAGCCGTGAATCCGAAGCCGTAACCGAACTGCTCTATGCATAGTGCAATGCTGATGATTGCGATGTTCGCGGGCTGGTAGATGGCCAGATAAACGAAAGTAAGACAGGGTAATGTCATGCACGCTGCCATGATCCAGAGCGACCGCTTAAGCCCAATCTTCGAGGCTACAATGCCTCCGACGATGCCGCCTGCGAGCAAAGCTATCACGCCGAACGTGCCATAGATCAGCCCTACAAGCTCTGTGCTCAGGCCCAATCCGCCGGTTTCGGTGCCGTGTACAAGGAAAGGCTGGCACATTTTAATCAAGAAACCTTCGGGCAAACGGTAAAGAAGCATGAAGGCTATGGCCCACAGCACGTTGGGTTTCTTGATGAACGTCACGAACGATTCGGCCAGTTCGCTCCAGTTGCTCTTGCTTTTTTCTCCGTCTTCACCGGCCTGTCGCGGACGGTCTTCGTCAGAATGGGGCAGGCAGAAGATATGGTAAAGTGTGATGAGGAAGAAGATAACGGCGCTCACGCCCAGCGTAACGCGCCACGAATAAGGGATGTCTCCCGTGCGCGTTTCGATGCTTCCGGCAATGAATACCAGCACACCCTGCCCGAAAACAGAGGCTATGCGGTAGAACGTGCTTCTTATTCCGATGAACGCTGCCTGGCTGCTGGGGCTGTGTGCCAGCATGTAATAGCCGTCGGCCGCGATGTCGTGGGTGGCCGATGCAAATGCGGCGATGATGAAAAGCACCAGTGTAAGCGTGAACATACTGATGGGTGTCTGCCCGCTCTGAATCACGTCGGCCGACGGATGCGGCAGCGTGAGCGTGAGCAGAACCATGAGAGCGGTGAGCAGAACCTGCATGGTGACAATCCACCAGCGCTTGGTTCGCACCACGTCAACGAGCGGACTCCATACCCCTTTCAGAAACCACGGGAAATAAAGCAGTGTTGTAAAGAATGCCATATCGCCGTTGGGCACGCCCATCTTGGTAAACATCATCACCGAAATGTTGTTTACAACAAAGTAGGGCACGCCCTCAGCGAAGTAGAGGGTGGGCACCCAGAGCCACGGAGATAGGTTTTTACTTTTCATTTTTCTTGTTCAAAGCAATGCGCGCCTGCAGCTCCCAGGTGCGTATTCTGTCCTTATAGGTGTTGTTCTTGTTTTCTTTTTCAATGCTCAAATCGCCATCGCTGTTGTCGTCCCAGCGGCGGCAGCAGTACAGCGGGTCGAATATTCGGCCGATGAGATAATGGCGGCTGATGGCCAGCCCCAGCGCATAGTCCTCGCCATAGTTTACGTTTGGCATGGGGATGCTGCGCAGAACGGGTGTGAAGAAAGCGCGCGGCGCACCCAGACCGTTGATGCGAAGCGCATTGTTGCGGCCGTTTTCGGGTGTCCATTCCGCATGGTCAATCTTGCCCGGGGGCAGTATGTTCTTGTTGATGTCGGTCAGAACATACGAGCCGATGATGGCAGCCACCCGCTGTTCCTGAAAGGCATCGTAGAACTTCTGCAGGGTATTTTCGTCAAGATACACGTCATCCGAGTCGAGCTGCACAATGAATCGTCCGCAACGCGGGTCGTGAGCGGCAAGGTTCCAGCTGCCACCCACGCACAGATCACGGCGTTCGGTCACGACGTGTATGAGGCGCGGGTCGTCGTATTCGTCCACAGCCTCGGTGGTTCCGTCGGTGGAATGGCACTCGGGGCCGTTCTCAACCACGAACACGTTGTATTTAAAGCTCGTCTTCTGCTCCAGCGCACTGTCGATGGCATCGCGTATCGTGCGAATCCTGTTGCGCACGGGAATCATCACGGTCATCTCTACAGGGAACTCGCCCTCGGTGATATCGACGTCCCTGAAGCCTGGTTTGAGGTAGCCTCCCACTTCCTTGAGATACTCGGTTGCAGCCTGTTCCATCTCTATTTGTGAGGCGCGGTTCTTCGGGTCTACGTAGTCGAAGAGCTTCTCTCCCGTCTTGCGGGTATCGAGTTCAACCTCCGAATACAGATACTCGTTGATGTGCTCGAGGCGGAATTTCTCGGCCAGCTTCAGGCGAAGGTCGTAGAATCCGGCTGCCTGATAGTCGGCCTTCATCATGCCGGCAGCCGTTTTCAGGCTCTCGGTGCGGAACAGCAGCACGCTTCCGAAGTTGAAATCGTCGCGCAAGCTGCCTGCCTGATAGTCGATGACAGGAGCTTCCGAGCGGGTTCCGTCGGCAGCAATGTTGTAGTGGTCGGCGTAAATCATGCCGGCTTCAGTGATGTCGGCCAGGGCGAGCATGCGGTCGAGGGCCAGATATCCGGGCTTGATAAACTGGCTCTTGAGATAGAGCAGCGTATAAGGTGCGGTGGCCTTGGCGGCAATATCTTTCAGCGTGGCCGAAGCCTTGATGTTGCCTTCCACCACGTTTACCGTGGCTACGGTGTCGTGACTTTTCAGTTCTTCGACATTTCTGCGGGTTTCTTCTGCGTTGCCTTTGGGCAAGAAGCAATCAATTAATTTTGTCATGTTATGGTCTTTATAGTTTTGTTTAATATTCTTGATTCCATATTTGTTTTGTCCTTATCGGGCAATCGTTCTGTCTTTACATCGTAAAGGCGTTGCCTTTACATCGTAATGGTCTCGTCTTTACGTCGTAATTACCGCGCCTTTACGATGTAATCGTCGGGCCTTTACGCCGTAATGGTATGGAGCTTAAACGCTTGTCAGTCAATGTTTTAAATGAAACGGTCAGCCTTCTGCGCCGTAATCGGTTTGTCTTTACGCCGTAAAGGCGCTTTCGGGCCAAAAAAAGGGGGCTATCACACCCGCGAATCGACCTCCAGACGGCCCACTAATCCGTCTTCGTTCGTGAAGTAGAGCTCGCGTGCGCTCACCGGTACAATGGTGTTAATCAGCGTGTTACCCACCTTGTGTATCCACAGCAGGCGGCCCGTTTTGCCTTCGATGGCGATGATAAGACCGTTTTTTGTGCTGCTGAAACAAACGCCGTCTTTCTCGGCCAGCATCACGCGGGCGTGTTCATAACCAAAGCCCGCGTTCGTCGCCCACAGCTGTTGGGCGCGGTCTTTGCGGGCTGCATAGCACACGATGCTGTCCTGCATGGTTTTGGCATAGAGGCGCCGGCCGTCTTTAGACAAGCCTATCGACTCGCGAACCTTGCTCTGATAGGTGCGCCACAGTTGCTGTCCGGTAGCCAGATCAAGGGCTGTCATGGCGCGCTCGGGGTCGCAGATGTACACCGTTCCGTGGCTTTCAACGGGCCATACACCGGCCGGAGAGTAGTGCATATCGGTTTTGCGGGGTGGCTGCCACGTCCAGAGGGTGCTGCCCGTACGCTGGTCGAGGCAGTAGAGCGTATTGGCCCAGTCGCCGAAAATCACGCGCCCTTTCGTCACCAACGGGCGTGTTTCAACGTAGCCTTTAACGCCGCTGTTCTGCCAGAGCAGCGTGCCGTCCTTTACCTTGATGGCGCGGAAGGTGCCGTCGCCGCCGCCCACGTAGGCAACGCCCGACACAATGGTGATGGCGCTTACACAGGGCTTGGCCGTCTGTACGGCCCAGAACTGGCGGCCGCTGCGTGCATCAAGGCCGTAGATATTGCCATTGGCCGAGCCTGCTACGAGCACGCCACGGTCAACGGCCGGCGTGCCGATGATGCGTGCACCGCTGTTGAAGCGCCACGCTTCGTGCCCGAGGGCGTCGTAACACACCACGCGGCCGAGGTTGTCAGCGGCATAGACGTGATGGTTCCAGACCACGGGCGACGAGTAAATGCCTGCATGCTGGCGTTCTGTCCATACCTCACGAACCTGCGGATACTGCGTATTGACGCTGAAGTCGGGGCGTGGAAAGTGCTTCGCCACGTCGGCATCGTGGCGGGTTGTCATGGGGATGGCCATCCACTGGCGTGCGGGTTGGCCGTAGGGATGGGTGAAGACGCGGATGGAATCGGCATCGACGTGAATCTCGTTATACTGTCCGTGGTTATTGCCTGGCTGGCGAAGGTTCGTAATATTCACAATGCCCGGGATGCCGTCATAGTTGAAATGGAGGTTGCGATGATAGTGGCCGTTGATGAATGCCACCACGGGAAAGTCGGCTACAGCATCGGTAATGTCGTACCAGTTGTCCACATCCTGCGGCTGCATAGGGATGTGGCACACCATGAATACGGGCTTGCCGTTGCGCCCGTTCTGCCTTAACTGCTCCTTTACCCACTCTGTATCCTCGGGGGCTACGTGGCCAAGGGCCATGCGCATCATCGGTCCGGTGGGGAAACCAAGGAATAGAAAGCCTTTGTGTTCGAAGCGGAAGCGCTCGTATCCGAATATGCGGACGAAGTCCATACAGGCGCTCTCGCTCCAGTTCTGGTCGTGGTTGCCTTCCAGAATATACCAGGGTTTGCGCAGTTTTGACAGTTCGTCGTGTGCTATTTGCAGCGATTCACCGTCGCCTCCGTCGGCAATGTCGCCGGTAACCAGCACAAAATCAATGCTGTCGGTGGCGTTTATCTGCTGTACCGACAGGCGCAGGTCCTGGAGAGGATTAGGGTGAGTTTTATTGATATGCACGTCGGTGACTACCGCAAAGCGGAAAGGCTCGAAGGCCTTAGCCGACAGGCTAAAAGCCATCAGCAACGCGACGGTCAGTGTTATCATAATACGGGGGGGAAGAAATCGCTTCATTGTAGTTGTCTTTTTGGTTTTGTGGTTGGATAATTATGGGTTCCTTGTTGGATGATTCTTAATTCTTTGTTGGATAATTCTTGTTTCCTGACTCGTGTTTTTAAACTTTTAGGGTTGTTTTTCTAAATGTCTTGTCGTGTGTTTTCCGGCCGCATGTTCTTTACTTTCGTGCCTTCCGGTTCGAATCTTCCGGCAGTTTTTCATTTCTTTTTCTACCGTCTGATTCGAATCCTCCGGCCGCATTCCTTTTACTTTTTTACCTTTTTACTCTTTTACTTTTCCATGAGATACGTGAGAACACGCTTCATCATATTGTCCCTTATCTTCTCATTTCTTAACGATTCAAATGGGAAGCCGAGCACACATGTGCGCCAACGGTCGATGGCGTTGCCGCCAAAGCAGACGCCTGCGCTCATGTTGTTTTCAGGATAACGCATGATGGTGTAGGCCGAAGCGTCGGCAGGATCGATGGCATCGGGCGATTCGACAATGTAACCGTCCTCATTCGGCACGTTGTAATAGCGCACGATGGTGTTGTTTCCCGACAGGGGAGAAGCCACATAAACCACGCGTCCCGTGTTCGAGGCGCGGTCTTCGCGCCACTGATATTTCAGAATGTTGCGTGCAAAATCCTGATCGGTCTTCGCGTTTTGCTTGAAATAACCGGCATAAGGGTTCGTAGAAGGGTAGTTCAAAGGGTTCTGCCACAAGTCGGTTCCAACGTATGAGCCCGACACAAACACCGGTCCGCCTGCCTTGCAATAGGCTGTAAGGAATTGCTGCATGGGCTCGTCGAAGGTCTTGAACGCCAGCGGATGCAGTCCGGGGCGGCCGAATTTGCTTTGTTTTTCCTTGCCAAGAATGAGGTCGACGGCTGCAAAGACACCCTGAACGGCCTCTCCTGTCAGCGGCTTGAGCGCCTGCGGGGCCTTGCCTTCAAACGTGGTGAGGGCCGAACGACTGATGGAACAGAAGCTGTAGCCGGCCTTCAGGATTGACGATCCGTGCAGGGCGGGATAATCAAAAGTGTTGCCAGCGATAACCATTTTTTCGCAATCGCCGTAACTGTCGCCAAAACCGGGGGCGTCATCATTCGTCCATGGGATGGCCCTGCGGAACTCTTTCATCTTGCCTACGTACGAAATGAGCTCCTGATAAGCCACGCCATTGTCGTTGTCAGCGAGGAAACCGGCTTCTGCATCGTCCGAACTGACGAAGTCGTCAGGGGCTGAAAGGCGGTCGAAACCGTTGATGACGAGCACGGGGCGCGTCGTAGCCTGCGAGTTTAAACCTACGGAAAGTACCTCGGAAGGGAAGCTTTCGCCACCGCGGTTCAGCGCCGTTACCTTGAAACTAACCACTACATCCGACGGGATGGTGCAGGTAAAGCTGTTCTTTCTCACTACGGTTCCGTTATCGAAATCGCCATTTCCCATGCGCTTGTAGACGATATAGCGGTCGGGTATGGCCGTGGCTTCGAGACTGTCGGCCACCGGAGCCCAGCTCAGTTCAACCTCATTCCTCTTGTTGAACACCGCCGAGAAGTGGTCTACAGGCAGGGGCTGGACAACGTAATCGTAGCCATACTCGCTGCTTAGGAAGCGCAGGATGCCCTTATATATGGCTCGGGAGGTGATGAAACGGAAGCGCGGGTCGAGACCGTAGCGCATATCGGCAAAGTTTTCGTGGCTCATCAGCTCGAGCAGCATGGCGGGAACGCGCGGCGTCCACGCCTCAAAGTATCGTTGATCCCACATGCCGCGACGGGTCCATTTGGGTTCAACCTGCAGGCGTAAATCATGTGTAATGCTCGACTGTACGAGGTCGCAGAGGTCTCTGTTGGCGTCACGGGAGGTGCCGTCAGCAAAGCGCCCGCCGTACATGCTTGTCTGATAGATGCCCAGATTGCCGATAATCGAGTCGCCTTTCACCGTTCCGGCATCCGAGTGGAAAGCGAAAGAGAGGGCTATTGGTATGTTCAAGCCCTTGATGTCAGGGCATGCACGGCTGCCTCCGGCAATGTAATTGACCCACAATCCGCGGTTGCGGTAGTCGTCAGTATAGTCGTTCCGGCCGTGCGTGGGGCTGTAAATGCTGTCGGGAATGCCCGCCCACTGCATGTAATAGCGTGCTCCTTCGAGGAAGCGCGGGTAGCCACTGGTCATCGGGTATGTGGTAATGGCGGGCTGATAATCGTTGCGGGGTTGGCCTCCGAGGCTGCGCGTGTTGCCCTTTGTGTACACATAGGTGCTGTCTCCACTGACTGATCGTGCTATGTTTCCCATGCCGCCGCCGAACCTTACGGCATCAGCAGTGACAATCTTTCCGGCGTCGCGTGAGAGGTTCGACAACGTAACGTAGTTGTCTTCACCCGTACCGAAGTTGAATGTTCCGAGGTAAATCCATGTCCCGCCGCCCATAGTCTGGTTCACGGTAAAGTGTGTTTGCACGCCCTTATGGCAAACAGTGTAGTGGGCGTCAGTCGTACTGCCCTCCACCGTCTTATATGAAACATACACGGCATAGCTGCGTTCGTGCGGAATTTTCGGCGTCCATGTTGCTGTACTGGCTTGTGCAGCCTTGCGCACGGTGGTGGCACGGCGATATGTGCCTTCGGTAAAGGGGTTCTCAAAATTCTCATAATGGCTGCGGGTATAGGCAAAACCGGCTCCCTCTCCTTGCTGCCAGGCATGAACGCCGTTGTGTTCTGTATAGGGCGACAGGGCCATCTGGCCGTCGTTGTCAACCACAACCTCATAAGGACTTGTGTCTCTTTCGCGTGGTGTCATAACGTAGGCACCGGCATTTTCAAGCATCGGGATGAGATAAGGCAGAACAAAACTCTGCGTAAACTTGTCCTCAACGCTCTCAAAAAGGCGCGCACGCTGCCACTCCCAGCGGTTTAATCCGAATTCGAAATACTTGCCATGGCTATGCCACATGGCAATATGCCTGCCGTCCAAACCGTTTTGAGGTGTGTAGGGACGGTCGGAACGGGTCACCAACGGCGCCGTGGCCGTATTGCGAAAAGCCGGTCGTCGCTGACCTTTTGCACGATAAAAGTTGGGTATTAATGAAAATAAGTCGTGTCCGTCTACCAGTATCTGCAACTTCTTCCCTGCCAAATCGGCGGGAAGCAACGAACGTATAGTGGACGTGATTGCGACGGCATTGTCTTGCCTGATAGGAACATTTTGCAGGGCATCATTGAGGAAAATCTTCAGACTGTCGTCGTTGACGATTGTCGTGTCAATGGCAATCCTGCCTGCTCTTATGCCTTGGGTAAAGGGGCCTAAGGCACGAATGATGTTGGTTTTTTCCTGTGGGTTAAGGTTTTGAGCTCCTGCAGGCACGGCCATTACGAAGGCCGCAAAAAGACTGCAAAGAAGAGGTTTGTTCATATAAAGGAAGATTGTTATATAGTTAAGGCAAAGTTACGAAAAAAAACAGCCGAGACAGAAGCCTCGGCTGTAATTTAATGTTTATTAATGTAGAAAAGTATGAAAGGCTCCGGAGCACGATATGTTCGTGTGATTTTTGCGAACACACCGGCCCATGAGCTTTTTATTCTTTTTACCATCCTGGGTTCTGCGTCAGGACCTTGCCCTGATCCTTGACAAGTTTAATTTCATTTGCCGGAACAGGATAGTGGTAATACTTCGCCTCGAACTTGCGGGTTGCACTGGTTCCCTTGAGGTATCCCTGAGCGTTCTTGTCGGCATCGGACACGTTTGTTACGTTAGCGCCGAGGTTGATATTGGGATAATTGTTGCTGTCGAGCTTGTCGAGCTGGTGCCAGCGCACAAGATCCCAGTAGCGATAATCGTTGTCAAGCATGAGCTCACAGCGGCGGCAACGGCGGATTTCCCATATCAGGTTGCTTACACCTGCGTTGTTTGCAGGGTCACTGGCGGGCGTAAGGGTCATGTTCGGCAGGCCAGCGCGTGCCTGAAGCAGATTGATTGTCTTGTCCAAATCGGTCTGCGTGATGGTACCTAATTCAGCCTTTGCCTCGGCTTCGTTCAGCAGAATGATGGCATACCAGTACATAGGAACATCAGTATAGCCTGTGTTGGTATTGGTACGATAGTGCAGAGTCAGTTGCGGATTGTCGAATTTATAAATGGTATAACCCGTAGAAGAGGTCATTTCTGCAGGCAGCGGGCCGTCTGGTGAAGGCTCATCGCGAATCCATCCGTGGCCTTTGAAAGCCAGAATATGGTCAACGAGCAGGCTCAAACGCTTGTCCTTTTGAGACAGGAAGTGCGCAATGGAGTAGTTCCCATTGGCATCGCGCACAGCCTTGTCGTCTTTGTTCATTGACGTGGTTGCCAGAGGTTTTCCGTCTAAGAAGAGGAATGCGTCGATGGCGTCCTTGGTAATACCTTTCTGTGTAGTCGAACCGCAGGTATAATCGGGCAAGCTTGCCGGATGTGATACGAGGTCTTTCTCGTAGTTGCGGTAGAAAATTACCTCCGGATTATTGCCGATATTGATCGAGTTGAAGAGGGTATAGGTCTTGCCTCCTGAAACAGTTCCCGGGTCAAGAGAGAATTTCCCGCTGTTCATCAGCTGTTCAGAGGCATTGACACACTCCTGAAGGAACTTGTTGGCAAGCGTTAAATCGGCAGCCTTGCCGTTGTCGGCCTGGTTACGATACTTGCAATAGGTTCCCCAATACAGGCATACGTCGCTCTTCACGGCGAGGGCCAGCTCCTTGCTCCACAGGGTTTTGTCGGCTGTGTTGCTTGCAAGGTTGGCAATGGCGAAGTCGAGATCGTTGAGCACCGAGTCCATAACTACGTCCTGATCGGTACGTTCTCCATAAACAGCTTCGTCGTTAAGGTCGCCGATTACCTTGTTTTCCCACTGCACGTCACCATACAATGGGGCCAGCTCGGCATACTCGTGGGCGCGGTTCAGACGTCCTATAGCCTCGTAGCGCTTCTTCTGGGCGGCGGGCAAGGTAGACGTCTTAAGGCCGTCAAGCATGTAGTTTACACGGCGGATGTTGGTGAAACGGGCCGACCATGCGCCTGCTTTTGTCGGCACGGTAGTAAAGGTCCAGTTGGCGAATGTAGGCTCAATCTGGTCGTCGTTCAATGCATTGAAGTAGAAATTGCTAGCGCTGCCGTAGAACTCGTAGAAGCCATTGCTATAGCTCTCCACCTGATTGCTGTTGCTCCAGAAGGCTGGATTATTGGTAAAGGTGTCGCGGGGGTTCTTGTCCAGCAGGTCATCGCAGCTGCCCAACACTAAGGCAGACGCTGCGAGTATATAGAAAATTGACTTTTTCATGTTGCTTTTGTTTTGATGTTGGACACATGTTTAGAATGTCAGCTGCATGCCGACTGCGAAAGTGCGCATTGGCGGGATGGTACGTCCCCAGCCTCCATATTTTACGCCTTCGCCGGTATTGATTTCCGGATCAAGTGGCAGGTTGCCGTTGCCCTTGTGAAGAAGGAACAGGTTGTTGCCGCTGACGTAAACTCTCAGGTTCTGAATGTAAGCCTTGCGCGTCAGTTCACGCGGGAGGGTATAACCCAGAGTGAGGCTCTTCAGGCGCAGATAAGCCATGTTAACCAGATATTTTGTCTGTGGATAATAGTTGTGGCTACTGCCACCTGCTGCAAGAGCGGGTACATTTCCAGCCACGTTATTACCTGGCCAGAGGCAGGGATAGTCGTTGTTTTCACTGATATTTACAACGCCATTGGCAGGGTCGTACACGTTGTACTTGGTCTGATTCTTGTACAATGTAAGGTCAGGGTGGTTCATCGTTGGGAAGTTGAACGCTGAAAGTGTCCACATATCGCGCTTGCCCACACCCTGGAAGAAGGCGTCAATATCGAAGCCTTTCCAGTTGGCTCCAACGCGGAAGCTGTACTCATAGCGCGGCAGCACATTACCGATAACCTTAAGGTCGCCGTGGTCTTTCAAAGTACCTTTGCCTCCGTTAATCTTTCCGTCACCGTTCAGATCCTTGAACTTGATGTCGCCCGGGCCGTAAACGAAGTTATCGGTCTGTATACCGGTCTGGTCAGCAACGCCTGCTTTGTAAATCCACTTGCCGCTGGCGTCTTTTCCGTTAAAGTCATCCTCGGTGAAATAACGTTCGGTTTCGAAGCCCCAGATGTCGCCCCAGGTCTCCCCTTCGTATGCGTACGAAGCGTCGTTTGTATGTCCGATATTCTTGTCGCTGGTGTTCCACTTGGTGACTTTAATCTTAGAGTCGCCGATAGAGAAGTTGGCATACGCTGCCAAATCCTTGGTAAACTGATGACGCCATGCCAGCGAGAGCTCCCATCCGCGTGAGCGGAGCTGTCCGTTGTTGGTGTAAGGTGCGCCTGCGCCCACTGCCGACGGAATGGCCTGGCCCGGGCAAAGCATGTCCTTTGTGAGGCGCTGGTAAAGCTCGAAGGTCATGTTCAGCTCGTTGTTGAGGAAGCCTAAGTCGATACCGAGGTTTGAAGTCTGTATGCGTTCCCATGTCAGGGCAGGATTTACCCATGTAGGCATGCCAAAGGCATTGAGCTTAGTGTTCGACCCGTTGAGCCATGTCATCTGGTAAGCGCCTACGGTTGAGAGGAACATGTTGTCGCCAACGGCTTCGTTTCCTATCTGTCCGTATGAGAAACGGAGCTTGCCGTTCGATACGATATTCTTCAAATCTTTCCAGTAAGGCTCTTCAGAGAAGCGGTAACCCATAGAGAAACTGGGGAAGAAGGCCCAGCGGTCGCCTGCGCGGAAGCGTGACGAGCCGTCGTAACGGCCGTTCAATTCGAGCAGGTAGATACCCTTATAGTCGTAGTTGATGCGGCCGAAGAAGCCTGCACTTGCACGGTCACCCGTTTCTGAATCGATGGTAGCCTTCGTCAAATCGCCGTAAGCGAGGTTCAGCTCAGGATAGTTTTCATCATAAAGCTGGGTGCGCTGAACATAGAAATAGTCGCTCGTGAAGTTCTCTCCATTGATACCGGCCATGACGTGCAGGTTGTGAACCTTGTCGAAGGTGTGCGCATAGTCGGCATAAGCGTTAGCTGTCCAGCGGTTTTGCTTGGTGTTCCAGCGGGTAGCATCGCTGTTACTTGGGTTTACAATATAGGCAGGGCGTGTGCTGCTCCAGTTCATACCGTAGATACTCTTGTTCGAGGCCTTCTCGTTCCAGTTGTGTACTTCGTAGGTATAATCGGCATTAAGGGTCAGGTCTTTCGTGATATGAGCCTGCACGTAACCGTTGAGGCGCAGCTGGTCGTGCGTGTTCTTGAGGCGGTTGCAGTTCTTCTGGAGGGCCACGAGACGAAAGTCATACTGATTGCCGTCGGCGTCCTGATAGATACCTGACGGAATAAAGTAGGAGCCCCAGCGCCAGAGATACTGATAAATATTGGTCCAGGGGTCGGCCGCACTGAAATGGCGTCGTGTCCAGTTCAGGCGCGCACCGACGGTAAGCCAGTCGGTAACGTCGCTCTTTAAATTGAGGTTCATGCCGTAGCGGTCGAGCTTACCGGGATTGAATTTCATCACATCCTGCTTCTTGTCATAGTTGAACGACATGAGGAATGTGGTGCGCTTGCTCGCTCCCGATATGCTGATGTTGTGCTCGGTAGAGGGCGCATGCTTGTTGTACCAGATGTCAGGTATGTTGTAATTGGCGTAATAGAGCGGCAGCCCATTTTTAAAATAGTAGTCGCCCACGTCGTCCATGCTCTTGTAGGGCTGCATAACGGTGTAGCCTTTTCGTCCGCCGTGCTGTTTCTCCCACGCTTCGGCGTAGGGAAGAAGCTTGTCAAAGTACATACCGAAAAGCTCGGGAGTGCTCTCTCCTGCGCGTTTCTTGCTGATAAGTCCGGCCTTCAACTGCTCGGGAACCGTGGGGAAATCGGGCAGGATGGTCGACTGGCTCCAGCCAAACTGCATGTTGTATTTTACGCTGACGTGGTCGCCTTTCTGGCCCTGCTTCGTGGTAATGAGAATTACGCCGAAGGCTGCACGGCTACCGTATATGGCCGATGAGGAGGCATCTTTCAGCACCGAGATGGTGGCAATATCGTTGCCGTTGACCATTGAAAGGTCGTCAACGGGCACACCGTCTACTATAATAAGAGGTGAAGACTTCTGTCCGTTCGACAGCGTTCCCAAGCCGCGGATAGATATTGACGGGTTAGCGTTGAGGGCTCCATTGTTGCTGAGCACGGTAAGTCCGGGCACAGCACCCTGCAGGGCCTTTGCCACGTCCTGTTCAGGACGGCTGCCGAGGGTTTTCTCAATGTCGACATTGGATACAGCGCCCGTCAGGTTGGCCTTCTTCTGCTGGCCGTAACCTACTACCACAACCTCGTCCAGAAGGGCGTTGTCGTCCTGCATGGTGATGGCCAGATTGTTTTTTGCAGCCACCTCCACGGTCTTGTAGCCGAGGTAGGTAATCTTTAACCTTGCGTTTTTGCCCACTTCAAGTGTGAAGTGTCCGTTTGCGTCAGAGATGGTTCCGCGTGTGGTTCCAATCTCCTGCACGCTTGCTCCAATGATAGGTTCGCCCTTTTCGTCAACCAGCGTACCCGTAACGGTATGCGAGCTCTGGGTGATAGCTTGCGGCTCGGGGCTTGCGAAAGCCTGGCTTCCGGCCAATCCGCCCGACAGCATAAGTGCTCCTAACAGAACAAAGTGTCTTTTCATAAGCTTTTTTTAGTTAATTATTATAATGTGGTTTTTAGCTCTGAACTTTTCGGGGTAAAGTTAAACCTAATTTTTTATAAATACAAAACAAATTAAATATTTTTCTTAAAAAGTTGAAAATCTTGCAGGAAAAGTACTTTTTTCAGGCGAAAGGGTGTTGTTTTGCTTATCATAGATTGCAATTCGGGGGATATAACAGCAGCGGTGGCCGTGGTGGGCACGTGTCATAATTGTTTTGTGAATAGGGTTTCCTGCTTTCGCGCCCGATTTCCTGTAACGAAAGGCTGCCCTGACGGTTCGTTTCCGGAGGCTCGTCCGTTGCGCTGTCGCCCTTTTTATATAAGGAGAGTGCGTAGAATGTGGTGCCGTCGGTACGCCATTCTTCTATATTTCCGGACTCGTCGTTGCAGAAATCTGTTCTGTAACCTGCGTTGCTGTCGTAGGCTATACTGATAAATTAAGAGAAATATCACGTAATAGGCAATCAGAAACAAGGCTGTAAGCACCATTATGCCGATGAGGCTCAACATGATGATGCCGAATATTTTGTCGGCAGACCATCGCCTTTTGCGTTTCTACCCATTGTTTTGTCAATTTATTTCGTATATATTTATGGCAGGCTAAGCTCACTTTCGTTGTGGGCACAGAACGTACAGGTAGCCTTCGCGCCGGATATGGAACCTGGCATGCTGCCGGTCGGTCTTATAGATGCTGCCGGTACAGTTGACGGTTGTGCCGCGTGGCCTCTCGGGGTCATACCACCATCCTGCAACGTATGCAGGCTTGCCGTGGTTCAGAAACACCATGCGGTCGGCCAAATCGGTATATTCTTTCAGCGGGAAACCTAAGTCGTGATTGATGTCTTCAAGGCTGCAGCCCACAGAATAGAAGCGCAGCGAGTCCCACTCAAAATCGAACGCCCTGTCAAAGTCAATCGTCGCCTCTTTCCCTGTCTGCCGTGCTTGCCAGCACGCCTCAACGGCCTTGTCGACCTTGTTGCGCCCCGAGCCGCATGCCATGAGCAGAAAACACAACAGTATGTAAAATAAATTCCTCATTCCCGAGCCTTCCCGGACGGTGCCGGTATTTGGTTTGGATTTGTGCAACTAAGTTACAAAATTCTTTTTTACGCCTGTGCGGTCCCGCCTGTTTTTTTATGTTTTATCGGGGATTCCGGCATCAGACATCCGGCTCCGGGCGGGTGTCGTTACGGCGTAAAAGGGTAGCTGCGCGGGGCTGGCGGAATATAGGTTTTGTCTTTAGCCCGTAAAGACAAAACGATTACGGCGTAAAGGCAACGTGATTACGATGTAAACGCCTGACGATTACGCCGTAAAGACGCCGCCTTTACGGGCTAAAGACATAGCTTTTACGCAGTGTATAACAAGTTGATATACAATGCTTTGAAAACCATGCAATGGTCTTTGTGTCGTAAAGGTTTTGTGATTAGCCTGTAAAGACAGTTTTTCCGTCTCTTCCTGATGCGGAACGGGCAGTTCCGGAAGGTCCGCCGGACTATTTGGTTCCTTTCTCGCAAGAAGGCTTGCACTGCTTCAGCACGGCATTCGGCGGGAGGAAGAGCATGCCCTGCTGCTTAAGAATTTTCCACTTCAGTTGGCTGCCATCCTTGTAAAGAACGGCTTTCCCAGGGGCCTCCGGACTGCCGGCTGTCTGGAATTCAACGTACAGCACGCTGTCTTTCAGCGTGCCTTTCACGCTGTTTTCCTCGCCCGATGGGCTTGTTTTGCCTCTGTGGCCCGCCACGCTGTAGAGCTTTCCCGTGACGTTGCCGTCGGCGGTTGTGTTGAGCGACAGCGTAAACTTATAGTCTGTACCCAGCGTTTTGTCGGTGCCGCTGCTTTCCCATCTGCCGGAAAAGTCGTTAATGGTTACCTGATGCGCCGTGCAGGCTGGTGCCTGTCTGGTCACGGCGGGGGTTGTTTTCTTCTGGCAGGCGGCCAGAGAAGCCAGTACACACAATGATAGTACGATTTTTTTCATGATTCTTTTTGGTTTTTGATGAAAGGGAATATATCGGGATAACGCGGTTATTCCCTTGAATATTTTTCAGGATGCCTGTAAAAATCGAGATACTTGGGGTTTTGCTCCTTGAAGCAGTCGGCTGCCGACTTGTGATAAGCATGGTCAAAACTGTGCCATGCCGTGTCGTAATCTCCGCTTTCAAAGTGCACTTTCCCGTTCAGAAAATCCCAGTCTCCCAGGATATTTTGGTTCTTGAAGGCGCCCCTTAGCTTCCTTACCCACTTCTTTGCATAGGCGTAATCGTTGATTGACAGGTAGTTGTCAATCATCCATTCCAGGGTACACGAGTAGTCTCCATAGTCTTCTTTCGGCTCGGGAAAGAGCGCAAGACATTCCTCATACTTCTGAAATGACGCGCGATAATCCTTTTTCTCGAACAGGACGCTGGCCTCATCGCTTAACTGGTCAAACCTGTTGTAGAGCTCTTCGGGCAAATCCTTGTACCGTTCTGTTTCCATTTTGATGTGAGATTGGGTTTGATGACCCGCTGCTGTCTGCTGGTTTTGTGACGGGAAAGCGGGCTGCGGGCAAAGTTAATCAAATGTTTTGTATGTCGGGCTGTTCCGTGATGCCCATTTTGTTACGGCATGCTTTTTACGCGTCGCGGGCGGACGAGGCATGCGTTTTGTGCATGGCCGGCCGGTGCTGACGCCGGAACGGGAAACAAAAAAGGCAGTTTCCACAGGAAACTGCCGTCGTTAAAGGGAGAGTGGTACCTCTTGGAGTTGAACCAAGGACACATGGATTTTCAGTCCATTGCTCTACCACCTGAGCTAAGGTACCCTTATTTTACTTAAGCGGATGCAAAGATAGTGATTACGATTGAAAGCAACGAAAGAAGCTTTGATTAAATACGGGTCTTTAATATCCGTTAACAATAACGGAGCGTTATGGAAAGAGGAGAGGCGTTTTCCCGTTGCTTCACCTTTATTTATAATAGGGCCTGCATTCCGGATGTGGCGGAACGCAGGCCCGATGATTTGACTTTGAAAGCGAGGAGACGGCGTTGTTTAAAAGGCTTTCCACCCTTGTGCCGTGATGTCAAACTCCTTATTGTCGCGCGACAGGAGGCGCGTGCCCAGCTCCTCCTTAGTGATATATCCTATCTGCCTGATGCCCTTCGGCTCTAATGCGTTCAGTTTTTCGTGGTCTCCGATGGGGCAGGTGAAGAGCAGTTCGCAGTCTTCGCCGCCGTTCATGGCGCAGGTGGTGACGTTCATGTTGAATTCTTCGGCCGTGACCGCAGTCTGATAGTCGATAGGAATCTTCTTTTCGTAGATGCGGCAACCGCAGTGGCTCTGGTGGCAGATGTGCAGAAGCTCGGACGACAAGCCGTCGGAAATATCCATCATAGCCGTTGGGCGGATGTTATTTTCCTTGAGCAGGGCGATGATATCTCCCCTTGCCTCGGGCTTCAGCTGGCGCTGGATGAGATACTCGCGGCCGGCAAAGTCGGGCTGAAAGTCGTTAATCTTCATGCCTTCCTCCTGCAAATGCTTCACCAAAGCCTTGTTACCCTCGGCGCTTGCTTTGCGAATTTTCCGGTTGATATCGTCTATCTGCTGATAGTACACGTTCTTTTCGCGCTCCAATAACTGCAGTCCCATGTAAGCAGCACCAAGGTCACCGCTGACACATATAAGGTCAGTTTCGCGTGCTCCGTGGCGATAGACAATGTCTTTCGCAGCGGCCTCGCCGATACATGTAATGCTAATGGCCAGGCCGGTATATGATGATGTGGTGTCGCCCCCGACGATATCCACGTCCCATTTGTCGCAAGCCTTGTGCAGTCCGTTGTAGAATTCCTCGAGGTCTTCAACCTTGAAGCGTTTGCCTACGGCAATGGAGACTATCATCTGACGGGGTAAGCCGTTCATGGCAAAGACGTCTGAGATGTTCTCCATGGCCGCCTTGTAGCCCAGTTGCTGCAAGGTGATATAGGTCAAATCGAAGTGAACGCCCTCCATGAGCATGTCAGAGGTGACGAGAACCTCCTTGTCGGGATAGTGCATGACGGCGCAGTCGTCGCCCACGCCGTACACAGAGGAAGCATTTTTCAGCTTGATGTCTTTCGTGAGATGGTCGATAAGGCCGAACTCGCCCAGCTTGGAAATATCCATTTTCTTTAGTCAGGTCTTATGAACGACGAATCATTTCGCGCATGATTTCGGTCATCTTGGGCTGCGCTTCGTTCGCAGCTTTCTGCACTTCCTCATGGCTTACTGCAACGGGGACGTCGAAACCGCCGAGGTCTGTAATGATACTCATGCCGAAAACCTTGATGCCACAGTGGCAGGCTACGATAACTTCGGGCACCGTGCTCATGCCGACGGCATCGGCTCCCAATATGCGATACATGCGGTATTCGGCAGGAGTTTCAAAGGCTGGTCCCATATCTCCCAGATAAATGCCGTGATGAACCTTGATACCTTTCTCCCTGGCGATATCGTCGGCCAGGGCTATAAGCTTGTGGTCGTAAGGCTCGTGCATGTCGGGAAAGCGCGGACCGGTGGGGAAATTACGACCTCTTAGCGGACTCTCGGGGAAGAAATTGATGTGGTCTGTAATAATCATCAGGTCGCCAATCTTAAAGTCGGGGTTCATTCCGCCTGACGCATTGCTGACGAAAAGAGTCTTGACTCCCAGCTCGAACATGATGCGTTCGGGGAACGTTACTTCCTTCATGTCGTAGCCTTCATAGTAGTGGAAGCGGCCGTCCATGGCCATAATGTCCTTACCTCCCAATTTACCGAATATGAGCTTTCCGGCGTGACCTTCTACCGTTGACACCGGAAAGTTGGGGATATCCTTATAGGGAAATTCATAGGAATCAGTTATCTCGGAAGCTAATTGGCCCAGTCCGGTTCCCAGAATGATGGCTGTTTGGGGGCTTGTTGTCATCCTTTTTCTTAGCCAGGATGCCGTTTCTTGAATTTTTTCGTACATAACTTATGATTTTATTATTGAATGATTCTCCTTGGTTTAACAGGAATTTTACCTTGATGGGCAGCACGAAGAGGGCCTCGCGAGCCTCCGAATTAAGCCCCTGAAGATTGAAGAGGCGCGTCGAATCTTTCTCGGTTGTGACGATAATCTTCGGCGAAGGCAGGGCAGCAAAGGCGTCGTTGATGCGCTGTACGTCCTTGGGGGTAAAGAGATGATGGTCTCCGAAAGTGAGCGGTGTAACCGAACGGCACTTGTGTCTAATGTCATTCTTCATCTGTTCAGGCGATGCAATGCCTGTCACTAACAGCACATTCTGTTTGCTTAGCGACGTCGTAGCATCAGAAAAGAGTGCGTGAAGCGTGCCATAATCGATGGTAGAGAAGAACAATTTCTGATAAGGGTAGAGGTTCATAGCCTTTGTAAGGATGCGAAATTCCATGGGCTTGAGGTCCTTCGGGCACTTGGTGATGATTACAATATCGGCGCGCCCCTTGCCGTTTAACGGCTCACGCAGTCGGCCTGCCGGTAGAAGGCGGTCGTAAATAATAAGCCGGTGGTAGTCGACAAGCAAGATATTGATGCCCGGTTTCACGTATCGGTGCTGGAAAGCATCGTCTAAAAGAATGACGCCAACGTTGGACGAAGCCTTGTCCTGCATCAGACGGGTGATGCCGTTGCATCGATTTTTGTCAACGGCCACATAAATATCGTGAAACTTCTGCTTCATCTGGTACGGCTCATCACCCAGGGCACGCATGGTACTGCTGTCGTCGGCCAGCAGATATCCGTGGCTTTTGCGCTTGTATCCGCGCGATAATACGCCTACCTTTACGTAGTGCTGCAACAGGCGTATGAGGTATTCTACGAGAGGTGTCTTGCCAGAACCTCCTACGGTAATGTTGCCAACCGAGATAACCGGTATGCTGAAGATTCGCTCTTTGAGCACTCCAAGGCTGAACAATTCGTTGCGAAGGGACACAACTAAGCCGTACAGCCAGCTCAATGGCAGCAGCCAACGGTTTATCTTGATTAAGTCGCCTTCCGTTCTCATACCTTATTATATTGTGGTGAGAGCCTTATAGTATCGTGTCAAAGGGGTTATGATATCGTATCCAAAGGGTTATGGTATTGGGGCAGATGGGCCGTAATATCGGGCCAGATGCCTTGCTGTATTCTGTTAGAAGCCAGTTCTCCCGCGCCAATCATGCTGCGACGGCCTCTGCCGCACGGCCTTTAGTTCACCTGTAGCCTAAAGGGCATGCGGGCCTGTATGGCATCCATCTGCTGTATGTTGCGTGTCAGCATAAACGGTTCGTATAGTATGCCAAGCGTCAGGCGTAGCTGTTCGTCGAGGAAGTTGCCTCTGCCCGTCTCGCTGTTCAGCAATTGTTCGATGATGCCCTGCGGTGCAGGATATGCCTCTGTGTACCATGTCTTGACCTTTGCAAGCGCTGCAGCCTTGGTGACGGCGCGGTCGAGTCCGCCCAATTCGTCAACAAGCTTGATCTTCAAAGCGTCTTCTCCCAGATAGACATGCCCCTGCGCAATCTCTTCTACGCGTTCCATCGAGAGCTTTCTGCCTGCTGCAACACGGCTCTTGAAGAGCGTATAGCCGTGGTTTACGCTTGCCTGGACAAGGCCCATCTGCTCTGCGGTCATTGGCGTATTGGTGGAACCGAATGTCGAGTTGCGGTTAGTCTTCACCTCATCATACTTTATTCCGAGTTTCTTTGTCATGAGATCAGCCGTATTGAACACCATTCCGAAGATGCCGATACTGCCGGTAAGCGTCGTGGGTTCGGCAAAAATGTAGTTGGCTGCGCAGCTAAGGTAGTAGGCTCCGGAGGCTGCGGCCCCGCCCATAGAGATGATAACGGGCTTCTTTGCTTTCAGTTTCATGACGGCATGCCATAGTTGTTCGGATGCGTAAGCCGAGCCACCGCCTGAGTTTACGCGAATAACCACCGCCTTTATATCATCATCATTGGCCAGACTTTCGAGGTCATCGCACATGTCCTGGCCCGAAATGAAGTGGTTATCCTGCAGGGCAGCCTGTTTCGGAACCCTGTTAACGATGTCGCCGTAGGCATAATAGACGGCTACTTCGTCGCCGTTTGTCTCTTCCTTGATATTCGCCATGTCAGCCACACTCAGCTGATTGATGCCGTCATCTTTGCCCAAACCGAGGCGCTTTTTAATCACATTCTTGATTTCATCATTATAGAGCAGGCCGTCAACCATTTTGTATTTTACAAGATTTTCTGTCGGTTCCATCGACACCACGCGGTCTGCATAAGCGTTCAGTGTGCTTACATTGATGCCACGGCTCTGGCTTACGGCCTGACAAATGGTATTCCACCATCCGCCGATATAGCGCTCAGTCTGCTGACGGCTGGGCTCACTCATCTTCTCTTCTGTAAAGGGTTCGGTAGCGCTTTTGTACTTACCACACTTGAACGGGATAATTTTTACGCCCACTTTAGCCAGTACATCCTTGTAGAATGCTACCTGCCCGCCTATGCCGTGCCAGTCAATCACACCCTCGTGATTGAGGTAAATCTTATCGGCTGTGGTGGCCAAGTAATATGCTCCTTGTGAAAAGCTCTCGCCATATGCTATGATCCATTTGCCTGATTTCTTGAAATCGACCAGCGCATCACGCACTTCCTGCATCTGCGCCATGTCGGCAACGAGGGCTCCTCCTTCCATGTAAATGCCCTTGATATCCTTGTTTGCCTTTGCCTTTTTGATGGCCGACAGCGTTTCCTGCAGGCCTTGCGTGCCGTCCTGACTGTCAGAAAACAGACTGGTTATTTCGTTTTCCGAGCTCTGCTCCTGCATCATGCCGTCGAGCTTCAGCACGAGAACCGAGTTGCTGCTTGGGGTTTGTGTAGCCTCGGTTGAGGCTATCATGCCGACAATACCCATAATTCCGATGACGGTGGCGATGACCGAGAAAAGCATCAGGCCCACGATGGTTGCGCCTACATTCTTCAAGAAGTCTTTCATACAAGTTAAATTTTCATTTTCAAAAAGGTGTTTGGTTGCAAATATACGGCAAATAATTCAAATATAAGGGTAAAAACAGCATTTTGTTGTGAAAAGGCACGTTCTTCCCCTTTGATGTGACAAAACTGTCATAAAGCCGACTGACAAAACTGTCACTTTAAGTCTTTAGCCCGTAATTGGCACGTTTTTCGTACCCTTTACGGTGTATTTTAACGCGGATTACGTAACTAAACATTAATAATAACTACGATTATGAAGATTAAACCATTAGCAGACAGAGTGCTGGTACTTCCTGCACCAGCTGAAGAAAAGGTAGGTGGAATCATTATTCCTGACACAGCTAAAGAGAAACCGCAACGTGGAAAGGTTGTGGCTGTTGGCGGAGGTACCAAGGACGACCCTATGGTGCTGAAAGAAAACGATACTGTTCTTTACGGCAAATATGCCGGAACCGAGCTCGAGTGCGACGGCGAGAAGTATCTGATGATGCGTCAGAGCGACGTGCTTGCAGTGGTAGAAGGCTGAAAACAGCCGCAGCATAGGAGCTAATTATAGAATAAAACCATTTTAAATCTTAAATTGTAAACAAAACATATCATGGCAAAGACAATAAAGTTTAACACAGAAGCCCGCGACTTGCTGAAGCAGGGTGTCGACCAGTTGGCCAACGCAGTAAAGGTAACACTGGGTCCTAAGGGCCGCAATGTGGTGATTGAGAAGAAGTTTGGCGCCCCGCAGATTACGAAAGACGACGTTACGGTAGCCAAGGAAATTGAATTGGAGGACAAGCTCGAGAACACAGGCGCACAGCTCGTCAAGAGTGTTGCCAGCAAGACTGGCGACGATGCGGGCGACGGAACAACTACAGCCACCATCCTTACACAGGCTATCGTGAACGAAGGTTTGAAGAATGTTACCGCAGGTGCCAACCCAATGGACCTGAAACGCGGTATAGACAAGGCCGTCAGTAAGGTGGTAGACCACATCAAGGCCAATGCCGAGGTGGTGGGCGACAACTATGATAAGATTGAGCAGGTGGCTACGGTATCTGCCAATAACGACCCCGAGATTGGAAAATTGCTGGCCGATGCCATGCGCAAGGTTTCCAAAGACGGCGTCATTACCATCGAGGAGAGCAAGACCCGCGACACTTCTATCGGTGTGGTTGAGGGCATGCAGTTCGACCGCGGCTACCTTTCGGGCTACTTTGTAACCGATACCGACAAGATGGAATGCGTGATGGACGACCCCTATATCCTCATCTACGACAAGAAGATATCCAATCTTAAGGAGTTCCTTCCCGTGTTGCAGCCTGCTGCCGAGAGCGGACGCCCGTTGCTCGTCATTGCTGAAGACGTCGACTCGGAGGCGCTTACAACGCTCGTTGTAAACCGTTTGCGCGGCGGATTAAAGATTTGTGCCGTCAAGGCTCCTGGCTTTGGTGACCGTCGCAAGGCCATGCTCGAGGATATCGCAGTGCTGACCGGCGGCGTGGTTATCAGCGAAGACAAGGGTCTGAAGCTTGAGCAGGCAACGCTCGAAATGCTTGGAACCGCTCGCAAGGTTACTGTTTCCAAGGATAATACCACCATCGTCAACGGTGCCGGACAGAAGGAAAACATCCAGGCTCGCGTGGCACAGATCAAGAACGAGATTGAAAATACCACGAGTTCATACGATAAGGAGAAGCTCCAGGAGCGCCTGGCTAAGCTCGCCGGTGGCGTAGCCGTTCTCTACGTGGGTGCAAACTCCGAGGTTGAGATGAAAGAGAAGAAAGACCGCGTTGACGATGCCCTGTGCGCTACACGCGCTGCAATGGAAGAGGGTGTTGTTGTAGGCGGCGGAACTACTTACATCCGTGCCCAGCAAGATTTGGCCGGACTCAAGGGCGATAACGCCGACGAGCAGACCGGTATCAACATTGTTTGCCGCGCCATAGAGGAGCCTCTGCGCCAGATTGTGTACAACGCCGGCGGCGAGGGTGCCGTAGTGGTGAACAAGGTGCGCGAGGGAAAGGGCGACTTTGGCTACAATGCCCGTACCGATGAGTATGAGGACCTGCGTGCCAAGGGCGTTATTGACCCTGCCAAGGTTGCGCGCGTGGCTCTGGAGAACGCCGCATCAATTGCCGGAATGTTCCTGACAACCGAGTGCCTTGTCGTTGACAAGCCCGAGGAACAGCCTGCACAGATGCCGGTTGCACCACAGATGTAAATACCTGTAACACAGTATAGAGGAAAGGATATGGGCCCGACGGCCCGTATCCTTTTTTGTTTTCGCCGGACGCGTGGAAGCTGGAGGCTCTGCCATTATGGCGCAGGGGTGAGAGTGCGGCGGCTGTCAGGCGGTTGTGCGGCGGCCGCCGCACGCGCTTCCCACGGCCGTGGTACGAGTGTTATGGCGCCCGCCGTACGATATGTGCCGTGGCGTTGAGCGGGGGCCGTCGGGCCGTCAGGCATGCGGCGTTCAGTATTTGTGTACGTAATATTAAATGGTAATATCAGCATTTTGTAAGGCAGAAGAAGTAAGAATAAAAAGAAAATGCTATCTTTGCACTATGAAAATCAAAATTCGTCTGGATTGGAAAAAGGCCGTCATCTTCCTGCTGGTGTCGGGCGGGCTGGTTTATCTTACCCGCTCTGTGCTGATGTCGGTAGGTGTGCTGATGCTGCTCTTTGTTGCTGACGCGCTGATAGCGAGCTACGAATATCGCCGTCAGACGCACCGCATCTTTGACGAGCTGCGCAGCGGGAAAGCCGAAGGCGAAACCCGTCAGGACGAGAACGACCGGAAATGAAAGAGCTTACCGAATTATACGTGCGTTGGGCAGGCCGCAAGCCTGCGAGTGTGGAGAAGCTCGTCGGCGCCGGAAGCAACCGCCAGTATTATCGTTTTACCGACAACCGGGGGGCGACAGTGATAGGCGTTGTGGGCACCAGTCGGGACGAAGACCATGCTTTTATTTACCTTGCCAGGCACTTCATGCGGCGCCGTCTGCCCGTGCCGCAGCTGCTTGCAGTGAGCGACGACGAGATGCGTTACCTGCAGAGCGACCTCGGTAACCTCTCGCTCTTCGACGCCATCAAGGGCGGACGCGAGGCCGGAGGGCGCTACAATCTGGCCGAACAGCGCCTGCTGAAGCGAACGATAAGGGAGCTTCCGAACATCCAGATAAGGGGAGCGCTTGACCTTGACTGGAGCAATTGCTACCCCCAACCCGTATTTGACGAAGACAGTGTGCTCTTCGACTTGAACTATTTCAAGTATTGTTTCCTCAAGCCTACGGAGTTAGACTTCCACGAATTAAAGCTTGAGGCCAGCTTCCGGCGCCTGGCAAAGGACCTGACTTCGGAGCCGAGCGAGAGCTTCCTTTACCGCGACTTTCAGGCCCGCAACGTAATGCTTGACGCGAAAGGGGCGCCTTTCTTCATCGATTTTCAGGGCGGGCGCAAGGGTCCGTTCTATTATGACCTGGCCTCTTTTCTGTGGCAGGCGTCGGCTAAGTACCCATTCAAGCTGCGGCGTGAGCTGATAGCCGAATACTATAACTCGCTGAAGCGATACATCGAGGTGCCGACGCTGCGCCATTTTGCCGACCGTCTGACGCTTTTCGTGCTGTTCCGTACGCTTCAGGTGCTCGGCGCCTATGGCTTCAGAGGCTATTTTGAGCACAAGCAACACTTCATAGACAGCATACCTCCTGCCATGGACAACCTGCGCGACTTGCTGAAACTGCGCGAGACGGTGCTGCCTTACCCCTATCTGCGCGATGTGCTGAAGAGGCTTACTGATATGCCGCAGTTCGCCCATCAGGAAACACCCATCCAGCCCCGCAAGGACGGTTTCAAGACCACTTCGGCCGATATATATCCCCTTAACCCGCAAGACGGTCTGCCAACGTTCTCAAAGTATGACGGCAAGGGCCCGCTGGTGGTGACCGTATACAGCTTTTCCTACAAGCGCGGCATACCTGACGATCCGTCGGGTAACGGCGGAGGATATGTGTTCGACTGCCGTTCCACGCACAACCCCGGGCGTTATGAGCCCTACAAAAAGCTTACGGGCCTGGACGAACCCGTCATCCGCTTTCTTGAAGATGACGGCGAAATCATCACCTTTCTCGAACACGTATATGCCCTGGCCGACAAGCACGTGGCGCGATACATACAGCGCGGGTTCACCCATCTGATGTTCTGCTTCGGCTGTACGGGCGGCCAGCACCGCAGTGTGTACAGTGCACAGCACCTCGCCGAGCACATACACCAGAGGTTCGGCGTCGAAGTGCACGTCGTTCACCGTGAGCAGAACATCGAACAAACTCTGCCGGCGCAGGCTGTGCAGGGAGCACAATGAAATCTGTTACGACGGTCGGTTACAGACAATAAAAGCAGAGCCATGAAACAAGCCATGATATTTGCCGCGGGTTTGGGAACCCGTCTCAAGCCCCTTACCGACACCATGCCCAAGGCCTTGGTAAGGGTGGGGGGAGAACCGCTGCTGAAACATGTCGTCCTTGGCCTGCGCGATGCCGGTTTCGAGCGCATTGTGGTAAACGTTCACCACTTTGCAGGCCAGATAATGACGTATCTGGAGCAGAACAATAATTTTGGGCTGGATATCCGTATCAGCGACGAAACCGGCGGCTTGCTTGATACGGGGGGCGGCATTAAGAAGGCCGCCGCGATGTTTGACCGGCGTTATCCCATCCTTATTCATAATGTAGACATATTGAGCAACGTCGATTTGGCCCGCTTTTACACGCTCAACGAGAAGGTGATGTGTGCCGGTTGCGGCGTTCCCCACCTCATGCCGGGTGCACGGTTGCTGGTGAGCTGGCGCAAGACAAGGCGCTATCTGGTGTTCAATAGGGACATGCGGCTCGTAGGATGGGTAAACGTAAAGACGGGCGAAATAAAGACACCGTATGACGAGGTGCGCGCCGAGCTTGAAACAGTAGCCTATCCTTACACTGTAGGCGACACGCCAAAGCCGATAACCGAGCATCTGCTTATCTATGCTTTCAGCGGTATTCATGTGTTCTATCCGCGCATGTTCCCGTTGATGAACGGCTATCCCGAGAAGTTTCCCATACTTGATTTCTATCTCAATAACTGCAAAAATATTCCTGTTCAGGGCGTGGTGAAAGCTGGTTTACAGCTGATGGACGTAGGGAAACTTGACACCCTGCACGATGCCGACGCCTTTTTGCAGAGGCTTAAACAAAATATCTGACGGTTACTCATTTTACAATAACAATACAATGCAACAGAAAATCATCATCCTTGACTTCGGTTCACAGACCACTCAACTTATAGGAAGGCGCGTTCGTGAACTGGATACTTTCTGTGAAATTCTGCCTTACAACAAGTTTCCGGAGAACGATTCCGGCGTGATAGGCGTTATTCTGAGCGGAAGTCCTTACTCGGTGCACGACAAGGAAGCCTTTAAGGTCGACCTCAATCGGTTTGTAGGCAAATATCCTGTGCTCGGCATTTGCTATGGTGCACAGTTTATAAGCGATGCCGGTGGGGGCAAAGTGGAGCAGACCGGCACGCGCGAGTATGGACGTGCCAATCTGCAGACGTTTGACGCTGCGAACCCGTTGTTCAAAGGTTTCGAGGCAAATTCGCAGGTTTGGATGAGTCATGGTGACACCATTACGGCCATTCCTGACCATTTTCATGTCATTGGGTCGACGGCTGATGTGAAGTATGCCGCTTTCGCCAGCGACAAAGAGCCCGTCTGGTGCGTGCAGTTCCATCCCGAAGTGTACCACAGCCTGCAGGGTAAACTGTTGCTGAAGAACTTCGTTGTCGACATTTGCGGGAGCAAACAGCAATGGAGCCCTGCATCGTTTGTTGAAACAACGGTTGAGGAATTGCGCCGGCAGGTGGGCAACGACCGTGTAATTCTGGGGCTCTCGGGCGGCGTCGACTCATCGGTTTGCGCCACATTGCTGAACAAAGCCATAGGTAAAAACCTGACGTGTATATTCGTTGACCATGGCATGTTACGCAAGAACGAGTTCAGGAAGGTGATGGAAGCGTATGAGGGTCTGGGACTGAACGTTGTGGGTGTAGACGCCAGCGATAAGTTCTTTAAAGACCTGGAGGGAGTTACCGACCCCGAACAGAAGCGCAAGATTATAGGTAGAGACTTCGTTGAAGTGTTTAACGCCGAGGCCCGTAAAATAACCGACGCCAAATGGTTAGCCCAGGGAACCATCTATCCAGACCGCATAGAGAGCCTGAGCATAACCGGAATGACCATCAAGAGCCACCATAACGTAGGCGGTTTGCCAAAGGATATGAAGCTGCAATTGTGCGAACCGCTGCGGTGGTTGTTCAAGGATGAGGTGCGCCGTGTGGGCTACGAGCTGAAGATGCCCGAGCATCTGATTAAGCGTCACCCCTTCCCGGGGCCGGGCCTTGCTGTGCGAATTTTGGGCGATATCACACGTGAAAAGATTCGCATTCTGCAAGACGCAGACGATATTTACATCGAAAAAATGCACCGGTATAGGTTGGAAGACGGCAGCAGTCTGTATGACCATGTATGGCAGGCAGGCGCAGTGTTGTTGTCAACCATACGCTCGGTGGGCGTGATGGGCGACGAACGCACCTACGAGCACCCCGTGGCACTGAGGGCCGTAACCTCTATGGACGCCATGACGGCCGACTGGGCACGTCTGCCTTACGACTTTATGGCCGATGTTTCAAATGAGATTATCCGTAAGGTGAAGGGCGTGAACCGCGTTTGTTACGACGTTTCTTCAAAGCCGCCATCGACAATTGAGTGGGAGTAGACATGAAGAAGGTTTTTACCCACTTTGGTGGAGACGAGGAAAGCAGGCGCGAAGAGCTGATAAGAACCATCGAACACAGCGTTGAAAAACTGTCGCTGGGCGAGCTCGAAGCCCTCTACTATGATCTCGTTGCCAAAGACTATATACGTAAGTAATACTAAAGAGGCATAGGCTTTATTGCTATAAATGAAGAAAGGTCCGCAGATGTCTGCGGACCTTTCTTTGTGTATGGTTGTGTGTGTCTTCTACCCTCATCGTGTGAAGAGAGAAGAAAAGGACGGTCTATTTTTGCTTCAGCAAGTCTCTAATCTCTGAAAGGAGCTTCTCTTCATTAGACGGTTCCGGAGCTGGCGCGGGCTGTTCGGGCTTAGTTTCTTTCTTCTGAGAGAGCTTGTTGATGCCTTTGACGAGAAGGAACACGCAGAAAGCAATGATAATAAAGTCAAATGTCGTCTGGATAAAACTGCCATAATTAATGGTGACAGCCTGCGTTTGAACACCGTCAGCAAGCTGTTTTGCAGGCAGAGTAATCTTAAGTTCAGAGAAGTTTACGCCGCCAATCAGCCACCCGATAGGGGGCATGATGATGTCATCAACAATGCTGCTCACTATCTTTCCGAATGCACCACCAATGATTACACCTACAGCCATGTCGATAGCATTGCCTTTGACTGCGAACTCTCTGAACTCATTTAGAATTTTTCCCATGATTTTGTTGTTGTTAATGAATAATCTTTGTTATGACAGGAGGCAGAAAAGTAACAGGAAAAAGCAGCAGAAAGTTGAAAGATGCCGTTTTGCCAAGTCTATGTTACAGTGGTCTCCTTTTTATATTATTTAAGATAAGTATCAATTGCAAAATTAGAAAATAATTTGTAACTTTGCGATGTAATCAAGGAAAAAGCAAAAAGAATTGATTTTATAAACTTTTATAAACAAACTAAAGTAAAAATGGTAAATGTAGCTATTAACGGCTTTGGCCGTATTGGTCGTCTGGCTTTCCGTCAGATGTTTGAAGCTGAAGGTTATGAAGTTGTTGCTATCAACGACTTGACAAGTCCTAAAATGCTTGCTCATCTTTTGAAGTATGATACCGCTCAGGGTGGCTTTGCTGGTAAGTATGGCGAAGGTAGGCATACCGTATCTTACAAGGACGCTGTTTACGAAGAGGATGGCAGAACGGTTAAGGTTCCCGGATCAATCACAGTTGACGGTAAGGAGATCACCATCTATGCTAAGCCTAACGCAGCAGAACTGCCTTGGGGCAAGCTCAATGTAGACGTTGTTCTCGAGTGCACAGGCTTCTATACCTCTAAGGCTAAGGCTTCTGCACACATCCAGGCTGGCGCAAAGAAAGTTGTTATTTCAGCTCCTGCCGGTAACGATCTGCCTACCATCGTTTACAATGTAAACCACAAGGTGCTGACTCCTAACGACAACATTATCTCTGCTGCATCTTGTACAACAAACTGTCTGGCTCCTATGGCAGCAGCTTTGAACGCATATGCTCCTATCCAGAGCGGTATCATGACAACTATCCACGCTTATACTGGCGACCAGATGATTCTTGACGGTCCTCAGCGTAAGGGTGATCTTCGTCGTTCTCGTGCAGGTGCTTGCAATATCGTTCCTAACTCAACGGGTGCCGCCAAGGCTATCGGTCTGGTTATCCCTGAACTGAACGGCAAGCTCATTGGCGCTGCTCAGCGTGTTCCTACTCCTACAGGTTCTACCACTATCCTTATTGCGGTTGTTAAGGGTAAGGACGTAACTATTGAGGGTATCAACGCAGCAATGAAGGCTGCAGGCACAGAGAGCTTTGGCTATAATGAAGATTTGATTGTTTCTTCTGACATTATCGGCATGAAGTTCGGTTCACTCTTCGATGCTACTCAGACTATGGTTAGCAAGATTGACAACGATACCTATCAGGTTCAGGTTGTTTCTTGGTATGACAATGAGAACTCTTATACTTCTCAGATGGTTCGTACAATCAAGTACTTTGCAGAGCTGAAGTAATACCGTACGATTATTCGGAGATAGAATCTCAAAATAACGGGCGCTTGATACTTTTGTATCAGGCGCCTTTTTATTTTTATGAAAATTTATCTACTTTTGCTGATATGAATAGGATGGTTACGATTCTTGGACCTACAGCAAGTGGAAAGACGGCGCTTGCTACGCGTCTGGCAGCAGCAATAGGGGGAGAAATTATAAGCGCTGACTCGCGACAGGTTTACCGACGAATGGATATCGGTACAGGGAAAGA
This sequence comes from Prevotella sp., assembly GCA_013333935.1. Lineage (GTDB taxonomy): Bacteria > Bacteroidota > Bacteroidia > Bacteroidales > Bacteroidaceae > Prevotella. The sequence continues at coordinate 77,960 of JABCNV010000003.1, read as the reverse complement.
CCTGTCAGACTATGTAATTGACGGCAGAATCGTCCCTTATCACTTAATAGATATTGCAGAGCCTGGGACGAAATATAACCTTTATCAATACCAGCACGACTTTCATGTAGCCTATCAGGATATTGTAGACAGAGGGATAACACCTGTTCTCTGTGGCGGAACAGGTCTTTATCTTGAGGCTGTTCTCAAGGGCTATGCTTTGTCACCAGTGCCCCAGAATCCGGAATTGAGGCAGCGCTTAGAGGGTAAGTCACTGACCGAACTGACTAAAATGCTCACCGATTTGAAGGCCAGAACAGGTTCTGTCATGCATAATACTACCGACGTTGACTCGTGCCAACGTGCCATCCGTGCTATAGAAATCGAAACTTATAATATAGAACATCCTGCCGTTTTGCGTACAATACCGGTCATCGACTCGCTGATTGTAGGTGTTGATATTGCGCGTGAAGAACGTCGTAGAAAGATAACCGCCCGTTTGAAACAACGTCTTCATGAGGGGATGGTGGAAGAGATTCGGACACTTCTTGATAGTGGAATCGCACCCGAAGACCTGATTTATTACGGTCTGGAATATAAATTTGTTACCGAGTACATCATAGGCAAACTCACTTATGAGGAGATGTTTCGGCAGCTTGAGATTGCCATTCACCAGTTCGCCAAGCGCCAGATGACTTGGTTTAGGGGTATGGAGCGCCGTGGACTGACTATTCACTGGATAGATGCTTCGCTTCCGATGGCTGAAAAACTCAAACAGATTCTCCAATTGATGGGATAATCAAATAGCTGTTTTTCTTCATATTCCGACACTTTCAAACTTTTCTTTCTTGCATAAATTTAGTGCAAAAGGGCAAATTATCTATATATTTTTTTGTACTAAGCAAATTTTTCTCTAACTTTGAGGGAAACAAGGAGTGTAAACGTTTACCCACTTTTCGCACTTCCAGTTGGAGATCGTTAAACTGTATTAAAGCCTAAATAAGAACTATGAGCTATATTAGATTTGAAAAGGCACTGATGACGAACCTTCAGGAATCCCTCTCGAAGGAGCTTCTACGAACTAACCGTTCCGGCGCATATTCATGTTCAACCATTGTTGACTGTAATACGCGGAAATATCATGGACTTCTTGTTGTTCCCGTTCCGACGTTGGATGATGATAATCACGTCCTTCTTTCGTCACTTGATTGTTCTGTTATACAGCATGGTGCGGCTTTTAACCTCGGCCTTCATAAATATCAGGGCAATAATTTTAGTCCGAAAGGCCACAAGTATATCCAGGCATTCGACTGCGATAAAGTACCTACAACGGTTTACCGTGTGGGCGGGGTAGTGTTGAAAAAGGAAGTGGTTTTTCAGCATTTTGAGGATAGAATCCTTATTCGTTATACGTTGGTTGATGCCCATTCTTCAACAACTTTACAGTTCCGTCCCTTTTTGGCTTTCAGAAGTGTGCGGCAGTTTACACACGAGAACGGCGTGGCCAGCCGCGATTATCAGGAAGTAAGTAACGGAATTCGTACGTGCATGTATGCCGGTTACCCTGAACTTTATATGCAGTTTTCAAAGAAAGCCCGGTTCTTTTTTCAGCCCGACTGGTATCGCGGCATCGAATATCCCAAGGAACAGGAGCGTGGCTATGCTTCAAATGAAGACCTTTATGTGCCTGGTTATTTTGAATTGCCTATTAAAAAAGGTGAGAGCATTATCTTCGCGGCGTCTACATCAGAGTCGAAAGTGCGCACATTGAAGAAGCTTTTTGATGAGGAGGTAGAGGAGCGTTCGCCGCGTGATAACTTCTTCCATTGCCTTGTCAATGCTGCCCACCAGTTCCATGTCCGTGGGAAAGGGGACGAACGTTATATCCTTGCCGGTTATCCGTGGTTCAAGGGACGTGCCCGCGACACTTTCATTGCATTGCCCGGGCTGACCCTTTCTATTGAGGAAAACGATTACTTTAAGGAAGCGATGGCCACTGCCGAGAAAGGTTTGCGCGAGTTTATGGAGTGTAAACCTCTCACGGTAAAGATTTCAGAGCTCGAACAGCCCGACGTTTCCTTGTGGGCAATATGGTGTGTTCAGCAGTATGATAAGAAGGCGGGAACTGACGATAGCATCATACGGTATGGCAAACTTGTTTATGACATTATTGATTATATTACGGCCGATAAGCATCCTAACCTCAAGCTTGCCGACTGCGGTCTGCTGAAAGCTGATGGTCGTGAGAAAGCAGTAACGTGGATGAACTCAACGGTGAACGGCCGTCCGGTGGTTCCTCGCACGGGCTTTATTGTTGAATTCAATGCCCTGTGGTATAACGATTTAATGTTTGCAGCCCGTTTAGCTTCCGAAGAAGGCGATGTAAAGCGCGCAACCCGCTTCGAGAGCCTGGCCGAAAAATGTAAGGAGGCATTTCTCAAAACCTTTATGACTCCCTATGGTTACCTCTTTGATTATGTGAGCGATGGCGAGCAAGACTGGAGCGTCCGACCGAATATGATTTTTCCTGTGGCTTTCGACTTCTCGCCATTATCGTCAGACCAGAAGAAAACCGTGCTTGATATTTGTACCCGTGAGCTGCTGACACCGAAGGGATTACGATCGCTTTCGCCGAAGAGCAGCGGGTATAACCCTATGTATACCGGCCCTCAGATTCAGCGCAACTATGCTTATCATCAGGGAACGGCATGGCCGTGGTTAGGTGGTTTTTACATGGAGGCCTGCCTGAAACTGTATAAGCGCACGCGCCTGAGCTTTATTGAGCGGCAGCTGATGGGTTATGAAGACGAAATGTTTAATCGTTGTTTGGGAACGCTTCCCGAACTTTTTGACGGCAATCCGCCTTTCCACGGACGCGGTGCCATTTCTTTTGCCGTGAACGTAGCCGAGATATTGCGTTCACTTGGGTTCCTCGACACTTATAAATATAAACAATAGGGGGGAAGCTTATGAAAGTTCTAATGTTTGGTTGGGAGTATCCTCCGCATGTTTATGGCGGCTTGGCGACGGCCAATTTCGGCATTTCCGAAGGACTGCATGTTCAGGGTGACGTTGAAATTACGCTTTGCCTGCCCCATCCATGGGGCGATGAGGACCATACTTTTGCCCGTATTGTGGCAATGAATTGTGTGCCCATTGTCTATCGTGACGTCAATGATGATTATCTTAAAGGCCGTATTGGTCATTTGATGGAGCCAGGAGAGTATTACCGTTACCGCGACCACATTTATTCAGACTTCCGTTACATGAATGTCAACGACCTGGGATGTATGGAGTTTGCCGGTGGCTATCCGTCCAACCTGAATGAGGAAATCAATAACTATTCGGTTATTGCGGGTGTTGTTGCGCGGGCCGAGGAGTTCGATATCATCCATGCTCACGACTGGCTTACGTACCCGGCAGGCATACATGCCCGGCAAGTGAGCGGCAAACCGCTGTGTATTCATGTACACGCTACCGACTACGACCGCAGCCGCGGGCATGTAAACCCCACGGTTTATGCCATTGAAAAGGATGGCATGGACCACGCAGACTGTATCATGTGCGTCAGCGACCTGACGCGAAATACGGTTATAAACCAGTATCATCAAGACCCATCGAAAGTCTTTACTGTGCATAACGCGGTGTATCCGCTAAGTCAGGAGAATGCGCTTATACCGCGACCTGACCATCACGGACGCGAAAAGGTGGTTACATTCTTAGGCAGAATCACGATGCAAAAGGGCCCGGAATATTTCGTTGAGGCCGCCAACATGGTGCTTCACCGTACGCACAACGTCAGGTTTTGCATGGCGGGTTCGGGTGATATGCTCGACCAGATGATATACCTTGCCGCTGAACGCGACATTGCCGACCGCTTTCATTTCCCAGGTTTCATGCGCGGGAAGCAGGTTTATGAGTGTCTGAAAAGCTCGGATGTGTACGTAATGCCGTCGGTCAGCGAGCCTTTCGGCATCTCTCCGCTTGAGGCAATGCAGTGCGGAACACCGTCAATCATTTCCAAGCAGAGCGGTTGCGCCGAGATTCTGCATAATTGTATCAAGGTCGATTACTGGGATATCCATGCCCTTGCTGATGCCATCTACAGCATCTGCCATCGCGAGAGCCTCTTCCGTTACCTGCAGGAGGAGGGTCAAAAGGAGGTAGAGCAGATTACCTGGGAAAAGGTTGGCGCCTGGATCAGGGAACTTTACCTCCGGACCCTGCACTGGAAATAGTCCACTGGCTGGCTTAAGGATAATAGCAAAACACAAGAACCTTCTAATAAAACAACAATATGAAAACCATCTGCTTATACTTTGAGATACACCAAATCGTGCATTTGAAGCGCTACCGCTTCTTTGATATCGGAACCGATCACTACTATTATGACGATTACGAGAATGAAAGGACCATCACCAATATAGCTGAACGCTCGTATATGCCGGCGCTGACCACGCTTGGCGACATGATAAAGGAGAACGGAAAGTTCTTTAAAGTGGCCTTCTCGCTGTCGGGAGTGGGCATGGAACAGCTCGAATTATATGCGCCTCAAGTGATAGAAAAGCTTCAGGAATTAAATAAAACCGGTTGTGTGGAATTCCTTGCTGAGCCATACGCTCATGGCTTATCAGCCTTGAAAGACCCCGCAAGCTTCGCCGCCGATGTGAAGATGCAGTGCCAGAAAATGGAAGAATATTTTGGTCAGAAGCCCACGGTACTGCGCAATTCCTCACTGATTTACAGCGACGATATTGGCCTTCAGGTGGCACAGCTCGGCTTTAAGGGCATGCTGACAGAGGGTGCAAAGCACGTACTGGGCTGGAAATCGCCCCATTATGTCTACAATTGCGCATTGGCTCCCAAGCTGAAGCTGCTGCTTCGCGACATTACATTGAGCGACGATATCAGTCTGCGCTTTAACAACAGCAGCTGGGAAGGCTATCCGCTTTTTGCCGATCAGTATATCGACCGCATCGCAGCCTTCCCCGACGAAGAGCAGGTTGTCAACATTTTTATGGAGCTTTCGGCCCTCGGTATAGCTCAACCGTTGTCGTCAAATATCCTGAACTTCATCTACGCGCTGCCGAATTTTGCCAAACACAAGAACATCACGTTCTCTACTCCCTCCGATATTTGCAAGAATTTCAGCTCGGTAAGCGGCCTTGATGTGCCCGACACCCTCTCGTGGGTAGACGAGGAACGCGACGTCAGCAGCTGGTTAGGCAACCCCATGCAGCGCGAGGCCTTCGAGAAACTGTACAGTGTAGCCGAGCGCGTCCGCATTTGCAAGGAGCCCCGTATCATGCAGGACTGGAACTATCTTCAGGCCAGCAACAACTTCCGCTTTATGACAACGAAGCCTTCAAACGTAGGCATCGACCGCGGAATATACAGCAGTGCGTTCGACGCCTTTACGAATTACATGAATATTCTGGGCGATTTCATCAACCGTGTCAACGCTCTTTACCCCTCCGATATTGACAACGAGCAGCTTAACTCCCTGCTTACCACCATTAAAAATGAGGATGATGAGATTGAGATGAAGGACAAGGAGATAGCCCGTCTCAAGGCCAAGTTGCAGAAAACAGAGGCTACGGCCGAGAAGCTCCGTGCCAAATATGAGGGCAAGGCGCCCGGGCAGAAGCCTTCAAAGGGCCGGTCTTCTAAAACAGATGTAAAAGAAAAGGCAGCCAAAACCGGCAAGACATCGGCCTGAAACCGCCTTTCACAGCATGCAACAGGGCGCTTCTTACGGAAGCGCCCTGTTGTTTTTATACCTGTTAGCTGATAAAAAGGCGGGCCGTTTTTATTTGTCTTGCACGACGAATGTGCCGGCAGCCCTGTCGGCTAACCTCCTGCCGTCGTCGGTACAAAGCACCATTAGCGGTTCAACGAGCCAGCCAAAGGCAGGTATTGACGATATCAGCGCACCGACAATCTGACGGGCAAGCGATTGCCAATAGGTGCAAGGGGCACCGTTGTCAAGGCTGATGACGCGTATTCCCATCCATCGTTTGCCGTAGCTCTGCCCGTTTTTCATGCCGTCTTTCAACAGCGAATAAAGAACAGGAGGCAGGAAAAGTATGGTGCTTAGGAATAAATAAACAATAAAAATGGTATTCGTGTCTCTTACGTTATTGTTAAAGACGTGGGGGAACAAGCCCGTCTGAATGAGCGAATACAGCGCGAGTAATATGGCTGGTATTGCCATTGCCAACGTTATAAGCTGGTCAAGCAGCCACGCCATAAACCTGTTCCCGAGCGAAGCCTGCCTGACATCTGCCGGGTTTACGTTGCCCCATCGGTCAACGATGTTCACATGTTCGTTACCTTGAATACGCTGTTGTATTCTCTGTACAAGGTCGTCCTCATCTGATTTCTCCGTGCGGCTGTCACCTCGCAGCTCTTCTAACTTGCATCCGCAATTGGGACAGCATTTCTCTTCTTCTTCAATCGGGGCCCCGCACTGTGGGCAATGATCCATTTCCATATCGTTTTCTGTTAAGTTTATGTCACAAATTTAAGTAAAAACACTGAAAAATTAAAGATTCTTTCCGACTTTTTTCGCATCTCCCTGCATTTGTCCGACCATGGGTTTTGCGTCCAGACGTAATCAGCCGGTGAAAGCATGTGCACTTTCACCGGCTGTCTGGGCAGGAGCCTTGCTGCTGGCCCGGCTCCCGAAAAGGTTTGTGCAGCAATGCCTGCGTTACTTGTTCAGATATTTCTTGCCGTTTTTAATCACAACGCCCTTGAAGTTTTTGCCTACACGCTGGCCTGCAAGGTTATAGAGCGCAGCACCTGTTCCGCTGGCGTTTTCAACGGTATTGATGCCCGTTGTCATGTTGTTGATTTCGACAATGTGGCTCTTGCCAAGCTGTGTTGCATTCTTTTTAGAGTACAGCGACAGCTCACCATAGACCCTTACCTTGTCTCCGGTCTTCAGCTGGTCGGCAGAAGTAAATTTGCTGTTGCCGAGGAATCGGCCGCGGAACACCTCTAACTGGTTGTTCTCGGTGCCATCGGCAGAGATATAATAGCTGGCGTTGCCATACTTTTCAGACACTTCTCCTATCTTCGAGACGATGCCCGTAACACATACATTCTGCTTGAACGACGGGTCGTTCTTCACTTTGTCCAGAGCCTCGGCAACGGTCAGCTTCAGCGTGTCGGTTGGTGTCGGGGGTGTTACAGGAGGGTTGGGGCCGGGGGTAACGGTGCCCGGGGTATAGGTAACTTCAACTTTCTTGATGCGAGCCTGATTGGCTGCTGCTGAAAAGCTTATGGAACCCGTTTCTCCGGTCCATGTACCGTTATTGCCGTCGGCCTCGAAAGTATAAGCACCTGCGCTGGGGTTGCTCAGGCTGCCCGGGCCATATTTGGCCTTTCCCTTGGTTGTGCAGGTAATGACAATTTTGGTAATGTTGCCCACCGTTGAAGAAACGGTGAACGTCGAACTCTTATAGGTGCGATACTCGCCGCCCGGCTTGTTGTTATACATGTAGGCAAAGAGCCCGTCTGTAGTGGCAATGGTGATGCCGTCCTTGGTTACCTTGTCGGCTCCGTGGCTGCCGGCGTCATCAATGCTGCCCTTGTCGGTGCCTGCTACAAAGGTTACAGTGGTTTGTGCGAACGAAAGGCTGCTGACGAGCGCTAAGACCGCAACGAGTGAAAAGCGTAAAATTTGGTTCATGTTATAGGGTTATTTGTTAGTATAATATCAATGGACAAAGATACGAAAAAGCATTTGAATGACGAAATTTTCTGTGCCCTGTTATCTGCTTTTTCTGAACATTTTTCGCCTCGGCACGCGCGTTTGTTTCTCCCCTCATGACAGCCGGTCCTGTCAACCGCTATGATATGCTCGTCTCCTTACGGCAGAAAAGCGGGGGTGCGGCGGCCGTGGTACGCGTGTGTGGCGGCCGCCGTACGGGTTGTGTGACGGTCGTGGCACACGCGTATGGCAGCCGCCGTATCTTCATCCCCGGCCCGTCATCGCTTTAATTTTTTAATCTTTTAATTTTTTAATTCTCCCACGGACGTAATAAACTGCCATGCTGATGCGTTAAGACAATATCAATGATAATTCACCATATTTGCCTATGACAAATTTTACTCCCAACGAACTGAAGCCTTCAGAGCAGACTTTGTATCTGATTCGCCGGATAGCCTACTCGTACAAGGTGCTTAAGAACGCTGACAAGCCCTGTCCCTGTTGCCTCAGTTAGGCATCGTGCGAACGTTTAAAACCTGAAATATGAATCCGCTGATTTCACCCTCTCTGCTGTCGGCCGACTTCACAAACCTGAAGGCCGACCTGGATATGATTAACCGCAGTGAGGCCGACTGGCTCCACTGCGACGTCATGGACGGCACGTTCGTACCCAATATTTCGTTCGGCTTTCCGGTCATCGAAGCCGTTAAAAATGTATGCGAAAAGCCCCTCGATGTGCACTTGATGATAGTCCGTCCCGAGCAATACATTGACGCTACGGCCCGTGCTGGCGCCATGATGATGTGCGTTCATCAGGAAGCCGTGGTGCATCTGAACCGTGTTGTACATCAGATTCACGACGCCGGTATGAAAGCCGGCGTGGCGCTGAATCCCTCAACGCCCGTGTGTATGCTGGAAGATGTGATAGCGGATGTGGACATGGTGCTGCTCATGAGCGTCAATCCCGGGTTCGGAGGACAGCGTTTTATAGAAGGAACCCTTGACAAAGTGCGCCGCCTGCGCCGTCTTATCAGCGAGAGTGGCTCGCGTGCGCTGATTGAGGTTGACGGCGGCGTGAACGATGTTACCGCGCCCAGGCTGGTGGCTGCAGGGGTTGATGTGCTGGTGAGTGGCAGCTACATCTTCAAGTCGGCTGACCCTTTGGCAACCATCCGTGGGCTGAAACATACGGCGCCTGCACCCGAGCCGTGAGACCCTGCACTGCTTTTTTAGAAGGAGGAAGGGCGAAAACGTTGCACTTCCCCGTTGCGAAAGGTAGGGAAAAAGATTAGTAAAGTTGCAGCTCAACGTGGCTGTCGCGTGCCATCTTGCGCAGATTGATGATGGCATAACGCATACGTCCCAGGGCCGTATTGATGCTCACGTCGGTGGTTTGCGCAATTTCCTTGAACGACATCTGCTGATAAAAGCGCATAAAGACCACCTCGCGCTGCGACGTCGGCAGCAGATCAATCATCTTCTGAACGTCTTTCATCACCTGCTCATTGATGAAACGGGTCTCGATACTCGAGTCAATAAGGCCGTCGTGTGAGAGGTTTGACAGATCGTTGTCTTCGGTAGGCTCGACAATCCGTTCCGCCTTTTGCTGACGATACTGGTCCATGACGACGTTGTGTGCGATGCGCATGCACCACGCTGCAAACTTACCCGTAGGCGCATATTTGCGATGCCGCAACTTCACTATGATTTTAATGAACGTCTCCTGGAACACATCGTTGGCCAGATCCTCATCACGGACGATGAAGAGAATATAAGAAAAAAGCTTCGATTGGTTGTGTTCCAATAACAAATCAAATGCCTGATTGTTACCCTCCATATAGGATATTGCCAGCTCTTCGTCTGACATATCTGCAAGATTCCTCATGTTTTATTTTACTTTTTGATGAAGTAAAGGTCAATCTATAGGCACAATGTATTATTTGTTATTCTAAAAGGGTTGGTGCTGCAAATATATATATATTCTTATTTTCTGCCAAATTTTTAACACTTTAAATGCAATAAAATGCAAAAGAGGTTGGTGCAGGATGCAACCAACCTCAAAAAAGATTTCGCCAAAACGATACGAAACCCATGAAAAACAGTAGCAAATATATGTTTTTGGTATGAGAAAAGCAAATATTTTATCTTGTTTTTTACGGATTTAACAAATGCGGGGGTTCTTTTGTTATATCGTAGGCCTATTTCGTTAAAATTGACATGAAAAACACTTTCTTATTTTCCCAAAGTCTGTAACCGTCACGTAGTTATGGATTTCATGCAGCTGAAACCTAAAAGTTTGGTTGCAATGCCCCGTTTGTTCAGAATATTATCTTTACCTTTGCAGTCTGAAAGATAGAGATGAATAATAATACAAACAAAAGATTAATTGTGAAAAAGGGAGTAGAATGTTACGCCCATAATAAGAGAAACGGCAACATGTTTTCCTATCTGCTTACATTGTTGTTTCAGTATCCTGATAAAAGGAAGTTACATGTAAGCCGATGTGCCTGTGTGCTTTTTGGCATTGTGCTGTCGCTTTCTGCACAGGCGCAGATGCTTTTCTCAGAGAATATGACGATGGATATTGACAGTACGAAAACCATTCAGGGCTCACTTCAGCCTGTTGTAGACTTTAAGACGGAGAAGGAAAACGTGCTAACGCTTAAGAATACGGCCAATCTTAACCTGCTGATTCATCGGAAGCGTGTGGTGAATCTCATTAACAAGCTTGAATTTTCAACCTATGGCAGGAAGATTACAGTAAGCGGGGGCTATGTGCATGCTGAATATCGTTATCTGCTTCACCATGCTTTCGAGGTTTATCCCTATGTGGAATCGCAGTGGGCTGGCAGCCGCGGTATGACCTTTAAGGTCTCTACAGGTCTGCAATCGCGTTACCGTTTGGTGAACTCAGAACACTGCCTTATGTTTGCTGCCGTAGGTTTGTTCTATGAATTTGAGAATTGGCAATATCCCGATCCACCCGCAGGCACAAACCCTCACGCCTATAGCCGTAGTGTAAAAAGTCATCTTTCGCTTAGTTTCAGGCACTCGCTGGGAGAGCATTGGGAACTGACCACCACTGCAATACATCAGGCTAAGCCTGACAGTTATTTCAAGAGTGCGCGATTTGGCGGTGCAGTTGACCTCGCTTATCATATCACACCCAAGATAGGTGTTCGCGGAACCTATCGTATTATTTACGATACTTCCCCCATTGTACCCGTGCGTAAGGATTATACTACCGTTGATGCGGGTCTTGATATTTCCTTTTAGAGGGATAAAGAAGGTACAAGTTAGGCACGCATCCATGAGTTTTTATCCACAAAATATTGACGGGTGACCTGTGCAAGCCTGTAGAATTTTATAGACAAGCTATGATAATAAAGATAAGTGGCATGTGCGATGCTCGTAACATTCGCGAAGTATCGGCATTGGATATCGATATGATGGGCTTCGACTTTTATCCTTCGAGCGAGCGCTTTGTGCAGATGATATCGTCGCAGGCAGGTATAGTTCCTGACTTCAGCCCCGAGCGTTTGAAGAAGGCTACAAGGCCCGAGGAGACAGAAAACACAATGGTTCCGAAGCGGATAAGTCGTGTTGGCGTGTTCGTTGACGACATGCCACAGTCGATTATCAGTCGAGTTTATAACTATTCGCTTGATTTTGTGCAGCTCAATGGGGATGAAAGCGAGGTGATGATTGATAATTTGAAGCGCAGTCTTGTGCCGGATCTCGTTCCCGAAATTAAGGTTATCAAAGCCTTTGACATTTGTTCGACAGCCGATTTTGCACGTTGCAGTGTGTTCGAAAGCTGCACAGACCTGTTTCTTTTTAATATAAGGTGCGGCACGAAAACAGGCCGTAACCGAGAGTATGCCCTGAAAATGGTAGAGGCTTATAACGGCAAGACGCCGTTTTTATTGGGAGGGAATATCGGCCTTGACGATGCAGAGGCGGTCAAATCTTTGCATCATCCACAGTTTGCTGGCGTTGATTTGAACGAGCAATTCGAGGTTTCGGCGGGTATAAAGGATGTGGAACGCCTGCAGAAATTTATAGCAGAGGTAAAATAATAAGGAAGAAGTTGCGGCAGATAGCGGAGATTCAGTTGTGAAATGACGACTAAATCTCCAGAGCTTTGCAGCACCATTTGGTGACCTTGAGCATAACGCCAATGCCCGGAACTTCTTTGAGAAGATAGTATTTCCTATCGGCTCTGACAAGCTTTCCTTTCAATCCCTTCAATGGTCCGTGGGTAACGATGACGGGTGTACCCTTTTTCAGTTTGGCCTGTTCTTCACTGACAAACTGCTTCATCAATATGTCGGGGTTACACATAGCCTGAAATTCGAACATTTGTTTGGCCGGAATTTCATAGTATTCCTGTTTGTCAGGTTCTTTCTTTACGATAGAAGCCTTGTAGGGGAGTGACAGAATTGTTTTGCGAATCTCCTTTTCATCCTGCGTCTTCTTAATGAACAGGAGGTTATGTACAACCGGACGGAGGGCGTGACGGACGTGATTTGTATGGTCTTCAATATCGGCGTACTCCATCGGAATAAATACTTCCAGTTTCTTTTCACGCAGTGCTTCGGCAATCTCCTTTTGCCGCATGGTGAAAAGTTTCATCGCATACCACGGACAATTATCCTTCTGTTCCTCCTCGTTCGGGAGGAAGAGACTGTGTTTTTTCTCCGTAGGGGTAAGATCTGGCTGTTGTTCTGTTCCGTTCATCTGTAAACAGTTGGGGCGAAAAAACGTTCCTGACGTGTGCCGTTTCTTCTGTATCCTTGTGTAGCAAGGGAAATAGAAGCAGGCCCGATACGTCAGAATTCGGATGTGAAATGGAACTTGATGTGTTCGAAGTCTTGCTGGGCCATGCTGAGCACATAGGACGAATCGGCAAGGAATACGTCGCGGCCTTCGATGTCTTTCGCAATATACTGATATTTACGCTTCTTGAAATTGTCAAGCTCGGTATCGTCGTCCGACTCAATCCAGCACGCTTTGTAAAGGTGAACAGGCTCCCAACGGCACTTGGCGTTGTACTCATGTTCAAGACGATACTGTATAACTTCGAACTGAAGCTGGCCTACGGTACCGATGATGCGGCGGTTGTTGAACTGGTTTACAAACATCTGGGCCACACCTTCGTTCATGAGTTGCTCGATGCCTTTTTGAAATTGCTTCGACTTCATCGGGTCATCATTCTCAATATACTTGAACAATTCGGGCGAGAATGAGGGTAAACCGCGGAAGTGTAACACCTCACCCTCGGTAAGGGTATCACCTATTTTGAAGATACCGTTGTCGGGAAGACCAACGATATCTCCAGGCCAAGCCTCGTCAACCGTACTCTTTCGCTGTGCCATAAACTGGGTAGGTGAAGAGAAACGCACGGTTTTTCCCAACCTTACATGATAATAAGGCTGGTTTCGTACGAACTTTCCGGAACACACTTTACAGAAAGCAATGCACGACCTGTGGTTGGGATCGATGTTCGCTGTAATCTTAAAGATGAAGCCTGTAAACTTGGAATCCTCTGGCATTATTGTCTTTTCTTCGGCCTTGGTAGGCTTGGGACTGGGTGCGATTTCGACGAAACAGTTGAGCAGTTCCTGAACACCGAAGTTGTTTAAAGCCGAACCGAAGAAGACCGGTGCGACCTCGGCGTTGCGGTAATCTTGCACGTTGAAGTCGGGATATACGCCATCAACCAGCTCAAGATCATCACGAAGTCGGGTAGCCGACGCCTCGCCGACATGCTGATCAAGGTCGGCCGACTTGACGTCTACTGCCACTTTCTCGGTAACGCGCTGCTTATTCGGTGTGAAAAGATTCAGTTGTTGTTCGTAGATATTATAGACACCTTTGAACTTCAGGCCTTGACCGATGGGCCATGAAAGCGGCCGGACGTGTATGTGCAGCTCGTGTTCCAGTTCGTCTAACAGGTCAAAGGGGTCTCGTCCCTCACGGTCCATCTTGTTGATAAAGATGATAACGGGAGTTTTGCGCATGCGGCATACCTCCATCAGCTTACGTGTTTGGGCCTCGACGCCTTTGGCCGAGTCGACAACAATAATGGCTGAGTCGACGGCAGTAAGCGTGCGATAGGTGTCTTCGGCAAAGTCCTGATGGCCCGGTGTGTCAAGAATGTTAACCTTGTAAGGCTCACCTTCCTGTCCGTCAGGCAGGTAATCGAACTCCATCACCGAAGTAGACACCGATATTCCACGTTGTTTCTCAATGTCCATCCAGTCGGAAGTAGCCGTCTTCCTAATCTTATTGCTCTTGACGGCTCCGGCTACTTGTATCTGCCCACCGAAGAGAAGAAATTTCTCTGTCAGCGTCGTTTTACCGGCATCAGGATGTGAAATAATGGCGAATGTGCGCCTTCTCTCTATCTCTTTATTCATTTTTGTGTTAGTCGGGCTTCGTTTATGTTTGCCATACACTTCTTCAGGCTGTCTACCCAATAGGGGATTTGTATGCCGAAGGTGTCCTTGATTTTGGTTTTGTCAAGCACACTGTAGGCAGGACGCTTGACGGGAGACGGGAACTCGTCGCTGTGGCAGGGCAGGATTTGGCATGCTGTATTGCCGGCAATCTCGGCTATTTTGATGGTGAAATCGTACCAACTGCAAACACCTTCGTTCGAGAAGTGGTAGATGCCACTATGTTCTTTGAACTTCCTGTTTTCCACAATGTCGAAGATGGCGTCAGCCAGATCACCGGCATAAGTGGGTGTTCCTGTCTGGTCAAAGACAACTTTAAGCTGCGGTTTCGTAGCCGTGAGGTTTAACATAGTCTTTACAAAGTTATGCCCGAACTCGCTATACAGCCACGCTGTGCGCAGAATGATATAGTTTCCGCCCACTGCTTGTATCTTCTCTTCGCCGTGAAGCTTGGTTAATCCGTATACGCCGGTGGGAGTTCCCTGCATGTCTTCCTTGCAGGGTGTGTTGTAAGGGTCACCCCCAAACACGTAATCGGTAGAAACATGTACAAGTAATCCGCCCACCTCTTTCATGGCCTTGGCTAAGTTTTCAGGTGCAACGGCATTGAGAGTCTCTACAATGTCACCGGCCGTTTCGGCCTTATCTACGTTGGTCCATGCTGCACAGTTGATGATACACTGTACGTGATTCTCCCTAACTGCTTCGCGGACAGCTTCAAGATTCGTTATGTCGAGTTTCTGATAACCCTCGCAGACATCGGTAAAAATATAGTGATCGTCCGACTTTTTACTGACGATTTGAATCTCATTGCCTAATTGTCCGTTGGCGCCGGTAACTAAAATGTTCATATCTTTTAGGGTTTTGTTCGCCTTATTCTTCGTTTCCGAAGTCGAGTCCTTCATCTCTGTTCTTGATATAATAATCGCTAAGCATACCGATAAAGGTTGTAATCTCTTTAACAGCACGCTCTGTGTCGGCTGAAATTTCCTTTTTCTGCATGCGCAACATCATAATACCGTAAAGGACATTAAGGCATGTTTCTATCTCGTCGACATCCTTGTCGCCTTTATTTCGCAGCTCAACGATGAAAGGCAACACCTTATAATATTCAGCATTATAAAAAGGAAAGTTGTCGGATGCCAGCAATTGCTGATGGAGATCAGACAAGTCTTGCAAGGTCACCTTATTAATATTAAGGTGGCCTTTCTCCCGTTTTCCCTCTTCGTTCATCATACGAATAAGGTTGCCAAACCATTCATTCTCGGCGGCTTTCTGTTCGTCAGTATAGTTGAATTTGCTGATATATTCGTCGCTGATGCGGCTCAACGAACAATCGTAGGCACGGATAAGATCCTCCAATTGCCACATATAAAGAATGTATTCGGCTATCGACGTCTTACGTATTTCCTTTGCAATGAACATGCTGTAGGTATATCAAAAGAGGTTTAATAATGGATGGAGTAGAGGTTAAACACTGTTCCCACCAGGATAATCAGGGAAAATATAACAACAAGTGCACCTATAATCTTGTTCAGAATGCTGATTCCGTTGATTTCAAACTTCTCACGAATCTTGTCAACAAGCCACGTAAGCCCGAACCACCACATGAGTGCGCCTCCGATAATGCCAATATAGCCAACGGTCATCTCCAGTGGATGGTTGGGAACGACAAAGGCAAACTGTGCGAACGAGGCCATAAAAAGGAGGATAATCAGCGGGTTGGAGAATGTCAAAAGGAAAGCAGTGAAACAGTTGTGCGAGTAACTGCCCTTGTTCTGCCCGCTTTGATGTACGTGGCTTGCCGGGTTACTCTTCCAGCAATAGACGCCGAAGAGCATCAGAACAACGCTTCCTGATATCTGCAACCAGAACTTATTAGTAGGATTTGTGATGAGATCCATTACGAAACTCATGCCCAGACCGGTTATCAAGGCGTAGATAATATCACTTAAGGCGGCTCCAATGCCGGTTACGAAACCGTACCAGCGTCCCTTTTTCAAGGTGCGTTGTATGCACAAGATGCCCACAGGTCCCATTGGCGCAGAGGCTATGACACCTATGATGATTCCCTTTAGAACTAACTCTAACAAATCTATTTTAATCGGAAATGGCATAATTCAGCCTGCAAAGTTACTTTTTTTATCTGACAATTGGGTAAGAATGGTCCGGTTTTTAGTCTCTTTACGTTGTTACCGGACAATGAAAGGGAGCATAAAAACTATTCGGTAGAGTAGTCGGCAACGAGCTGCCGGTAAACACTGTAGAGCCTTTGCCGCGTGATATAACCTATAAGCAGGTTATTGATATCGACAACAGGCAGGGCATAAGCGCCTGTTTCGTCGAACTTTTTCATGACGTCTTCCATGGGCTCGTTCTGGTAAAGTATGGCAGGTACCGGCGTCATGAGCTGGCTGGCATGATAGCGCTGGTATAGCTCGGTGCGGAAAACAATGTGCCTTACTTTCATGATGTCTATCTCACCCAGCAGTCGCCCTGAATCGTCTACGACGGGCAGGAAGTTAAAATCGCTTGAGGTGAGCACGTTTACCAATAGGCTAAGTGGCAGGTCGGGCTTCACATGGGTTACACTTTTCTCAATAACCGAGTCCATATTCATCAGCGTAAGTACGCTCTTGTCAGTATGATGGGTGAGAAGTTTCCCTTCACGGGCCAGACGCATGGCATAGATACTGTGGGGCTCGAAGATTGAAATAACCATTACACTTACTACGCTGACGATAATCAATGGCACGAAAAGGGCATACCCTCCCGTTATTTCTGCGATTAGAAAAATGCCTGTAAGCGGGGCATGCATGACGCCAGCCATGACACCGGCCATACCTAAAAGCGTGAAGTTCTTTTCAGGAAGGTATATTCCTATTTGCTGCATGTTCCACAGGCGGGCAAATAAAAATCCGGCGAATCCACCGACGAAGAGCGACGGTGCAAACGTTCCGCCACAGCCTCCAGCCCCATTTGTAGAGGAGGTCGCGAATATTTTCGTCATCATGACAAGGAATATGTACAGCGCCAACAGCTCGCCATGCCCGTAGAATAACGAGCCATTCATAACCTGTTGCCAGTCGGCAGGCGTCTTCCCGCTGATGAGAAGACCGAGGGTATCGTATCCTTCTCCGTACAGAGAGGGGAAGAGAAAGATAAGCGTACTAAGGACAAGACCGCCGGTGAGCAGCCGTATGTAGGGGCGTTCCTTGAGGCGGGCGAATCTCCCTTCGCACCAGGTCATGGTCCTCATAAAGTAAAGGCTCACTAAACCGCAGAATATTCCTAACAGCAATGTTCCGGGAACGCGCTCTACGCTCCACGCACCATCAATGTGAAAAGCAAAGAGAGTGGAGGTCCCCGTGAAAAGATAAGAGAAGATATCTGCCGTAATGCTGCTGATGAGAATAGGTACAAGTGACGACATTGTCATGTCAATCATCAGCACTTCAAGCGTAAAGACCAAACCTGCTATGGGGGCCTTGAAGATACCTGATATTGCAGCGGATGCGCCACAACCTACAAGAAGCATCATCGTACGCTTGTCCACATGGAAGAGTTGCCCCAGTCTGGAACCGATTGCAGAGCCTGTAAGCACGATGGGCGCCTCGGCACCTACTGATCCTCCAAAGCCAATGGTAATGGCAGAAGCCACGATTGACGACCAGCAATTGTGCCCGCGAAGCTTCGATCGCCTTGAAGAGATGGCATAAAGCACACGTGTAATGCCATGCGATATGTTGTCACGTACAACATATTTAATAAAGAGCATGGTAAGATATATGCCGATAACGGGGAAGACAAGGTAGAGCCAGTTGGCGGCATAGGGCACAAAGTCTTCGGTAAGCAGCCGTTGTATAAGGCTGATAAGGGAATGAAGAACATACCCCGCCACCGAAGCCAGAAAACCGATAAAGAGTGCCAGTACCGACGTCATTTGGCGGTCGGTAAGGCTTTTCTCCCGCCAGGCAATAACTCTATCCAGCATTTATTTTCTGATGATGGTTACTTCGCCGTCAGGTTTAAGCCTGATGATGCTGCTCGGAGTATGGGGGTTGTGTTCCTGTCGGTGCGACCAGCATACATAATCAACGCTGTCGAGGAGTTCTTGGGCTATGTCTTTGTAGTTCTGTGCGGCGGGCTCACCGCTGATATTGGCGCTTGTCGACACGAGAGCCTTCTGGAAACGGTAGCACAGCTCGTGTGAGAAAGGCTCCTTTGTAATGCGAAGGGCAATGCTTCCGTCTTCGGCAATCAGATTGGATGCAAGGTTAACGGCACTGTCCAGTATAACTGTTGTTGGCTTTGTGGCAGCGTCAAGCAAGTCCCATGCCACGGCCGGAACGTTGCGGACGTAGCGTTGCAGGCGCGCATCTGAATCGACAAGGCAAATCAATGCCTTGGAATCGTTACGATGTTTTATCTTATAAACTTTGGCTACTGCCTCGGCATTGGTAGCGTCGCAGCCAATGCCCCATACGGTATCTGTGGGATAAAGAATGATACCACCTTCGCGAAGTACTTTAACGGCATTCCTAATGTCTTCTTCCTGTGTCATATCTCTTGCAATCTTACGCAAAGATAGCAAATCTTTTATATTCCCACAAATGTTTATTAAAAATTTCATTTTCGCTTTATTTTCCCAAATGTTTTATTAACTTTGCCTTATAAACGTATATAGGTTACGTGGGAATCGCCCTGATTTTCAGGCTTAAAAGAAAAACCGGCACGGCCTTTTGTTGAACGTTGAAGGACTAATAACTAAATCATAAAGAAAATAAAAAGAATGGAACAACTGATTTTAAAACCGTATGTTATTGGCTTAGACCTCGGTGGTACCAATTCAGTCTTCGGTATTGTAGACTCTCGTGGCGAGATTAAAGCTACGACAGCTATCAAGACACAGGCTTATGACAATGTGGACGACTATGTGAATGCCTCAGTAGAAGCACTGCAGATTATCATCGATCAGGTTGGGGGCATCGACAAAATCAAGGCTATGGGTATAGGCGCCCCTAACGGAAACTACTACAAGGGCACTATAGAGTTCGCAGCAAACCTTTCATGGGGGCACAACTGTATTGTGCCATTGGCTGACATGTTCTCCAAGAAGCTCGGCATTCCTGTAGGTTTAACCAACGACGCCAACGCGGCAGCTGTCGGCGAAATGACTTACGGCGTTGCCCGTGGCATGAAGAATTTCATCGACATTACGCTGGGAACCGGCGTTGGTTCAGGCATTGTTGTCAATGGTCAGGTGGTTTATGGCAGTGACGGTTTTGCCGGAGAGCTGGGCCATGTAACCATGATTCGCGAGAACGGACGCGAGTGTGGCTGTGGCCGTAAGGGCTGTCTGGAGGCCTATTGCTCGGCAACGGGCGTGGCACGTACGGCACGCGAGCTGTTGGAAACGACGGACGAGCCTTCGCTGTTGCGCGACATGAAGCCTGAAGACATTACTTCTCTCGAGGTGAGTCTTGCGGCAGAAAAGGGCGATGCTCTGGCAAAGCATATCTATGAATTCACTGGAGAGATGCTGGGTGCTGCGTGCGCCGACTTTGCTGCCTTCTCTTCGCCCGAGGCCTTTATCTTCTTTGGCGGGCTGACTAAGGCGGGAAGCCTGCTCATGGACCCCATCAAGAAGAGCTATGATGAGCATGTTCTGAAGATTTTCAAGGGCAGAGCCAAGTTCCTTGTAAGCAGTCTGGACGGTGGTTCTGCCGCTGTTCTGGGTGCCTCTGCAGTGGGTTGGGATTTGTAAACCGGCCTGAAATAACATAAAAAACATAAGCCTCTCCGAGAGTTTCAGCTCTTGGAGAGGCTTTTTTATGGGGTAAAGGGAGACGGAATAGCGAAAAAGGTCGGTCCCTTTACGCCGTAATCGCGTTGTCTTTACGATGTAAAGGGTTTGTCTTTACGTCGTAATCGTTTCGTCTTTACGATGTAATCGTTTCGCCTTTATGGCGTAATCGGCGGGCCTTTATGCTTAAGGGGTTTGCCTTTACGTCGTAAGGGTTTTGTGTTTATGTAACAGGGGAGTGTACTTTACGATGTAAAGGCAGGTTTTTCCCGCCGTTGAGGCCATGCGTTTAGGGGCTATTCTACGTGACAGCTTGACATATTCTTGTTGCCGTTAAGGAAGTCGCGGGCCGTCATACGCTTCTTGCCGGCGAGCTGTAATTCCGTGATTTCTATCCAGTTATCGGCTGTAGCGATGTAGAGATGGCCCTTTTCTACCCTGATTGTGCCTACCGTCTCGCTGTTTGTAGGCTCATGGGTTTTCTGGGTTTTGAAGATTTTAAGCACGGCTCCCTCCGTTTTGGCGTCGTTACTGGTGTGTAGCGTGGTCCAGGCCCCGGGGTAAGGTGACAGCCCGCGTACAAAGTTGTGCACGCTTTGCGCCTGCCGGGCCCAGCTGATTTGGGAGGTTTCCTTGAATATTTTCGGCGCGGTGTGCAGTGTTTGCGGCTGTTCTCTGTCTATCCATTCGTCCTGTTCGGTAGCCTTTACCGTGCCGTTGCCCTTGAGAACAAGGTCAATGGTTTCCACGGCTATGTCGGCACCGAGCTTCATCAAGCCGTCATAGACGTATTCTGCATTGGCGTCTTCGGGGATGGAGAAGCGCTTTTGAAGGATAATGCGCCCCGTGTCGATGTTCTTGTCGAGGAAGAATGTGGTGACTCCCGTTTCGGTTTCGCCGTTGATGATGGCCCAGTTGATGGGGGCCGCACCGCGATATTGCGGCAGCAGTGCGGCGTGGACGTTGAACGTGCCCATACGTGGCATGCTCCAGATTATTTCGGGAAGCATGCGGAAGGCCACCACAACCTGCAGGTCGGCCTTATAGGAAGCCAGCTGCTCTGCGAAGTCGGGGTCTTTCATTTTTATGGGTTGAAGCACGGGAATATCGTGCTCCAGTGCATATCGTTTCACCGCGGAGGGCTGCAAATTGTCCTGATGACGTCCGACGGGCTTGTCGGGCTGGGTCACCACGGCCACCACATTGTATCCGCTTTCAACCAGTCTTTTCAATGTGCCTACGGCAAACTCGGGGGTTCCCATGAATATGATTCTCAAGTCTTTCTTTTCCATATACCTTATTATATTATAGGATACAAAGTTACTAAAAAGTTTCAAGAATCGCCGTTTGCGGTGTTTTTATGACGCTTGGGCGCATTATTCGTTGTGGAATAAGGGGCTGACATGCCATGGTTTTTTACATGTTCGAGGTGTTCCGGTAACCAAAAGGGCACGCAATCGTTGCGTGCCCTTTTGGTTTTATGGCTTTAATATTGTCTGGACGGCGTGGTTTTTACCACTGCCACCAGTGCTTTTTTCGGGGAACATCCTGCCCGGAAGTCTCGCCAAAACCCTCTCTGATGACGTCGGCATAGCTTTTATGTTCGTGGATGATGCGGTAAATCTGGCCCCATTCCGGCAGTCCTCCGATGTTCCGGTCGTCGATAAAGTAATCGGCTTTCACCTTACGGCTGAAGTGATTGTTCTTTTCGGCTTCCTCTTCGGGATAGTCACGGTTTACCGCCCAGAAGTCAACGCCCCGCTCATGACACCAGTCGATGGCGTCCTGCAGGAGCTTTCCTTCGCGCACTGTCCACAGAATGAGCCGGTGGTGCTCACGAATAAGCATGCGGAGCGTGTCGGTAGCGAACGGGATTTCTTCTCCTATTTCGGGATAACGGTGCTTAACGATGGTACCGTCAAAGTCTACAGCTATCGTTGCCATTATCGTTTAACCGAATTGTCGTTTGCGTCACCGTAGTGGCTTCCCTGGTAATTGCCGTAGCTTCCGTAGCTGCCATAGCCCTTGTAATGGCCATACTTGCCGTAGCTTCCATAGCGTCCGTATCTTCCATAACGGCCATATCGCCCGTAGCCATAATAGTAGCTGTGCTTCTTTTTCGACATATCGATGCCGTTTATTACGATGCTGATGTTCGGCAATTTCTGCTCCATGGCGAGGCCGTTTATCAGTTCGAAGCTCTCCTTCGGGGTATAGTCGGCGCGGCATACATATACCGTGGCATCGCTGACACGTCCAATGGCCAGTGTGTCGGTGACGAGACCTACCGGTGCTGTGTCAATAATGATGTAGTCGTACATCTCACGCAGCTGTTTCATGATGATGTCAAGGCTTGGACGTGCCACAAGTTCGGCAGGGTTCGGAGGTATGGGACCGGCCGTCATTATGTCGAGATTGTCGTTGATTCCTGATGGTAAAATCTGTTGCTTTATTTGCTCTTCGGTAGGGCTTTCCTTAATGAGGAGGTTGGTAATGCCGTGTGCCGTGTCGTTCAGTTCGAAGAGCTGACCCAGTCGTGGCTTGCGGATGTCAAGACCTATCAGCAGCACTTTCTTCCCCAGCAGGGCGAAAGACATGGCCAGATTGCCCGCATTGAAAGTCTTTCCCTCGCCTGAATTGGTTGACGTACACATGATAACCTTCTGTCCTTCTTTCATCATGAAGAGCAGGTTGGTGCGCATTGAGCGGAAGATTTCCTCCATCATGTTGTTCTGATTCTCGTGAATGACGATGTCGGCCTTGTCCTTAGCCACCTCTGATGCGACGGCAACGTCGGCCAGAATAGGCAGTCTCGTGAGGCGTGCAACGTCTTCATGTCCCTCAATCTTGTAGCGGAAGAGCTGGATGACAAGCAGTATGATGGCAGGTAAAGCCAGCCCGATAAGCAACCCGATGAGCAAAACGTATGTATCCTTCGGGCTGATCTTCCCGCCCGGAGCGGGATCATCAATCAGCTTTCCCTTGTCGGCGGTAGCAGCTAAGGAAATAGAGTTCTCCTCACGCTTCTGTAAAAGCATCAGATAAAGCCCCGATTTGACTTCCTGCTGACGTCCAATCTGGTTGAGCATTCGCTCCTGAACGGGCGATCGGTCAACCTGTCCCTGATACTTCCCGGCCTGTGCAGCCACCGAGTTCCGCGTAATCTGGGAGCTGCGCATGGCCTGATTCAATGCGCGTTTGATGGCGTTTTGAAGCTGGGCGAGCTGTGTAGTGAGTGGAATTACCGACGGCGATTTCTCGCTTGCACTCTGTAACAGCAGGTTACGTTTCTGCGCAACCTCATTGTAATCTTTAATAAGCGTGTTGGTTGCCTGGTCTGTAAGCCCGATGTTCAGGGGCAAAGGCTGATACTTGTTGCCTGAACGGGTCATGTAAGCACGCATTTCATTGAGCAGCGCAATCTGTGTATTGGCCTCGGTAAGCTTCTGTGAATAGGTATCGGCATTGGTGAGAGCCTGAGTGGCGTTCATCTTAAGCTCAACCATCCGGTTGCTTTTCTTGTAGTTCTCAAGCTGGCCTTCGGTGTTGCCTAACTCTGCATTGATTTTCTCCAGACGACCATTGATAAACTCTTCGGTGCGCACAGCTATCTCGTTTTTGTCCTCATTAGCCTGCCGGTTATAGCAGAAGGCAAGCTGGCGCAGGAAGTCGACGGCGCGCTGCGGCACCTCATCCTTGAGTATAAGCAGTGCAATGGTGGTACCCTTGTTGGTCTGGCCTACGCTCAAGTTGCCCACATACTTGTAGGCTGCATACTTGGGCGACTGTATGTTTACCCTCATTTGCTGCCCCTCGGCCATCGGGTTCATACCGTTGGTAGTAAAGTAAAGTATGCCGGCACGCGTGTTGATGGTGGCAGGGAACTTGGCAAACGTCTTGTCAAGAGCGTAGGGACCGCTTGACGAACCATCGTTATGGGGGATATAATACTGTCCTGTGACACGATAAGTATTGCCTTCACGCTCAATCATCAGGTCGACAGGGGCGTTCAGTTTCTCAAGGTGAGCCGCATCGATATCGACGGAAATGGGCTGGTTGTGGTACAGAATGATGTCCTTTACCTTGCCTATACTGAAATAGTTGGTGTATAGTTTCAGGTCTCTTACCGCCTGAATGGCCAGCGAATGAGAGGTCAGAATCTCCATCTCGTTGTCAATACCGGTCGAATTGGATATGACTCCAAGCGTTGCCGAATTCATCATATTGTTCCGGCTGCCCGTCCTTCCGTCATTGTCTTTTATCAGCAGTTTTGCCGAAGCCTCGTAAACAGGAGTGGTGTAGCGCAGGTAAATGGCTGCGGCTCCCAGGCAGATGATGAGCGAAAGAACGAACCACTTCCAGTTCAAAACCACTGTAGCGTAGATCGTGCCAAAGTCTAAGAAGCCCTTTTGCTCGTCGGCATTTGTTTGAGGATTTGCAGAAACGTTCTCTGCAATCTTGCTTTCTTCCATTTCTATTTTGGTATTTTATTATTTCGTTTCGTCAGCCAGCCGCATGAGATACTGCCCGTATGCGTTCTTCGCCATGGGCTTTGCCTCTTCCAGCAAGCGCTCACGCGATATCCATCCCTGCTTGTAGGCAATCTCTTCGAGGCAGGCAATTTTCTGTCCCTGGCGCTTTTCGATGACCTCGATAAAGGTGCTTGCTTCTGACAGACTGTCGTGCGTGCCGGTATCGAGCCATGCAAAGCCGCGCTGAAGTGTCTGCACCTTCAGGTTCCGACAGGCGAGATACTGTTGGTTTACCGTCGTAATCTCAAGCTCTCCACGGGCGCTGGGCTTGATGTTTCGGGCTATATCGACGACGCTGTTGGGATAGAAGTAAAGACCCACGACGGCGTAATTGCTCCGCGGGTGCATGGGTTTTTCTTCGATGCTCAGGCAGTTGCCGTCTTTGTCAAACTCGGCAACGCCGTAGCGTTCAGGGTCATTGACGTAATAGCCGAAGACCGAAGCCTTACCCTCTTCTTCGGCCAGACGCACGCTCTCGTGCAGCATTCCGGTGAAGCCTGAGCCGTAGAAGATGTTGTCGCCCAGAACAAGGCAGGCGCTGTCGTTGCCGATAAACTCCCTGCCGATGATGAAAGCCTGTGCCAGACCGTCAGGCGAGGGCTGCTCGGCATACTCAAAGTGCACGCCATAGCTGCTGCCGTCGCCCAGTAGACGCCTGAAGGCGGGCAGATCGTAAGGGGTGGAAATGATGAGGATTTCCCTGATTCCGGCCAGCATCAGCACCGACACGGGATAGTAAATCATGGGCTTGTCAAAGATGGGTATGAGCTGCTTGCTGATACCTTTGGTAATAGGGTACAGGCGTGTGCCCGACCCTCCGGCTAAGACGATGCCTTTCATTTTGCGCGTTTTATGTCTTGTACAAGTAAATACTGAAGTGTCTGTAATGAGAACTCTCCCGATGCTATCAGGTCGCAAAGATATGAATTATTATTGATATTTGTGCTTCTTTAACCGAGAAAAATGCTTTTCCCTGCCCATTTTCACGCTGCGGCTCGTCGTGCTGCATACTTTTGCCGGTTGTACGGCGGCTGCGGTATGGTTCGTATGACGGCTGTCGCACGCGTGTACGACGGCCGTAGCATGCCCGTGCGGCGGCCGCCGCAACACCGGCGTATGGGGGTGACGGCATAGGCTGTACGCCGGCGGGACTTTTATTCTGCGATGCAACTGCGCAGGGCTGCATTTGCAGAGATATGGCATTTTGCGGGGCCAAACCTTTGCTTTCTCGCGATATTGTTGTATTTTTGCACATATTTATTCAAGCATTAGGGAAAATAAAATACAAATTTCGTTATGGGATTATTATCTAAAATCTTCAGTAAGAAAGAATCAGGAGAGAAGACCGGCGGCATGCAGGACTACATGACGCTCGTTCGTGTTTACTTCCAGGCATCGCTTGCTGCACAGCTGGGCATTACCAATCTGGCCATGCTGCCCGACCTGCGCATGTTCAAGACCACGCTGCACGTGCCTACGCAGAACAACAAGCTGGGCACAGGCGAGAAGAACCACTGCCGCAAGATGATGAAAGAAATATACAAAACCGACGACGAATTCTTTAAGGAAATCGACCAGAGTGTGCGCCGCAACTGCAAGAAACTGCCCGATATGCAGGTCTATCTGGTGCAGTTCCAGAACTTTACGCAGGACTTGATGATGCTCATGGGCAATCTGATGAAGTTCAAGCTTCGCGTGCCGTCCGTCTTCAAGAAAGCCATCTACAGCATGACAGCCAAGACCGTGCAGGACATTTTTACGAAAAACAGCTACACTGACCCCGGCGTCATCAAGGCCGTCATGGGTATTCGCAAATACAACACGAAGCTTAATTTCTCGGAAAAGTGGATAACCGACTTCGTCTTTCAGGTGGTAATGCTGGCCAAGAAAGAGCCCAAGCCGTCGCAGGAAGAGGCTGAAGCTGCCGAGAAGAAGCTGGGCCGGCGATGACCCGACGCAGGTTTTTTCTGGCCGTTCAAGTAAAGATTTAAGCCGGAATGCTTGGCAGAGTCATTTTAAAAAGTTAAATTTGCAAGCAAATACATCGTTATGGACGCTGACGAAAAGCTTATCAACACTTTCGCTACCCGCGTAAGGCAGATGCTTCTTCAGTATCAGGAACTGAAGAAAGAGAACGCAGGGCTTTCCGCAATGGTTGACGAGCGTGACAGAAGGCTTCGTGAAGTAGATGAGAAACTCTCGTGCGTCCGGCGCGATTATGACACGCTGAAGATGGCAAAAATGCTCGAAGTGACCGACGGTGACCTTGAAACGTCGCGCAAAAGAGTAAACAAGCTTATCAGAGATATCAATAAGTGTATCACGCTACTGAGTGGAAAGTAACGGAAAAGATGCCGGAAGACGAACAGAACAAGATTACCATAAGGCTGCATATCTACGATACCGAGGTGACAGTTAAGGTTCCGCGTGCGGACGAACCGCTGTACCGTAGAGACGCGGAGCTCATCAACGAGCTCCTGAATGTGTATTATTCCAACTTCAAGGGTATTAAAAGCGATATGGAAGTTACCTATTTCGCAATGATAGACCTTGGGCTTCGCCTGCAGAGAGAGCTGCAGCGCAACGACACCAAGCCTTATGACGATATTCTCCGGCAGCTGACTTCCGAGATTGAAACCGAGTTGAAGACGAAGTGATATGCTCAAAAGAGAATAACTTATAACTATAAATATAAATGACAGGTACAATGATCGCAGTCGCAGTCGCCTTGATTATAGGTGGGATTGTCGGCTATGCCGTTTTCCGTTACATCATTAACGGGAAATATAATCAGTTGATGGATGCGGCCAAAAGGGACGCAGACGTCATCAAAGAGAAAAAACTGCTCGAGGTAAAAGAGAAGTTCCTGAACAAGAAAAGCGAGCTGGAGAAGGAAGTGCAGCAGCGCAACCAGAAGATTCAGCAGGGCGAAAACCGGCTGAAACAGCGCGAAATATCGCTTAACCAGCGTCAGGAAGAACTTGGCCGCCGCAAGGAAGAGGTCGAGCAGGAGCAGGTAAGGATAGAGAATGAGAAAAAGCTGCTGGCCTCAAGACAGCAGGATCTGGAGAAGATGGTTGAGCAGGAGCGCGTCAAGCTGGAAGAGCTTTCGGGCCTCTCTGCCGAGGAAGCCAAGAACCGCCTGATTGAAAGCATGAAGGACAAGGCCCGCATGGATGCGGCAAGCTATATCAATGAGGTGGTTGATCAGGCCAAGCTGGATGCCAACCAGAAGGCCAGGAAGATAGTTATACAGACTATTCAGCGTGTGGCTACTGAAACGGCTATCGAAAATTCTGTAAGCGTTTTCCATATTGACAACGACGAAGTGAAGGGCCGTATCATAGGACGTGAAGGCCGTAACATCCGTGCCCTTGAGGCTGCAACGGGTGTAGAGATCGTCGTTGACGACACACCTGAGTCGATTGTCATCTCTGCCTTCGACCCCGTACGCCGTGAGGTTTGCCGCCTTGCGCTGCATCAGCTGGTAGCCGACGGCAGAATCCATCCGGCCCGCATAGAGGAAGTGGTTGCGAAAGTGAAGAAACAGCTTGAGAACGAAATCATAGAGACGGGTAAACGCACGGCTATCGACCTGGGTATTCACGGCCTGCATCCTGACCTTATCCGCATTATCGGAAAGATGAAATATCGTTCTTCGTATGGCCAGAACCTGTTGCAGCACGCCCGCGAGACCGCTAATCTGTGTGCCGTTATGGCGTCAGAGCTGGGGCTTAATCCTAAAAAGGCCAAGCGTGCAGGCTTGCTTCACGACATCGGTAAGGTACCCGATGAGGAGAGTGAGCTGCCACACGCATTGCTCGGAGCCAAGATGGCCGAGCGCTGCAAGGAGAAACCTGATATTGTCAACGCCATTGCCGCTCACCATGATGAGGTGGAAATGAAGACGTTGCTGGCGCCAATCGTACAGGTTTGCGATGCCATTTCGGGTGCTCGACCTGGTGCACGTCGCGAGATTGTAGAAGCCTATATCAAGCGTTTGAACGATCTTGAAGCCATTGCCATGAGTTATCCCGGTGTAACAAAGACCTATGCTATACAGGCCGGGCGCGAACTTCGCGTGATTGTAGGCGCTGATAAGATGACCGATGAGGAAAGCACGAAGCTGAGTGACGAAATAGCGACGAAGATTCAAAATGAGATGACCTACCCGGGTCAGGTGAAAATCACCGTCATTCGCGAAACGCGTTCGGTAGCTTACGCCAAGTAAGGCATGCGGTCAGGCTCACAACCTGAACAGCATAAAAAGGTTTACCCCGCCATTCTACGTTTGGAGAATGGCGGGGTAATTGTTTTTGGTGCTGCGGATAAGGCTTATGCGTACGAGTGCATGCCGCCTAAAACGTAGTTCACACCGAAGTAAGTCATGATAATACTCAGGAAAGCGATAATCATATAGAGATGGTAAGCTCCGGGCTTGCTGAGTGCGGGTAAACTCTGTGTGTGCAGAACCACGGCATAAATCATAAAGGTAATGAGCGCCCATGTTTCCTTCGGGTCCCAGCTCCAGTACGTTCCCCAGCTTATATTAGCCCATATTGCACCGATGAAGATGCCCAGGCCCATGGTAGTGACGGCAGGATAAAGGAAGAGACGGCTAAGCACTTGCAGGCTCTCCACCTGCATATTTGCGCGCGGATCTATGGTTTTTGTAGTGTGACGCAGGCGGTCAACGGCCATGATGATGACAGCCGTCAGTCCGCATATAAACGTAAGTGCAAGCAGAGCATAGCTCATCATGATGATGCTGACGTGTATACTTAACAGCGGTGAGTTGAGAACGGGCATCATCTGGCCTATGGCAGGGTCCATCTGTGAGATGTGGCTTACCAGCAGGAAGAGGCCGGAGAGCAGAAAACCGAATACTAACACAATGTGCGCTTTGTGGTAAGCGGCGATGCTTAACAGCTGAACAAACCAAGCAACGGCCAGCATTGATTCGTACCCGTTGCTTAAAGGTATGTTGCCTGATATAAGCCAACGCAACGCCAATGTGAAAGAAAGGGCAAGGAACGACAGCGTCAGCATGCCAAGCAAACAACGGTTCAGAAGTTTCTGTCTGGCAGAAAGCTCCGGCTTCGGTTCTGCTGTCATTCTGCGGATAGTCAGCAGGAGGGCAATGAGACCTAAGGTAAGGTTCACCATGAAAAGCACGGTGGCAAAAGGTATTGCATTATAAATGCGTTCGGCTTTTACCTGCCGGGCTGACGGTAAGCTGCTTCCGGCATTCTTTCGCTGATATAGGGCCAGCTTGTCAATGAGCAGGCGGGTATTGCCTTCTTGTCCGGAGGCAATCTGGCTGTATAGCATGGGGAAGATGTTCTTGAAGAACAGTATCTTCGTTCGTCCCAGACGGGGCGGAAGACTGTCGGCTGGAGAGTACCACGTTGTTTTGCCGGCTCGGGTGTCGGGCAATATAGTGAGCAGACTTCCCTGCTGTAACTGCATGATGAGTGTTATCTTGCTGTCCATCTCTGCGCATGCTTTGTGGAAACCATCAGTCTGTCCTTGCTGATATTCGACGGCATAGCGCCCGAGGATATATTCGCCATCGTGGAAGAAAGCATTCAGGCAAGTGTATTCTGGAAGGCCGAAACGTGAGCGCATTTCGCTGTTTTTCACCTTGACAACAGGCTCATTGTTCCATTCGTTGCCGTAGAAAATCCAGCTCATCAATACCTGTTCGGCAGTGGCATCACCATAGTAGCGTTTGCCATAAATTTTATTGGTGAAGTCGATCGCCAACGTTTGAAGCGGGCAAATACGGTTGTTGTAGTTGACAAAAAGATTGCCAAAGCTTGTAGCCGTGGCCTTGTCAATGGTGGTTGCAGCACGAGATAGATGAGGTATGAAGCTCAAAATGGTCAATAATACAATTGTCAGAGCTCCCTTTTTCAGTAACGGTGAGGCGAGCATTCGGCGGAAAGTTCCCTTTGGGTCAATCAGCAGCCAGAGCAGAGCAAAGAACAACATGGCATAGCCAGTGTAAGTAACGGTTACCCCCCACGGGTCGCTGTTGACGCTTAAATAGCTGCCCATGCTGTCGGTATCGTAGCTGGCTTGGTAGAATCGCACGCCACGGTAGTTGAATACATGGTTCATTGACACCTTTGCATGCACGGTATTGGGACCGTCAATAATCGAAAAGTGCGTGGTATAATCGGCTGCAGCCTCGGTTCCGCTATGGTATTTTACATCGAATTTATCAAGCCTTACATAGAAAGGAAGCGTGTGAGCCTCGGAGTTCTC
This sequence comes from Prevotella sp., assembly GCA_013333935.1. Taxonomy (GTDB): domain Bacteria; phylum Bacteroidota; class Bacteroidia; order Bacteroidales; family Bacteroidaceae; genus Prevotella. Next base: position 47,195 of record JABCNV010000003.1, on the reverse strand, counting down.
CATCGAAATCATTTCGGTATATTGATTTGTAGGCTGGTCGCCGCGTATGTGCACGATGCCACTATACGACAGCGTATGCGTAAGCAAAGCGCCGACAAGGATAACGATAAACGAAAGATGAAGCAACAGAACATCCCATTTCCTGACCTTTTGCTTCAAGATATAGGCTGTGCCGAAACCTGTGAGCAAAGCCCACGTCAGACTAAACCACCAGCTTCCATATATATATAGGTGGGTAAACGGCGTGCCTTTGTAGTTCTCTATAACCGAGGCAGTGGCCATCAATACGATGATGAGAACGTATAATACCGCTGTTATTTTTTTTATCATAATGCTTTTGTTCATACTGAAATTGATATAAGGCCGTCATGTTTCGACCTTTTTGCCTAATGAGACTGAATGTAATCTCCAGCCTCGTTAAGCACAGCAGACAGAGCTATAAACTCATCGCTTGCCTCCTTGACACTGTTGTCGTGACAGTGATTTACAAAGGGAGTAGGGATTTTGTGTAGTGCATTGTCGCACTTCTGTAACTGTTGTTCTACCCGTGTGGCCAGTGTCTGGTTGTTCTTCTGAAAGTATGCGTCGAACGATACTTTGCCCTGTCGGGTTGATCCATCAGTATTACCATACCATACAGAGCATATACTTCGCAGGTTACACTCCAAATCGGCCAATGATGTCTGGCTGTAAGGTGATTCAATATAGGTAGAATCGGAGGAGAATGGCCTTAAAAGTTTTGTATAAGCTATCTCATCGGCTTCACCTACAAGACCATGGTCGCCCGTAATCAGGGCTGCGGCTAACTGTTTTGTAGTGTAACGGGCAAGCATGTAACTGCGATATGTGGTTCCGTCAGGAGCCAAATAGGGAACTCCGTTGCGCTTAAGCAGTGTAACATGCCCCTTGCTATCGTCACCGCTCCAGCCACATTCGGCCTGGAATAGCTTCAACCGCAGGTGTCCGATAAGTGTTTTTGCATAGGTCAATTCCCTTTCAGTAATTGCAGAGAATCTACGAATGTGGCCGTCTCTAAAGAAGATATATTCCAGGGCATGGAAGCCGACGACGGACGAAGAGTTGCCTTCGAGCGAGGCTAAACTCTTTTGGCTTGTCATGAGTTGGTCGAAAGCAAGATGGTCGAGCGGCCAATTGTTGATGTCTGTATCAATGTTATAATTGGTATTGGCTCCAAGGAAGAATCCCTCGTTTTGCTCATAAGCCAGGCGCATGGCGAGGAAAAGTTTTGCCGTACGGTTAATTTGTTCCTGAGCATAACGGCCATGTTCAAGGGCTGTTATGCTGTTATAAACCGAGTCTGCATACAGGGCTGTCTTTGCATTTTGAGGGATAATGGTGTGGTCAATACAGTTTATGAGAACTTCTTCCAACGAAAGAGCCCCACCATTATTGCCGTTCCCGTCTTCACTATTACTGCTACATGATGCTAAGGCCATCAGCAAGAGGAATACGAGGGGAGGAAAAAGTTTTCTCATAATTAATAAATGGGAAATAAAGTGTATGTTACAAGTAGCAAAAATCCACCAGACAAACTGATGCTTTGTCTGGCGGATATAGAAAGATAACATTAAATTGCGTTGATGAAAGCTACAACAGCATCGCGGTCAGCTTTGCTCAAGCGATAGAATTTCTGTGCTGCAGCATAGGCGTCGCTTTTCTTACTGTAGCCGTGCCACATAATGGCCTCAACAACATTGTGTGCGCGATTGTCGTGAAGACGGCAACCTTCGCCGGTTTCCTGAATAGAAAGTCCACGACCCCACAATGGTGTTGTGCGACACCAACCGGTGCGAATGTCGTTCTCCATGAACATGCGGTGCTGCACAAGGTCGGTATAAGGCCAGATAACGGTGTTGCTATACTCGGGCATTCCATTGCCTAAGGAGCAGAACTTACGTGATATGGGGTCGAGCCATCCGGTGTCGTCCTTGATGGTCCACGACGGCCGGTGACAATGGGTACAGCCCATAGCGTAGAAGAGCTTTTTGCCACGCTGAACCTCTTCTGTATCAAGGTTGCGGGCACGAGGCACAGCAAGTCCACGGTGCCATACGGCAAAGGCGTAGAAATTCTCGTCACTCATCTCCTCATGATGATTCCATGGTGCACCATTAACGAAGTATTTCTCATAGTCGGCGCGGTTGGCGGCTGTGTTAGTATTCAGTCCGAGCAGTTTGTTTACCATCTTTGAGATACCCTCTTTCGTACCATCGGCATAATAAGGATGCAGCAGAGAGGTCAGGGATTGTCCCTCTTTCTGGATGTCTTTTATCACATCTTCGTCCTCGCTCATCTTTTTAGCCCACGCCTTTGAAGTGTAAAGGTAGTGGCGGTCAGAGCGTGTTACATTGGTAATGTTCCAGATAGCATTTGCACCTGGGCCGTCAAGCAGAGCTGCACGCGTCATAGCGTAAGTGAATTTCTTGACGCGCTTGGTTCCGTCGGCTAAAGTATACCATGCTGTTGGTGCCCAATCGTTAGCGCCAGCATTCCACATTCCGGGGTTAAGAGTGGCGTGAAGGGCTTCGCGTTGGTATTGAACTTTCATCGAATCCTGACTGATTGCGTCAAGCAGACCGGTGCCATACATGCCGATGGTCGACTCAAGGCGAACAGCATAATTGTCTGGTTTCGGGTCGGTATTGAAAGCATCGCGGTCAATGTACACGTCAGGATAGGTTAGACTATAGCTTTCTCCATTGGGAAACTTGTTGCCATGTTCGTCAGTTGCCGCTTTCCATGTAATATGAATACCGCTTTCTTCAATTGGCGCCTTGAAAGGAGCTACTGCCTTTGTCTGCGGCATGCCGGTTACTTCTGTAATGTAACTGTTTGCTGCATAAGGCTTACCGTTGGCATCAGAGCCTGCAGTCGGATGATAAATCACAAGTAAGTATCCGTTGCCCATTTCGTTGGCACGATACTTATTCTGCCGTTTCCCGTGACCATAAGAGGGGTGACAGTATTCACAACCGGAACGGACATAAGCCGGCCCCAGGCCCCAGAAAGGCTTTACAAAGGTATTTGCATCGTGCTCAAAGAATAGCTCACCACTCTTGAACGTCGTATAGAGACGCGCATTATCCTGTATTTGTGGAACAGGATTTGAGTAACAGCCCTGCTCATTGCTTGTAGTTCCCTTCTCTCCACCAGGTAACCATTCAGCCGGAGTGAACACACCAAGCGAGTCCTTTGGCCAGCTTGTCCGTGCGGAAGGGTCGATATTCTCGTCAGAGCAGGCCGTAAACGACGTTACAGCCCATGCTCCGAGAGAAAGCATTAAAAGATAATTCTTCATGTTTTTGATTTTTATCGCTCTCCCTTATCATAAAGGAGAGCTTTACGTCATTACTTTATTTTTTGCGCTTCTGGATGTAATCGTTAGCATCGTTAAGCACGGTAGAGAGCTCCTGGCACGCATCAATAGCTGCCTTTACTTCAGGATGGGTCTTATCATAGTTTTTAACGAAAGGCTCCGGACAGGCTTTAATGGCCTTGTGTGTCTTGTTGATGGCATTCTGAACTTTCGTACCCATTTCCGGATTATACTTTTTGAAGTAGCTTGCAAAGCTGTATTCTGCAACTGTTGTTGACGTGTTGTCAATATCATACTTCCCATTCCAGGTGTTGTTGATGCTCTGAATATTGTGCCAGAAGTCGTGTAAAGAGTTGTGAGAGAAAGGTGATTCGATATAGTTGGGGTCAGATTGCTGATTTTCTGGCGTAGTACCAAGACCGTAAGGCTTGCCCATCTTGGTCTGCCCTACCTCGTCGCTGATTCCTACACAGCCCTTATCACCTACGAGAATAGCCGATACCGCGCCCTTAATAGTTGTATAAATACTTCCTGCCTGGCCTGCATTGGTCATATTCCAGCCATAGGTTTTGTCGCTCGATGGCATCGTAGTCTTCCACTCTAAATCGATGAGGGCTTTCTTGTGTGCATCAGTACCGCCACTCCAGCACACTTCCAATTCGTAGATAGAATACATTAAATCGCCGGCTACTGCTACGGCATACTTGAGCTCATCAATAGGTTTGACATCGGTAAAATTCACGCGATCGTTATAATCGTCAAAAGTATTGTTGAACGATGATACTGCACGGGGTTGACCGTCGCGGAAGATTACGAACTCAATTGCATGGAAACCGAGACGGTTATTACCTAAGTTGTTGTGTGCATTGTTGATGTTATCATCGTCGTTATCAGTAGTATACTGTGACAAATCCGAACTGGTAAGCAACTTGTGCAGAGAAGTAAGGTCAAGAGGCCATGTGTCAATGTGTGGGTCAACGTCATAATCATTTGCGGCACCTAAAAGGAAAGCCTCACTGCTTTCGTATGCAGCGCGGGCCTTTGTCCACGAGTCGCACGCAGCTTTTACCTGAGCTTCTGTGGCATTGCCGTGCTCAACGGCGTCACGAAGCGCCTTCATCTGTGCATAAAGTGTTTCGGCATGGGTTGCCATGTCCTTATAAGTGGGGTTCACGGTAGCATTGACGTAGGTGTTGAGAACTTTGCCAAGGAATACCTCTTCTTCTGTGGCTTTGTTTGTTCCGCCGCCTGGTTCGTCGTTGTTGTCAGAGCAACTGCCGAAACCAAATGTCATTGTGCCTGCTGCAGCAAAGAGCAAAGCATACTTGAATAGCTTTTTCATTGTGAATTTATTAAGAAGTTTAATGTTGAATTTCTGGAAATAAATATTAAAGGAAGAACCCTTCATAAGCGATGCCTATGTTCAAGGAAGGTTCTCTGTTGTACGGACTCTTTAGGAAACGATGACTGTATTCGCACTTCACTACGATTTGCGGCAGTGGATAATAGTTTACACCAAAGTGCAGAACATGCTTTTCTTCATATGGATAAGCGGCCTGACGGGCATCGCGAATGTAAGGATTGTAATAGTCGTAGCGACCAAAGAGATACATTTTCTGATTGTCGGCACGTAGGCTTTCTATCTGCGAGAATACGTCATAACCTGCTTCAACGCCAATGGCTACAGCGTTTTTACCTACTTCTGATGATGAGTAGGGGCTTGTCTTTGTGCTGCGGCCTGACAGGTATCTTACGTCATAGGCATTACCGAGATGTCCATAGGTGGCCTGTCCGCGCACGATCCAGTTGTTGCGGTTCCACGTAAAGTCGAAGCTCCCTATACTTACAGCACCCGCAAGACTTTCTTGCGAGTCGTTCATTAACGTGTTGTTGATTGAGTGGCCATAATATCCGCTCAAACCGATACGGAAGCCAGGCATGGCATAATAGTCAACGCGGGCGGCTACAGCATATTTACTTGCCGGTTCAAATTCGAAAGCACTGTGCGCCCCTTTGTGAATCCAGCCGTCGCGATCAAAGTGCATGGCATCAAGCCCCTCGAGGAATTGCAGCTCATATTTAAACTTTGAGAAGCGTCCCCAAAGGCTTACACCCGTCTGGTGCCAGGTGGAAGGTAGTATCGTGTTTTCCCCTTCTGGTCGATAAACCGTAAAGAAGTTCAGGGGCTCATGGTGCGAATTGTTCAGTCCTACGGGTACAACGATGTGGCCTGCCCGCAGGTTAAAGGCGCGCGAAAAGCTCTTTTGCAGCCAGAATTGCTCCAGTTCTACCTCGCCTCCCTTTTCGGTTTCAACTTCCCATTCGCCTCCTTCCTCATATTCGCGCTCATAGGCAGAGCCGCTTCCTCCATGCTCAAACTCAATCTCTGTGCCCATGCTCCATCCCTTTCCGAAGTCGTATCCTAAATAAACAACGGCGTGGGGGATGTCAAAACGGCCATGCGAGCCATCCTTTTTATATTTTGAGGGTTCTGAATAACGGTAAACATTGTCACTGTAAAAGTTGCGTGAGTAGACCACTTCGCCATATCCTCCCACACTGAGACGGTGCCCACCTGCGTGGCTCATCACCGAATCAGCTGCGTTTACCTGAGCGCAAGCTGTAGAAGTGCTTGCCAAAAAGCATAATCCTGAAAGAACGCTTGTTGTTAAAATCTTCATGATTTACAATAAATTTTATTTGTCCAGAGAAAGAGGAGAGTGCAGTTTTCTGTTTGCGGTCTCGCCTTCACGTGATCAGATTCCGGCGTAGAATTTGCATGGAATCGTAGCCTTGTCTCCATCTTTCCGTGATGTACGGGAGTGGCAACCATCACTGCACTCCTTATCTTAAGGACTTTTAAGAGTCTTCCTCTTTTCTGATTGCAAAATTACGCAGTCTTTATTATAGCCGCAATACCCAAAAGTTAGTAAAGCCCTGTATCCTTATAAATAGGTATTTTTTGTATTTTGTACATAAATATTAAGGACAAGATTGCGTACCTCTCGCCTTTTTTTATTTATTTTGCAAAAGGAAAACTAAAATAAGATGCAAGGATGAAGAACCATAAGATGTATGAAGCTACTGATAGTTTAATCTCTATTATACAGGATAATTATAATATTTTGCAGAGCCTTGGCTCGTTTGGCATCAACCTCGGCTTTGGGGACAAGACGGTAAAAGAGGTTTGTGAGGAACAGAATGTGGACACATTTACTTTTCTTACCATTGTTAACTTCACGATAAACGGCTATCGCGAGTATGACGATATTGAACGATTGTCTATCCCTACCATGCTCCATTATCTCAAGGCCAGCCACGAATATTATATCCATTTTGAACTTCCGTTCATCCGTAAGGGGCTTGTCAATGCGCTTGATGAGAATGATAATCTGGCCCGTCTTATCATGCGTCTTTACGATGAGTATTCACACACGGTGATAAACCACATGCAATATGAGGAGAAAACGGTGTTCCCGTATGTTGAGGGCCTTGAAAAGGGCGTCGTTTCCTCCAATTATGACATCGAAACCTTTTCGCGACATCACGGCCAGATTGACAAGAAGCTTCGCGAACTTAAGAACATCATTATCAAGTATCTGCCCTCCGACGGCTTGCATAACAACCAGCTTTCGGCCACATTATATGATATTTACAACTGCGAACAATGGTTAGACCAGCACTCGCACGTTGAAGACGAGATATTTATTCCCGCTATCCGTCGTCTTGAGAAGCTGTCGAGACAGGACGATGTAAGCGTGAAGATTTCGAACATGATTAGTCAACAGCCCGAAAACAGGGAAACATTGTCGGAGCGTGAGAAAGATGTGATCGTAGCTTTAGTGCAGGGAATGACGAACAAAGAGATAGCAGACCATCTCTGTATTTCCATCAACACGGTTATTACACACCGTCGTAACATTGCGCGAAAGCTGCAAATCCACTCTGCTGCCGGCCTTACCATCTATGCTATTGTCAATAATCTGGTTGACATTTCGAACGTAAAACTATAGCCTTCCGTCCGGAGGCTACACCTATTATAATATAGGGCTCTTTTGATTACACGGGCAACATGGTTCATTTCTCTTAAAAAGGCCCGATAAAACAGGCGCCGTTCCATCTTCAATGGGGCGGCGCTTGCTTTTTATTTTTACAGCCACGGCGACAGCAAATGGGCAAACCATCCACGAAATCTTTGCCAGGGAGTTCGCCATTCTTTCCACTTTTTTTGGGTAAGCCTGAAGGATTCGGCTTTCTGCGAGTCGAAAAGCCGGTCGAGCTGCGACGTAACGCACGGGTCAATAATCACAGCATTCTCTTCGTAATCGAAGTTAAGGCTGCGTGCATCAAGGTTAGCCGACCCCACGGTACAAAAGCGTCCGTCAACCATAATGACCTTAGTGTGGTGAAATCCGCGCTCGAACATCCATATATTGCAGCCTTTTTTCATGAGCTTGTGGGCGTTGTAGAAACCGCAGTCGGGCGTCAGGGGTTCGTCACACTTCACTGAAAGCATAATGTCTACCTTCACACCGCGCCTGGCAGCTTCCTTTAGGGCTTTCTTGATTGAGCGGTTCAGCGAGAAATAGGGGTTGATAAGCTTGATGCTGTCCTTTGCCGAGCGTATGGCTGCGGTATAGAAATCGCGAATAATGGTGTTTGACGTGCGGGGCTCGCGGTTGATAATGCCCACCTGCTGATGGCCCTGTGAGTGGCAGCTGTCGGTCTTGAGACCGTGAAAATAGGACACATCGCCCAACCCTCTGTAGTATTGTGGTCCGTGAATATTTTGCTTAGCGGTCTTGTTCCATGTGCGCAGGAAGATACGTTGCAGCTCGTTTACCGCGTCGCCTTCGATGCGACAGTGCATGTCGTGCCACTCACCCACCTGGGCCGTACCTTTAATATAATAGTCGGCCACGTTCATACCGCCGGTGTATGCCACGCATCCGTCGATGACTACTATCTTGCGATGGTCGCGCGCCCATACGTGATTGACGAACGGAAAGCGGATAGGGTCGAACTGATATATCTCTATTCCCTGTGCACGGATGGCGTCAATATCCTGCTTTCGCATCGGACTGTTGTTCGACATGTTGCCGAAAGCATCGTACAGCAGCCTTACCTCTACGCCCTCTTTCACCTTGGGGGCGAGATGGGATATAAGCAAACGGTTGATGGAATCGTTGCGAAAGTTGAAGTATTCCATGTGAATGGAACTGCGGGCCTGGTCTATGGCTTTGAAAAGGTCGTCGAATTTCTCCTGCCCCGTCATCAGCAGGGTTACCGAGTTATTGCGGGAGAAGCGAACACCCTTGCTTTCAAGCGCGCGTACAACCAGCGTGTCGCTTGTCTGTGCATGGCCTGGAAAGGTGACGATGACCATCGCGGCTATCATGAAAGCCGTAAGAAGCTTTCGTGTCGGACGATAAAACTCTCTCATCTTTCTGTTGATACTTGTTTGCGTGTGCGTCGTGTCATCCTGTCTGTGCCGGCGGCAAGTGCTGCCTGTTCTACTGGTTCAGCATTGATGATGCATAGCTGTCGACGATGCCGAGCAGCTGTTTCTGCTTGTTGCAGACCAGTACCGAGTGTATCTTGTAAAGGTGCATCACGCGCTGTATTTCGGTAACCTTGGTTTGCAGACTTACTATTTTCGGGTCGCGTGTCATGATATCGCTCACCGTGTGGTTAAAAAACTCGGCCTGCCAGCGCTCCATTGCACGGCGTATATCGCCGTCGGTGAGTATGCCTGCCACCCTTCCGTCGTCGTCAAGTGACACGCCAAGCCCCAGTTTTCCCTTTGAAACCTCTATGATGGCCTCGCCAAGGTGCATGTCCTGCGGTATGACGGGCAGGTCGTTCGTACGCATAACGTCTTCGGCTGTGGTAAGCAGGCGCTTGCCAAGCTCGCCCCCGGGGTGGAACTGTGCGAAGTCGCGGGGCCGGAAATCGCGCACCTGCATCAGCGCAACAGCCAGTGCATCGCCCATGGCAAGCACGGCAGTGGTCGACGAGGTGGGTGCGAGGTTCAGCGGACAAGCCTCATGGTCGACCCAAACCTTGAGGTGAACGGTTGAATATTTGGCCAGCAGCGAGTCGGGATTGCGGCTGACGCCTATTATCGGCACGTTCATATGCAGCAGTATGGGCACAAAGCGAAGCAGCTCATCAGTCTGTCCGCTGTTGCTCAAAGCCAGTACAACGTCGTCAGGCGTCATCACGCCGAGGTCGCCGTGATAGGCATCAAGCGGATTGATAAAAAAAGCAGGTGTTCCCGTTGACGACAGCGTGGCGGCTATTTTAGCCCCAATGTTTCCGCTTTTTCCTACGCCGGTAACGATCACTTTGCCATGGCAATGGTATATCAGGCTTACGGCACGCTCGAAGTTTTCGTCAAGTTGTGGGATGAGGTCAAGCAGTGCCTGCGCCTCTTCACGGATGCAATGCTCGCCATATTCAATCGAATTTTTCAGTCGATTTTCGGGTTCTGATTTTATCATTCTGTTGCTTCTGTGTCTTCTGCCCTGTGGCTTCGGGCCGTCTTCGTTGCTGAAGAACCGGCCTTGTTGCGCCTGTGGCAGGTGATGGTTGCGTTTATGGGTTACGTGTTGTGTTCGTGAGGGCCGCCGTATGTGCGGGTAAACGCTACGGCTGCGCGCCGTCGGCAGGCAGCAACTGCCTGATGAGGCCCTCGAGCCTGTCAAGTTCAAGCATGTTTGCGGCGTCGGAAAGGCCGCGGTCAGGCTCCGGATGCACCTCGAAGAAATAGCCTGAAGCGCCGAAAGCTCTGGCGGCAAGGGCCATTGAGGGCACGAATTTGCGGTCGCCTACCGTCTTGCCATCGCCTGCCGACGGGCGCTGGACGCTGTGCGTGCAGTCCATAATGACGGTGGAGGTTATCTCTTTCATGTCGGCGATATTGCGGAAATCTACTACCAGATTGTTGTAACCGAAGCAGTTTCCGCGCTCGGTAAGCCACACTTCCGCGGCGCCGCTCTCCAGCGCCTTTTGCACCGGATACTTCATATCGCGCCCTGAAAGGAATTGGGCTTTTTTGATATTCACCGTGCGTCCCGTTCTGGCGGCGGCCACAAGCAGGTCGGTTTGCCGACAGAGAAAGGCGGGAATCTGCAGCACGTCGCACACCTTTCCTGCTGCTTCGGCCTGCCAGGCCTCGTGAATGTCGGTGGTTATGCGCAGGCGGTAGCGCTCCTTGATATCGGCAAGCATCTGCAGTCCGCGTTCTATTCCGGGGCCGCGGAACGCGTGCAGCGACGTGCGGTTGGCCTTATCGAACGATGCTTTGAAGATGATATCGGTGCCCAGACGGCTGTTGATGCGAACAAGTTCGCGGGCAACGCAGTCGAGCAGTTCGGCGTTCTCAATGACGCAGGGCCCTGCTATGAAAACGGTTTTCTCCATATTGGCTGATATTACGACTATGCAAAGATACGAAAAACGGCGGCAAAAGCCGTGTTGTTTTCGGTGAAAAATGCAGATTCGTGGTGTGCAAACGGCTTTTCGGTGTGAGTTTTACAGTGTGACGGTGAGGGTGCGGCGGCCGCCGCACACATTGCACGGCGGTCGTGGGAGGGGTGTGTGACGGCCGCCGTACGCGTCTACCGCAGCCGCCGTAAGGTCAGAATGAAACGACAAGTGCAGGCTCCCTGCGCCGTAAGAGGTTTATGCCGTAAGGCTGAAGGGTGAGTGGGAAGCCTTGTATGCGCAGGGCTTCAGTGGATGAAGGGGACGGTTTCTGCGCATGGAGGGATTGGGCATTAGCGCATAGGAAAATGCGTCTGCACCGGAAAAGGGGAAGTTTCGGCAGGGTTTCGAACCGGCTTTGGCAGACGCGGGCGTGCAGATTATTCCGTACGGTTAATTTTTTTCATGGCTTCGTCAAGGTTGTCGGCATGCTCGACGTGCTGTTTCCCCGATGCCTTTTCGCCACCCGTAAAGGCTTCACCGGTGCCGATAATATGTATATCGCGCTGCGGGAACGGAATTTCTATGTTGTTGTCGTTCAGCGCATTGTACACGGCTTCCATGATATCGCTCTCGGCAAAAACCTGTTTTCGGGAGTCGACCCATGCCAGAATCTTGAAGTCGATGCTGTTGTCGCCGAAGCCTGTAAATATAACTTGTATGAACTTGATGTAGTTATGGCGCTCGATTGCCTTCACGGCGTCGCCTATAATCTGGCGGGCAAAGGCCGCGTTGGTGCCGTAAGCTATACCAACGGGTATAATAGCGAGCTCGTTTCCATGATTGCGCGTGAGGTTCTTATAGTTCTTGGCGAAGAGCTGTGCGTTCTGAAAGGCGATGATTGAACCGTCCAGGGCCTCGATGGTTGTAGAGACATAGGATATTGATTTCACCGTGCCGCGCGTGCCTTCTATGGATATGAAGTCGCCCACCTTGATGCGGCCCGCCATCAATGATATGCCGTAGTAGATGTTTTCCAGTATGTCTTTCATGGCGAAACCGATACCGGTTGACAGGCCTGCCGATATGGCGACGAGCCATGTGTTGTTGATGTTGAAGATGGTCATGGCCGTGAGGAGCCATATTCCCCATACCAGAACCTGCACAACATTGCGCCACATGGCGGCCTGGCTTACGACGGCCTGGTCGTTTGCCTTGCGGTTCTCTACGGCTGCGCGGCGTTTCTCCTTGCTCGAAAGGTGGTAGTGTGTGGAGCTGATGGCCGTATGGTTGAGGTAAGAAAAGATGAAGAACAGGATGAGAACCTGCTCGACGCGCAGGATGCTGAGCGTAATCTTGGTGGTTTTTACCAGTGGTTCGTTGAAGATTCGCCAGGTAGTGTCGCTCAAGTTGAACACGTCGGCCGCCCAATAAATGGCTACGAGCACCGACAGTGCGCCGAGCGAGGGCAGTATTACCTTATAAATGAGCAGGAAAAGCCATGAGCGGTTGATGGGAGTTTCGGCGCTGAGATACAGGCGTTTGGGGTTGTTGGCATATTGTTTGAGCATGTTCGATATGCACGTGATGGTGAGAATGCAGGCCAGTTGTATCGTCCACCAGATGAGAAGCTCCACTGCAAACAGCGTGTATCCGGCCAGCGAGGCGACATCGCTCGCCAGAAACACGGCGAGAGAAATATATGCATAGCCCGCGTCGCTGGCGGGGAGTTTTCTGCCACAACGACGTATTGACAACCACTGCCAGACGGTAGAGCAGAGCAGAACGGGCGGAAAAACGAGGTTTACAAAGTCGTTTGGCGCGAGCACTATGCGGAAAGTGATGACCACAAAGCACACCAGCATGATGGGTGCATAGATGCGATAGCCTGCCTTCATTTGCCCGCCGTCGAGACGAATGAGCAGTGAGAAGAGTATTACGCCCAATAACCAGGCATACCCTACGAGCAGACTGCAGGCCATTATAATGAAGTTCTGCGTCCATGCCACGCGCACAATGCCGAGGATAAGGGCAAAAGTGATGACCGTTGCCGTCATGATGATGCACCCGCGCTTGGCTTTGAAGTAGTCGCGTGCCTGCGCACTGCGCTTGCTTCCTAGCATCCAGCTGAGCACGCTCTCGGCTTTGTCGCGCTTCATGAGCCAGGTCATGACGAGGCCAATGGTAAGATAGTTGATGCCCGAAGCCACAAATCCCACGATGAAAATCATGACGAGCAGGCCGATTATGATGCGACTGTCCCAGTCGGAATGGTATTTTTGCTGGGGCTTATACTTCTCGATGATGGTTTGTGTCGTCTCTTTTACCTCGTGGTGCAGGCGCCGGAGAATGCTGAAATAGTCTTCCCCGCGGTTCGTGAATATCGAAGCCTGAATGTCGGTATAGCGTTTGTTGGCGTAGTCGTTGAGGTATTTCAGGCGGGTTTCCGTCGTGTTGTAGAGGTCAATGTATTGTTGAATCTGCGTGCGGTTGTCGTTAAGGGTATGCCTGATGTTCACGGCGAGGGTGAGACATACGTTGCGGTCAATCTTCGAACGGGGCGAGAGGGCGTCGACATACATCGAACTGAGGTCGTTGATCAGACTGTCATACCGGCTTATTTCGATGTCGGCATTGCTCACGAATGTCCTGAAAGGGCCTGCATTGTGCCTGAAATCCTGATACTGTTCGGTGGCTTCGTGGCACGCATAGGTGAGATCGAAAACGTATCCGTTCTTTTGAGAGTAGAGCATCAGGGCGTTTTGCTGGCTCTTGTTCAGCGCATCTACCAGCTGTTTCATGACTTGGAGGCGCTGCTCCTTCATGTAATCCGACTGCCGTTCAAGGCTTGTGTGGTAGTTTGTAAGCTCTATTCTAAGCATGGCCAGCGTGCCTGCGATGTCGCGTTCTTTAAGAACAGCGTGCGAAGGCAGCAATAGGGTCAGCAACAATATAATGGTAAGAACGAATCGTTTGCTCATGTCTGGTGTATGATTAATACGGAAAATGGTGACGATTATTAAAAATAAAGGCACCCGTAACGCCTTTGTCGGTGTTGCAGATGCCTATATTTATATAGCCCGTATAGGCTTATTGGCTTATCATTTAGTAAGCACTTTTGAACTCTTCAAGGAAACGGGTGTCGTTTTCAGAGAACAAACGCAGGTCGTTAACCCTGTATTTCAGGTTCGCGATGCGCTCAACGCCCATGCCAAAAGCATAGCCGGTGTGAACGTCTGGGTCGATTCCGCAGGCCGATAAGTCGTGAGGGTCAACCATTCCACATCCTAATATCTCAACCCATCCGGTGTGTTTGCAGAAGTTGCAGCCCTTACCTCCGCAGATATTACAGCTGATATCCATCTCCGCGCTTGGCTCCGTGAAAGGAAAATAAGAGGGTCGAAGCCTTATCTTTGTGTCGGCACCGAACATCTCTCGCGCAAAGGTGAGGAGCACTTGCTTTAAGTCAGTGAAGCTTACATTTCTGTCAACGTACAGTCCTTCCACCTGATGGAAGAAGCAATGAGCACGTGCAGATATGGCCTCGTTGCGGTAAACGCGACCCGGGCACAGCACACGGATAGGCGGTTCATGGCTTTCCATGTAGTGAGCTTCGTCGCTGGAGGTATGCGAACGCAAAAGAACGTTCTTGGTTACATCATGTTGATTGCGGGAGATAAAGAAAGTATCCTGCATGTCGCGTGCCGGATGGTCGGCGGCAAAATTAAGCATGGTGAAGATGTGCTGGTCGTCATCAATCTCCGGTCCCGAGTAAAGATTGAAGCCCATACGCTGGAAAATATCGATGATTTCGTTCTTTACAAGCGTCAATGGGTGGCGTGTTCCAAGCCCGATAGGGTATGCCGTGCGCGTCAAATCGAGACTTTCGGTGCCGGTTTCTGTCGTTTCCACCTGCTCCCGCAGGGCATTTATCTTCTCGGTAGCGACAGTTTTAAGCTCGTTTATCTTCATGCCGACAGCCTTTTTCTGCTCTTTTGCCACATCCCTAAAGGCGGCCATGACGGCATTTATTTCCCCTTTCTTGCTTAGATACTTTAGTCTGAGCTGTTCAACATCTTCGGCATTCTTAGCCGATAGTGTTGAAACTTCCTTGAGAAGCTCGTCTATTTTGTCTAATATCATCTTGTAAAGTCTCTTTATTTACGTGCTTGCAAAGTTACTAATTTTATCAGGAAAAAGAAACTATATATAAAAAATAATGTGTAATTTTGCCTTGGTTTATATGTATGTTATGAGAAAAGTTTTTGCATTTTTTGTTTTATTCTCACTGCTTATCATGGTTTTTGTCCCGACGGGCTGTACTGATCGCAAGCCCCGTGCGGTTGACACGCTGGCAGCCGACACCGCTCTTCGCGATACTTCTGTGGCTGATTCGGCCGAAAATCTGATAGAATCGACACCCATGCCCAAGGCAGCCGACGAGCTTTTTGACGATTTTGTATTCAACTTTGCGGCCAACCGAAAGCTGCAGCGCAAGCGCATTGTCTTCCCGTTGCCCGTTTACCGCAACGGAAAAATAGTGAAAAAGATACCCGAAAACCAGTGGAAGATGGAACATTTCTTCATGCGTCAGGAGTATTATACGCTTATCTTTGACAATGCCAGGCAAATGAACCTCGTCAAAGATACCACTATAAGCCACGTGGTTATTGAGAAAATTTTCTTCCACAAGGGCCTGGTTCAGCAGTATTTGTTCAACAGAATAAACGGCAAATGGATGCTGACATCGATGAATTACAAGCCCATGTACCAGAATCAGAATGCTGATTTCCTGAAGTTTTATAACAAATTTGCCACCGATACCGCTTTTCAGGTACGGAGTATGGCCCGTGAAGTGCAGTTCACGGCGCCTGATCCGAACGACGATTTCGCACAGATAAGCGGCGTGATGATGCCCCAGCAGTGGCCAGATTTCAAGCCAGGGCTCATCCCGAGCGGCACGCTTTACAACATTATTTACGGGCAGAAATATACCGAAACTAACCGCAAGCTGTTCATTATCCGCGGCATTGCCAACGGCCTTGAGATTGAAATGTTGTTCCGTAAGATTGGCGGGCAGTGGAAATTGGTTAAGTTTAACAGTTAATGTGCGGGGCAGAGACATCTGCCATAGCCCATGAAAAGATATCAAAACCAGTCGCTATTGCGATACAACACGTTTGGAATTGACCAAAAGTGTGACGAATTAATTGTTTTTGAAAGTGAGGAAGACGCCGTTGCTCTGTCGTCGGAGCTGCGCAATCACATCGCGCAGGGCGGCCGTTTCCTCCTGATAGGCGGCGGCAGCAACCTGCTTCTGACGCGCGATTTCGACGGAAAAGTCATCACTCCTGACGGCCGATTCGACATCTCCGTCATCATGGAGGCGGGCACAGACGTGCCTTTTCTGAAGTGCTGGGCGGGCACGACGTTCGACGATGTGGTTGATTATGCCGTGCGCCACGGCTATCACGGCATGGAGAATCTGAGCTTAATCCCGGGCCAGTGTGGCGCGTCGGCCGTGCAAAACATAGGTGCTTACGGTGCCGAAGCGAAGGATTTGATAAGTGAAATAGAAGCCGTCGAGATTGCTACGGGCCGTATTGTGCGCTTGAAACCAGCCGATTGTCATTACAGTTACCGCCAGAGCCGCTTTAAAAACGAGTGGAAAAACCGCTTCCTTATTACCTATGTTACCTACCGTCTTTCGCGCACCTTTGCCCCTCGGCTTGATTATGGCAACATTCGCAGCAGGCTCGAAGAGGCCCATATCAACATAGAAAACCTCACGGCACAGCAGCTTCGCGACACGGTTATTGAAATCAGGCAGGATAAATTGCCCGATCCCGCCGTGACGGGCAATGCCGGTTCGTTCTTCATGAACCCGATTATTGACGAAGAAACCTTCAGAAAACTGAAGGAAAAAGTGCCTGACGTACACTATTTTAGGGTTGACGCAGAGGGCAATTCCGTAAAAAACGGCGACACCTCACAGCCCGTCCGCTACAAGATTCCGGCGGGATGGCTCATTGAACACTGCGGATGGAAAGGCAGATCGCTGGGTCGTGCCGGCGTGCATAGCAAACAGGCGCTTGTGCTTGTCAACAGAGGGGGCGCTACGGGGCAGGATATTGTTAACCTGATGCAGGCCATACAGCACGATGTCAAGGCCGCGTTCGGCCTTGATATACGGCCCGAGGTTAACGTAATATGACAACAATGAAATTACGATTCTTAGGCACAGGCACATCCAACGGCGTGCCTGTCATCGGCTGCCGCTGCAAGGTTTGCCGCAGCAAAAGCCCGAAAGACTTCCGCTATCGCACCGCGGCGATGATTGAAACAGAGCGTGCACGCGTGCTGATTGACTGCGGGCCGGACATCCGTATGCAGCTGATGCCGCTGAAGTTCAGGAAGATTGACGCCGTGCTGCTTACCCACGAACACTACGACCACGTTGCCGGACTGGACGACCTGCGGCCTTTCTGCGGCACGTTTGGCGACGTAAACGTGTATGCCAACGAGGAAACGGTGACATCGGTGCGTCATAATTTTCCATACTGTTTTACGGAAAAGCTCTACCCGGGCGTGCCAACCTTCAACCTGCACACGCTTAGGAAGCACGAGCCGCTGACGATAGGCGACATGCATATCGTGCCCATCGAGGTGATGCACGGCAAGCTTCCCATCCTCGGTTACCGCATAGGCCCACTGGCTTATATCACTGACATGAAGACCATCAGCAACGAAGAGATGCCGTTTCTTGCGGGCGTTAAGACGCTTGTCGTCAACGCCCTGCGATGGGAAAAGCCCCATCACAGCCACATGCTTGTGCAGGATGCCATAGATTTTGCGCGGCGCGTGGGCGCAGAACGTACTTATCTGACGCACCTGACACATAAAATAGGCCTACACGACGAGGCAAGCCTTCGGTTGCCAGAGGGTTTCGAATTTGCCTATGACGGCGAAGAGATTGAGGTTTAGACAAGCCGGAAGAGAATAACCGGCGCTTTTTACACGCCGTAAAAGGCCTGTACACAGCGAGGTTGCTGCCTGATGGCGGCAACCTCGCTGTTTATAAGCGGAGTAATGACGGCGAAACCGTCAAATGTTTTCGTCGGTCTGATGTGGTGAAAAGCAAGGCGAAATGATGGCTTTTTTACGATTTTATCAAGCGTTTTCGTCGTTCCGGCGTTGCATAGCGTATAGGAAAATCATAAAATTCTTACGATTTCTTCAAATGTTTTCAGTGTTCCGGCGTTGCGTTTCTGACGGCATGGCGCCGCGTTTCTGATGTTTCGCCTCGACGGAATGCACCGATAGATGGCAACTGCCCGACGAACCGGTACCGCGTTTACGGAACATGGTATCATGTACGGCGGCCGCGGTACAGTTGTTACGGCGGTCGGCGTGCGATGTGTACCACGGCCGTCATACGCGCGTGCGGCGGCCGCCGTAAAGTCAGGAGAACATGCTAAGGGGTTAAGTCTGCAGCCGTGCACATACCGCCCCTACGGGTTAAGCGATAGGGGCTTAGCCCGCAGGGGAAGGGTTGTCCTGCAATGCGGGGCCGCCGAGACGGGGCTTACCACTTAAATTTTCTGTAAAGTTTCCATCCCAGCAAAAAGGCATCGAGAACGCCTGCGCCGGTGTTCAGTATGCTGCTGATGCGCTGGGCGGGGGTAGCATTGCTCCTCATGGCAGCGGGTTTCTGAAAGAGCGAGCGCCACTGGCTTTCTATCTTCGTGCCGTCTTTCTGAATATCCGTTCGCAAAAGAGCCTTGCGGGTCTGTATCTCCTCGATGGAACTATAGGGTGTGGAGGGAGTGTTTTCGTTCATTTTGTTGAATTTTCTTGCAATAAAACTTGTTGCCGCGGAATGCTGTTTCACCCGAGCAGCAACGAGGCCAGGAACTTGACGAGGGGACGTTCAACCCATTGTTTCCTGAAAACGAGGAACAACAGGAGCACGATAAAATAAAAACCGGCAACGATGGTAAACGCAGCCACGTTGCCGACAAGGGGGGCAAGGGCGTAGGCTGCGGCGAAACTGAGGTAGATAAGCACAAGAACGAGCAGGAATCCAAACACGGCAGTCATGGCGATGGCGGTCAGGATGCGTACCGCTTTCTCTACAATGTCGAGCCTTGCATACTCTGTTTGCAGGCCGATATAATGCCTGACGGTTTCAACAAGCTGGCTTATGGTCTCTATATTTTGGTCGTTTGAGAACATTATAATCTCTTTATGTAAATATTTTACCCGCGTAAGGTGGGGGCGCTACAAAACAAATACCGACTCTACACCTTCGTAGACGCAAGGCGTGAAGGGTGTAGAACCGGTATGATTAGTAAGTGCTGAAAATAGTTTACAGGTTGAATGGCTGTCAGGCCATTTCGCTGTCAACAGCCTCTTTAATGTTTTCAACAAGGTCGTCAGCATCGCGACGGTTCAGCTTGATATCGTGTTTCTTGCAGAAATCGTCCACAGCCGATGAAATTTTGTTGCGTGTATCCTTGCCGTTTTCAGGGGCAAGGAGCAGGCCGAGGGCTGCACCGGTGAGGGCGCCACATACAAAAGCACCGAGATAACCTAAAGTCTTCATAATTGTTCCTTTCTTTTTTAAAGTGTCCTTAGATGTTGCAAATATAAGGATAAAGGTACGAATATGTAGTAATTGCATATATATTTTTTGTTAAAACCGCAGTCTTTAAGCGATTTAACAAACTTTATGCGCCGATGATTGTTCTTTTTGTGGAAAACTTTGTAATTTCGCCCTCATAAGGAATATAGCCTTTTTATAATGGAATATTAATATCTTAATACCTTATTAACGATGAGAAAATATATGGTAATGGGCGCAGCCCTCTGTGTAGCATTCGCTTTTACAAGTTGCAAATCGCAAGAGAGTGCTTATAAAAAAATGTACGAAAAAGCTCAGGCACAGGAGGCTCAGGCCCAGACAGCACAGTCAACGCAGCCCGTTGTAGGGCAAACTGCATCAGTTACACCCCTTGTGACGAAGCCCGCTGACCAGACAACGGTGGTTAAAGCTGACGATACGCCTGTACGTCAGGAGAGCGTAACGCTGATTGACGGGGCAGGATTGCAACAGTATAGCGTTGTAGTGGGCTCGTTTGGCTTGAAGACCAATGCCACGGGTTTTCAGTCGACGCTGAAGCAGGCCGGTTATGACGCTCAGGTTGTGTATAATGCAACGGTGAACATGTACCGCGTAATATGCGGCACCTATGCTGACAAGAGCTCGGCCGTACAGAGCCGCAACGCCATCAGAGGGTCGAAATTCAACAAGACCGGCGACGCCTGGTTGTTGTATAAAAACTAATCTGACCAAACCAGTTTGGGGAGAATTTTATCAATCGACTACGGCAAGAAACGCACAGGGTTGGCTGTGACCGACCCTTTGCAGATTATTGCCGGCGGTCTGCCAACGATAGAAACCAAGGATTTGTTCGACTTTCTCTCTGCCTATGTTGTGCGGGAGGGGGTCGAACGAATTGTTATAGGCAAGCCCACACAGCCCGACGGGCAGCCGTCTGAGAACTTAGTGCGGGTAGAAAACTTCGTCAACCGCTGGCGAAAAGCCTGGCCGGAGGTTCCGATAGAATACTACGACGAGCGTTATACCTCGGTTTTAGCCCATCGTGCCATATTGGAAAGCGGCGTGAAAAAGAAAGAGAGACGGGAGAATAAGGGATTGGTAGACGAGATAAGTGCTACCATAATTCTTCAGGATTACATGAATTCTATAAAATGATATTACCTATTTATACTTACGGTCAGCCCGTTTTGAGAAAGGTTGCACAGGATATTCCGGCCGACTATCCGGGGCTGAAGGAACTCATTGCCAACATGTTTGAGACACTTGCAGCCTCTTCGGGCGTTGGCCTTGCAGCCCCGCAGGTGGGAAAATCAATACGTGTGGTAGTGATTGACCTGGATATTCTCAAGGACGATTATCCTGAATATGCCGGCTATCGCCACGCTTTTATCAATGCACATGTGCTTGAAGCCGACCCGAAATCGGAGAAAGTGTCGATGGAGGAGGGGTGTCTTTCCATACCCGGATTGAGTGAAGATGTTGTCCGTCCTACGCGGGCGCACGTCGTTTACCTCGACGAGAACCTGCAACCCCATGACGAATGGGTCGACGGTTACGCCGCAAGGGTGATGCAACATGAGTTTGATCACCTTGAGGGCAAGATGTATGTTGACCATCTTTCCCCTTTCCGCAAGCAGATGATTCGGGGTAAGCTCAAGGCCATGATGCAGGGCAAGTTCCGTGCTGCCTACCGTACGAAGCCGCTCCGAAAATAGAACGAGGTTCAGAAATAAGCAGAACGAGAGAGATGAAAAGCAGGATAGTAGTGCTGTTGATGGCCTTGATGGCTGTTGTCAAGGCAAGCGCGCAGTATAATGTTGACCGTTTGATAACGAGCGGTGAGGTAGCATTACACTATGAAGACTATGTGCTTTCCATACAATATTTTAATAAGGTGCTGGCCTTGAAACCCTATCTCTGGCTTCCCTGGTATGACAGGGCCGTGGCAAAATTCTCTTTAGACGACTACGTTGGCGCTGAAGCCGACGCCTCGCGCGCCATAGAACTGAACCCTTATATAGAGCAGATATTCGACATCAGGGCTATTTCGCGCATCCGTCAGGAAAAATACAGCGATGCCGTAGCCGATTACAGCAAGGCCATCAAGCTGAACTCTGCGATACCTGGCTTCTGGATGAACCGTGCAATATGCCGCCTGAATATGAAGGATTACGACCAGGCGCTGCTCGATGTCGACACCATTATCAGGCGATGGGCAAAGACAGCCAATGCCTATTCGCTCAAAGCTGAGATTTATCTCGAAAGGAAAGATACGGTACAAGCCGACCATTGGCTGGCGAAGAGCCTTGACATTGACCCCTATAACGGCGATGCGTGGACAACCCGCTCATATATTGCCTTGAACCGCAGGCAATGGCGAACGGCCGATTCCTGCCTTACGCGTGTGATTCACTTGCGTCCGAAAGTCGTTAAAAACTATGTGAACCGTGCCCTTGCACGACTGAATTTGAACAACCTTCGGGGCGCAATGGCCGATTATGACCTTGCAATTGACCTCGATCCGCGTAATTTCCTTGCACACTATAACCGCGGATTGCTGCGCGTTCAGCTTGGCGACGACAATCGTGCCATAGCTGATTTCGACTTCGTTGTGAAGATGGAACCGCAGAATTTCATGGCCATTTACAATCGTGCGCTGCTGAACGACCGCATCGGAAACCTGCGGGAGGCTATTCGCGACTACACGATGGTAATCAATCAATTCCCTAATTTCTGGGCCGGTCTTTCCAGCAGGGCACGTTGTTACCGAAAATTGGGCATGGCAAATCAGGCAGAAATGGATGAGTTCCGCATCTTCAAGGCGCAGATGGACAAGCATATCGGCATACAACAACGCTGGAGCCGGAAGAAGTTAAGCGAAGTAAGGAGGCGTTCGGAGGTCGATTTGGGCAAGTATAATGACCTGGTTGTCGAAGACCGCCCGACGGTAGAGCACGAGTATAACAGCACATATCGTGGCACGGTACAGAATCGTGACGTGGAGATGGCGTTCCTGCCGATGTATCAGCTTTCTTATTTCACCTATTCAAATGGGGTGGAAGGCTATCAGGCCTTTGACTCAGAGGTCGATAATTTCAATGCACGGCGTACACCTCTCCGCAAGCTTTATCTGACGTGTAACCAACAGCGCAAGGGTCTTACTGATGTGCAGTCGAAACAAGTATTCCAGCTTATCGATGCCCTGACGGCGGGCATTCAGGAAGAAAAAGATATTAAGGTGCGGGCTTCGTTGCTTCTGCAGCGTGGCGTGGCGTATGCAGAGGCACAGAATTACAGCGATGCCATCTCTGATTTTGATGATTATGTAGCCCTCGATTCAACGTCGGCGATGGGGCGTTGGGGGCGTGCGGTGTGCCAGCAAATGCTGAATGACTACGAGGCTTCGAAAGGACAGAACGTCAATATGAAGCTTTCGCAGGTGGAAGGAGACTTTGCGGTGGCCATCCAAATGTCGCCAAAGAATGCCTATATTTATTTTAACCGTGGCAATCTCTTTGCTGCGGAGAAGAATTTTACGCGCGCCATTGATGATTATTCGCGTGCCATCAAGCTCGATTCGCGTCTGGCGGAGGCCTACTATAACCGAGGATTGGCCCGCCATTATGCCGGACAGGACAAGGAAGCCCTTCACGATTTCAGTCGCGCTGGCGAGTTAGGGCTCTACGATGCCTATGCCTTAGGCAAGAAACTATCAGGTGGAAAGCCTTCCCGAAAGTAGAAATCAGGGGCTTTTTCAGGTCTTTACTTGGGACGTTGAAAAAATAATGGTACTTTTGCCGCGATTTAAACAAACTAATTTGTAATATGGTTAAAATCACGTTTCCAGACGGATCTGTTCGTGAGTACGAACAGGGCGTAACTGGTTTTCAAGTTGCAGAGAGTCTTTCTTCGGCTCTCGCCCGCGACGTTGTATCTTGCAGGGTTAATGGAGAAACCCGAGAATTGAACCGCCCTATTATGGAAGATGCCGCCATCCAGCTTTATAAGTTTGATGATGAAGAGGGCAAACATACCTTCTGGCACACGTCGGCACACCTCCTTGCCGAAGCGCTTCAGGAGCTTTACCCGGGCATTCAGTTCGGCTTTGGCCCGGCCATAGAGAACGGTTTCTTCTATGACGTCATGCCTGCAGAGGGTCAGACCATCTCCGAAAACGACTTTCCGAAGATAGAAGAGAAAATGAAGGAGCTGGCAAAAAAGAACGAACCGGTTGTCCGCAGGGAAGTGTCAAAGGCCGATGCCATCAAGGAGTTTGAGGCAGACGGACAGAAATACAAGGTGGAACACATCAAAGAAGACCTTGAAGACGGCACAATCACCACTTATACACAGGGCAATTTCACCGACCTTTGCCGTGGCCCGCACCTCGTTAGCACCGGAGCCATTAAGGCCGTCAAGATAACAAGCGTTGCCGGTGCGTTCTGGCGTGGCGATGCCAAGCGCGAACAGATGACGCGAATATATGGTATTTCGTTCCCGAAAAAGAAACTTTTGGACGAGTATCTCGTTATGCTTGAGGAGGCAAAAAAGCGTGATCACCGTAAGATAGGGAAAGAAATGGAACTCTTTATGTTCTCTGATCGCGTCGGGAAAGGCCTGCCCATCTGGCTTCCAAAGGGCACACAGCTGCGCCTTCGCCTGCAGGATTTGCTGCGCCGCGTGCTGAAACCATACAACTATCAGGAAGTAATTACCCCGGGAATAGGCTCAAAAAACCTCTACATTACATCCGGCCACTGGGCACATTATGGCAAGGATGCCTTCCAGCCTATTGAAACACCGGAGGAGGATGAGGTTTATATGCTGAAACCAATGAACTGTCCTCAC
Organism: Prevotella sp.; assembly: GCA_013333935.1. Classification (GTDB taxonomy): domain Bacteria; phylum Bacteroidota; class Bacteroidia; order Bacteroidales; family Bacteroidaceae; genus Prevotella. Next base: position 22,959 of record JABCNV010000003.1, on the reverse strand, counting down.
CACTGCGAAGTGTATGCACGTAAGCCCCGTTCTTACAAGGACCTGCCGCTTCGCATTGCTGAATTCGGAACCGTTTTCCGCTACGAGAAGAGCGGCGAGCTTCACGGGCTGACCCGTGTACGTACATTTACGCAGGACGATTCGCACATTTTTGTGCGCCCTGACCAGGTAAAGGCCGAATTCGAAGTGGTTATTGACATCATCCAAAAGGTGTTCTCGATATTCGGTTTCAACGATTACGAAGCTCAAATTTCACTTCGCGACCCGAAGGATACCGAGAAATATATCGGCTCTGACGAAATATGGGACGAGAGCGAGAACGCTATTCGCGAGGCCTGCAGGGAGAAGGGCATCAATGCCCGCGAGGAAATCGGCGAGGCTGCATTCTATGGGCCCAAGCTCGACTTTATGGTAAAGGATGCCATCGGGCGCCGTTGGCAGCTGGGAACTATACAGATTGACTACAATCTTCCGCAGCGCTTCCGTCTGGAATATACTGCAGAGGACAATTCAAAACAGACTCCTGTCATGATTCACCGCGCGCCGTTCGGTTCGCTTGAGCGCTTTACGGCGGTGCTTATTGAGCATACGGCGGGTCACTTCCCGTTGTGGCTGACGCCCGATCAGGTCGCAATCCTGCCTATTTCAGAGAAGTATAACGACTATGCCGAGCGGGTAAAGCGCTGCTTCGATTCAAAGGACGTGCGTTCTTACATTGACGATCGCAACGAGAAGATTGGCCGAAAGATTCGCGACAACGAGCTCAAGCGCGTTCCCTACATGGTTATTGTGGGCGAGAAAGAGGCTGTCGACGGTCTTGTTTCCATGCGTAAGCAGGGCGGTGGAGAGCAGGCTTCCATGACGATGGAGGAGTTTGCACAGCGCATCAACGCCGAAGTGGCCGAACAGCTTAAGGTTGTTGACGGTAGGAATTAACCGCACACGTGGCGGCTCCGTTTAAGGAAGCGTCACGGTCTATGCCATAATGACGGCTCTGCATCATCAGTTTGATGCAGAGCCGTTTTCATTGCCCGTAGTTCAAACTTCCGTAACCGACCGTCCTGGCTTTTGTAACTGTCGGCCTAAACTTTCGTAACCGATTGTTTATCAACATGTAAAGTTCTTGGGATGATGGTGCGATATGCTGCCTTTGATTTCGCAGGGCTCGGGATGGCACAGCGTAAGGATGATTCGTTTACGAGCGAAGTATGGCGTGCGGCGGCCGTGGTACGACCGTTTGACGGCCGCCGTATGTGTTGTGTGGCGGCCGTGGCACGCGTGTATGGCGGCCGCCGCACGTTTTTCTCTGGCCTGTAATAGCAGAGCTGTAACGCCGTAATGAATTTCAGTGTAAAAAAACAAGGTAAAGCTTTTGCACGTTCAAGAGTTTTTTGTAATTTTGCACGCTGTATCGGTATCGCTGTGCCGGTATGTAAATAAAACAGACACTTAAAATAGTTGGATGAAGAAAGACAATTTGAAGACCCAGTACCGGGTGAATGGTCAAATCCATGCTCGGGAAGTTCGTGTGGTAAGTGACGGAGGCTCTGAGGTGATGCCTACACGCCAGGCTTTAGATCTGGCCCGTCAGCAAGGTGTTGACCTTGTGGAGATTTCTCCTAATGCACAGCCGCCTGTCTGCCGAATCATCGACTATAGTAAGTTCCTTTACCAGCAGAAAAAGCGTCAGAAGGAAATGAAGCAGAAGCAGGTGAAGGTTGAAGTAAAGGAAATTCGTTTCGGACCTCAGACTGACGACCACGACTATCAGTTCAAGCTGAAGCATGCAAAAGAGTTTCTTGAGGAGGGCAACAAGGTGCCCGCCTACGTCTTTTTCCGCGAGCGTTCCATCCTGTTCAAGGAGCAGGGCGAGGTGTTGCTACTGCGTTTTGCCAACGATCTGGAGGAATTTGCCAAGGTTGAACAGCTGCCGAGACTCGAGGGAAAGAAGATGTTCCTTTTTCTTGCTCCCAAGAAGGCCGGTGTTGCCAAACAGAGCCAGCAGAAGCGTGACCGCCTGGCTGCCGAGGCTGCGGCGCGCGAGAACAGCAAGGCGCGTGAGGCCGAGGATGCCGAAAAGAAGGGACTGCTCAACAATGCCAAAGGTGCCGAGGCACTGCTGAAGCTGAAAGCCGACGGCGAAGAATAAGAAAAAAGAAGGGTGCGTAACGCCTGGTATATGCGTTGCCACTTATTAAGTCAATAAATAAAACAAAAAGAAAAATGCCAAAAGTTAAGACTAATTCCGGTGCAAAGAAGAGATTCAGATTCACCGGTACAGGTAAGATCAAGCGTCATCACGCTTTCCACAGTCACATTCTGACTAAGAAGACCAAGAAACGGAAGAGAAATCTGGTTCATCAGACACTGGTTGACCAGACCAATCTGAGGCAGGTTCGCGACTTGCTCCGTCTGCGTTAATCGCTATTTTAACTTTTTAGTCGAACGTTTAAAGAAGAAAAATTATGCCAAGATCAGTAAATCACGTCGCATCAAGAGCCAAGAGAAAACGCATTCTGAAGCTCACCAAGGGCTACTATGGGGCCCGCAAGAACGTATGGACGGTAGCAAAGAACACATATGAGAAAGGTTTGACCTATGCTTACCGTGACCGTCGCAACAAGAAACGCAACTTCCGTGCACTCTGGATACAGCGTATCAACGCTGCTGCACGCCTGCAGGATATGAGCTACAGCCAGCTGATGGGTGCTCTGCACAAGGCAGGCATCGAGATTAACCGCAAGGTTCTCGCTGACCTCGCTGTCAGCAACCCCGAGGCTTTCAAGGCTATCGTAGACAAAGTAAAGTAAATTCTATAGGCCACGGGGGTGAGATTCCCTTTCCTCCTCATGCCGGAGGGGCTTTGAAACCATAAGAAAGAGCCATTCCTTTCATCGTTGAAGGAATGGCTTTCCTGTTTATGCACCGTGCCGGCAGCCCTTCACCGGAACAGGTCTTGGCAGGGCAGATATTTTTCAGTAACTTTGCAGGCATAGACGTATAAGGACAAAGGATGATTTCTGTAGAAAATTTGACGGTAGAATTTAGCGCCCGTCCGCTCTTCCATGACGTTAGTTTTGTGGTGAATGACCACGACCGCATTGCACTGGTAGGGAAGAACGGCGCCGGGAAATCTACCCTGCTTAAAATATTGTGTGGCCTTCAGCGCCCCACGTCAGGAGCGGTAAACGTGCCCAGTGGGGAGACAATAGGCTATCTGCCGCAGGTAATGAAGCTGTCGGATGATACTACCGTGCGCGAGGAAACGCGCAAGGCCTTTGCGGGGCACACCGAAATGAAGGCGCGTCTTGACCGCATGCAGCGGGAGATGGCGCAGCGAACCGACTACGAAAGCGAAAGTTATCTTGAACTTATTGATAGCTTTACGCAAGCACAAGACCGCTTTATGATGATGGGAGGAGACAATTATGAGGCGGCGATGGAGCGCACGTTGACGGGGCTTGGCTTCGAACGGACCGACTTCGACCGCCCTACACGCGAGTTCTCCGGCGGCTGGCGCATGCGCATCGAGCTCGCAAAAATTCTGCTGCAAGGCCCTGACGTGCTGCTCCTTGACGAGCCTACGAACCATCTTGACATCGAAAGCATACAGTGGTTAGAGCAGTTTATACAGAACAGTAGCAGCGCAGTTGTGCTCGTTAGCCACGACCGCGCGTTCATTAATAATATAACAAACCGCACGCTTGAGATTACCTGTGGTCATGTTGAGGATTATAAGGTGAAGTATAATGAATATCTTGAGCTTCGCAAAGAGCGGCGCGAACAGCAGCTCCGCGCCTATGAGAATCAGCAGAAAGAGATAGCTGACATCAAGGCCTTTGTTGACCGGTTCCGTTATCAGGCTACAAAGGCCGTGCAGGTGCAGCAGCGTCTCCGTCAGCTTGAGAAGATAAAGCCGATAGAAGTGGACGAGGTCGATAACCGAACCATGCATCTTAAGTTTCCCCCTTGCCTGCGCTCGGGCGACTATCCTGTTATTTGCGATGATGTCCGTAAGGATTATGGCAGCAAGACGGTGTTCAGCCATGTTGACCTTACCATCAGGCGCGGCGAGAAAGTAGCCTTTGTGGGCAGGAACGGTGAGGGTAAATCGACGCTCGTCAAGTGTATTATGGGTGAGATTCCGTTTAGTGGGAACTTGAAGATTGGGCATAATGTGCAGATAGGTTATTTTGCACAGAACCAGGCACAACTGCTGGACGAAAGCCTGTCTATATACGATACAATCGACCAGGTGGCCACGGGCGAGATGCGATTGAAGATAAACGACCTTTTGGGTGCGTTCATGTTTGGTGGTGAAGTATCTGAAAAGTATGTGAAGGTGCTCTCTGGAGGCGAGCGCAGCAGGCTGGCAATGATTCGTCTTTTGCTCGAACCGGTGAACCTTCTTATCCTTGACGAGCCTACGAATCACCTTGACATGCCGTCGAAAGACGTGCTTAAGGAGGCAATAAAAGCCTTTGACGGCACGGCGATTATTGTGAGTCATGACCGTGATTTCCTCGACGGGCTGGTGTCGAAAGTGTACGAATTTGGTGAGGGAAAGGTGCGCGAACACCTCGGTGGCATCTACGATTATCTTCGTGCACACAATGCAGAGAGCATCCATGAGGCGTTGGGCGAGGGAAAGAACGAAGCCCCGTCCGCGGCTGTAACGGCTTCGCCGGTTGTCGCGACACCGGCAGAGAAGGCTCCTGCTGATGAAAATACAGACAACAAGCAGTCTTATCAGGAGCATAAAGAGCAACAGAAGAAAATACGCAAGGCGCAGCGGGCTGTGGAAGAAGCCGAGAAAAAGATAGCCTCGCTGGAAGCCCGAATCAAGGAACTCGACGCCTTGCTGATGGATTCCAGGAATGCCTCCAACATGGAACTGGTGACAGAGTACACCTCTACGCAGGCAGCGCTCGACCGTGAAAACAACCGTTGGATGGAGCTTTCGGAAGCATTGGAAACTCTCGGCTGAATAATATAAGGAGAAATAAGTCCTAATTTTAAAACAACCATATCATGAACATGAAGAATTTTCTACCGATGTTGATGTTCGTTACTGCACCCGTGATGGGTGTTGACGCCCAAAATCAATCAGGTCTTGACCTGTCAAATCTTGACAGATCGGTTAAACCGGTTGACGATTTTTACCAGTTTGCCACGGGCGGCTGGCAGAAAAATCACCCGCTTCCTGCAGCATACAGTCGCTATGGCAGCTTTGACATGTTGCAGGAAAATGTGAATAAGCAGGTTAATTCCATCCTTACGACACTGTCAAAAAAGAAGTATAAGGCCGGGACGACAGAGCGAAAGCTGAGCGATTTCTATAAGCTTGCTCTCGATTCAGCCCGTCTCGACCGTGAAGGACTGGCGCCGGTGAAGCCTCTTTTAGACGAAATAGAGGCGGCTCCCAATATAAAGTCGCTTCATGATTTGCAGCTGAAGTATGCCGATTTTGGCTATGGAGTGCCTTTCGGTATATACTTTGGAGCCGACGAAAAGAACGTAACGATGAACATTCTAACGTTGTCTCAGGGCGGTCTTACGCTCGGTCAGAAAGACTGGTATGTCAATAACGACAAAGCCACTGCGGCTATACGGGAGGCTTATCAGAGGCATATCGTTCGCATGTTCCGATTGTATGGCTTCTGCGAAACGCAGGCTGAGGCGAAGGCAAAGGCCGTTTTTCGCTTCGAAACCATGCTGGCATTGGTGTCGAAAAGCAACACCGAGCTTCGCGATCCGCAGGCTAATTACAACAAGATGACGTTGAAACAGTTTGAGGAAAACTATCCCAACATTCCGCTTGCAGCCCTGACAGAGGCACAGGGTGTGAAGCCAGAGTATATTCAAGACATGAATGTTTGCCAACCTGCATTCTTTACAGGTCTTGACCGCCTGTCGTCAATGCTTACCGCTGATGAGCTAAAGGCCCTGATGGAATGGGACGTAATCATGAACTCGGCATCTTATTTGAGCAGCGAAATACGTGAGGCAAACTTCGACTTTTTTGGCAAAACGATGAGCGGCCGTAAGATAGACTATCCGCTTTGGAAGCGTGCTACAACGCAAGTTGAAAAAGCAATGGGCGAAGCTTTGGGCAAAATGTACTGCGAACGCTTCTTTCCTGCTTCAAGTAAAAGGATGATGGAAGAACTTGTTCGCAACCTGCAGGTGAGCCTCGGACAGCGTATCGACGCACAGGCATGGATGAGCGACTCGACAAAAGCCAACGCACACAAGAAGCTGGATAAGTTTTATGTGAAGATAGGTTACCCTGACAAGTGGACCGATTACAGCAAACTTACCATTGATCCATCAAAGAGTTTCTACGAGAATGTGCTCAATACGCGTCGTTTTGCCTTGAAAAAGATGATAGCCGACAAGGCCGGAAAGCCCGTCGACAGGGATGAATGGTATATGACTCCGCAAACAGTCAACGCCTATTATAACCCTACAACCAACGAGATTTGCTTCCCGGCGGGCATTCTTCAGCGCCCGTTCTTCGACCCGAAAGCCGACGCAGCCTTCAACTATGGCGCCATAGGTGTGGTTATCGGGCACGAAATGACTCATGGATTTGACGACCAGGGCCGACAGTATGACGCTGAAGGTAACCTCCATGACTGGTGGACGGCATCGGATGCAGCGGGTTTCAACAAGCGCGCCAAACTGTATTCCGACTTCTTCGACGCTATCGAAGTGTTGCCCGGACTTCATTCTAACGGCCGCTTTACGTTGGGCGAGAACCTCGCCGACCACGGCGGTCTCCAGGTTGCGTTCAATGCTCTGAAAAATGCTACGGCGTCAAAGCCACTCGCTGTCAAGGACGGATTCACGCCCGAACAGCGTTTCTTCCTGGCTTATGCAGGCGTATGGGGACAGAATATCACCGAAAAGGAAATCCGTAACCGTGTAAAGCGCGACCCGCATGCATTGGGCAAGTGGCGTGTTGACGGCGCGTTGCCACATATCGATGCCTTTTATGAGGCTTTCGGTGTGAAGAAAGGTGACAAGATGTACATCCCTGAAAATGAACGTTTACAACTCTGGTAAGCCACATTTAGCCTGTCAGCGCAGGCACATGCAGGGTTTACGGTAGAATAAAAACGTAGGTTTCACACAGATAAGGGTGCAGAAAGGTTTCTGCATCCTTATTTGCATTTTATATACATATTTCGTAATTTTGCCTGTATTAAAGCCAAAGTAAGAGATGCCTCTACGCTTACCCGACAAACTTCCGGCAATAGAGCTGCTGAAAAAAGAGAATATCTTCGTCATGAACGAGACGCGGGCGCATACCCAAATGGTGCGTCCGTTGAAGATAGTAGTTCTGAATCTGATGCCCTTAAAGGTGACAACCGAGACCGATTTGGTCAGGTTGCTGTCGAATACACCTCTTCAAATCGAAATCAATTTCATGCGATTGAAGAGCCATACGCCCAGAAATACACCGGTAGAACACATGAAAATGTTCTACAAAAGCTTTAAAGAGCTTAGTCTTCAGAAGTGGGACGGCATGATTGTAACGGGTGCTCCCATCGAATTAATGCCCTTTGAAGACGTTGAATATTGGCAGGAAATACAGACCATATTCAATTGGGCCCGCACACATGTCACGTCAACGCTGTATATCTGTTGGGCAGCGCAGGCAGGATTGTATCATTTTTACGGCATCCCCAAGTACACATTGCCCGAGAAAATGTTCGGTATCTTCCGCCAATATCCGCTCATTCCCGACCTCCCTATCTTCAGAGGCTTCGACGACGCTTTCATGATGCCCCACAGCAGGCATACAGAAGTGCGCCGGTCAGACATTGAAAGGGTACCGGATTTGCAGATTATTGCCGAGTCGCCAGAGAGTGGAGAGAGTATGATCATGGCGCGGGGGGGGCGCGAATTCTTCATAACGGGCCATCTCGAATATGCGCCGGACACGCTCGATAAGGAGTATAGGCGCGACTTCGGCAAGCGTACAGACGTTGCCAAACCGCTTAATTATTACCGCGATGACGACCCCGCGAAAGGGCCTTTTGTGTCGTGGCGCTCGCACGCCAACCTGTTTTTCTGCAACTGGATAAACTATTACGTTTACCAGGAAACGCCTTATAACATTGAGGAAATAGAATAATCGCGGCCTTTCCCTATGCGAACATTAGAATTACTTGCCCCTGCAAAGAATCTGGAATGCGGCTGCGCGGCCATCGACCACGGCGCCGACGCCGTGTATATTGGTGCCGACCGCATGGGCGCGAGGGCGGCAGCCGGTAATTCGGTCGATGATATCCGCCGCCTTACGGCCTATGCCCATCAGTACGGTGCTAAGGTTTATGTTACCGTTAACACCATCATCTACGAACAAGAATTGGCCAATACACAAAGCCTGATTAATGAATTGGCCCGGTCTGGTGCCGATGCTTTGCTGGTTCAGGATATGGCAACGCTCTCCATGCGCCGCACAGCCTTGCGCACAACAGGCTCTGCACCCGTTCTCCATGCGTCTACACAGTGTGACACGCGCACTGCCGAGAAGGTGCAATGGCTGCGTGACCTCGGTTTTAAACGCGCTGTTCTGGCGCGCGAGCTTTCCCTCGACGAGATTGCAGCCATCCATAAGGCCGTGCCCGATATTGAACTGGAGGTGTTCGTTCACGGCGCCTTGTGCGTCAGCTACTCGGGTGTTTGCTATGCCTCGCAGTTCTGTTTTGACCGCTCGGCCAACAGGGGCGAGTGTGCACAGTTCTGCAGAATGAAGTTCGATCTGGTTGATGCTGACGGTCGTGAGATAGTGCACGACCGGCATTTGCTGTCGTTGAAAGACATGAATCAGGCCGACAGCATTGAGGCACTCGCCGATGCCGGTGCGTGTTCGTTCAAGATAGAGGGGCGCCTGAAAGATGTATCGTATGTCAAGAACGTAGTTTCGGCTTACAGCCGCCGCCTTGATGAGCTTGTCCGCAGACGCCCCGGCGACTATTGCCGCGCCTCGCTGGGGCAGGTTGAATATAGTTTTGAGCCCGATCTTCGCAAGACTTTCAACCGCGGTTACACCCATTATTTCCTGAAAGAACGTCGTCCAGACATCTCCTCGCCTGACACACCGAAAGCCCTTGGCGAACCGGTAGGCCACGTGAAAGAGATAAGAAGCGATTCGTTTAACGTTGCCGGAACAGCCTCTTTTGCCAATGGCGACGGGCTTTGTTTCCTGAATTCGAATCGCGAACTGGAAGGTTTTCGCGTGAACCGAGCCGTAGGAAACCGTCTCTTTCCGTTCCGCATGCCCCGCGGTTTAAGGCCCGGGATGGAGCTTTACCGTAATCATGACGTCGGCTTTGAGCATCAACTGGCCGGTCCTACCGCCCTAAGGAAGATACCTGTCTGCCTCTCGTTTGCGGCTGTTGACGGTGGTTTTTGTCTGACAATGAGCCTGCAACATGTGCCGCTGAGGCTGAAAATTGAGGTGAAAGCTACCGCAGCCTTCGAACATCAGCAGGCGCGGAAGCCGCAGATTGAGAATATACGGCAGCAGCTCGGCAGACTTGGCAGCACACCTTTCAGGGCTTCGTCGATAGACATATCGGCCGAGGCTGCGCGCCTTTTCGTGCCTTCGAGTCTGCTTTCAGGCCTGCGTCAGGAAGCCGTGTCGGCTTTTACGCACGAGCTTTCGGCCACCATTGAAGAGAAATATCGCGAGGAAAGCACGACCGATATGGCGGAGCGCCCCGATGCCCCTGCCCGTTTCTGGCAGCCTGAATATCGGCAGCACCCATACCTTTTTAATATATCGAACCATCTGGCCCGCGAATTCTATGAGGCTCACGGATTGAAGATTGACAGCCCTGCCTTTGAAGTCAGGCGCGATGACGGCGGACCGCTGATGCAGTGCCGTCATTGCCTGCGCTACACCTTGGGCTTTTGTGTGCGCCGCGGCGGCAGAAAGCCCGAATGGCGTGAGCCTTTACAGTTGCGCTTAGGCGACGGCAGGCGCTTCCGTCTCGATTTCAGATGCGACGAATGCCAGATGAATATCGTTGCCGCAGGCACGGAAAATGCTGTAAAATAAGCAGCAGTCATATTGTAAACCACATAAAAGAGGAGAAGAAGATGAAGGAAAAGTTCAAGCTGCAACATGGTTTTGTGTTGGCCCTTGTGTTGACGGCATTGATGGTTTTAAGCGGCTGCTATCAGCATGGCGCCAGAAATTATCGGCTTCCGCGCGCCTTTCATGTGAGCGAACGCCTCATCGACTCGCTGTCGTTCTTCTCAACCCATCACTACACCAATAACTATAACTTCGTCGTCAAGGCCGATAGTCTGCCGCTTATCCGCCAGTTTCCCGAAGAGACGCTGAACGGCATGCAAACTGATACTTTCAGCGTGAAGAAAGGCGAGCACCTTGTTGTGGCCGACATCCGTATTATTCCGGCCGACAGCATCGACACCGTGTGGGTGCAACTGGCCAACGATACGTCGGCCTTCGGGTGGAGCAGAGAGAGCAATATGCTGCCGAAAGTGATGCCCGACGACCCTATTTCCGAGTTTATTTCGGCGTTCTCCGACATCCATACGCTCATTTTCTTGGTTATCGTAGTGATAATTGGCGCCAGCTACCTGCTGTGGATGGTGTTCCGGCGCCATGCCTACATCGTTCATTTCCACGATATCGACTCGTTCTATCCCATGTTGCTCTGCCTCATCGTAGCCTCATCGGCCACGTTCTATGCCACGCTTCAGATGTTCGCGCCGCAGCTTTGGCAGCATTTTTATTTTCATCCTACGCTCAATCCGTTCAGTGTTCCGTGGGTGCTGGGGGCGTTCCTGCTCTCGGTGTGGGTCATGCTGATAGTGGCTATAGCCGCTGTTGACGAGGTAAGACACGCGCTGCCTCTGGGCGAAGCCATACTTTATCTGGGCGGCCTGGCTGCGGTTTGCGCGGTCGATTATATTCTTTTCAGCATCACAACGCTTTATTATGTGGGATACCTGCTGCTGGTGGCCTACTATGTTTTTGCCCTCTGCAGCTATCTGCGCCACAGGGCATGCTACGTCTGCGGCAACTGCGGTGCCCGGCTCCACCACAGGGGGCGGTGCCCTCGCTGCGGTGCTGAAAATGAGTAAACGGGCTCCGGAGGTGCCGGAAAATCTGTCGCGATTACGCCTGAATCCGGTGCAAACCGGCCCCTTGTTTTATATAGGTTTTGCCTTTACGGGCTAAAGGCAAAACGATTACGTCGTAAAGGCCCGACGATTACGATGTAAAGGGCATGCGATTACGCCGTAAAGACAAACCCTTTACGGCGTAAAGACAGGGCGTTTGCTATATATTGTAAGTGGCTTATAACAAGCGTGTTACAAGCTTGTAAAAATAATTACGGCGTAAACGTTTTGTCGTTACGCCGTAATCGCGGAAAATCTGTCTGGGTTTACTTTCTGGAGAATGTCGCCTTCCACTGCCGGAACTCGCCCTGATAGCCGTTGAAGACGCTGATATCAATGGGGCCGTGTATGCCCTTTACACGGCCGTCGGGCGCCAGTTGCCATACCCACAGCTTTACATCGGGCTTATATTCGCCGTAGCGTGCTATCCAGACGGGATAGCTGTGCTTGATATCGGGCGCGGCATCCAGATAGCGGTTGACGAAAGTCTGGCTGATATAGAGGATGGGTCGCATGCCCGTGTGCTTCTCAACTATCTGTAACCAGTTCCTCACGCGGCGCCACATGGCAACCGCTCCGCCCATTTTCCTGACCTGGCTGGGCAGCGGTTCAAGGTCGAGCACGGGGGGAAGGTCGCCCGTTTTAAAGTGGCTGTTGTGCAGGAAAAAGGCAGCCTGGTCGGCTCCTGTTGAGCGATGGGAGAAGAAATGGTAGCTTCCGACGGGGTAACCGTGGGCGCGGGCGGCGGCGTAGTCGGCAGCATAGTAGGGATTCAGCAGCGATCTTCCTTCGGTCGACTTGATGAAAACGAACGACACCTTGTAGTCGACGGTTCCGCTTACGTTCTTTTTCGAGAGCGACCCTAAGTGTGTAATGCGCAGGTTTGTCCAGCTGATGCCATACCGGTTGCGGCCTTTTATGTGCTGGTGCTTGCTGATGTCGATGCCGTAAACACGCTCGGAGGTGTAGTTTAAGCGCTCGCCCTTGTAGACATCGTGCTTCCATTCACCCACGCGGAAATAGCGATGCTGCGATGAAAAGCCGAATCCCGTGCGCTCATCGTGCTTCCATTGGCCCTCGTAACAGGTGCCGAGGGTGTCGCGATAGTGGCCGTAGCCGTGGGCTTCGAGTCGTTGGTTGAACTCGCCTGTGTAGACGCCGGCCGGGTCGTACCGCGTACCGGTGACAAGGGTATCATGGTCCCACCGGCCCATTATCCTGCGGCCGAGTGAGTCTTTAACCCATCCCTCGCCCTGCCGCAGGCCTTTATGCCAGTGGCCGGCGTAGAGAACCGAGTCGCCCTCGTACAGAATGCCGAGCCCTTCACGCTGTCCGTGGACGGTCTGTCCCTGATAGGTGAGTCCCGAGGGTGAGGCAATGGTGGTGACATCAGCGCGCCGGTTGGTGCAGCTGCCGAGCATGAGCAGTGACGCCAGCGCAGTAATGGGAAGAAGATGCAGAGAAGTAAACAATTTCATGATGATGTAAATTGTTCTTATTGTTCGACTTGTTTGCCTGACACGATGCCGATAAAGCGGCCGTGCAAGGTAAACACGGGGCTGCCGTCGACGGCAAAAAGCCCGGGCAGATTGTGCTCGCCGTGGTTCTCATAGGTGCCCTTGGCCAGCACGGCACGATAGTTTTCGGGCGGGGCCGTGGGCGAAAGGGTGACCGTTATCACTTTTTTGTGTTGCGAAACACCCCATGGAACGTTGCGTACGGCGTAGGTACCCCAGGGCTTTATCAGGCGGAAAGTGTGCAGAATAACGGGTTGGTGCAGGCGCATGAGCGGCGTATAGACGGGCTCGCAGCCCGAGCGCTGCAGCTCGCCACGGGCATTATACCACGACACGCTGTAGGTGCCCTTGCGGAAAAGCTTCGCGCCGGTGGTGTAACGAAAGGCTTTCAGTTTGTCGACTATGCGTTTTAACGAGTCGGTTTCGCGGTTCTGGCGGCTGGCATAGGTGGCTATCTGCGTGTAGCCTTCGTCAATAACACCGTGGCAGCGCAGGTAATAGGCAAGCTCCTTACGCTCGATAACCTTGCGCTCAAGCAGGCGGCCGAGCGAGTCGGCTTGTTGTTCTACGAACTGCTTCAGGTTGTTTTTCCCCACCGCGTGCCCGTGCAGCATGGGGCTTCGGCCTTGCACGATAGTGAGTACACGCCCGTCACAGCTCGGCCACCACCAGTGGCGGTTTATCCATACGCCTTCGGTGTGAACCGAATCGGAGGCTATGACAACGGTGTCGCCATGGGCATAGAGACACAATACTGACTGTCCGTCGACGAAACAAGCCGAGCGGCGGATGTCACTTTCGCTGGCGGGAGAGGCCCTTACAATAAGCCACCCGAGCACAAAAGCAAGGAGAAGACAGGGAATGATGAAGAAACGGTATCTGAAAAACATCTCACGCATAATACAACGCAGCCTTTATAAAGTCGTCACAAAAGTACAAATTTAAGGTAATAAAAAGTAAGAAACAAGGCAAAACACTTTGTTTTTTTCTTTTTGCTCGCCCTTAGTTTTCGTATCTTTGCATACTATATCACGTACAGCATGATACAAACCGACCGCGAAATTCTGCGTCTTGCCGTCCCTTCCATAGTGAGCAACATCACCGTGCCGCTGCTGGGACTGGTCGATTTGGCCATCGTCGGTCACCTTGGCTCGGCGCGTTATATTGCGGCCATATCGGTGGGGAGCATGATTTTCAACCTTATTTACTGGCTTATGGGTTTCCTGCGCATGGGCACCAGCGGCATGACGTCGCAGGCTTTGGGGCGCAGGGACTATTGTGCCGTGCGTAAACTGCTGGCGCGGTCGGTGTTGATAGCGATGGCTATAGCCGTGGTGCTGTTGCTTTTCCAGCTTCCTCTGGGATGGATGGCCCTTGAACTGATTCACCCCTCGGCGCAGGTGTGGCCCCTTGCACGCACCTATTTCGACATTGTTATATGGGGTGCGCCCGCCATGCTGGGCCTTTACAGTCTCAATGGATGGTTTGTAGGCATGCAGACTACGAAGATTCCGATGACCGTTGCCATATTCCAGAACGTGGTGAATGTGGTGGCGTCGCTCGGCTTTGTCTACGGAATGGGGATGAAGATAGAGGGTGTAGCCATGGGAACACTGGTGGCACAGTGGAGCGGTTTGCTTATGGCTGCAATGCTTTTAAGGCGAAAATTGAAGACGCTGCCTGCGACGGGCACAGCTGACGGCACGGAAAAGACGCTGTCGTGGCGCAGTTTTTTCATGGTGAACAGGGATATATTTCTGCGCACATTGTGCCTGGTGAGCGTCAATTTATGCTTTACGTCGGCGGGCGCAAGGCAGGGCGATATGGTTCTGGCCGTCAATACGCTGCTGCTTACGTTCTATACCTTGATGAGCTATGTGATGGATGGCTTTGCCTTTGCCGGTGAAGCGTTGGCGGGAAAAGCCTATGGAGCGGGAAACCATTCAGGGTTGCGACAGCTCATTAACAGGCTTTTACGCCATTGGGGAGGGTGGATGTGTGTAGCCTTTCTACTAATATATGTATTGCTTTCGCGCCCATTCCTTGGCGTTTTGACGGATAATGGCGAGGTGATAGCAGCGTCAGGTGAATATCTTTTCTGGGTTTGGCTGATTCCCATAGCCGGTGTAGCCGCATTTATTTACGACGGAATATTCATCGGTATGACCGCAACGAGGGGGATGTTAGTCTCATCAGCGGTGTCGACGGCGGCGTTCTTTGCTATACTTTTGATTGGTGAGGGAGCGCGAAACCTCTGGGCTGCGGTTCCGATAAACCATATTTTATGGCTGGCCTTTATCGTATATCTGGGCATGCGAGGGGCTATGCAGAAGGTTTATCTGCGGCGGAAGTTCGGTCTTTGAACGGTAAAAAGCGTGTTTTTGAAATTAAAAATAAAGGAGATATGAGCATAGTTTTTCTATTGATTGGGTTAGCAGTTGGTTTCGTTATTGCCTTTTTCTGGGGGCAGAATCAAAAGAAGAGTGTAGAATCAGAGCTGCTTCTGGCCCGCCAACAGGCGTCGGCAGAGGTTCTTGCTAAGGACGAGGCACGGAAACTATTGGAGCAGAGTCAGCTGCAGACAGAAGAATTGCGCCGACAATTAACCGAGGAGAAGGTGAGAGCAGGCAGTTTTCAGACGCAGCTTGAGGCTGAACGGCGACAGCATGACGATGAGGCTAAGCTGCGAAAAGAACAGTTTGATGCACAGCTCAACACGGTAAAGGAACAGTTTCAGAACCTTGCGACGAAAGTCTTAGACCAGACTTCGGATAAGTTGAAGTCGACAAACAGTGAGGCTATGCGCACGTTGACGGCGCCTTTAAATGATAATTTGAACAAACTTCACGACGCCATCAGCAAGACAAATCAGGAGACAGCCAAGAGCACGGCATCGCTGTCGGAGCAGCTTCGCGCTATGGCAGAACAGACAGAAAAGATGGATATAACGGCTACAAGGCTGACAAACGTCATGCGTGGTGGCAATAAGATTCAGGGAAATTGGGGAGAACTGATTCTTACTGAGATTTTAGAGCAGAACGGTTTCAGGGAAGGCGTGAACTATGATGTACAGCAAACGTTGACCGATACGCAGGGAAACGTGCTGATGAACGATGAAAGCGGCCGACGGATGATACCTGATGTGATATTGCATTACCCGAAAAATGAAGATGTTATCGTCGATTCGAAGATGTCGATAGAAGCCTATTACGAATACGTTAACTGCGAAAATGAGGCACTGAAAAAGAAGTATGCCGACGACCTTGTGAAGAGTGTGCGCACCCAATTCACCAATCTGGCGAAGAAAGACTATAGTAGCTATGTGAAGCCGCCGCGCCATGCCATCGACTTTGTCATCATGTTTGTTCCGCACGAAGGGGCTTTACAATTGGCAATGGCAACGGACAAGAAGCTCTGGAACGATGCTTTCGAGCGGAAAGTATTCATTACTTCTCAACAAAACCTGATGGCCATACTGAAGATGATAGAAATAGCGTGGCGCCAATATACACAGACGGAGAACCAGCAGAGGGTGTACGGACTGGCCGAAGAGCTGCTGAAGCGGGTGGGAGAGTTTATCAAACGCTTCGACAAGGTGAAGAAAGACATCGACTCGTTAAGCAAGGATTACGACGAAGCCTACAATAAAGCCTATACCGGCAGGCAAAGCATTGTGCAGAAAGCCAACGAACTGAAGACGCTTGGCGTAAAGGAAGCCGCCAACCAACCGATACCGGAGGCACAGTTCGGCATTGAGGAGGAATAGTATTTTTTCCTTTGGGCTTTCTCCAAATAAAAGGAAAGTAGCGGGAGAAAGGGTTTAAACAAATCATAAAACAGGGACGCAGAAGAGGAAATTTCCCCGTTCTGCGTCCCTGTCTATTATATATAAGGTGTATGTTTGCTGTTAAAGCATGTGGTTTAATAGGCAAACAAAGGATAATCTTTCATCGTAGCGTTCACCTTTTCGCGTACGCGGCTGATGACCTTTTCGTTCTCCGGGTCGGCCAATACTTCGTCAATGAGCTCGGCAACCAGACGCATGAGGTCTTCCTTTGCACCGCGCGTGGTAAGAGCTGCTGTGCCCAGACGGATGCCGGATGTCTGGAAAGCACTGCGCTCGTCGAAGGGAACCTTGTTCTTGTTCACCGTAATATCGGCTGCAACAAGGGCATTTTCGGCTACTTTACCGGTAAGCTCGGGATACTTCTGGCGCAGATCGAGGAGCATTGAATGGTTATCAGTGCCGCCGCTTACAATGCTAAAACCACGTTCAATCAGTGTTTGAGCCAGCACATTAGCATTGGTTTTCATCTGCATGGCATAGTCTTTCCACGACGGTTGCAGGTTTTCGCCGAAGCCTACAGCCTTGGCTGCAATGACGTGCTCGAGCGGACCGCCCTGTATTCCTGGGAAAACGGCCGAGTTAAGCAGCTGGCTCATCTTCTTCAATTCACCCTTTTTGGTGGTAAGTCCCCACGGATTGTCAAAGTCTTTACCCATCAGAATGACGCCTCCGCGTGGCCCGCGCAGCGTCTTGTGCGTCGTAGTGGTAACGATATGAGCGTATTTTATGGGGTTCTTTAGCAGGCCGGCGGCTATCAATCCTGCCGGATGAGCCATGTCAATCATCAGCAATGCGCCCACCTCGTCGGCTATTTTGCGCATGCGTTCATAGTCCCATTCGCGACTGTATGCAGATCCTCCGCCGATAATCAGCTTCGGTTTGTGCTGCAAAGCCAACTGTTCCATCGCGTCATAATCGACGCGTCCGGTCTCACGGTTCAGCGTGTAGCCGACGTGATGATAGAGCAATCCCGATGTGTTTACCTCGCTGCCGTGTGACAAATGCCCGCCATGGTCGAGGTCGAGACCCATGAATGTGTCGCCCGGTTTGAGCACAGCGAGCAACACTGCCTGGTTAGCCTGTGCGCCTGAGTGAGGTTGAACATTGGCAAATTCGGCACCGAAGAGCTGCTTTACGCGCTCAATGGCGAGGTTTTCTACCTGGTCAACCACCTGACATCCGCCGTAATAGCGCTTGCCGGGCAGGCCTTCAGCATACTTATTAGTGAGATAACTGCCCATGGCTTGCATGACTTCGTCGCTGACAAAGTTCTCAGAGGCGATTAGTTCCATGCCTCGGAGTTGGCGCTGGTGCTCCTGTTCGATGAGCTCAAAAATCCTGGAGTCTCTTTCCATACGATACGATTTTGTTAAGAGTTGGGTATGATGTAAAAGCTTTATACTAATTTCACCATGTTCATATACTGCTCCTTGTCACAGTAGTGGCACTTAACGATGCCGTGAAGCTTGTCAACAACGGTAAAATGTGTGTGCATGGGCTCGTTGTTGGTAATACATTTCGGGTTGTTGCACTTGATGATTCCATGAAGCTCGTCGGGCGTTTCAACGGTCTTTTTCTCTACAACCTCATAGTCTTTTATAATATTGAGCACAACCTTTGGGGCGATAACCGACAAACGGCTAATCTCTTCATCGCTGAAAAACTTGTCTGTAATCTTAATGATTCCCTTTTTCCCGAGTTTCCTTGACGGGAGGTTGAAGCCGATAGTTACAGGCAATCCGAGCGTCTCGAGTTCGAGCAGACGGGCTACCTGGTATGTTTTCTCGGCCGGTATGTGGTCAATGACAGTGCCGTTTTCGATGGCGGCAACCTGCAATTCTTTCTTTCCCATGATGCTGATATGTTTTTCTCGCAGGCTCTTTTCAGAACTTTGAGTTGATGATGGTTGTGTCGTTCTTGATATCGTCGAGCGTAATACCTAAACAATGACTGTAGATGGCCTCGCGGGCAAAGAGGCCATTCTTGGCCTGTTGTATGTAATAGGCGTGGGGATTGTCGTCTACATCGTAGGCAATCTCGTTGACACGGGGCAACGGGTGCATAATCTTCATGTTGGGCTTTGCGCCTTTCAGCATATCGTTGCGCAGGATATAGACGTTCTTTACGCGCTCATACTCCATCAGGTCAGAGAAGCGTTCCTTCTGCACACGGGTCATATAAAGGATGTCGGCGTCCCTTATTTCTTCCTCTGTAAAGCTTGTATGTTCAATAAAGTTGATGTTGTGCTCCGTACAGTAAATCTTATACTCTTCGGGCATAGCGAGTTCTTGCGGAGCAATAAAATGGAAAGTGGGGTTGAAATGGCGCATGGCGGTGATGAGCGAATGCACTGTACGGCCATACTTCAGGTCGCCAACCAGATATATATTCAGGTTTTCGAGCGTGCCTTGCGTCTTATAAATGGAGTAGAGATCGAGCAAACACTGTGACGGATGCATATGTGCACCGTCACCGGCGTTGACGATAGGCACGGGCGCTACTTCGCTGGCGTATTGAGCTGCACCCTCAATAAAGTGGCGCATCACGATGACGTCGGCATAGTTGCTCACCATCAGAATGGTGTCTTTCAGCGTCTCGCCCTTGGTGGTGCTTGAGGTTTTGGCGTCGGAAAAGCCAATAACACGTGCACCTAAACGATTGGCAGCGGTCTGGAAACTAAGTTGGGTACGGGTGGAAGGTTCAAAAAAAAGCGTGGCTACAACCTTGCCTTGAAGCAGCGCTCTGTTAGGATGTCTTTCAAATTCCTGTGCCATCTTGATGAGATACAGCAACTGGTCTTTGGTCAAATCGGCAATCGTAACAAAATTGTGTTTCTGCATTGATGCTTGGATTGATGGGTTCGGTTCTGACTGCTAAGTTACTTAATAATTTCTATATACTGCTGTTATTTCGGAAGAAAAGTGGTATTTTTGCAAAAATAAAACGGAATTCTAAAGAGATGAGAAAGTCCTTCGTCAAAGTTTTGTGGGCACTCTTAGTAACAGGCATAGGTATTGTCGCTGTTTTCTTTTTCTTAATATGGTTCGGTATCGTAGGATATTCGCCTGATATAGAGAATCTTCAAAACCCCATTAGCAAGTCAGCGTCACAGGTTTTTTCCGCAGACGGTAAGATTATAGGTACATATAATGTTGACCGTGCCAACCGCATTCCCATTCCTTACTCCAATCTTTCGCCCTACCTTGTGCAGGCTTTGGTAGCCACTGAGGACGTGCGCTTCTACGAACACTCGGGCATTGACTTCATCGCCCTGACGCGCGCTATCGTCAAGCGCGGGCTTTTTGGTCAGGCCAGTGCGGGCGGAGGCAGCACCATCACGCAGCAGCTTGCCAAGCAGCTTTATTCCAATCCTGCGAAATCAGCCTCCCGTCGTATGCTCCAGAAGCCTATCGAATGGGTCACTGCCATCAAGCTTGAGCGTAAATTTACCAAGGAAGAGATTATTGCACTGTACCTGAACTACTTCGATTTCCTGCACGGAGCGGTGGGAATCAAGACTGCAGCCAACACCTATTTTAATAAAGAGCCGCGCGATTTGACGGTAACCGAATCGGCTTTGCTTATCGGTTTGTGCAAGAATCCGTCGCTCTTTAATCCCGTCCGCTATCCCGAGCGCTGCAAGGAGCGTCGCGACGTGGTGCTCGGCCAGATGCTGAAGGCGGGTTATCTTTCGCAGGCCGAATATAAAAAAGACTGTGCCGAACCCATCGAACTGCACTTTCATCGGGCCGATCACAAGGACGGAACGGCGGTTTACTTCCGCGAATTCCTGCGCCAATACATGATGATGGACCGCCCGCAGCGCAGCGATTACCCCTCATGGAATCAGCGTCAGTATGTCATCGACTCGATAGCGTTCGCCACCGACCCGCTTTGCGGCTGGTGTAAAAAGAATACGAAGCGCGACGGAACGCCGTATAATGTATATACTGACGGTCTGAAGATTTACACTTCCATTGATTCTCGCATGCAGACTTATGCCGAAGAGGCTGTCTACGGCCACGTAGCCCGGTATTTGCAAAAGGAGTTTAATAAGGAGAATGCGCGCAAGCCGAACCGTCCTTTCAGCGGTAGGCTCAGTGCCCGGCAGGTGCAACAGATTATGGCGCGGTCGGTTTCGCAGAGCGAGCGTTACCGCGTGATGAAGGAAGAGGGGGCTTCGGATGCCGAAATCAGGCGCGCCTTCCATACACCTGTCGACATGTCGGTGTTTACTTACCACGGCGAGGTTGACACCACTATGACGCCGCTCGACTCCATTCGCTATTACAAGTCGTTCCTCCGGGCCGGTTTTATGAGCATGGATGCGCACACGGGGCAGGTCAAAGCCTACGTGGGCGGAATTGATTTTGAGCATTTCCAGTATGACATGGTGATGGGCGGGCGCCGTCAGGTGGGCTCAACCATCAAGCCTTTCCTCTATTCTCTGGCCATGGAGAACGGCGCATCGCCGTGCGATCTGGCCCCCAACGTGCAGCGAACATATATGGTAGCCGGACACCCGTGGACGCCACGAAACGCCAATCGCCGCCGTTACGGCCAGATGGTAACGCTGAAATGGGGACTGGCACAGTCGAACAACTGGATATCGGCTTACCTGATGAGCCGGCTGAACCCCAACCAATTTGTATCGATTCTTCATAAATTTGGAATCAGTAACCCCGATATTCATCCGTCAATGTCGCTTTGTCTGGGGCCCTGTGAGGTGTCAGTGGCCGAGATGGTAAGCGCATACACGACGTTTGCCAATAATGGAATAAGAATCTCTCCTATGTTTGTGACGCGCATTGAGGATAGCAACGGCAACGTGATAACGAAGTTTCAGCCGCGCATGAACGAGGTAATCAGCTCGTCGAGTGCCTATAAAATGCTGGTCGAACTGATGGCAGTTGTCGACGAGGGAACGGCCGGACGCCTGCGCTATAAGTTTAACATTCAAGGCGAAATAGGCGGTAAGACGGGTACAACCAACCATAATTCCGACGCCTGGTTTATGGGCTTTACGCCTCAGTTGGTAAGCGGCGTATGGGTTGGAGGTGAGGACCGCGACATCCATTTCGACTCAACGCAGATGGGGCAGGGCGCTACGATGGCGCTTCCTATATGGGCTTACTACATGAGGAAAGTGTATCGTGACCCGCAGTTGCCTTATCGAGCGGATGCAACCTTTGATGTTCCGGCCGACTTTAACCCGTGCGCGAAGGACGACGACGGTGCGGGCGACTTCGGAATTGACGATGTTTACGAATAAATTCCGGTTTTTTCACTGGTGAAGTCTTGCGGCAGAGTAGTTTTACCGTAATCTGCCGCTTTACACCTTATTATATATAGGTCCATGTACGGCGGCCGTCGTACGCTCGTGTGGCATCCGCCGTACGCATTTTACCACGGCTGCCGTACACGTTGTATGGCGGCCGCCGCACGTTGACATTACGTTTAAAATGCTCAGATTACCAATTGTAATCGCCGTAGAATAAGAGAAAATCTATTCTATTGTTCTGACGTATTCTAAAGGTGCCGTCAACTTGATAAGCCCGAGCAACTCGTGTGAATATTCTACGTCGTAACCAAAATCGTAATTGTAATAAACAGTTTTTCCAGGCGAATATACGTTAACACAGTATTCGCCGCAATCAGAAACAACGCGATTACTTCTTGTTTTTATGATGTCGGGACAGGAGTGTTCAATGAATAATTCATGGGCAAGGTACTGGATGGTTTGCTGTTTCTCGCCTTTTACCACCTGTATTTTACACGAATCACCAGCATATTCACCGCCATACGATATGCGTCTTTTTAAATCTCCATTCTTATATAGCGCCCATTCTACGATGGTATCAGGGGCCGATTCGCCATAATTGAAGTGAATTATTAACGAATCGAATGGCTCTTTCAAGGGCTTAAAAGATCCTTTCTGGCTGCTGTTTTTGCAGTTTAACGTACATCCTGCAAGAAGAAAAAGACTAAAGGCAATAAAAATACCAGTTGTTTTTACAGATGATGATAATGTTTTCATGAATACATAACGATAATTTGGTACAAATATAATATAATAAGGTGTAAAGTACTGTGTTGTCACTGTGTCCGTGTACGAGGTGAATAGTGCAAATATAATATAATAAGGTGTAAGGCACTCTGTTATGCTGCATAATCTTTATAGAAATAGATTAAAATCCTTGATTATAATCAATAATCAGGTTAGTTTAAATATTTCTTTCAATTTTTCCCGCAAAAAGTTTGCTGGATTGCGTAAAAGTCTGTACCTTTGCGTCCGAAATTCAGGAAACTCATCACTTACATGATAGTCTTTGTGATTGCCGGGGTGGCTCGGTCAGAGCCTTTTGCCCCGTAGAGAACAGCGTTCTTTGATAGGATTTCATAAACAGAGAAGTAGTACAAGAAGCG
>JABCNV010000035.1 GCA_013333935.1 Prevotella sp. | reverse complement strand
CTCGGTTTGGTTAGCCTCCGCCCGCGTCAGCTTGTCGACCATCGGCAAAATCAAGTAGATACCGATGATGGCCGTCAGTAGCCCAAGACCAACGATGGCAAAGTAGGTTGGTGTTAACACCGGCTTCAGCGTCGTCGAGAACATTTTCGTAAATACCGCGCCCGTCCAAACACCAATACCGCAAGATAGCACCGAAGTCATTAGCAGCGGCGCCATCGACTCAACCATCACCAAGCGTTTCAGTTGAATGAGACGCATACCGCCCAGCCGCAAAGTGTATAGCGAGCGACGACGCTCCATCAGCCCGCCAATTGTCGAAACGATCAAGCTCGCCACCGCCACGAACAGCGTCACGCCGATACCAACATAAGCCAAGTCAGCAAACTCGCGAATCGTCGGATTGATATGCGGCTTTTTAGAGTCAGTGCCGCTCACCGCATACGTCAAATCGTACTGATTAGCTTTCGCCGTCACTAAGGTACGCAATTTCTCGATATCATTATCTGACTTCAATGTCACCAAATATTCTTTAGCGCCGTTCATATCAACCTTGTCGTTAATCAACGATACGTTTTTGACCACTGGCGCGTCAAAATTCAGCAGCGCAAATTGGTCGGGCCGGGCGTTATTCGGACAAGTATGCTCGGTATATTTCGCCAAATCCTGGCAGCGAATTGCATCGCCGTCCTCGCGCGGATAGATCGTCGCCACCGACGTGATGTAAGATTTTTGCTGCAGCTGCTCTGCCATGTCGCCTGGTAGCGACCGACCGATAACAATTGCCGTGCCGCGCTTTAATTGCGAAAAGCCGTTATCCTTGATAGCTTGAGCGTTTAAGCCTTCAATACCGCTGGTCGCCGTCAGATAAAAGCTGCCCGCAAATAGCGCCAATACCACGCCGCTGACGCTGCGAAAAATTGTTCGCGAGTGCACCGCCGTACGCTTACCGGCAATCAGCATTGAAGCGTTATTAGCCCAGCGCGCTGCCAGCAGCGACAGCTTATTAGTCAGCCAGCCGCCAGCCAGAATCAAGCCGAACATCACCAGCAGCAGCGCCGCCATCAATAGTACCGACGGCAGAGCTGATTCTTTATTAGCCGCCAGCCAATCCCGCCCTGGCTTCGACGACAGCCAAGCAAAGAACGCGATACCAAGTGCCGGCACCAGCGCCCGCCAAGCGCGCAATTTCTTTACCTTTTCAACCGAACGCGACACGCCCAGCGGCGAAATCTGCGCTCGGCGCATCCGCCGCCAGTTGACAAACATCGTTAGCCCCAGTGTCAAACCGATAATCAACGCATATTGCGTACCGGTTAGCGCTAAATCACTAGGATTAAACCGCATGCCGTCCATCTTGAAATCCTGCAGCGGCGCTTGCAGCAGCCAAAACGCGCCCAGCCCGATCAGCACACCCACCACTGACGCCAACAGCGACTCCAGCATCAATATCCGTCCCACCTGCTGCTTAGTCGCGCCGATCAGCCGCAAAGCAGCATAGCGTTTCTCGCGTTGCGCAGCGCCCAGCTGCGTTGCTACTGATACAAAAATGACGATTGGAAACAGCAGGATCGTCCCGCCGACACCAAATACAATGACAGCAACTGGGTCTATTTTAGCATCCGATTTTAATCCGTTAGCGTCCGTCCGATAAACATCAGCAAAGTATGATGGCTGCCCCTGAGATTTGGTAAAAGCATCGCTCTCGGCCACTTCCTCGGCGCTAGCACCGCGCACTATCATCAGCGCATCCGGGCTGGCGGTATATTCGCTGGGAATTACGCCGAGGTATTTGGTATTTTTACCAAAACGCGCCAAGATATTATCCTCTGGGTATTCAGCAACCGCATCAGCCAACGCTTTTGATAAGTAATATTCGCCAGGACGCGGCGTTTTTAACTTAGCAAACTGCGGTGATTTAGCTGTACCGTACATTGAATAATACTGGATATATTGACCGCGCCACTTCGACGCATCACCGCGACGGGTACCGCCAACTTTCAGCGGCTCGACACCAGCAATCGGTTTTTGTTCGGCTACACCGCGGGCTGCCTGATACGCCGCCGTATTAATTGCTAATCCATTAACACGCCCCATTAGACCGTTGACACCAGCTGTAAAGTAGCACACCAGCACGATCCCCAGCGCCACCGCCAACGTAGTCAAGCCCAGACGCGCGAACGACTGGCGGCCAGACTTTTTTAATAACATCCAACTGACACTCATTTGACAGCCCCCGCATTGGTTTTACCGGGCTTGCTTGATGTATTTACCGCTATATCAACACCAGAAATCTGTCCGTCGCGAACAATAATTTCCCGATCAGCATAAGCAGCAATCGTCGGTTCGTGCGTCACCATGATGACTGTTGTGCCGTGCTCTTTGGCGGTTTTGATGAATAGCTCCATAACTCTCTCTGAATTCAAACTGTCCAGCGAACCAGTCGGCTCGTCAGCAAATAGTACTTTTGGCTCAATCACCATCGCCCGGGCAATCGCTACCCGCTGCATTTGCCCGCCCGACAACTCGCCAAGCATGCTGTCAGCTTTACCCGCCAGTTCAACCTTATTCAGCCATGTTTTTGCCCGT
>JABCNV010000053.1 GCA_013333935.1 Prevotella sp. | reverse complement strand
CTCGGGTTCTCAAATCTACACAAAAAACTCTAACGACACTTGTACTAAGTGGTTAATATTATTTTGGCCAAAAGGGTCAAAGTAGAGTGGCTTTTCCAGCAAGGTCTTGCAGCAACGGCAGTCCATGACCATTAACCGTAATGACAAATCGACCTCTATCTCCACACAAATGGACAGCCTTACCCCTGCATCGAAAATCAGCAACCTCACACAGGGAATGTTTGTAGGGGCAGTGTCTGACAATTTTGATGAGCGTATCGACCAGAAGATTTTCCATGCAGAGATAGTTATAGATAGTGCAAAGGTATCTGCAGGAACAAAGACCTACGAACCTATTCCCACGATTGCAGACTTTACAAACGAAGATGGCTTCGACAATCTCAAAGAGACCATCGAAGCCAACTATAAACGTGTCAAGCGGGATATCTTGCAACTTGTTCAAAAAGAGATAACTCGAATGGAATCAGATCCGTCTCTGTCTCATTTAATCTCGTAAAAATAATACTCTAAATCTATCGCTCTTTTGAGTGGTTAATACAAAGAATGCTCATATAGAAGAGAGGGTGTGTCAAAATAGACATATCCTCTTTTTTGACGAAATGGTCAACCCTTTTCGTGGACAGAGTAAGTTTTAGAAATAAAAAGAGAGGATGTGTCTATTTTGACACACCCTCTCCGTTGATTAAAATGATGACTGCGTGTTGCTGCGTGCTGCCACATGTCTATTCCGTCATGGGCCGCACCGATGCGCCTAAACAGCGAAGGGGCGTGCTCAGCGGATGCGCGATTTGCCAATTAAAAGCAAAGTAGAAACCACCGCTCGCTGTGTTCGGAGCGGCCGACCAATAGGAACCTACGGTGTTGGCACCAATGAGCGAACCGTCGTCGTAGTGGCGGTAGCCCGCAGCGGGGAAGAAGATGGTGGACGTATTGTTTGCGTCGGCAAAGAAGTTCCAACCATAGTTGACAACAAGGTTGATAGTAGCTTTTGAACCCTGTATGTTCATCTCTTCCGCCTTGGTGGAGTTCTTGCCCGTAGTGGTGAACCGCGTAAAGGCGTTGCTGGCGGGCAGATGGAAGCCTGCGGGACTGGGGTCGTAGATGGATTTCACCACAGGGAGGTCGTTACCGACATTGTAGACATCCCACGTTGTGTTCTGCGTCGACCAGATATTGAAGTAAGCGAAGCCCGCAGGATCGTTATAGCTATCAGGACACCAATACTTACCGGTTCCACGAATGTAGAAGTTGCCGGGATGCTGGATGGCGTTGGTGAGAGAGATCTGCTCGCCCGCGTTCTTGTTGAACAGATGGTCGGCAGGATAAAGCGTGGGTTCCACGGCTTTCCCTGTTTTCAAATCCCCTTTCAACCCACCGGGGAAAGCATCTTTACGACCAAACTGATAGTGAGTGGAACTGCCTTCTCGTGCAACGCCGGAGGCTTGCGTGATGATGATGTCGCCCTGCTGATTGGAAATCTGCTGGCGGATATGCACTTTCACGCGACGGGGCTGCTGATTGTCAGAACCTCTCCAAGCGGTATATTTCCAGCCGAGGGGTTCGGTGCTGAATTTATAAGTATGGGATTTGCTGTAGTTGACCACAGGAATGGGATCGAGCACGTTGTCAGGAGCAAACCACAGGTGCCAAGACCACACGATGGTACCATTCTTGGTGACGGCTACCACGGCGTTACCGTTTTTGATGTCGGCGGCCTTCACCTCGAACTTCAGGTAGGTTTCACTGCCGTTGCGCTTGATGGCGTTGGCATCGAGGTGTACCAAGTCCTTCTCGTCTTCCCAAACAATCCTTGCACCGTCGATGCCGCTGTTGGCACCGCCGTTGGTCTTCTCGATCCAAGCGTTGGTGATGTCGGCGCCGGCATGGTCTTTAAACTTATGCAGAATGACATCGGTATTATTATACTTTACGACGGTAGAAGGGCCGGTGTAGGACGCGGTGTTCTCCGTGCCGTTGGTGATGGCATTGCCGTACACCAATGGAAGCTTATAGAAGCCTGGGTGAGAGATGACGTAGCAGTTAGCCGTGTTGCGCGGCGTGACGGCACCTTTGATGTTGTGCGTGGAGAGGTCGTAGTAGGCAGAGCTACTGCCCTTGGCACCCTCTTTGAGTTTGTCGTTGCGCACTTTAAGCAAGTCTTTTACGACGACCTTCTTCACCGCTCCCTGACCTTGGTCGACTGCCACATAGTCTTCGGCTTGCGTGCGGACGTTGCTAATCCCGTCAAACCATTCGGGCTTATTCATGCCCTTGTCCTCCCAAGTGCCGGTGGTATAGTTATACTCCTCGTAGCCCACAATCTGCCAAGGCACGGCCTGCTTCACGCCGGGAGCGGAGGCATCTGTGCGGAAGCTCTCCACGGTATAGGTGCCGCCGTCGGTACTGTTGTAGGCGGCCGTAGTGGTGGGACTTGTCACCGTAAAACTGTAGTTCCAGTTGCTGGCGGTATTGCTTAGTTTATAGGTGCGAGTGGTGGCCGGCTGCCAAGCATCGCTCAAGGGAATGTCAATCGCGGGGGCATCGGCTTCGCTGAACTCAACGTGAACGGTGACGCCTTCCAACGATTGCGGAATCATGTAGAACGTGTAGTTATCGCCGTCTTTGCCCACGATCACCTGATTGGGTAGGCTGTTGGTGCTCACAGGGGTTCCGGGCGTGAGCGTGAAGGTGGTCTTTGAACTGGCGTCCACCTCCCAGCGCAGGCCTTTACCGTTGGCGTTGTCGGTGAGATGGAGCCGACCTTTGCTGCATACGTTGCGCAGCTCCACCTTGGTGATGTGCTTGTTCCACGAGAGATTCTCTCCCACGGCAAACTTCACGGCCGTAAGGGCGTGATAGAACTCAAGGCGAGCCTTGGGAGCCGTACCGCGTGTTTCATATTTCACCTCGCCCGAGCTGGCCACCATCAGGTCTACTTGGTCGGCAATGCTCGGTTTCACCTCGAAGTCCACATAAGGCGTGCCGCTATGCGTGGCGGGCGAGAGGGCGATGCTGTTGGCCGTCGTAGCCTCGGGGAAGACGGCATAGAAGCGGGCGTAAGGCTCCGCCCACGACCATAGCAGCGGCGTGACGAGGGCACCGGCGGCATCGGTGGGCGCACTGTGGAACCACTCGGGACGCTTTACCTTAAAACCGGCCGTCGCGCCGCGATAGCCCAGCGAACTGAACCGCGCATCAATGGCGGTCTTCACGTTGGCGCGTGTGCCGGGCTGGAGCAGCACGGCGTTGATGCCCTCGGTAGTGGTTTGGATGAGGCAGGTGTTGGGCAGCCCCGATACATCGATGCGGCGCGTGGCCAGGTCTTCACCCGACAGGCCTTGCGCCTGCTGGCGGGCGATGGCGGCAGCCTTCGTGGCAGGAGCGTTCAGCATCTCTGCCTGTGCGACGCTTATCTCGAAGCTGACGTTCACGCCCGGGTCGCCCGTCTGTTGGTCATTGTCGTCGGAGCAAGAACCGATGGACATGCATGCGATGCCCGCCAGTATAGCGGCGAAGCATCTACGAATCATGTTTGTTCTTTTCATTTTCTATTTGAATTTAGTTAAAAATAAAAGTTTGTTTTTGTTTGATTTGTCCGATTTGGACAGATTTGTCAGATTTATTTGCCTTAAAGGCTCATCAATACGTCCGTCCGTAGGGTACTCCGTTACTTCTTCATAATTTTTTTTCCACCTCCGATATAGACACCGGCGGGCAGACTGTTGAGAGAGGTGCCGATGTAGCGACCTTGCAGGTCGTAGTAGCGCACGGTGCCGTCGCGGTCGGTGGTCTTGATATGGTTGATGCCCGTCGCCCCGCCATTGGTCTTCATCCAGCGCAGGATGGGATAGTCGTTGTCGACGTGTGCCCATACCTTCTCCATATCCCATCCGAGCGTCGTAGCATAGTGTGCGTTGGACTTGGCCGTGGCTTCGGTTACCTGCTGGCCGCTCTCGCCATTCGGTTGGTTGTAGTTTCTTGTAGAGTTGTAGCTGGAACTGCCGTAGAGAGTAGTTGCCAGTGTGTAATTGGACTCCAAGGTGCAAAATTTTCCGGCTGCTTGAAGTAATGGATGATAGAAGTTATTGCGGCTGAAGATATGGTCTGCTGCCACCATATTATGGGACAACGTGGTGGGGTTGTACTCCTCATCTATCAACCCCAAGATACCGGAAGCATGGAACTTTTCATTATCCACCGTACCTCTGAAGAGGCAGCGTGTGAGAGTAAGTCCGGTACTGGTGCCCACCAGTCCACCAGCCTGATGTTCGTCCGATACGATTTGGGCCTTGGCCAGACAATCGGAAATGACAGTAGTTGCTTTCGATTCGCCGACGAAAGCAGCCACATGGTCATGGCCTCTTACGGAAGATTCCATCACGGCACACCGGCTGATCTCGGTGCTGACGGCAGTGCCCACGATGACACTCGTATTATTGAAAGGTCCGCTGAGCTTTACCTGGGCATCACGGAACCCGAGGTCATAGATTTTGGCATTCTCCGTGCGGCTGAGGAAAGCCATGTTGTCGCGAGAGCCATGGAGGGTCATGTTCTGAATCCAGTGCCCGTTGCCATTGATTTCTCCACTGAAGGAGGGAGAGCCTTCGGGAATGTTGATGCCGTTGAAATCCGTCCCTTTCAGGTCGATGTTTGCCATCAGTTTGGCTTTGACGGCATGCTGACCGTTCTCAATCATCTTGCCCCATAGTTTCAGCTGTAGGGCTGTGCTCAGCTCATAAACTCCCTCGGCATTGAGGGTCATAGCGGCGGGGTCGATCTGACCGCAGACGATGCAGATGCCATCCACATAGTTGTGGGTGTGAGCCGCAATGGTCTTCAGTGCCAGTTCGCTCATCTGGAAATACTCTTCACCTACGCTTTGGGTAACGGTGAAGCGATAATACTGGTAAGCCGTTTCCGGAGGGGTTACGGGGAAGAAATAGGGATAGTAGTTCTTGTCCTGCATCACCTTGTCGTCCGTCTTGCTGTCGATAGTCGTCCATGTCTGCTGGTCGTTGGAACCTTCCACCGTCCAGTCCTTGGGATTGCGTCCGCGATATGAGCGGTTGTCATTACCTGTCGTGAACTGGTAGCCTGTGAGCTGGCAGGTCGATGTGGCTTTCACCACTACCGTTTGGGGCGTCTTTCCCTCCCATTTCTCTCCAGTGTCACCATCCATTGCCTTGGCACTGCCCGACTCCAAAGTCATGCCGAAAGCAGCCGGCAGCAGCGCAAATTCGGAAAGCTGAAAAAGATGCTTTTTCACATCGTAAGACCGTGTTGCGTTCCTCTTAATCCAGAGCTTAAAGTACTTGTACTTCTGCTTGCTGTTGCAATACACCGTGTATTCGGTGAAGTTCTTGTCTTCAATGAGGTTATCTTCCTTCTGGTGGTAAATAACGTCCCACTGGGTCTTGTCATTACTTCCGAAGATGGTATACTCCCCGGGAACGCGCCCATGGTCGTCAGTGTTGTCATTGGCAGTAGTCATCTTGAAGCCTTGGATGTAAGTGGCCTCGCTGGCTTCCAGCATCAGGTAGCACTTATCTACCTCGTTTTTGGCTCCCTTGCACCATTTGGTGTTGAGATTTCTATCGAAGGCTTTCGCCGAGCCTTCTGCGTCGGTCCAGTCCGAACCTTCGATAGCGGTGAACGTGACTTGACACATCGCACTGATGCTGACTGCTAACAGTGCCATGAAACTAAATAATCTTTTTTTCATTGTAATCATTGAATTAAGTTTTATAATAACGATATATATATTTTCCGACTTCTTTATCCCCAATCTCTCACGAGAGTCTTTGCAAGGAAAGCGTTACAAGAGTTCTCGCCATCATGGGTGTTAAACACTCTTCATCAAGGGTGTTAAACACTCTCCGGCAAGAGTGTACTATACTCTTTGATAAGGGTGCAGTATACTGTCATGACCGGTTTGAGTTGGTTCATCATGTAGGTGATATGAGATTTATTTCTTTATCACTTTCTTCCCACCTACGACATAGATGCCGGCGGGCAGATTGTCGAGCGAGGTGCCGAGGTAGCGGCCTTGCAGGTCGTAAACAGGGGCATTCATATCGGCATTGTCGTCCGTCACGCCGTCGATACCGGTGACGACGTTCACGGTTACACTGACCGTGATGTCGCCGTAAATGCCGGTTGTCTTCGAAAATCCGTTTTCAAAGGTGAGCGTATAGCTTTTCTGTGCGTCATAGTCGGCGCCGAGAAGTTCCTTTGCCGTGGGCAGCTTCACACATCCACCTTTGTTGGTATAGCGCGTGGCTTTCACCTTGCCGTTATAGGCGAAGCTCACTTGATATACCCGCTTCGTCGCATCGTCAGTGAGCAGCGGCTCGTTGTCCTTGCCGATGTTTTGCCCCCACATCCTGTCGGCGCGCCTGTCCTGAAGCAGATAGGCCACCTCGCCGCTCTTCAGTTGGTCGGCGGTTACCTGCTCGCCCTGCTTATTGCCGCAGTTGTTGAGGTAGTAGCAGCGGTTGAGCTTGGCATTGGGGGCAAAGGTGTAGCTGTTGTCCGTAGCATTGTTGCTGCCGATGTAAAGGCAGTTGTTGAGCGTACATCTTTCGCCGTCGCCGACAAAGCCGCCCCAGCGTCGCCGCGATTTATCGTTCGTGCCGTTGAACATTCCGGCCACCAAGCAATCGCTGATTGTGACTTTTGCACCCCCGTTGATGTATCGGATGAGGCCGGCGCACGAGGCATTGGTACTACCCTTCGCTGTGATGTTCACATTACTGAAGCAGTTGGAGATGGTACAGGTGCCCGAAGCTTCTCGAATCAATCCCGAGGCGAAATACTTGGACAGGGTGATTTCGCCGCGCGTTCTCACGTTCTGGATGGTTGCATCTTCTATGCTGAAGAAGGGTGCAAGCTCTCTGTCTGAGCTCCAGTTCATCGTGATGTAGTGGTCTTGGCCGTCAAACTTCCCTCGGAATTTATACTCGCCCATGCCCACCATGGCGATGTCCGTGCCGAGGTTGATGTCGGCTTCGAGCTTACCGTCGAGGTAGGAATTTCCTTTCTCGCTCACGAGTTTGCAGAACAGCTTCCATTCGTTGGCGTCCTTGATGAGCATCGCGCCGTTACTGTAATCCTCACGGCGCACCACAATGAAGGTGTGCGAGAAAGAAGCGGGCTCGTAGAAATCGTTCTCTTCCTGCCTGACAGTGATGGTCGCCTCGCCTGACGTACCGCCGGGCTTAAGCATGCCGTTATCGCAGCTGAGAACACTGGAATTGCTACTGGTAATGCTGAACTGCGGATTGTCCCATCGGAATTCTTTGTCGCTTAGCGTGCTTGTCTGGAGCAGGCTGCGGAAGTCGTAGGGGGTGTAAAGCATGTCGGGCAGGTCTCCAGTGGTGAAGGTTACCTTGTCGCGAAGCGCGTGAACCTTCGTGCTACACTCCCCTCCGGAAAACCATTCATCTGGGGGGAACGTGGCGGTGAGAACTACCGTTCCCGGGTGCTTGGCTGTTACTATCCCGCCATTGTTGACCGTCGCAATATACTCGTTGTCCACCTTGTACTTGGGCAGGCCTGTGTACCTGTTGGGGCGGGTGCATCCGGGCGCAATTCCCCGATTCACGGTGTACGTGCTATACTCCTCCTGTTGGTACTTCACATGAAGTTCATTGACGACCCCCACAATGATATCGCGCACCTTGAACTGGTCCCAATTGGCATTGTTGTGGGTCCTGATCTCGACGCTTTGTGCACTGGCATCATACTGCTGGACAACGATGTTGTTGTCATCGTCATTGAGTTCCTGCTGGTTGCCTCCTTTTATTTTAGCATTCGAGATGGCATTTTTCTCGAAGTAATAGTTATAGCCCGATGTCACCCGGTTGATGCGCTTGATGCCATCTTTGTGGCTATACCGCAGTCCTCCCTCTGTATCACGCAGGATAATCCAGCGGATTCTATAGCCGTCGATAGCCTTTACGGTGATGCTGGAACCCTTTGCCAACTCGTAGATGGCACCGCTGCCCGTTCCGCTGGTGGTGTGGCAATTACTGAACGTAATTTTCACAAACTGGCTGTTGAGTGTCGTTACTTTCTGCTTTTTGCCTAAGTTGCGTGAGCGGAAAATCTCATAGCGAGCACAGCCAAAATTTGTTGCCCATGCCGGCGCCGCCAGCACGAGGACGAAGAAGAAGAGGCCGAGCCTCTGAATGATGTTTGTTGTCTTCATATAAATTGGAATTAAAAATTAGATATTCTTTTGGTTATTTTGGGGAAGGTGTAGTAACTGCGTTTTCCGGAAGACTTCCTTGTATATTTCTGTCCGTTCCCGATTACGTCGTACGAGAAGGCTGATCGTATCTTTGGAAAGGGAATCCAAAAGATGCTTGTGTGCCAAGCCGTCGAACGGTTCTTCAAACGGACGGAGATAATACAGTTTTTCCTTTCGCATGGAGATTTCTGTGAACTTTTCATCTATATCGACTGAAAAGCCGATGGTTATTTCTCCGGTTTTATTTCTTAAGATATATACCCAACAGTTCTTTTTCATCTTTGCTGCTCGTTGATTCTGTTGCAAAATTATT
>JABCNV010000009.1 GCA_013333935.1 Prevotella sp. | reverse complement strand
CCGCATTTCGTGCCTGATAACCTTGTGCATGTAGGGAATTGCCTTTGCGTAGTCGCCCGAATGAATATAGTAATCGGCGTAGGTATAATCCCATTCCTTCTGCGCGTAGCGGTTAATCGAATCGCGTTGCACGTTGCGAATCACATCTTCGGCGTCGTAAAGAAAGTTGTTTTCAATATAACTCTTCGCCAGCCAGGCCCGTGCACGCGCATAGATGGCGGGCTGTGTCTGGTACAAGCGGCTCATATAGCTGAAGGTAGAAGCAGCTGCATCGAAGTCGCCTTCGTAGAATTGTGCCCGCCCCATCAGCATCCACGCTTTCCAAAGAAAGGGGTTATACTCTTTCCTTGAGAGCCATTCTATATCCCTTTCTGTCTTACGGCGGTTTTTATTCCACTCTGGCTTGCGTTTGATACTGTGCAAACGTATGGCCTTTTCCATCTTTTCAATGGCCTTGTCAAGCTGTGATTTGCCCAGTTCTCTACTCGCTTTGTTACCCACTGTGTACAGTGGAATCATCTCGGTAAAGTTGTCTTGATTGCCGTTTTCCTTTTCCAACGAACCGTCAATATAGGCTACCGAGCCGTTATAATAAACGTTATAGCGGGTATTAAACGATTGCCACCACCGCGACTGAGACGTGTTTTTCTCGGTGGAACAGGCTGCAACGATCAGCGCCAGGGCTATAATCAGCAGAATATAATTATGGTGTTTAATGCTCAACTGTATGATATAACGCAAAAAAGGGCCTTATATTTTGTTTTCGTACCGTCATCTTCATGCCTCTTCTGTTGAAGAAACGAGGGCAAAATATTCGTCTTTGATACCGTCAGGCATATTGATTCCTCTTAGGATAAGGCTGCGGTTCCACTCCTTTACCTCCGTAGGGTGGAGGGTTTCCAGCACTTCTGCGAACTGCTCGGTTTCGTCGGCGTTGTAGCTGTCTGACGGGCGGCCGCGATAATCGTCCAGTTCTTCGTCGTCGAAATATACGATATCCTTTGTCGCTGCCTTCATCATGCACACCTGTTCGCAGACTGAATCGTCGCCCGTACAGGTGTTGCAGTTGCCCTTCTGCATGCGTATGGATTCTTCCTTACCGTTCAGATGCTGCGAGATAAGCTCCATCAAACCGGTAAAAATGCCCAGCGCCACAATTCCTAAAACCAGGTAAAGCATATAGATAACAGTTTAATGACTAACACTTTTCACGCTTCTGACGAATCGGTGGCAGCGCTGCAGATATGGAATCCGGCCGATGTGAGATCGTCCCAGAACCGAGGATACGACTTGGTTACTACTTCCGGATGGTTTATTCTCACGCTTCCCGTCTTCACAGCCAGCGGTGCAAAGGCCATGGCCATGCGGTGATCATCGTATGTGTCAACAGCCATTGGACTGGCCTTACACGTTTGTCCGTCCCAAATCAGCTCGGCGTCGTTCTCAATCTTCACCACATAGCCCAGCTTTCCAAGCTCCTGTTGCAGGGCCATAAGGCGGTCGGTTTCTTTTATTTTAAGGCTTGCGAGCCCATCAAAACGAAACGGAACGCCTATTGCACAGCAGGTTACGGCAACGGTTTGTGCCAGATCGGGGCAGTTGATAAAGTTGTAATCAAGCCTCTCCACGCAGCCGGCATGCCGCGTCAGCCTCACGGTGGTGGGCTCTCCTGCAGCTGCAGGATCGAAGGTTGTTTTCACACCGAGCAGCGAAAAGATGTATTTCACCACGGCGTCACCCTGTCGCGACCCGTCCATTAGTCCGTGAAGACTTATCCTTGCGCTACCTATGTCGTATAAAGCTGCTATCTCATACCAGTAGCTTGCCGCCGTCCAGTCGTTCTCAATCAGGTATGGGCGTTCCTCGTATGGGGTGGAATCGACACGTATGGTACACGAATCGGCCCAGTCGGCACGTGCTCCAAACTGCCTCATTGTGCAGAGCGTCAGGTCAATGTACGGGCGCGAAACGATGTCGCCACTTAGCCGAAGCTCCAGCCCTTCGGTCATGACAGGAGCCGTCAATAGCAGAGCCGATATAAATTGTGAGCTTACATTCCCTGGAATTTCGATGCTGCCTCCGTGCAGTTTCTGCCCCTTGATGAGCAGGGGAGGGAAGCCTTCCTGTTCCAGATAGCTGATATCGGCGCCCAAAATGCGCAGTGTATCAACCAGAATACCTATGGGACGGTGCTTCATGCGGTCGGAACCGGTGAGCGTGTGCGTGCCGCCCGTTGCTGCCAGCCACGCTGTAAGAAAGCGCATGGCGGTGCCGGCTGCTCCGATATCAATCACTTCGGGCCGGTCGTTCAGCGCCTGAAACACGACGCGCGTGTCGTCACAGTCGGATAAATTGCGTGGCATTGTGTCGCTTCCGGCCAGTGCATGAATGATGAGCGCCCTGTTGCTGATGCTTTTCGACGCCGGAAGCGTAATGTCGGCATCAAGCGTTTGCGGTGCCTTTATCTCGTATGATGTCATGAAACAGACAAGTTTGTTATGTATTGCAAATATACAAAAACGGGATCAATTAGCCTTATTTTGCATCTTGTAAATTGTCCTTTCGGCGTAATCGCATCAAAAAAAGTATATAAAATTTGGAGATTACGGTAGTAATCGTTACCTTTGCATCACAAAACAACGGGATTTAGCGCAGTTGGTAGCGCACACGTCTGGGGGGCGCGAGGTCGCTGGTTCGAGTCCAGTAATCCCGACTTGTTTGACGAGAAGGGGTTGGTTGTCAACCCCTTTTGTTTTTTCGAAGAGCCAAAGACTGGCGAAAGACCGGTAAAAACCTGCCTTTTCTTTGGCAGATTGTTCAGTGGAGCATTTCACGTATAGGTTTGGAAATGTTTTAAAAAGTTTTTTTTCTTAGAGCAAACAGGCGGTAATCGGTGAGGTTACAGGTTGGAAGATGCCGATGTCTTGGCAAGCTTTGGAATACTCTTTATTCTTCTCCGGATTTGTTTCTTTAAGTGGATTAAACCCTCCGGCAGTGTTGTTCGCGGCTCTTGAGCATGCAAGTATTTAATTGTTATCAAGGCTACGGCCCGTTGTGAAAGCGTTTTTGGCGACAGGCCGTGCCTGTTTCTCCATCCGCTGCTTACGCTTTGTCGTCGGTGCGGAGTATCAAACGCAGGTTCTGCTTGTAGTTAATGTATCCCCAAACCCAGTTTAAGAACACGCTAAGCTTGTTTTTAATGCCGAGAATAGAGCGCAGATGAACCACCAGCCACAGCATCCAGGCCATGAATCCACCGAATTTAAACCGGCTTATTTCGGCCACGGCGCGCTTGCGTCCAATCGTAGCCATGGTACCTAAATTATTGTATGTAAAGGGCTTTTCGTCCTCCCGAGCTTCGCAACGCTGTATGTTTCGCGCAACGTTTACGGCCTGCTGTATGGCTACTTGCGCCACCTGAGGATGACCGTAAGGATAGTCTTTATCGCCCTCTATGATGCTTTGGTCGCCAATACAGAATACATCTGTCATGCCTTTTACGCGGTTCATGCGGTCGCATTTCAGGCGATTGTTGTGCCCCACGGCCTCTTGCGGCACGCCTTCTATGGTGTTGGCCTTGATGCCGCTCACCCAAATCACCGTGGCCGAAGGTATGCGTTCGCCGTTCTTCACGCTCACCACGCCGTCGCTGTAGTCGGTAACTATCCAGTTGTTGCGCACGTGAACGTTCATCTTGCGCAGGTCGGCCTCAGCTCTGGCCGACAGTTTCGGGTCCATAGCTTGCAACAAACGGTCGCCTGCATTGATGAGATAGATGTGCAATCGTTCAAGAAGGTCGTGATAATCGCGTGGCAGAACATACTTCTTCATATCTGCCAGGGCTCCGGCAATCTCCACTCCTGACGGCCCTCCGCCTACGATAACGATGTTCATCAGCGCCTGAAGCTTCTCCGGATTGTCCTCTGTCTCGGCCTTCTCGAGGGTGCTGAGGATAGTGTTTCGCAGCGTCATGGCCTCGGTAACGGTCTTCATAGGCAGTGCGTTTTGCTCGATATTCCTGTTGCCGAAGAAGTTAGTCGTCGCCCCCGCAGCCAGTACAAGGTAGTCGTAATGGATGGTACCTACTGTGGTTTCAATAGCTTTCTCCTTCTCGTTGATGGCTTTCACCTCGGCCATGCGGTAGAAAAAGTTTTTCCATCCCTGAAAAACGCGCCTGAACGGAAAGGCTATATTGCTGGGCTCAAGACCGGCAGAGGCCACCTGATAGATAAGGGGCGGAAACTGGTTATAGTTGTTTTTGTCGACCAGCACAACCTGATAGTCGGTGTGCCGCAGGCTCATGGCGAGCTTCAGTCCGCCTATTCCGCCGCCTACAATGACGACACGCGTCTGTTCGTTCTTCCTGATGTTTGCTCTCATCTGTCAGTCTCCTTTCTTGATATCATGCCGTACTTGCTGTTTCTACAAAGTTACGGCTTTCAGATGACACTGCAAAATATGGGCCAGAACGTCGTACCCGATACCTTTTTATTCTATTCGGCGTTAAAAATTATTCCGTTCGGCGTTAAAAATTATTCCGTTTGGCATGAAATCATGCATCGTTTAGTGTGAAAGATTAGCCCGTTCAGCGCGGAATCATACATCGTTCTGTGCGAAAGAATACGACGTGCAGAGCGACCTTTTGTTTGTGTTTTTTAAGGTTATGACGGCGATAGTATATAGTTTTTTTCATTATCTTTGCATGTATAAATTCAAGAATCTAACTTTTTAAACGCGCATATACTATCTTTGGAATGAGCACAACCGAGCGGATTATTATTGTTCTTGTCATCCTTCTGCTTTATGGCGGGAAGAAGATTCCGGAGTTGATGAAGGGCCTTGGCCAAGGCGTGAAGAGCTTTAAAGAGGGTATGAACGAGGTGAAAGAGGGCTTAGACACCGATGCTCCTGCCAAAACGACGAAGGCCGACAGCGCTCCACAGGAGACGAAGACCGAAGAAACTACACCCGAAACCAACACCACGAAAGAAGCCTGACGCCGTTCCCGCTTCTGAAAAACCAGATTTTTCCATCATCTGATGAACGGTAACGACCTGACGTTCTGGGGGCATGTTGACGTGCTGCGCAGCTGTTTGGTGCGCATTATCGTCGTTACCGTGCTGTGTGGGCTGGCTGCCTTCAACTTCAAGGAGACGCTTTTCAGCATTGTTCTGGCCCCAAGCCAGTATGGTTTCATTAGTTATCGCGTGCTCCATGCAGCCCCGTTCCGGATTAATCTGGTCAATATAGGGCTCACCGAACAGTTTATGATTCACGTCAAGACGGCGTTCTCGTTCGGTTTTCTCATCGCCTCGCCCTATATTCTGTATGTTCTTTACCGCTTCATTGCACCGGCGCTGTACCGCCGCGAGAAGCGCTACGCCGTGCGTGTAGTGCTGGGCGGCTACGTCATGTTCGTGTTGGGGCTACTGGTCAACTATTTTATCATCTTCCCCTTAACCGTGCGTTTTCTGGGCACTTATCAGGTAAGCCTGAACGTTCACAACATGCTTTCGCTGCAATCGTATATCGACACGCTCATGATGATGAGCCTGATGTTCGGCATTCTCTTCGAAATCCCCGTCATCAGCTGGCTGCTGGCGCTCTTCGGTCTGCTGAAAGCCGAGTGGATGCAGCGTTACTGGCGGCAGGCCTTAGTGGTGATTATCATCATCGCGGCCATTATTACGCCCACCGGCGACGCCTTCACGCTCGCCATCGTCTCGCTTCCTATCTGGCTCCTTTACGAGTTCAGCATCCTCATTGTCAGGCTGACGAACAAGTCTCAAGGGGGTGGAGAATAGGCCATTCTCTGCAGTCGGATAATCGAAAACCGCTTAGAGGATAAATGCTTGTGGCGTTCAGTCTGCGTACGGCGGCCGCCATACACGCGTGTGTCGGCCGTCGCACAATCGTTTGACATCCCGTCGTACAAATCGTACTGCGGCCGCCATACGTGTGCCTGACAGCCGCTACGAGCTTATCTGATAACTGCCGTACAGTCATCTTACAGCTGCTACGAGTTCATCTGGCAGCCGCAGTACAGTCATCTGACAACCGCCGTATGTGTGTCCGGCTGCCACTGTACAATTATCTGACGCCCACCGCAGGCCCTTCCGTCGGATGCCGTGCGCCCACCTTTATAATATAAAACCCTCGGGCGTACACTGCCCGAGGGGTGCAATAATGAAAGAAGCCTGGCAGGCATTGGCTTTGCACCTGTCAGGTATTTAAGGGGTTAAGTCTTTTTACTTGTCCTGTACTTGTCCTGAGCTTGTCCTATACTTGTCCTGTTTTAATGGATGTGGCAATGCTTCTAAGCCTTTGAATATTCAGTATTTGGAAATTAATTCCTCGTCCCGCGCGGCTCCGTGACGGGGCATGGTTCGACAATGACGGTGCCGTTCTGCACGCGGAAGTGGATGTCGAAACCCTCAAAGGGCATGCCGTACAGCTTCCGGTCGTCGGCATGATAGTGGGGACGCGGGTCTAATTCGAGCACCTTGCGCAGCGCTTCAGCCTTTGCGGGGCCGAGAAGATGCTGCCAGCCGTCAGGAATAACTACGCGGAGGCGCTGCATGGGGTGGCTGTCGACAAAGCCCGAACGGGCATGAGGGTGGCAGTCGGCATAGGTAACGTAGGGTTTAATGTCGTAAATGGGCGTGTCGTTCATCAGGTCGGCCCCCGTCACATGGACGACAGGCCCCTGCGGGCTTTCCCATATTATCTCTTTCAATCGCACTGACGACAGCCCGAGGGCATTGGGACGGAACGGCGAGCGCGTGGCAAAGACGCCTACCCGGCGGTTGCCTCCCAGCACGGGAGGCCTTACAACGGGGCTCGTTGGCGCGTGTTTGTTGGCCGAAAATCCCCAGATAAGCCACAGAAAATCGAAGCCGTCGATACCCCTTAGCGCGTCAGCGTTACGGTATTTCGGCTCAAAAATAATGGTTCCTTCGAGCTCTTCTACCAGTCCGCTTTGCTTGGGGATGCCGAACTTGGAGGTGAATGGTGAGCGGAAACGGGCAACGGGTTCAATCAGCATGCATATAAAGAGATAAGCGAGACGACGAGAAGCACGACAACCGTAGCGCTATAGACGGCGGGCGGAAGCCACGTAAGGCGGCGCCGTGTGTTGTCGGGCAGAGTGCGTAGTTGCACCATTGCATCGGGTTTCCACCAGCAAAGTGCGAAGTAAAAGGCCGAGGCATTGACCAATCCTATCGTCGTGCCCACGAGAACGTCGCCAAAATAATGGACGCCGAGGTACATTCGT
This sequence comes from Prevotella sp., assembly GCA_013333935.1. GTDB lineage: Bacteria > Bacteroidota > Bacteroidia > Bacteroidales > Bacteroidaceae > Prevotella. The sequence continues at coordinate 10,529 of JABCNV010000009.1, read as the reverse complement.
GAGTATATTGTCAGCAGAGCCCAGAAGCCCATAGTCAGCGAAACGGCTCTCCTTCTTAAGCAATACATCAGGAAAAAGGCCACTCCCCAGCAGTTTGAAGCATGTGCGGAGGGGAAGCCGTAGCGGCCGCCGCGATACTCGTTCACCACATGGACGAGGGGAGATATGGGGTTTGCCAGGTTGCTGGGGCGCAGACGGGCCACCGATGTGCGGATAAAGGTTGAGGTTAACTGGTCGTTTATACAAACCAGCACGAGGCAGGCTACGATACAAAGTAACGCTATCTTGTAGTAATAACCTCTGAAAAGCAGCACGACGAGGCTCAAATAGAGCGGTATCCATATCACACGACCGCTGTAAAAATACATGAAACTGTCCCAGAAAGGGGTGTGAAGACTGTTCAGCGACAGCAGAATATGTGTATCCCAATTGGCAAGCGTCTGCATGACGCTCATGGAAAGGTATGTCATTTTGGGTTGTTTTTAAAGCAGAATATGTTTTCAGCGTGTTACCGTCGCGCAATATCGTCGAACAGAACCTGCGCCGTGGCCTTGCCGTTCTTGATGTTCTTGCCGCGCAGGCGCCCTGTATCAACGCGCACACGCTGTAGTTTATTGTCGTAGATAACGGTGTTGTCGTCGTCAATCAAGCCAAATCCGTCATTCATCATAAAGAAGGCAGAGTGGTGGAAAGCGTCGCTGAAGAGGTCCTTGCTGAACGTCATATCCTGATGGTTAATGCCCAATTGTCCCAGAACGGTTGCGGCAATGTCCTGCTGCGAGCCGTAAACGGGCACCACCATAGGGTGTTTTATCATACCGCCTGTCCAGATAAGGGGCACGTGAAAGCGCCAGGTTTTGAAGCTGTCAGCATTGCGGGGCCAGGCGCCAAGGTGGTCGGGAACGATGATTACAAGCGATTGGTTCCAGCGTCCGGAGGCTTTCAGATAGCCGATAAAGCTGCCAAGGCTGGCGTCGGCATACGCAAAGGCGTTAAGAATAGGGTCGGAAAGGCGGTGGTATGGCACGTCAAAGGGCTCATGTGAGCTCGAAGTCTGGATGACCGTAAAGGCCGGACGCCGCGTGTTGATGTCGCGATGGCCCGCCGATGCCTGTGCCGAAAGGTCGGCTTTAGCCTTGGCAAAGAGCAGATGATCGGGCACACCCCATTTGCTTAAGCGCTCGGTGACAGGAAAATCAGCGTCTTCTGTAATATGCTCAAAGCCCTGATTGATGAGAAATGAGCGCATATTCGTGAAGTCTGCATCGCCTCCATAGTAATAGTTCAGCCCGTAACCGGCTCGCTTTAAGTGGGCAGCAAGCGATGGCATTGTGGCGGTTTTGCGCGGGAATTTCATCAGACTGACGGTGGCCGGAGCGGGGTATCCCATGAGGATTGCTACCAAACCGCGGTCGGTTCTGAAGCTGTTTGCGTAGAAATGGGAGAAGTAAAGGCCTTGCCGTTTAAGGCTGTTGAGGTGGGGAGTTACGCCTTTTATGCGCGTCAGTGTGTCGGAAAAACTCTCCAATATAATCAGATAGATATCGGGATGAGGCAGCGAATCGGTGCGCAGAACGCTGACAGGGCGTGTACCTGCGGGTACCTTGCCGCGCACAAAACGCTGGAATGTGGCATGCGCTACGCCGTCATTCATGAACCTGTACTGATGGGCAAAGTCTTCCTGATGGGCGATATTCTCCATAAATGACAACACAGGGTTGACGGCAGCATGGTTTAACGTCTGGTTCTCTGAAAAGTAAGCCTTTCCCGTGTTCATTGCCGAGACGGTCACTCCGCCGCGTATAGGCAGGAAGAGCAGGGCAGTAAGCAACACCATTGCCAGCCATCCGGCCTTGCGAGGACGGGCTGTAAACAGCTCTTTTCCGAAATAACGGTATAGCTTTTTGAATAATATGAACGTGCCCACAGCCACAAATGCCGTGACTCCGATGCCCAAGAGCCCCTGCCACCACACAATGCTTGCCATGGCATCAGCCGGTGAAGTGGCAATAAAAAAGACGGGAGTGGCATCCAACGGAAACCTCCAGTAGCCGTAAAGAGCCAGGTTTGCCACGAAGGCAAGGGCTACAATGATGGACGCAATGGCCGTCCACGCAAGCAAAATATATTGGAAAATGCGCGCAGCTCTTTCGCCATGCAGGCACGAAAACGGCAGCGAGCTTACGGTCAGAGCCAGTGCAGGCACGGCGGTCATGTAGCCTGCTACCGACAAATCAAGCGGCAAGCCGTGGAAAATAACGGGGGAAACATCAGCCAGACTGTCGGCATACATCAGCAGAAACACCGGTTTCTGCAATATAAAAAGCACAATCCACAACGCAAAGGTTGCGAAAAGTGCTGCTATTCGTTTCTTCATCTCTCTTTGTTGGGCCAGTAAGTTACCTTGTTTCCTTGCGTCAACTCGAACCAAGGCTCCTCATCTCGCAGCGAAATATCGTCGTACTCGAACGGAACAACCACCGTATCGTGCCCGTCGGGAAGCACTAATCCCATCTTTCCGCCTTTCTCGGCGATGACCGGCAACAGAAGCATGTCATCGACAAAACAATAGGGAGTGCGGATAAAATCGTAGCAAGGCGACAGTATTTCGCGCCCTTTGTAATCGCTTAAACCATATTTCCCGTCTTTCTCTGTCACGCTGTGGAAACGCAGATACTTCCCTTTCATGCGACTTACATAGAAGTTCATCGTCTCCTCGTCGCCTACCATGTCAAGGAAATAGCTGTACGAGTCGCAGTAATTAGCCATAGCCCGCGCTATAAGCATGCGCCAGTCCATCTCTGTTACCGCCCTGCGGTTGCGGTCGATGTATCGTGCAACGGCCTCCTCCTGGTCGGCAACGGAGAGCTGCGCAAGGCTTTCCTCAAACTTCTGCATGAGTAACATTGAGCCGTGTGCCTTGATATAGCGATGAATCTGGCGTTTCATCTCGTTGCAAAAAAACTTATCAACTTCTCTCAGTTCTATCTCGTCTCTGAAAATTCCTTCCATGGCGGTATCTCCTTTTAATTATAGCCTCGGGGGCTTCATGCAACAACGTTTGATATATTGCAAATGTAAGAACAATATTTTACGCAGCCAAATTTTTCAGCTTAAATCGGCAACGGTGATGCCTGCTCCGCCAAATTGCACGTTTTCGTCGCGGTAACTTGCCACGTTGGGCTCTGAAGCGAGATACTGTCTAATCAGCTGGCGCAGAATTCCGTCGCCTTTCCCGTGCAGGATTCTGACGCGACCGGCGCCCATCAGTATGGCATCGTCAATGAAATGCTGCACTGCTGTCAGCGCCTCGTCGCCGCGAAGCCCCCGGATATCAAGGTCTTGGTGGAAGTTTTTACGATGGTTGTCGATGGTGTCCTGCGTCATGTGCGACATCCTGTAGCTCTGCAGCCCTTCCTTGATCTCGTCCATCCGTGTCTTCGGCGTGCTGGCGTCGCCTTGCGAATTATCCTTATTCACAGCATGTTCCAGACGTGTCAGCGGCAGCTTGGTGCGCATACCGCCTACCACCAGCGTAGCCGTGTTGCCCGAAATAGCCTCTACCGTGCCCGTCGACGTGAGGCCTTTTATGCGGACCTGCGCGCCAACGGTGATGGGATTGTCGGCTTTTTCCACCGTCTTCGTTGAGGCTTCGCGCAGGGCCGACGCTGCCTGCTGTTCGCGTTCGCTCTTGTTTTTGACGTGTTCTTCGTGGCGCTTGCGGCGCGCTTTAATTTGATTGACCTTCTTCTGAAAGTCTTCTTCGCTCATGGTTCCGGCGCCCTTGCGCCCCTTTGCGGCCTGTTTCCAGCTGTCGTTCTCCACTTCCTGCCTGAACGTATCGAGTTCGACCCTTGTGCGTCGCGTCGCTTCCTTCTCGGCCTGCTGCTCACGAATCTCGCGGATGGTGTTCTCAATGCGCCGGTTGCTTTCCCTGAGCAGCTCCTCGGCAGCCTGACGGGCCTTGTCAAGAATGGCCTTACGCTCCTGTTCTACGCCCGTAACCTCGCTCTCATACTGTTCTATACGGCGTTGCAATTCTTTTTCCTTTTGGTGAATATTCTGCCGTTTCTGTTCCCAGTATCGCTTGTCGCGGACGATGTCCTGCAGGTATTTGTCGCTCTGAATATAGTCTGACCCTACAATGTTTTCGGCCTCGCGTATCACCTCTTCAGGCAATCCTGTCTTGCGTGCTATCTCAATTGCAAACGAGCTTCCGGGCCTGCCTATGGCCAATTGGAACAGCGGGTGCATCTCGTGGCGGTCGTAAAGCATGGCGCCGTTGACGACACCATCGTGCGAATCGGCAAAATGCTTCAGGTTCTGATAGTGTGTTGTGATGACCGCCCAGGCGCCGCGGCGGCAGAATTGCCCCAGAACGCTCTCGGCAATGGCTCCTCCAATCTGCGGCTCGGTGCCGGTTCCGAACTCGTCTATTAATATTAAGGTATGGGGCGAAGCCTGCCGAATCATGTTCTTCATGTTGAGCAGGTGCGACGAATAGGTAGAAAGGTCGTTCTCCATGCTCTGTTCATCGCCTATGTCAATCATGATATCGCCGAACACGCCGCACGTAGAGCGCGCATCAACAGGTATGCTGAGCCCCGTCTGCAGCATGTATTGCAGCAGCCCCGTGGTCTTTAGACAAACCGACTTTCCGCCGGCGTTGGGCCCCGAAATAATCAGAATGTGCTTCTCCGGCGTCAGCATAATGTCGAGCGGCCTTACCTTTTCACCCTTCTTCTCCAGCGTGCGGGCCAGCAGCGGGTGCACTGCACGAATCCAGTCGATGTAAGGATGGTCCTGCACCTGCGGCTCAAAGGCCTGCATTTGGCGGGCCAATTGTGCCTTGGCCTGCACCAAATCGACCTGCGCCAGAAACTGATAGCTGTCGAGCATCTCGCGCACATGCGGACGAATTCTTTCGGCCATCTTCGTCAGTATGCGTATAATTTCATGACGTTCGTCGCTTTCGAGCTCGCGTATTCTGTTGTTGGCCTCCACCACTTCGGTCGGTTCGATGAACACCGTGCGTCCTGATGCACTCTCGTCGTGCACGATACCCTGTATCTTCCGCTTCAGCGCGGGGGCGACGGGAATCACTAAACGGCCGTCGCGCATGGTGGGGGCGACGTCCTTTTCAACAATGCCCTCGGCCTGTGCCGAACGCAGAATGCCGCCGAGAATGCGCGAAATGGAACCCTCCACGCGTGCCAGCTCGCGGCGAATCTGTGCCAGTTCGGGCGACGCCGTGTCGCGCATGTGTCCGAATTTATCAATAATCTGGTCAATCTGCTGCACTAAAACGGGGAACGTGGCTATGCCGTCGGCAAGGTCGTGCAGTGCAGGCCAGGTCCATCGCTTGAGCGAAAAGTCGCCGTCGTCGGCATTGTCGGCTTGGACCAACGGGTTTTCGTCGTCTGCCGTATCGCGTTGAGCCGCACCGTCACTGACAGGCTCACCGCGATAAAAAAACTTGACCAGCTGGTCGATAGTCTTTAACGAGCGTTTCAGATCGAAGAGTTCCTCCTCCTCCATCCACGTTCCGGCGAGGCGAACGCGCTTTAAACTGTCTCTTACATCGAAGAAATCGGTGAGCGGCAACGCATCTTCTTCCTCGCCGATACGCCTCATTTCTCGAATCTCTTCCATCCAGCGGTTCACCTGACGGGGGTCGGATGAGAACGTCAGTTCGTCGGCAAGGCCCTTGCCCAGCGGCGACAGACACTGTGCCTTGAGCAGCGCGCGTATCTCGTCAAAGCCAATCTTGGCCTCAAAATTCGTAGGATAAATCATATCGCAGGCAAAGTTACGACATATTTTTGAGTTTCGTCCCGTCGGCCTTGAAATGCACGGGGGCAGGGCGTAATATTTTTATGTAGAAAGGCTTGCGCCCGCGGGGCCGGTGCCTGACTCTGCAACCGCTGCAGCGTTTCGCCCACGGGGTGGGCCTGCTGTGCCGGAAGGGTGATTGTGCGGCGGCCGCCGAGCGCGCGTATGGCGGCCGTCATACCATTCGTACCACGGCCGCCATGCAGCCTGTACCGCGGTCGCCGCACCTCCTGACTGTCGGCCGCATTGCCCTGACTACGCGGCGGCATTATTTTTCCTTCCAATCGTTCCTGCGGTTACCTTTAAATGTCTATCTTTGCGGGGCATGATAGTTTTTAACGTATCCGGCAGAAATGCCGCATATGATTTTAGATTTAGTAATGAATGAATCTCCCCGAACGCAGAAGGCGTATGACCGGCTATGCGACGAAACTCTGGCTTATTTCAGGACGCTGGCTGGGCAGTATCCCCAAATCACGATGTATCAGTCAATCTGTAATCAAATCGTGATGATCAGGCAAGACCTGGCTGCGAAGGGAAGCCTTGACCCTGTAAAGGATTTTCAAAAGTATTCGCTTGGAGCCATTGCAGCTAAAAATCTCGATGGCGATAAGTATGGGCGTGCTCTGGCTTCTATTGATGCGATGGCGTTTATTTATTGTGATATGCCGCCGGATGAGCTGCAGACGCCCGATGAAATGTATGCTTTCGTTTGTAAAATCCAGGCTTTGATGGAGCAGCCGTTTGAAGAATATTACTTCAAGCGCAGGTATAGAGCTCGTCGGGAAGAGCTGATGCCCTGCGTGGAAAAGGCGCGTGAGGTGCTGAAATATGTCAGGGATTTTCTTGAAAACCACAACGATGGCAGCGAACTGGGGCGCATAAATCTGGAGGAGTGTTCCGTCAAAACCGGCCTTAGTTTGCGATATGCCGTCTCGTTCTCTATGTATGAGGTTGTCCCTGCAATCATCGGCAAACTGGAAAAAATGCGGCGGGAGGGTGTCCCGTGCCGCGTAAGGAAAGGCGAGGCCGTGGGTTTTTCAAGCGGAAAGCCGGAAGAAACGGTGGCCTCCGACGACGAAAAGGGTAGGATGTTGTTCTTTGACAACACGTTTTACTGGCTGTGGAATATCGTGCCCGAAGGCAGATTCTGTGACTGTCTTTTTGCTCCTCGCACAGAGCTGCGGACTGCTCGGCGCATGTTCTGGGGCGGACTTCGCGACTGTCTTTTTGCTGTTATCGCCGTTATTCAGTTCTCTTTTCTGCTGTTTTCTGTGGCCGTCTTCATGGCTTTGCTTGATGGGGTGGGCTGGATTACCCGCCTGTCGGCCTCGAAACTTTCCGGCGTTCTGCTGTTTGTAGCCTTTCTCGTGATTGTTATCAGGTGTCTGAATACATACGACGAGCTAAGGTTCATCAGGCTTGACGTGCGGTTTCGGAAAATGCCTGCGGCCACGGTAAGGGCATATAAAAGGCTGTTCTGTGGCACGCTGCTGCTGGCGCTCATCGCTGCTGTGGCCGGCTTACTGGCCCTGTACCACCTTTATACCTCTGATTAAGCCTTGTTTCATATAGATAAAAGAACATTTTTTCACTTTTTCTTGCTTAGTTCAATTATTACTGTTAACTTTGCAACCAATTAGCTATACATATAGTTTATAGACGATAGGCTTTGAACAGATTAGAGAGTTACAGTTTGCAGCAATCACCTTATATAAAAAGTGTGAAGGCAGTATTTCAGAAAAAATTGAATTTTCTTGAAAATTTGTCGTCAGATTATTTGGTAATTCCAAGTAATTTGTTACTCTCTCTCTCTCTCTCTCTCTCTCTCAAGCCAGACCTATAAACTTCATCTGACACATTTAAGTATACGCGCGCGAGAAAGAGCGCACAAGCCCTTTAGGCAAAGGACCTTTCGTAGGTTTCCTTTGCCTGTTCTTTCGTGCTTTTTATTTTCTTTCGTAATGGATATTTAAGGAAAAAATCAAGTTTTATATTAATCAATTAAAGATTGTAAAAATGAAAAGAAAATTATCAGGTAGGACGTATGTTCGTCCTGAAATGGAAACTGTAAAGGTAGCAGGGAATGCCCTGCTTCAGGTGTTTAGTGGAAACGCCGGTACTATTGGAGGCGGGGGAAGCCTTGGAGACGCCAAAAAGAATTTCTTCGATGGTGAGGAAGAGGAGGAAGCCGTTAAGCCATTCCCTGCAACAAAAAGTATATGGGGGGATTAAAGAAAGTATTATTGAAGCAAAATCTTTAAAACAGAGAATAATGAAAAAGATAAGTCAAAGAAATGTATCAGGCACAATTCTGCTTGTAGCATTAATGATGCTTGGAGCCTGTGCCAATGAGAACGAGACGCAGGAAACTTCGAAAAGCAATACGTTAGTAGGCAATACAACATTCGAGAGTCGTGAAGCTGCTGTTACCAGAACGTCAGTAGCCCATACTTTAGGAGCTGTCTCAAATACGGTTTCATGGATGACCGGAGATAAGATTTGGGTTGACAATGGAGGAACGCTTGTTGCCAGCACGTCAAGTAGTATTACCGGCAAGTCAACTGATGCCAAGTTTCAGGTTCCGGGAAGTCTCACGGCTTCAAGCTATCATGTCTATTATACGGGCAATGCCAGTACGTCGGGAAATACGGTCTCTATTAAGAGTGAGCAAACGCAGTCGGCCCCTGATAACTTTGATCATGCAGGAGCATCAGGCGATTGCGGAACGGCTGTTGCCAATCATATAGGCAGTAATTTTATGTTTACGCTTAGCCACAAGGCGGCTTATCTGTGTTTTCTTCCACGTTCTGCCAACAGCGTTATTGCAAATTGTAAGCTTACCAAGATAGAAGTAACTTCTGATAATGATATTGCAGGAGATTATACGTTATCAGCATCAGGTTTGTCTTCATCGCCTTCAGCTAATGCTTCCAAAACCATTACGCTGACGACGGGAAGTGGATTCGACCTGGATAATACGACATCAGATTTAACCAAGAATGGTGCATACATGGTGATTGCGCCGGGAACACATACGCTCACTATAAGATATTGGGTGAAGTCTGCAGCTGACAACACGGAAGCACATATTACAAAATATGTTCAGGGAACGTTTGCGCCCAACTCTATGACTGAAATTACGGCGAAGTTGGACAATAGCTATAACAACGTGAAATATTATTTGTGGGATGCCAAGAAAGACCTTTGGGACGGTCTGGAATCGACACAGCCAAAAACAACTGGTGCTTCAGCTCCTACGGGTCTTAAGATAGATGATGGCACGCCACGGAATACTCATGAGAGAATGCCAATTTTTCCGAATCAGCAAGATCAGATTGTTGCAGTTAATAGTTGTGTGAATCAGCCAAATGGTATTGAATATAAATGGTACCATGCTGGAGGCGACTGGTATGCTGATAACTATGAGGCTGTGGTGTTGATGGGACATTTATATAGAGGCGGTTTATGGTGTAAGAAGCGTAGCTATATTTCTGGTTTCAATAGTACAACAGCTCCTGCATCTGGGTCAGTGGTGGTTACAGCAACAGAAGGTCGCCCTGCTTACCAGGACCTCAATAAGTATTTTTATCTGCCCAATTTAGGATACTATAGTATAAATGGCGCGGGAACGAGAGGTGAAGACATGTCTGCTACTTTTTATGGTGCTGCCGGGATAAGTGATTTTATGACTTGGGGACGTGATATAGAAGATCTCTACGGCGGGTGGTCGTATGACGGATCAGGAAACCTGCTTCCAAATGACCATTATCATCCGTGTAGCAGTACTATTTATTCTTCTTTTGGTCCCAATCGTCTGTTCACCCACATCATGAATGAGAAGTCTCTTATATTCCGTAGGGCACTTCCAATTTATAAGTTTGAATAATGGTTAGTTTTATAGCTATCCCTGTATATCATAAAAAGAAGAGACTTCCAATATGTAAGAGCATGCTCCTTGTCTCCTAAGAGTTAAACAACTATAGGATAGCTTTTGATATTATAGTCTCTTTTGGGATTGCTTTCTCTCATGAGACATTGGTTTGTTGTGATATTTGTGTCTGATTAAATATTGGGCGCAGATATCACAACAACTTGTTATAGCATTTAAGTTAGATTCGAGATAACGTAATTCTGCCCACAGATGACATTTAGAACCCGTAACGCAAGTTCTATTATCCTCTCGGTATGGTTATACAGCCCTCTTTTCTCTTTATTGAAAACCTGTGATATAAGTTTTATTTATGCTTCTAATATTGTGCAGTAGCCCATTCTCTCTTTATCGGAAGCTGGTAAGTAGGTTTTATACATCCAATGGGTCGGACATGTTTTTTCAGCGTGTTGGGAAGACGGTGATATGGTAATATGGGTTTTATTTATACCTTCAATACTTTAATATATAAGAATAATCTATTCCTTTCTCTTGCCCTCTCGTTACTTCTTTCATATCCTTTACTTATATTCCTATTTATTTATATTGACTATGTTATTTTATGCACTAAAGTCTAAAAATGCCAACATTTTATTTGGTCGTTCCAAAAAATAGCAATACCTTTGCCGTCGCTTTTATAAAATGAGATTTGGTATATCATTTACCATGGAGAGATGGTAGAGTGGTCGATTACAACGGTCTTGAAAACCGTCGTACCGAGAGGTACCGGGGGTTCGAATCCCTCTCTCTCCGCAAACAAGGGTGT
>JABCNV010000005.1 GCA_013333935.1 Prevotella sp. | reverse complement strand
TCATGCAGAAAGGACGCGACGTCAGTAACTTCGTTTTCCAGAAGTTAGGCGTCAATGCAGCCCAGATAGAAAGCCTCTTACAACAGGAGATGCAGCACCTTCCCCGTGTAGAAGGAGGGCAGCCTTACTTCTCAAATACGAGCAACGAAGTGTTTCAGCACGCTGTTGAGAACTCGCAAAAACTGGGTGACGACTTCGTCAGTATTGAGCCCATGCTGCTTGCTTTGCTGCAAGTGAGCTCGCCCGTCAGCCGCATTCTGAAAGACGCCGGCTGCCAGGAGGACGACATGAAGCACGCCATCGCCGAGCTTAGGCAGGGTCAGAAGGTACAGAGTGCGAGCGGAGACGAGAACTATCAGGCTCTTTCGAAGTATGCACGCAACCTTGTTGACGATGCGCGTAAAGGCAAATTGGACCCCGTCATAGGCCGCGACGAAGAGATTCGGCGTGTGCTTCAGATTCTCTCGCGCCGCACAAAGAACAACCCTATCCTCATAGGCGAGCCCGGAACAGGCAAGACGGCCATCGTCGAAGGCCTTGCCGAGCGTATCGTGCGCGGCGACGTGCCCGAGAACTTAAAGGACAAGCAGCTCTACTCACTTGACATGGGAGCCCTCGTGGCCGGTGCCAAGTATAAGGGCGAATTTGAGGAACGTCTCAAGAGCGTTATCAAAGAGGTGACCCACGCCGAAGGAAATATCATCCTTTTCATTGACGAAATACACACGCTTGTGGGCGCAGGTGGCGGCGAGGGCGCCATGGACGCAGCCAATATATTAAAGCCGGCCCTTGCCCGCGGCGAACTAAGAGCCATAGGTGCCACCACGCTGAACGAGTATCAGAAGTATTTTGAGAAAGACAAGGCACTTGAACGCCGCTTCCAAACCGTCATGGTGGACGAGCCCGACGAGGTAGATGCCATTTCAATTCTGCGTGGATTGAAAGAACGTTACGAAAACCATCACAAGGTTCGTATACAGGACGATGCCTGCATTGCAGCTGTAAAGCTGTCAGAGCGCTACATATCCGACCGCTTTCTGCCCGACAAGGCCATCGACCTGATGGACGAAGCTGCCGCCAAGCTGCGCATGGAGCGCGACTCGGTACCCGAGGAACTCGACGAGATTACGCGCCACCTGAAACAGCTGCAAATTGAACACGAGGCCATCAAGCGTGAGAACGACGAGGACAAAATCAAGTTACTCGACAAGCAGATAGCCGAACTGCAGGAGCAGGAACGTCAGTTCCGCGCCAAGTGGGAGGCTGAACGCAATCTCGTTAACAAAATACAGCAAGATAAACAAGATATAGAAAGCCTGAAGTTTGAGGCCGACAAGGCCGAGCGAGAAGGCAACTATGGTCGCGTGGCCGAGATTAGATACGGTAAGCTCAAGCAGCTGCAGGGCGACATTGACAGCATACAACTGCAGCTGAAAGCGACACAGGGCGGCACCGCTATGGTGCGCGAGGAGGTCACTGCCGACGATATTGCCGAGGTAGTAAGCCGCTGGACGGGCATACCCGTAACGCGGATGCTGCAGAGCGAACGCGACAAGCTGCTGCATCTTGAAGAGGAATTGCACAAGCGCGTCGTAGGACAGGACGAGGCCATCAAGGCCGTAAGCAACGCCGTACGCCGCAGCCGTGCCGGACTTCAAGACCCCAAGCGTCCCATTGCATCGTTTATCTTCCTCGGAACTACGGGTACAGGCAAGACCGAACTGGCCAAGGCGCTGGCCGAATATCTGTTTAACGACGAAAACATGATGACGCGAATCGACATGAGCGAGTATCAAGAGAAGTTCAGTGTATCGCGTCTTATCGGAGCGCCTCCGGGGTATGTGGGCTACGACGAGGGCGGACAGCTTACCGAAGCCGTACGCCGCAAGCCCTACAGCGTGGTGTTGTTCGACGAGATTGAGAAGGCACACCCCGACGTATTCAATACGCTTCTGCAGGTTCTTGACGACGGAAGGCTCACCGACAACAAGGGCCGGACGGTGAATTTCAAGAATACGATCATCATCATGACGTCGAACCTCGGCAGCCAATACATCCAGGAGCGGTTCGAACACCTGAACGATGCCAACCGCGAGGCGACCATCAGCGACACCCGCAAGCACGTGATGGAGATGCTGAAAAAGACTATCCGTCCCGAGTTTCTGAACCGAATTGACGACATTATCATGTTCCTGCCGCTGACCAAAGCCCAGATTGCCAGTGTGGTTACGCTGCAGATGAACAACGTCAAGCGTATGCTCGAATCGCAAGGATTTACCTTGAAATGGACCCCCGAGGCCATCAACTGGATAGCCGACAAGGGTTACGATCCCGAGTTTGGCGCACGCCCTGTGAAGCGTGCCATCCAGGACTATGTGCTCAACGAGCTGAGCCGCAAGCTCCTCACAGAGGAAGTTGTGCGCGAGAAGCCTGTCACCGTTGATGCCAAAGGCGGCAAGCTCGTCTTCCGTAATTAATATTCAAGGGGCCTCTGCCCCACTCTCATACAAGCACTTGCATGAAATCGCAGGATTCCCGCAGATTTCGTGCAGGTGCTTTTTTGTTGTCGGGTCATCGTGCGGCGGGCACCATCAAGCGCATGCGGCGGCTGTCACACGCTCGTACCACGGCCGCCGTACGCGTGTGCTACGGTCGCCGTAACATCAGATTTAAGCGCCAAAAAGCGAAGTCGTACGGGCCGAAGGGCGAAGCCGTACACTGTCTGAATGTAGCTTGTTTTCAGCAATGGGGTGAAGATATGGAACTTTTTCATGGCTTTTTGCTTCCTATTTATTATCTTTGCAGCCGATTGGCGACAATCTGATTATCCACAGAAACAAAACAACAACCATCAACAATATGAGCGAACCAAACGAAACCGAGAAGGAAGTTATGGAGCTTCCCGAGAACGCTTTCCGCGAATTGAAGGACGGCGAGGACTACGAGCCCGTCATGAAAGCTGCGAAAACTTATCCCGAAGTGAACGCATGGTCAGTAACCTGGGGCCTGCTGATGGCCGTTCTCTTCTCTGCCGCCGCAGCCTATCTGGGGCTGAAGGTGGGTCAGGTTTTCGAAGCTGCCATCCCCATAGCCATTATTGCCGTGGGTGTTTCTACGGCAAGCCACCGCCGCAACGCCCTTGGCGAGAACGTCATCATACAGAGTATAGGAGCCTGTTCGGGCGCCGTTGTGGCCGGTGCCATCTTTACGCTGCCGGCAATCTATATTCTTCAGGCCAAGTATCCGTCTGTCACGTCGTCGTTTCTCAACATGTTTCTGGCGTCGGCACTGGGCGGCGTGCTCGGCATTCTGTTCCTGATACCGTTCCGTAAGTATTTTGTGAGCGACATGCACGGCAAGTATCCCTTCCCCGAAGCGACGGCAACCACACAGGTGCTCGTCAGCGGAGCCAGGGGAGGAGACCAGGCACGCCCGCTGCTGATAGCAGGATTGGTAGGTGGTATCTATGATTTTATTGTATCAACGTTTGGTTGGTGGAACGAGAATTTTACGAGCCGGTTCGTCGGTATAGGGCAGGAGATTGCTGACAAAGCCAAGCTCGTGTTCAAGGTTAACACGGGCGCGGCCGTCCTTGGCCTCGGATATATCGTGGGACTAAGGTATGCCCTGTTCATCTGTCTGGGCTCGGTTGCCGTATGGTGGCTCATCGTGCCCGGGATGTCGCTGCTGTTTCACGATCAGGTTCTCAACATGTGGGACCCTGCCATCACCACAGCCGTGGGCGATATGAGTCCGGAAGAAATCTTCAAGGCATACGCACGAAGCATCGGCATCGGTGGAATTGCCATGGCCGGCGTGCTTGGAATCATCAAGAGTTGGGGCATCATCAAGGGTGCTGTCGGCCTTGCCTCGAAAGAACTGAAGGGTAAGGGCGGCAGCATGGCTGACGTCAAGCGCACACAACGCGACATTTCGTTCAAGATTATAGCCATCGGAAGCATCGCCACTATTCTGCTGACATTCGGCTTTTTCTGGCTCGGCGTGATGAAAGGCAACCTGCTTTTCGCCGTGGTTGGCATACTGCTGGTAGCCGTTATCGCCTTTCTTTTCACAACCGTAGCTGCCAATGCCATTGCCATTGTGGGCAGCAATCCCGTCTCGGGCATGACGCTGATGACGCTTATCCTGGCCAGCGTGGTGATGGTTGCCGTGGGCTTGAAAGGCCCGGGCGGCATGCTTGCCGCGCTTATCATGGGCGGCGTGGTGTGCACGGCGCTGTCAATGGCAGGCAGTTTCATCACCGACCTGAAGATTGGCTACTGGTTAGGCACCACCCCCGCAAAGCAGGAGACGTGGAAATTCCTCGGCACCATTGTCAGTGCAGCCACTGTTGTGGGTGTGATGATTGTACTGAACAAGACTTACGGCTTCGCAGGCAACAGCCTGTCAGCCCCGCAGGCCAACGCCATGGCTGCGGTAATCGACCCGCTGATGAACGGCGTAGGAGCGCCCTGGGTGCTGTATGCCATCGGCGCTGCGATAGCCATTGTGCTTGATCGCTGCCACATTCCGGCCCTTGCTGTCTCTCTGGGCATGTTCATTCCGCTTCAGTTGAACGTTCCCCTCGTCGTAGGAGGCGCAATAAACTGGTATGTAACGTCGCGCTCTGACAACGAAAAGACGAATAAGGAACGCGGCGAAAGGGGAACGCTTATCGCGAGCGGATTCATCGCCGGTGGTGCTCTGATGGGCGTTGTATCGGCTTTACTGAAGTTCGGAGGCGTTGAATGGTCGATAGCTAAAACATGGTGGAGCAACCCGTTGTCGGAGATTTGCTCGCTCGTTGCATATATATGCCTCATCGCCTACTTCATACGGGCCACGAAGAAGTAAAATACAGACCACGAGAAAGTAGCGGAATAAAAAGGTAAAAAGATAAAGGGGACAGACCGGCACAGGCGTTAATGTGCGGTCTGTCCCCTTTATTTTTCTATCTTCCTGCTGCTAATCTGCAAAACATGGCACAAGAGAGAATACATGGCTTGGGCAAAAACAGAAGGCATTTCCACTATAAACACATCAACAATACCTGCCTGATGAAAGACCATAACCCGTAAGGGAAACAAGCTGTATTTTATAATCCGCAACGAATTTCAACAGAATTTTATTACAAAACGTAATAAATTATATACATTTTATTTGATTTTATAAATTAAATCATTAAATTTGCAACGAATTATTAACGAAACTAATTTTACTAAGCACGATGAGAAAACTTTATCTTATGTTAAGTCTGTTTACCGCATCTTTCGCAAGCGGGCAGGCCCAGACGATTCTCAACGAAGACTTTGAGAACTACACGCAGCAAAGTGCTACGTATTATTCAAAGAACTTTCCGTCAGGATGGACCTACGAGGGCAGTGGCGTTCAGACAACCTGCAATTATTTCACATGGGCTGTAGAGTGCTACAGCGGCAAAACTCCTTCCATGTCAGGACACGGTTGGCTCTATATGGATTCTCCATCCTATGGTGGAGACCCCAAGGGTGGCTTTGGACCGCGTAAGGAACGAATGCTAACGCCTGAACTTAACCTGAACAATACCTATCAGCTTACGTTTGACTGGAAAGCTTCGCCAGCCTTTGTGAACAACAATAAGTCGTACACTCTGAAGGTGTATGCTGTTGACACGCAGTCGGGTAACGAAACACTTCTACTTGATATAGCCGACCCGGAGAGTCGCAAAGCGAGCGGAGTTACCAGCTTTAAGACATGGGAGCAACACCACTCAAAGCTGGATTTGAGTCCGTTCCAAGGCAAAAAGATTCGAATTGCTTTCGTTTATGACCTGCTGAAAAAGACCGGAAACTCACTGTGGATTGACAATGTGAAGGTAGAACAGGGAGCTCCTGTCACGGCTCCGGTAGCTCAATCAAGCCTGATGCAATACCAATTCCAAAAGATGTATATCGGCGAAAAGCATTATACAGAGGCTTTCACGCTAAAGAATATTGGAGCCAAGGGGCTTAAAGTTACCGGTTTCGAAGCTCCCGAAGGCGTAACGCTCAATGCCGACACTGCGCACATCAATCTTGATGTCAACGAAACTGCCCGGATGCAACTTGCCTACAAAGCCAGCCTTACATCGCCAACGAGCGGCAATGCCGTCATCAAGACCAACGGTGGTAATATAACTATTCCATA
>JABCNV010000056.1 GCA_013333935.1 Prevotella sp. | reverse complement strand
TTAACATCAGACCAAGAAAGAAATTAGAATTTAAAACACCACATGAGTGCTTTTACGAACAAATTAAGTAAATTTGCACTTGCTTGTTGAATTCACGTGACATTACATCGTTATCGTAACGTTAAATAATCGTAAATATTCGGTTTCGCCGCTTTTCAGGCAGGAGTCTGCCTAAATAAATATGTATCTTTGCAATCCGAATTGCGAAGAGAAGACTTAGAATCTTCGCAGCTCCCTCGTGTTAATAGTGACATTCATGGCCGGATGTCATGGTTAGTGAATCGTCAGAGCGTCAGGGATAATGCTGTGGATGGTCTCTTTTAGACTGGAGGCGCCGCGAGGTCTCTGCTCATTCAGACAGTAACAAAAACGTTTTTTAGTAGTAAAATTTTTAAGTTTAAAATGGACACTTTAAGTTACAAGACTATTTCCGCAAATAAGGAAACAGTGCAGAAAGAGTGGGTTGTAGTTGACGCTACAGACCAGATTGTTGGTCGTTTCTGCTCTAAGGTTGCCAAGCTGCTTCGCGGAAAGTACAAACCAAACTTCACACCGAACGTAGACTGTGGTGACAACGTTATCATTATTAACGCTGAAAAAGTTCGCTTCACCGGCAAGAAAGAAACTGATAAAGTCTACACTCGTTATACTGGTTACCCAGGGGGACAGCGCTTTAACACGCCTGCTGAATTGCGTACACGCAAGAACGGCATTGACAAGATGCTGCGTCATGCTGTCAAGGGCATGCTGCCTAAAGGTATCTTAGGCCGTTCCCTGATGGACAACCTTTTCATTTTCGAAGGTCCTGAGCATAACAAGGAAGCTCAGAAGCCGAAGAACATCGATATTAACCAGTATAAATAATAAGGAGAAAAGATGGAAGTTATAAATGCAATTGGTCGCCGTAAGAGCGCTGTAGCTCGTGTTTACCTTTCAGAAGGTACCGGTAAGATCACAATCAACAAGAAAGATATCAAAGACTTCTTCCCATCAGCTATCCTGCAGTACGTGGTTAAGCAGCCACTTGAACTTCTGGAAGTTGCTGAGAAATACGATATTAAGGCAAACCTTGACGGTGGCGGTTTTACGGGTCAGAGCCAGGCTCTCCGTCTTGCTATTGCACGTGCACTGGTTAAGGTAAATGCCGAGGATAAGAAGAACCTGAAGGATCACGGATTCCTTACTCGCGACAGTCGTGCCGTTGAGCGTAAGAAGCCGGGTCAGCCCAAGGCTCGTCGCCGCTTCCAGTTCAGCAAGCGTTAAAGTGTCTGTTTCCTTCTGGCTTGCTGTGTATGGAAGAAGCGTGCTGTGTTGGCATCATTCGCTGTGCATGACAGTTGGAGAAACATACAGGCTGAAGGTTTAGTATCTAAACCGGTGAGACCCATAAGATGGTTACTTGCCGGCTGATTCTAAGCAATTTTAGAATTAAAAAAGAAAGTAAACAAATTTAAAAGCAAAGACAATGTCAAGAACAAGTTTTGACCAATTGCTTCAGGCCGGATGCCATTTCGGCCATCTGAAGCGCAAGTGGAACCCGGCAATGGCTCCTTATATTTTCATGGAGCGCAATGGAATCCACATTATCGACCTCAACAAGACCGTTGCAAAGATTGACGACGCTGCCGAGGCAATGAAAGCTATTGCCAAGAGCGGCAGAAAGATTCTGTTCGTCGCTACTAAAAAACAGGCCAAGGACATCGTAGCTGAAAAGGCTGCAGCAGTAAACATGCCTTATGTAATTGAGCGTTGGCCGGGCGGTATGCTCACCAACTTCCCCACTATTCGCAAGGCTGTCAAGAAAATGACGAACATCGATAAGATGATGAATGACGGTACATTCTCGAATCTTTCAAAGCGTGAGATTCTGCAGATTAACCGTCAGCGTGCCAAGTTGGAGAAGAACCTTGGTTCAATAGCCGACCTGACTCGCCTGCCGGCTGCTCTCTTTGTCGTTGACGTGATGAAGGAACACATTGCTGTAAAGGAAGCAAATCGCCTTGGAATTCCTGTCTTTGGTATTGTAGACACCAACTCTGATCCCAAGAATATCGACTATGTTATTCCTGCCAACGATGACGCCAAGGATTCAGTAGAGGTTATCCTTGATGCTGTTTGTGGCGCTGTAGCCGAAGGATTGACCGAGCATAAGGCCGAGAAAGCCGACGAAAAGGCCTCTGCTGAGCAGGCCGAAGAGGCTGCAGAGGGTAAGCGTCATGCACGCCGTGCCCGCAAGGAGGAGGCTGTCGTTGCAGAGGAAGCAAAGGCTGAGGCTCCCGTTGCCGAAGCAGAAGAGGCTGCCGAAGCAAAGGCAGAATAAGCAAATCCTAAATAGGGTCTTATAAGGTTGATAGGATCGTATAGGACCCTATATCGACCCGATAAGACCCTATCGTTTTTAATCATAGTAAATTTCAAATCAAACATTTAAAGATAATAATATTATGGCTGTTACAATTGAAGACATCAAGAAGCTTCGCACCATGACAGGTGCCGGTATGAAGGACTGCAAGAAGGCCCTTGCCGAGGCTGATGGTGATATCAATAAGGCTGTAGAGCTTGTTCGTGAGCGTGGTCTGGCTATCGCTGCAAAGCGTTCTGACCGCACAACATCTAATGGATGTGTACTCGTTAAGAACGTAAACGGCTTCGCTGCCATGCTTGCTCTCAAGTGCGAAACAGACTTTGTTGCCAACGGTGCTGACTATGTTCAGCTTACACAAGACATTCTTGATGCAGCTATTGCTGCCAAAGCTCATACGCTTGACGAGGTAAACGCGCTGAAATTAGCTGACGGAACTGCCGTTGCCGAGGCTGTAACGCGTCGTTCCGGCGTCGTAGGCGAGAAGATGGAACTTGATGGTTACAATGTCCTTGAGGGCGAAAACATCTACACTTACGACCACATGGGCCGACATACCTTAGGTACAATGGTTCAGCTTAGCGGCTCAAACGAGGATGCCGGCCACAAGGTTGCCATGCAGGTAGCCGCTATGAAGCCGGTTGCTCTTGACGAAGCAAGCGTTCCGCAGGAAGTTAAGGATGAGGAATTGCGTGTGGCAGTCCAGAAGACTAAGGAGGAACAGATTGAGCGTCAGGTAAACGTTACCCTGAAAAAAGCAGGTATCAATGCCAATCTTGTTGACTCAGAGGATCACATTGCTTCCAATGTCACCAAGGGATGGCTGTCTCAGGAGGATGCCGATAAGGCTGTAGAGATTAAGAAAACCGTTGGCGAGCAGGCAGCTGCCAATCTGAATGAGAACATGATTCAGAACATTGCCAAGGGTCGTATGGCCAAGTTCTTCAAGGAGAACTGCCTTGTTGATCAGGAGTTCCAGTTTGGAGACGGCGACAAGGAGAGCGTTTCCCAGTGGCTTAAGAAGCAGGGTGACCTGAAAGTTCTTGCTTACAAGCGTTTCAGTCTTTCTGCCGACTAATTCAGAGTATATTGCCAGCGCCGCGTTCTGTTGATGCAAACATCCGGCGAGTTGGCAAGAAGCATATATAAGTCAGGGTCATGGATTCTCGTCCATGGCCCTGTTTTGTCTTAGCCGAAGCAAGGAAAATGCCGAACCTTTCAGAACAAACGCCTTCCCACGCCGTCGGACGCGACTCGCAGACAGAGCTTTTACGCATCGTCGCCATGGTGATGATATTGATACTGCATGCCAATTTCTTAGGCGTCGGAGCACCAGAACACACAGACTTCCTTGAAGATGCGCCGCGTGCCTGGGGTCAGATGGTTCTCGAATCGTTGTGTATTGTTGCCGTCGATGTGTTTGTATTGATATCAGGCTGGTACGGTATCAGGTTCCGGAAACGCCGTCTGGCCGGTTTCCTTTTCCAAGTATGGTTTTTCACTTTCGTGCTTTACTTCGTGTCATTGCTCTTTGATCGTGACCTGCCTCCGACGCCACGATACGTGGGGCACCTTGTCGTGATGGACCCTTACTGGTTTGCATGGTCTTATTTGCTGCTCTATTTGCTTTCGCCTGTGCTCAACAAGACGATAGGATATCTCCATCATCGCGTCCCCCAATGGGGCGAAGGCACGCCTCTTCTCGTCGTCATCGTGTTGTATGCCCTTGGGCAGAGCATCTGGGGATGGTATGGAAACAATCGGCTTTGGGGCGATGAAGGCGACTCGGTCCTTACCTTCGTCTTCCTTTATTTCGTTGGGCGTTGGCTCCGTCTGTACGGTAAACGTTTTACCCGCCTGCCGCAATGGGTTTACGCTATGGCTTATTTGGTCTTATGTGTAGCCATTGCTTTTATGGGCGGAATGGCTATCTTGCACAACGATTCCTCCGGTTGTTCCTTCTGGTATAAGAATACTTCCCTGCCTGTCATTGCGGCAGCCATTGCTCTGTTCCTCCTTTTCCACAGCTTCTCGTTTCATAATTCCATTGTCAATAAGGTAGCAGCATCGTGCTTTGCCGTCTATCTGTTCAACTGTTCGCCCTCATTTTTCAAAATTTATAAAGGTCTCTCGGCCTACGTCTTTCCCGCACAGCCTCTGTCACATATATTGGAATTCGGTATTTTATTGCTGTCATCCTATTTCCTGGCTGCCATATTGTTGGATCGGTTACGGATATTTCTGTGGAATAAAATAGAAGAAAACTTATGTTCAAAGCTATAAAATTCCTTGTCGTTTCTATCGTATTGTTGCTGTCTGTTGGTGCCGGTGCGCAACGTCCGGCCCTGCAGAAGCTGTCGCCTCTGGTGCGCGAAGCCTGCCTTGGCGTGCAGCAGACCGGCCGTTTTAATCGTGCGAAGGCTCTCAATCAGCCGAGTCCGTCGATTACGGCCTTTGTCAAGGGCACGGAAAATTTCGCAGAAGCCCTGCAGTCATGCGGCGCAAGGGTGCTTTATCGCAATGGAAGTCTGGTCATTGCAAGCATTCCTTTAGACCAATTGGCTACGCTTTCGCTTTCTCCTTCCATCCTCCGCATCGAGGCCGGACGACGCAGCCAGGCGCTGATGGACACTACAGGCATCATCGTTTCATCCGATAAGGTGAGCGCCGGACTTGGTCTTCCCCAAGGCTATACGGGCAAGGGTGTTGTCGTTGGTGTGCAGGACATCGGCTTTGACCTGACGCATCCCAACTTCTTTTCGGCCGATATGTCGCGCTATCGCATCGGCGCCATGTGGGATCAGCTGTCTACCGACACCCTCGGCAGCGCGTTACCCGTGGGCCGCGATTACACGGGCCGCGACGCGCTGTTGGCTTTGGGCCATCCCCGCGACGGCTTTATACAGACCCACGGCACCCATACCGCGGGCATTGCAGCAGGCAGCGGGGCCGAGGGTGGCGGCGTAGTGTCGCCCTATCGCGGCATAGCCTATGAGAGCGACCTCTGTTTTGTGGCCAACGCCACGACCGAAGATGCCAGCCTGATAGCCCCGGCCGACTACTATAAATACACTTATGCCCTCGACGCGCTGGGTTTTAAGTATATCTTCGATTACGCCGCTGCCCGGCACAAACCCTGTGTAATCAACTTCAGTGAAGGCTCAAGGGAAGACCTCCACGGCGACGACCAGCTGTATTATGAGCTGCTCGACTCGCTCTCCGGCCCGGGACGTATCATCGTTTCTTCAGCAGGGAACGACGGCTTAAATATTAATTATGCCCGTAAACCCGCCGGTACGCCGTCGGCCGGACTGTTTGTCGGCAGTGCCCGCACGACGATGAGCATGACCACGCGCGCCTCGGCCGACTTCACTTTCCGACTGAAGTTCTACCCCTCGGGGCAGGCACCGGTTACCCGTAACTACACGCTTTCGGCTCTTCTGGCGTCTGCCGACTCGACCATAAAAGACAGTTTACGCATTGATACCATCGGTTACCGCCTCACCGCAGCCGCCTATGCCGACAGCTATGGCACGGGACTGACGGCCTGCGACTGGGTCCTCACGTCGTCTGCACGCCTTTCCCTGCTCCCCATTTCGGTTGAACTGGTTGGCTTTGATGCCGATATTGAACTTTTCCGTGGGTCGGGAGAGTTCCGCCACGACGCCCTCGACCCCTCGCTTTCTGCGGGCGATAACACCCACAGCATTAACTCGCCGTCGAGCGCTCCCGCCGTTATCTGCGTGGGAGCAACGGGTTATCGCACGTGGTTTGTGAACTATCTGGGCGAAACCAAGGTCTACAATAACGGTACCGGAGGCGTAAGAACGCCCTTCTCGGCAGTGGGGCCTACGTGGGACGGCCGCATAAAGCCCGACGTTATGGCTCCCGGGCAGAACATCATTTCGTCGTACAGCACGTTCTTTATCAGCAATCCGGCCAATGCCGGTTTCCCGTTATCGAGCGACGTCCGCCATTTTACGTACGCCGGCCGCACCTATGCATGGATGAGCAATGGCGGCACATCTATGGCCTCGCCCGTCGTGGCCGGTGTCATTGCCTTGTGGCTTCAGGCGTGCCCCACGCTTACGGCGCGCGACTGTATCGACATTTTCAGCACCACCTGCCATCGTTATGTCCCTTCCCTCACATATCCCAACAACTTCTATGGCTATGGTGAAATTGACGCCTATGCGGGCTTGAAGGAAGTGCTCCGCCGTGTTGCGGCAGGCGTTGAAAGCGTAAATGGTGATGGCATGACGAGGCGGCGTGCGGCCCATGACGGGCGCGTCTACACGCTGGACGGGCGGTTTGTGGGAACCGATATATCGAAACTTCCGCACGGCATTTATGTGCAGGGTGGGAAAAAGATAGTGAAATGATGAAGCGTTTCGGGTGTTCCGTCAGGCCGAAAGGCCTGTCATGCAGGCATTTGGGCGTTGTAACTTCCGCGCTTTCAGGTCGTCATATTAATAATATCGGCTTGTTTTCTACCGTCTTTCCGGTGGCGGAGTGGGTGTGCGGCGGCCGTGGTACAGACTGTATGACGGTCGTGATGCAATGTGTACGGCGGCCGTGGTACGCGCGTGTGGCGGCCGCCGTATGCTCACCGTTATGATGCAGAGGCGTAGCCATGGTTGTGTATTTGATAAAAAAAGTTGATATAATTTAAGCAGCGGTTCACAAGATGAAGATTATTTGCGTGGGCATGAACTATGCGCAGCACAATAAAGAGCTGTGCGATACGTTATTAAAGACAGACGAGCCGGTTATCTTTATGAAACCCGACTCAAGCCTGCTGAAGGGCCATAAACCGTTTTTTATTCCCGACCATCTGGGCCGTATTGAGTATGAAACCGAGCTGGTGGTTCGCATCTGCAAGCTGGGAAAGACGGTACCCGTGCGCTTTGCGCCCCGCTACTACGACGCCTTTACGGTGGGAATTGATTTTACGGCGCGCGAGCTTCAGCACGAACTGTCGCAGAATGGCCAGCCGTGGGACATGTCGAAAGGCTTCGACGGTGCGGCCTGTATAGGCGACTGGGTGGCGAAAGACAAGTTTCTTGACACGCAACGCATACGCTTCAGGCTCGACGTCAACGGCGCAGAGGCACAGCAAGGCTTTACGGGCGACATGCTGCATACGGTTGATGAGGTGATATCCTACGTCAGCCGGTACTGCACGCTAAAGACGGGCGACCTGCTTTTTACCGGTACACCGGCAGGCACGGGGCCCGTAAACATTGGCGATCACCTGGAGGGATACATCGAGGATAGGAAGGTTCTCGACTTCAATTGCAGGTAAACCGCGATGGCCGATAAACAGAATTGTAAGATGAAGAAATATAGATTGGCAGGTATTCTCGCTTTTCTGAGCCTGTGTCTGACCGCTTCGGCACAGCGCTTTTTCAACCTGACGTATGACGAGACAAGCGTCGATTCGGTGCTCCCCCGTTTTACTTACAGCATTCCGCTGGCCGAAGACTATCGCGACAGCATCTATACTTCTTCCATTCTGTATCCTGAATTTGTTGACATGGCGGCGCTCGACGTGCAGCATTACCGCGAGCTTTCGTCTGATTCGCTTTTGGCTCTGCCGCGTATTTCGCAGCAAATTGTGATGGATCGCGGGCGCGGCATGCTTAACATACACTTTTGTCCGTTGGTTTACAGGGATGGAAAGTATCAGTTTTTGGTCAGTTTCATGCTACGTGTTGACGCTCGTGAGGCTAACCGTTCGATGCGAAGGGCTGCCCGTCGCGCGCCAGGTGCCGGTGGTTCGCGCTATGCGGCCCACTCGGTGCTGGCGTCGGGCCGTTGGGTTAAGATAAGGGTTCCGTCGTCAGGCGTATATGAAGTGTCGGCCGCGCTGGCACGCAAGGCAGGCTTTGCTGACCTCAGCAAGGTGAAAGTGTATGGTTATGGCGGCAACCTGCAGAACGAAAGGCTTGACGGTAACGAGCTTCAAGCCCTTGACGACTTAAAGGAAGTGGCTACGTGCACGGTGAACGGGCGCAGGCTTTTTTATGCCAACGGCCCCGTTACATGGAGTTCGAACACCGCCACAAGGCGCACGCGCAATCCTTATTCCGACTATGGTTATTACTTCCTTACGTCGGACGAAGCCGAGCCTTTAACCGTCGATTCGACGGCTTTCCTGAATTCTTTTTACCCCTCTACGAATGATTATCACAGCCTGTATGAGGTCGACGGCTACAGCTGGTATAACGGAGGGCGGAATCTTTTCGACACAGAACCCATTGCAAACGGGCATACAAAGCGCGTGGTTCTGACGAACACGTCGCACTCTTCTTCCGGAAAACTCTCGGTAAACCTTACTGCAGGCAGCCGCACGGAGGCGCAGGTGATGGTGAACGACAGCGTTCTGGGCACGCTTTACATATATCTGGGCGAATATGATAAGGGCAACGAGCGGGCAGCTACCTATGCTTTAAACAACCTCCATACAACGGACACGGTGAAGATAAAGGTCACATCGGGTGGCCCTGCACGGCTCGATTACGTGCAGATGGCGTGGGAAAAGCCCGAGCCTGCACCTAATTTAAAGGGTGCCTTTCCATCGCCGGAGTATGTCTATGCCATTACAAACCAGGACCATCACGCCGACCCAGAGGCCGACATGGTGATGATAATACCCACCTCTCAGAAGCTAAAGGCACAGGCCCAACGTCTGGCAGCCTTTCACGAAAAGCACGATACGCTGCGTGTCAACATCGTTCCGGCCGACGAACTATATAACGAATTCTCAAGCGGTACGCCCGATGCCAATGCCTATCGCCGTTATCTGAAGATGCTTTATGACCGTGCCGGTCACGGCGGAAGGGCGCCGCGGTATCTGCTTTTGTTCGGCGACTGCGTGTGGGACAACCGTCTTCGTACGGCCGATTGCAGCTCGCTGAATGCCGATGACCTGCTGCTTTGCTATGAAAGTGAGAATTCTTTCAATACCGTTGAATGCTATGTTGACGACGGTTTCTACGGTCTGCTCGACGATGGAGAGGGTACAAACCCGCAGAGTGCGGACATGCTTGACCTTGCCGTGGGGCGTTTCCCCGTCAGGACAGAGGCTGAAGCCCGGGTTCTGGTTGACAAAACCATTGGCTATGTCAGCAACAAGAACGCGGGAGCATGGCAGAACGTGCTGATGTTTATGGGCGACGACGGCAACAACAACATGCACATGAATGATGCCAATAAGGCTGCCGACGATATTGCTGCACGCTACCCGGGGTATCAAATCAAGAAGGTGATGTGGGATGCCTATACGCAAGAGATGTCGTCTACGGGCCGCAGCTATCCCGAAGTGAGCAGTATAGTCAAGCAACAGCAACGCAACGGCGCCCTGATTATGGACTATGCCGGGCACGGTCGTCCCGATCAGATATCGCATGAAAGCGTATTGAAGCTGACCGATTTTAAGGGATTTACGAATAAAAACCTGCCACTCTGGATTACTGCATCGTGTGATATCATGCCCTTTGACGGCATTGAGGAGAACATCGGCGAGGCAGCCATGCTGAATCAGGCAGGTGGAGCCGTGGCCTTTTTTGGCACCACACGCACCGTCTGGGCCAATTATAATAAGGTAATCAATATGGCTTTCCTGCGCCTGGTGTTGGGACAGGACGGCGGAAAGCCCATGACGATGGGCGAAGCACAGCGTCAGGCCAAGAACCTGATGATTACGGCAGGACAGGATCTTACCACAAACAAACTGCAATATTCGCTTCTTGGAGACCCCGCCATAGCGTTGAACCAACCACAGATGAAGGTTGTTGTCGACTCTATCAACGGTCAGGCCGTGGGTTCTACGCCCATTACGCTGAAGGCTGCCAGCGTAGCGAGAGTATCGGGACATATAGAAAATACAACCCGCTTCAGCGGAACGATGACGGCTGTAGTGTTGGATTCGAAGGAGCTTGTGACGTGCAGGCAGAACGCCAGCGCCGATGCAGACTCCTCCTTCCAGTTTTATAACCGGTCGAAAGCTATCTACAGTGGAAGCGACAGCGTCGTTGCGGGTAAGTTCAGCTTGCGTTTTGCCGTTCCTGTTGACCTGAATTACTCGGGCGACACGGGCGAAATGAATATCTATGCTGTCAATAACGAGCACACGCTTACGGCCCACGGATATACAGATAACTTTGTATTGGGCGGCAGTGCAGCGCTGACAGACACGGTGGGGCCGAAGATTTTCTGTTATCTCAACACCCCCGACTTTGTGAGTGGAGACCGTGTAAACACCACCCCTTACTTTGTAGCGCAGATATCTGACGACGACGGAATCAATGCTACAGGTAACGGAGTGGGGCATGATATGCAGTTGATTATTGACGGAAAGGCCACGCAAACCTATACGTTAAACGATAATTTCGCATACGATTTTGGCACATATACCAGCGGTAGCGTCGGTTTCACACTGCCAATGCTGGAGCCAGGGCCTCACAAACTGATGTTTCGTGCGTGGGATACCATGAATAACCCTTCGACGGTGCAGCTCGATTTCAAGGTCGTAAAAGGTTTGAAGCCTACCATCTACAATGTCAGCGCGACGCGAAATCCCGCTTCAACGTCAACCACCTTTATTATAAGTCATAATTTTGGCGGCAGCAACGTTGATGTTATACTTGATGTTTACGACTTGAGCGGGCGCTTATTGTGGACCCATTCGGAAAGCGGACCTTCAACAACAGGCACTTACTCGGTCGACTGGGACCTTACACAGAACAACGGTTACCGTGTACCGACAGGTGTTTACCTGTATAGGGCCCGTGTGTCCTGCGACGGAAGCGGAGCCGCGTCCAAAGCGAGGAAACTTGTTATTATAAGCAATAATTAAGCGTTTGTGTGCGTTTAATCTCAATAAACAAGAATTATAGCAGATGAATTATTTCCACAGAATATGGTTGACATGTCTGTTTGTGCTCGGCGTGCTTACTGTATCGGCCCAGGATAAGCGCGATATGTTCAACCCCGTACGAAATTCGGTCACCTCCCAAACGATAGCACCTGACGCCCGTGCCGCCGGAATGGGCGATGTTGGTGCGGCTACAGACCCTGACGTTAACTCGCAATACTGGAACCCTGCCAAGTATCCGTTTGCTATTAGCCGCGCCGGAGTGGCGCTGAATTATACGCCATGGCTGCGCCAATTGGTCAACGACATGGACCTTGCATATATGGCAGGCTACTACCGTATTGGCGATTACAGCGCCGTTTCTGCCTCGCTGCGTTACTTTTCGTTGGGTGAAGTGCAAACCAGCACGTCGGTAAGTGGTGATGCTATGACCATAAATCCCTATGAAATGTCGGTAGATGTGGCCTACTCGCTGATGTTAAGCGAGAAGTTCTCCATAGCCGCCGCTGTGCGTTGGATATATTCAGACCTCACCTATGACTACACATCGGACACCTCTCCCGGCTCAGCCTTCGCGGCAGACTTGGGTCTTTATTACCAGAATTATATTAATATCGGCGACCGTGAAAGCCAGTTAGGCCTGGGATTACATATATCGAACATCGGAAGTAAGATTACATTCGGCGGAACCGACGACAGTGAGTTCATACCAACTAACCTGCGTTTAGGCGGGTCACTGATGATACCTATTGACGATTACAACCGTTTTACCATTGCTGCAGACGCCAATAAGCTGCTTATTCCTACGTATCCGCAACAGAAAGACGGTGAATCAACAGAAGATTATCAGAAGCGAAAGCAGAAGGATTACTATGATTTATCATCGATTGGCGGTATTTTCAAGAGCTTCGGAGACGCTCCGGGCGGCTTCAAAGAGGAGTTACAGGAGGTGAATTGGAGCGTAGGCGCCGAATATACCTATCATGATCAGTTCTCGGTTAGGGCGGGATACCACAACGAAAGCGCCAATAAGGGTAATAGAAAATACTTCACAGTGGGAGCCGGTTTAAAGATGAGCGTCTTCTCTTTAGATGCAGGTTACGTCATTGCTACGGCGAAAAGCAATCCCCTTGACGAAACACTTCGCATATCGTTAAGCTTCGATATGGATGGCATTAAGGACTTGTTCCACCGTAAATAAAGGCCCTTTGTTATTTCTTTAAAAGGGTAAGCACGGTAGTTTCCGAATATTTCAAAACCAGATTGTGCTTACCCTTTAATTCTTTAATCCTTTAATTTTTTACTTTTTATGAAAGTTCGTGTGGGTCTTGGCTACGATGTTCATCAGCTTGCAGAGGGGCGCGACCTGATTCTTGGAGGCATTAAGATAGATCATTGCAAGGGGTTGCTCGGGCATAGTGATGCTGATGTGCTCATCCATGCGGTGTGCGACGCGCTGCTTGGCGCCGCCAACATGCGCGATATAGGCTACCATTTCCCTGATACCAGCGCTGAAACGCTGGATATGGATTCAAGAATTATCCTGCGAAAAACCGTTGATTTGCTTGCTACGAAGGGCTACAGGGTAGGGAATATCGACGCTACCATCTGTGCCGAACGTCCTAAAATCAATCCCCATGTGCCGGCAATGAAGGCTTGTTTGGCGCAAATCATCGGCTGTGATGAGGATGATATCAGTATCAAGGCGACGACAACCGAGAAGCTTGGCTTCACGGGAAGGGAGGAAGGCATATCTGCTTATGCCGTCTGTTTGATTGAGAAGTAGGCAGATTTGTCCACATTCTCTCCGGTATAGCAAAGGAAGCGGGCTGTCTGCCTGATTAAGAAGCAGTCCGAATTCCCTATCTACACCTTAATTATATAAGAACTTCCGCCAGTGCATCACGCCATACTGCCTGAAGCTCTTCGCCTGTCAGGACATATGCTTCTTCCATAATCTCCGGGAAATAATGTGCAAAAAAATACGCTAATACTCTCAACGAGCACCAGCGTAAAGCCTATGTTTAACTAAAAATCCTTTTCAAATCGAATGTCAACCTCACGGTTTTCATTGTCATCCGTTAAACAATCTATCAAATCTACCTTAAACCTAATAACTAAAAACCTAAATCTATTATTAGTAACCTAAACAATCTATTAACCTTTTGACAATGCAAAGTTAATGCGTTTCTTTCGGGCGTACAACGCTTTTTGCATGGTTTAATCAGAAAATGCCGTTATTTTTGATATATATCAACTACTGTGGGCGTGCACAGTTATCTTTTTATCACTTTTTCTTTGCTTTTGCTGTCTTTTTGCTATTTGCTGTAGTCGCCACCTATATATTTTCTTAAGGCCTTAAGCCCGTAATTAAATAAAAATATGTAAGTTTGCCAATGAATAATACGATACATTGATGCGAGTTCTTATTGTCAACACGAGCGAGATAACTGGTGGGGCTGCCGTTGCTGCCAATCGCCTGATGGATGCACTGAACAACAACGGCGTGAAGGCCAAAATGCTGGTTAGAGACAAGACGTCAGACTGCATAACGGTCGTAGGTTTGCACGGACGCATCAGGCAAAGGCTTCGTTTTCTCTGGGAAAGATGGTGCATTTTCTGTCATCTTTACTTCACACGGACACACCTTTTTGATATTGATATTGCCAACTCGGGCAACGATATTACGCAGCTTCCAGAGTTTCGGGAGGCCGACGTTATTCACCTTTCATGGGTCAATCAGGGCATGCTTTCGCTGGCTTCGATACGTAAAATCGTTAAGAGTGGGAAAGCAGTGGTGTGGACTTTGCACGATGCGTGGCCCGTTACAGGCATTTGTCACTATACGCGCAGCTGCCAAGCGTTCAAGCGCCGTTGCCATAACTGTCCGTTATTACCGGGCGGAGGGAGCGCAAACGACCTGTCATCGCGACTCTTTGACCGCAAAAAGAAGCTGTATCAAAACAGTGAAATCCACT
The DNA here is from genome assembly GCA_013333935.1 of Prevotella sp. Taxonomy (GTDB): domain Bacteria; phylum Bacteroidota; class Bacteroidia; order Bacteroidales; family Bacteroidaceae; genus Prevotella. The sequence goes on along the minus strand of JABCNV010000056.1, from coordinate 23,987 downwards.
TTGTTGCGTGCAGCAGATGGCTTGCAGGGCAGGCAAGGCAGAGCGCTTTACTGGCAGGGCTCAGCGTCGACAGCATTCCGAACCCGATAGATACCCGCGTTTTCTGTCCGCAAGACAAGCGTGAGGCACGCCTTCACAGCATGTTGCCTGAAGATAAACGCATCATTCTCTTTGTCTCACAACGTGTTACACAGGAGCGCAAGGGCATGAAATTCTTCATCGAAGCCATTGAGCGGATGGTTGCCGAACATCCTGAAGTGAAGGCCGATACGGTTATTGCCATCCTTGGCGGCAAGGCCGAAGAGGTAGCTTCACGGCTGCCCCTGCCCTGCTATCCGCTGGGATATATCAGCGACGAGCGGCGTATCGTGTCGGTATACAATTCGGCCGACGTCTTCGTTCTGCCGTCGCTGGAGGATAATCTGCCCAACACCATTATGGAAGCTCTGGCTTGCGGCGTGCCCTGTGTGGGCTTTCAGGTTGGCGGAATCCCCGAAATGATTGACCATCAGTGTAATGGTTACGTGGCAGCGCCTGGCAATTCGGCCGACCTTGCCGCCGGCATGTACTGGGTTTTGCGTGAGGCCGATTATGCCTCGTTGAGCCAGCGGGCCGTCCAGAAGGTGCTTTCTGCCTATTCGCAACGTGCCGTTGCCAGGGCCTATATTGAAGTTTACAATCAGGCCCTGGCCTTTAAGCATTACCATCTTTGACTTTCCGACATGATAAAATTTACGATCGTTACCTGCACTTTCAACGCCGAACACGAACTTCAACGCACGCTCGACAGCGTGTTTCACCAGTCGTATGCCGATGTTGAGCATCTTATCCTCGACGGATTGTCGCACGACCGCAGCGTAGAAATGGCTCAAACCTACAAGCAGCGTTCCGACGAGGCCCGGACAGGACATGAGGTTGTGGTATGCTCCGAGCGTGACAGCGGTCTTTACGACGCCATGAACAAGGGCATTGCCAAGGCTACCGGCGACTATATTGTTTTCTTGAATGCGGGCGATACGTTCCCTTCGGAGGCTACATTAGAGCATATTGCACACAGCATTGGCGACGGAGAGGCACTTCCGGGCGTCATTTACGGCGACACGGATATCGTAAATGACGAGGGCCGCTTTCTGCGACACCGTCGGCTTCAGCCGCCTGCGAAGCTCACGTGGCGCTCGTTCCGGAACGGTATGCTGGTGTGCCATCAGGCCTTTTATGCGCTGACGACGTTGGCAAAAGACAATCCCTACAACCTCAACTACCGCTTTTCGGCCGATGTAGACTGGTGTATCCGCGTGATGAAAGAGGCTGAACGGCAGCATCTGATGTTGAAGAATGTGGATGAAGTGGTTGTCAACTATCTTGACGGAGGCATGACCGAGAAGAACCACAGGGCGTCGCTCCGCGAACGTTTCAGCGTCATGCGCCGCCATTACGGGCTGCCCCTGACGCTGATAATGCACGTATGGTTCGTCGTCAGGCAGCTGAAGAAGTAGCGACAAGCCTCTGTCAGAATTTCCTTTACGATGTTTTGCCGGTGTTACGGCGGCCGCCTGACAACCCGTATGGCGGTCGCCGTAATATTCGTATGGCGGCTGCCGCACGCGCGTATCACGGCCGCCGTAACATGGCTTTCACGGCACAGCGGGAGGAGGAAAAGGAAACGGGGTTGCCGCCTGCAGGCGGTAACCCCGTTATGGTGCAGCACTTCTGTGCTTCTGGTTTTTTTCGATTTCATGGCCCTCAGGGCCGCAAAGGCTTTGCTTCTTCGCTTAAACCGTTGTGCAACAGCGGCTTATACGTAGCGTATAATCATGCCGGCCCTTACGTGCTGGTTCTTGCGGAAGCCGTTCAAACGGCAAAGCGCGTCAACAGAAACACCCACTTTCTTTGCGATGGAAGCCAGTGTTTCGCCGTTCTGTACCTTGTAGTAAACACGCTCGGGCGCGCTTGTAGCGTTCTTTACAGCTGCATCTTCGGCCTTCTCTTTATATTTTCCGACCTCGCCATACACCTGATCACGCGTATAGCTTCCGCCGTTAACCTTGCCACGTTCAAGCGTTGCCAGCTGCGAATCGTTTTCATAACGGTTTTTCAGGAAGACGTAGGAGTCGCCCGTTACGTCCTGATTGCGGAAGTCGAAGAACAGTGCGGGGTTCAGCGCTACGCCGCAGAGGCGCGTTTCAAAGTGAAGATGCGAACCGGTGCTGCGGCCTGTGTTTCCACCCAGTCCGATGGGTTCGCCTGCACGTACCACCTGGTTTTCAGTGACAAGCTGCTTTGAAAGATGTCCGTAAATGGTTTCAAGGCCGTTGGGATGGCGTATGACGATGTAGTTTCCGTAGCCGCTGGCTTCGTAGCGCACGATGCGCACCTTGCCCGAAAAGGCTGAACGGATAGTGTCTCCAATATATACTTTGATGTCCAAACCTTTGTGCTGCCGTCCCCATCTGCTGCCAAAGTTGCTCGTTATCACACGGCTTGGCGTGGGCATACAGAAGTGGCGCAGGTTGATTACAAAGCTGTCGGGAAGTTCTGTTGCGCGGTGGGCATAGCGGTTATCCCACTCGTCACCATATATTTGTGCCGCTGGCGTGCGCGTGTTCTCACGTTCAATAAACGTTTTTACTTCTATAGAGTCAAGGCGTTTGGCTCGCCGGTCTACCGGAGCCTGACGTGCCAGCAGGTCCTGTGCGGCGACAGGCTCGGCCGTCAAGGCCAATAGCAGAACGACTGCCAGTGTTTTTAAAGTCTTCTTTACGGTCATGAATGGTTATGTTTTGTTTCAAATCGGCTGTAGACATAAATGATAGTCTTGAATAAAGTTAATGAATTATACAACAATTCATTACGTATCAGTCGACCTGTCAAAGGTAAGAAAAATATACTATATAGGTTTTTGGCATTAACAGTTTTATGGGCTATTTAACAGAAAACGGCGGCGGCTCTGACAGAATTAACGTTTTCTAAAGACCCTTTAGCCCGTTTTCACACTTGACTTAGCTCAACAAGATGTTTAAATTTGTGAATTTCTGATAATAAAAAAGGCGGTCAGAGAGGTGAGTTTTCTCCCTATGATGTTGCAGAACAGGTAGATTTTGAAAGGGAAATATGCAGTTCAAATTGCATGTTTTCCCCTTTTTTCAGCTTATTGCAGCCCAGTTTACGTTGGTGTTGCGAAGCTCGCGCAGGCGGTTCCACAGCGTGGCGTATTCGGCTTTTGCACAGTCGGGGTCGTCGTCTATTATTTTTTGCGCCTCATCTCGCGCCATCTGTACAAGCTGTCCGTCTCGTGCAATGTTGGCTATTTTCAGGTCAAAGGCCATTCCGCTTTGCTGTGTTCCCTCCAGATCGCCAGGCCCCCGCAGCTTCAAATCGGCCTCGGCTATGCGGAATCCGTCGTTAGTGTCGCACATTATATTAATGCGTTTGCGCGTCTCTGTGGCAAGAGCGTGCGGAGTTACCAGCAGGCAGTAGCTCTGTTTTGCGCCTCGCCCCACGCGCCCGCGCAACTGATGAAGCTGCGATAAGCCAAAGCGCTGGGCGTCAAGTATGACCATAACCGACGCGTTGGGCACGTTAACGCCAACCTCTATCACCGTTGTGGCGACGAGAATCTGCGTTTCTCCCCGCGCGAATTTCTGCATTTCCGTTTCCTTGTCTTTCGGTTTCATGCGGCCATGTACCTTACCTATTCTCATCTCCGGGAAGATTTGGCACAGGTTTTCATACCCTTTCTCGAGGTTTTTCAGGTCGGTTTTTTCGTTCTCCTCAATCAGGGGAAAAACAATATACACTTGTCTCCCGGCCCCTACCTGCTGCCGGATGCCTGCGTACAGACTCGTCATGTGGTCGTCATACTTATGTAAAGTCATGATGGGCTTGCGGCCAGGGGGGAGCTCGTCAATAATGCTGACGTCGAGATCGCCGTACAGAGTCATGGCCAGTGTGCGCGGAATGGGGGTAGCCGTCATCACGAGGACGTGGGGAGGACGCTGGTTTTTTGCCCACAATCTGGCCCTTTGAGCAACACCAAAACGATGTTGTTCGTCAACGACGGCAAGGCCGAGGTTGTTAAACTGTACGCTGTCCTCGATGACGGCATGGGTACCAACCAGTATGTTTACGCTGCCGTCGGCGAGGCCGTCAAGCACATTTTGTCGGCGTTTGCCCTTGACAATGCCCGTGAGAAGCTCGACGCGGATGTCCATTCCTTCTAGAAATTCGTTGATGGTAGCCAAGTGCTGCTCGGCCAGAATTTCGGTAGGGGCCATGATGCAGGCCTGAAAACCGTTATCAATAGCAATGAGCATGGCCATCAGAGCGACGAGCGTCTTACCTGATCCCACGTCCCCCTGCAGCAAACGATTCATTTGTCGTCCCGACCCCATGTCGTCCCGTATCTCGTGCATCACCCTTTTTTGTGCGCCTGTCAGGCCAAAGGGCAGGTTATGATGGTAAAAGCGGTTGAAGGTTTCGCCCACATGCGAGAAAACGTAGCCCTTGTATTTTTTTCGGTTTTCAGTGGCGTAGCGCAGGATATTCAGCTGGACGTAAAACAGTTCCTCGAATTTTAATCGTACTTGTGCGCGCTGCACGTCGTCAAGCGATTTAGGATAGTGGATGCGCCGCAGTGCGTCTTCGCGCGAAATAAGGTGCAAGCGGCTCAACTGGGTTTGCAGCAATGTCTCAGGAATAGCTCCTTGTGGGATTTTCGATACAAGCGTTTTGGTAAGCTTTTCCATGGCACGCGAGGTGATGCCACGGTTTTTCATCTTTTCGGTAGTGATGTAATAGGGCTGCATGCCCATTTCGGAGAGCTGCACGTTAGCGGCTTTCTCAATGTCGGGATGGGCTATCTGGTAACGGTCTTTGAACAGCGTGGGCTTGCCAAACACAATATATTCCTCGCCTGTCTTGTAGTCTTGGTAAATATATTTCGTGCCGTTGAACCACACCAAATCAGCTATACCAAAACCGTCGCTGAAATGGGCGACGATGCGTTTCTTGCGCGCCCCCATGGAAAACTCCTCAAAACTCAAAATCTTTCCCCTGATTTGAACGTACGGCATGTCGCCCGTCAGCTCGTTGATACGATATATCTTGCTGCGGTCAACATACTTATAAGGGTAGTATTCAAGCATATCGCCCCAGGTCTTGACATTGAGCTGCTGGTTCAGAATGTCCTTTCGCTTGGGGCCTACCCCTGCCAGATACATGATGTCCTGAGAGAGAATGTCCATGTTTTCAGTCTTCAGCGAGCACCTCTGCAACTTTCAGGTCGAAAGGTGTGGTCAGTTTGATATTCTCACGATTGCCTTCTACCATAGAGATTTTGACGCCGAGGCTCTCGATAACTGATGCATCGTCGGTGAAACTGTCGCGGTAAGGTTGGCTGAAAGCCCTGTGGGCGAGGGCTATATCAAACACCTGTGGCGTTTGTACCGCCCGGAAAAGTGAGCGGTTTACCGTGAAAGTTTCTCCCGTTTCTGTATTGACTTGTCGGAGGGTATCGATAGCAGGTATCACCGGAACAGCCGTACCGCTGGCCCGTGCCTCATTGAAACATCGGCTGATGACATCGACCGATACGAACGGTCGCACGCCATCGTGTATGGCAACCAGGCCTTGTGCATCGTTGGGAATATGGGAAAGGCCGTTCTTTGACGATGCAAAACGGGTGTCGCCACCATTAATAATGGTGTGGGGTATGGTGAAATGGTGCTTCTGACAGAGGCTGTGCCAATAGGCTTGTTGGCTTTGAGACAGAACAACAATGAAATTAAGGTCGCGGCTGAACTGGCAAAACCTCTCAATTGTACGCATGAGAACCGGCTTCCCTGCGACGGGAAGAAACTGCTTGGGCAGCTCTGTACCCATGCGCATACCCTTACCACCTGCAACGATGATAACGTAATCCATGACGTTTTACGGTTTGTGGTGATGTCGTTTGCGAAGTCAGGAGCCTGAAAATTAGCGCTCCATGAGATGAGTATACCGCATTCCCTGTTCTATTTCGCGTGTTTTTTCTTCGCCTATAAAGTAGCTAAGAATATGATATGCGTATGGAAGAGTAGCGGCAGGACCCTCACCGGTAATGACATTCCCGTCGTGCTCGACGAGCTTTGCCGTATAAGTAGCTCCGGTAAGATACTTTTGAAAGCCAGGATAACAAGTGGCTTTCTTGCCTTTTACAATCCCTAAAGAACCGAGAACCATAGGGCCGGCACAAATGGCGCTGACGAGTTTACCGCTGTTAAATTGGCGTAACAGAGCCTCTCTAACGCCTTGATGTTCTTTGAGATTGGCAGCACCTGGCATACCCCCAGGCAGCATGAGCAGATCGGCATCGCTGAAATCGCCAGCCTTTTCGAAGATAAGGTCAGCTTTTATGGTAATGCCATGCGATGATTCTGCGTATTCTGATCCGGTAATGCTTACAGTCTTTACCTCAATTCCTCCGCGACGGAGAATGTCAACAGGAGCCAGAGCTTCAATCTCTTCGAAGCCGTTGGCAAGAAATTCATACACTTTTGCCATAAAACTATGAGTATTTCAACAAATTATCGTATTTTTGTAGTCAGTATTTCATTGCAAATATACGAAAAAGTTGTCCATTAAAGGCTATTTTGTCAGAATAAAGATGGCTAAAGATATAAATGTGTTACAAAAGCGTTTGCGGTTTGCGCTCTTCGGCAATGAGTTTCAGTCGGGGAAGTCGTTGGCCATACAGCGAGTTTTGAACTTTCTGAAAGCTCATGACGCTGAGGTTTATATTGACCGGCCTTACTATGATTTTCTGAGAAAATCGTTACAGCTTGATTTGTGGTGTAGCGGTGTTTTTGATAACGATTATTTTGAGGCTGACTTTATTATCTCACTGGGAGGTGATGGCACTTTTCTGAAAGCGGCGAATCGTGTAGGTGCAAGGGAGATTCCCATTCTGGGTATCAATATGGGGCGACTTGGCTTTTTGGCCGACGTGCTGCCTGGAGAAATTGATATAGCACTGCAGGAAATTTACACGGGACAATATAAAATAGAGGAGCATTCTGTCATTATGATTGAGGCTGATGGCGAGTCTTTGACGGGCAGTCCATATGCCCTTAACGACATTGCCTTGCTGAAGCGTGACAATGCAGCGATGATTTCTGTTCGTTGTTGCGTTGGTGGCGATTATCTTGTTACCTATCAGGCCGACGGCCTTATTGTGTCAACGCCTACCGGTAGCACCGCATATAGCCTCTCAAATGGCGGGCCTATCATCGTTCCGTCGGCCAATAACCTTTGTATTACGCCCGTGGCGCCTCACAGCTTAAATATGCGTCCCGTTGTCGTTAACGACAATGTGGCGATTGAACTTGAAGTAGAGAGCCGCAATCACAACTATCTTGTTGCTGTCGATGGCCGCTCAGAGCGTATGCGAGAGGGAACAAAGATAACGATACGAAAGGCTCCTTATAAGGTGAAAATAGTAAAACAACGTGCCACTCGCTATTTTTCGACACTTCGCGATAAGCTAATGTGGGGCGTTGACCAACGGCAATAGCCGGTTCTCCCTGTTATAATCAACATGTTTTGCTAAAAGACACTTATTGCGGATGAAGCTTAAAAGCCTACTGAAGGTACCCCAATCAAAATATGATGCCAAAACTATTCTGAAGTGGCTGTGGCAAGCATGGCAGGGAAATCAGCTGCAGGCTGTTCTCAATGCTTGCATAGGTTTTGCCTCAGTAGGTGTTTCTTTGGCTCAAGTATGGGCTGTACAGCGTGCTATTGATGTGGCTTCGGGTGCTGTTCATGGCTCTATTTATTGGGCCGTAGCACTGATGGGCGTGTTTATTCTTTGTGATTTTGCACTGAATATAGCAAGTGTATGGTTACGGAACATTTTGGGTATTAAAGCCCAGAACCACATGCAGCAGTATATGCTTGACCGCATTCTGCGTTCGGAATGGCAGGGAAAGGAGATGCGTCACTCTGGTGATGTGCTGAATCGACTTGAGTTTGACGTGAACAATGTGGTTAACTTCCTTACTGAAACCATCCCTAATACGTTGTCGGTATTGGCAATGTTTATTGGTGCTTTTTGCTATTTGTTCTTGATGGACAAGGTTTTGGCTGTGATAACAGTAGCTATTATCCCCGTTTTCATTGCAGTAAGTAAGATTTATGTCAGGCAAATGCGCCGACTTACACGTGAAGTTCGTTCGCAGGATTCGGAGGTACAGAGCGTTTTGCAGGAAACCATCCAGCACCGAATGCTGATAAAAACCTTGGAGGGTGAGGGACCAATGGTCGACCGTTTGGAGCATAGCCAGAGCCGTTTGCGCCATAAGGTGGTGACGCGAACGGCCTTTTCGGTGTTCAGTAATTTGATATTGAACCTTGGCTTTGCCTTGGGTTACCTCGTTGCTTTCCTGTGGGCGGCAGTAAGAATGGCCGCTCATACACTGACTTTTGGCGGCATGACAGCTTTCCTTCAATTAGTAGCTCGCATACAGGGACCTGCGCGAAACCTGACAAAACTGGCTCCTGCTTTTGTCTCTGTCTTCACAGCGGCAGAACGTTTAATGGAATTGGAGGAGAACCCACTGGAAGAAAAGGGCTCGCCTGTGTATGTTCCGTTGCCATGTGGTGTGCGTCTTGAGCATGTAAGCTATGCCTATGATGAAGCTGATGGCGATGTAATTGAAGACCTTTCGTTCGACTTTAGGCCGGGTTCATGCACGGCCGTGCTCGGCGAAACTGGTGCCGGAAAGACAACACTTGTCCGTTTGATGTTAGCTCTTCTACATCCGACACAGGGAAGTGTGGTAATTTATAATGGACAAAACAGTAGGGAACTGTCGCCTCGTCTGCGCTGTAACTTCGTTTATGTGCCCCAGGGGAACACGTTGATGAGCGGTACAATACGTGACAATCTGCGCTTGGGGAAGCTTGATGCAACCGATGAGGAAATGGAAGAAGCCCTGAAAAAGAGCTGCGCCGAGTTTGTTTTGGAACTTCCTGACGGCCTAAGCACGCATTGTTCAGAAACTGGAGGTGGTCTCTCTGAAGGACAAGCCCAACGTATTGCCATAGCGAGAGCTTTGCTTCGTGACCGCGGAATCATGCTCTTTGATGAAGCAACGTCGGCCCTTGACCCCGAAACGGAGCGGCAACTCCTTCAGAATATTCTGGTCTCTCACGACCGAACGGTTATCTTTATCACCCATCGACCGGCGGTTGTAGACTATTGTGACCAGACGTTGACGATTAAAAAAATATAACCATAGTCATTAATCATTCTTACATTTCTATAAAATAATGAAGAAGATATTTTTATTTGTACTCGTGCTTTTTGCTTCGGTGTCGAACCTGATGGCCGAAGATGCTGACAGTCTCTATGCTCGTGACCTTTTAAAACCTGGCACGGAGGCTCCCGATTTCGTGATTAGCAATAAAGATGAAACGCATAAAATTTCCTTGAGTAGCTTGCGTGGTCAGTATGTTGTGCTCGATTTTTGGGCATCGTGGTGCCCTGATTGCCGAAAGGATATTCCAAAGATGAAGGCTCTTCACGATACATTTGGTGCAAAAGGTGTACAGTTTGTCGGTATTTCTTTTGATACAAGTCGCGAGGCTTGGGAAAGATGTATCAAGCAAAACTGTATGGATTGGCTGCAATATAGCGAGCTAAAGAAGTGGAAGAAGGAAACTAAAATTGATAGAGATTATCATATCAATTGGATACCAACGATGTATCTTATAGACCCTGATGGCGATGTTGTGCTTGGAACTGTGGAGATTGAAAAGCTTAAAACCACGTTAGAAGGTTTACGTGAGCCTTTAAAACAGTTGATGATGAGGAAGAATTGTCTCACAGAATAGTTTGAAGAGGTTTGATAAAAGTTCGTTATCATTTATCCTTTTACTTCTGTTTGAAGTAAGATAGCATCGTAATCGCTGCAACTTTCCGACCAGTCTTCAACGTCTATTTACAAAATAAAGATCTGCAATACGATGATGATTCATTTACAAGACATCAATAAAACCTACTTTGGAGCCCAGCCTCTGCACGTGTTGAAAGGCATTAACCTCGACATTGACGAAGGCGAGTTCGTATCAATCATGGGTGCTTCAGGTTCGGGTAAGTCCACCTTATTGAATATATTAGGTATTCTCGACAACTATGATAGTGGTGAATACACATTGGGCGGGACGTTAATTAAAGACTTAAGCGAAACACGGGCAGCCGAATATCGTAATCACATGATAGGTTTTATTTTTCAGAGCTTCAATCTTATTGGCTTTAAGACGGCAGTAGAAAACGTTGAACTCCCTCTCTTTTACCAGGGGGTAAGTCGGAAAAAGCGCCATCAGATGGCTTTGGAATATCTTGATCGGCTTGATCTTCTGCCGTGGGCTGAGCACTATCCCAACGAAATGTCTGGTGGACAAAAACAGCGGGTAGCCATTGCAAGGGCATTGATTACCAATCCTAAGATAATTTTGGCTGATGAACCCACAGGTGCTCTCGACTCTAAAACAAGCGTTGAGGTGATGGAATTGCTGAAGAAGCTTAACGCAGAGGATCATAAGACCATTGTCGTTGTGACGCACGAGAGTGGTGTAGCCAACGAAACCAATAAAATTATACATATAAAAGATGGTGTCATTGGCAAGATAGAGGAGAACCTCGACCACACAGCCAGTCCGTTTGGTATGGGTGGAGTGATGAAGTAAACGAAAAAATCGGGAAACGAACATGCGTGATTTGTTTTTAGAGTTGTGGGCAACCACACGGCGAAATAAGCTCCGAACAGCGCTCACGGGCTTCTCGGTGGCATGGGGAATCTTCATGCTCATCTTCCTTTTAGGTGCAGGAAATGGGTTGATTAACGGACAGATGCATAATATGCACGGCTTTTTGAGCAACTCAATGATGGTTGGAGGCGGAACAACTTCGAAAGTATACAACGGTTTGAAGGAAGGACGCCCCATCACGCTTAATGACAAAGATATGGCCACGTCGAAGAGACGTTTTCCTGAAAATGTCGATACGTTGGGTGCCGAATTATTTCAGGGGGGTGTCAATATTGCCAATGGCGCCAACTATATCAGCGTGACGTTGAACGGAGTATATCCTTGTGACGCTGTCATTAACAAGATAGACATGATGGAGGGCCGTTTTATTAATGATATTGACAATGCTCAACAGCGCAGGGTTATTGTGCTCACGCAGAGTCAGGCCAAAGAATTGCAGCCACGTGACTATCGTACACTTGTGGGCAAAGACGTGAAAGTTGGTAATTTTTCTTTCCGGATTGTCGGTATAAGCAAGGATGATGAAACATCTATGTCAGAATCAGCGTATACTCCGTTCAACACCTTGCGCATCATGTATGGGCGTGGAGATAAGGCCGACCAGATTGTTTTTACCTTCAAAGGCTTAAAAACGGAAGAGGAAAATGAGGCTTTTGAAAAGCAATATAAGGCCAATGTGAACCGTAACCATGATGCAGCCCCTGATGATGAAGATGCTGTTTGGATATGGAATCGCTTTACATCGAATATGCAGATGAACCAGGGCGTATCAATGATACGTACATCTTTGTGGATCGTTGGCATCTTTACCCTGCTAAGTGGTATTGTAGGCGTGAGCAATATCATGTTGATTTCTGTCCGCGAACGCACACGAGAGTTTGGTGTCCGCAAAGCAATAGGAGCCAAACCATGGAGTATTTTGAAGCTCATTATTATAGAAAGTATCATCATTACCACTTTCTTCGGGTATATTGGTATGCTGTTGGGCATTGCCGCTAACCAGTATATGGACATGACTATAGGCCAAAAGACCATGGATATAGGTGTCCAGAAGATTACAACTTTCCTTAATCCTACCGTCGGACTCGACGTTTGTGTTGAGGCTACACTGTTGATGATTGTAGCCGGTACGATAGCAGGTCTTATTCCTGCGCGCCGTGCGGCTAACATCCGACCCATAGAAGCATTAAGAGCAGAATGAGAATAGACGTTGATACATATCGTGAAATACTCGATACCATTACACGTAACAAAGGTCGTAGTTTCCTGACGGGCTTTGGTGTGTTTTGGGGAATCTTCATGTTGGTTACGCTGATTGGAGGCGGTCAGGGGCTAAAGGAGTTACTTTCCAATAATTTTCAGGGCTTCGCTACGAACAGTGGTATCATTTTTCCACAAGCTACCACAAAGCCTTATCATGGTTTTCGCAAAGGCCGTACATGGAGTATGAGCTATCGCGACGTCGACAGACTCAAGGCCCAAGTTCCTCAACTCGACCTCGTTTGCCCAGCGTTAATGCGCAATTCTGGCAATGTAATTTTTAAAGATAAAAAGATAGCTGCCTCTTTTAGAGGGCAAGTTCCCGACTATGCCCATATAGAGCCACCTCGTTTATATTATGGGAGGTATCTCAATGAGATGGATATTGCGCAGAATCGTAAGGTTTGTGTGATTGGGAAAAAGGTGTATAAAACGCTCTTCCCCGGTGGTGGAAACCCGTGTGGCAAGCGCGTTGAGATCGACAATCACTTCTATCAGGTTGTAGGTGTCGATTATTCGGATGGATCAATAAGTGTAGGAGGTCGATCCGAAGAATCAGTAATTATTCCCATTACCATTATGCAGAACAACTATAATATGGGTGATAGCATTAGCTATATTTGCATGACGGTGCATACCGGTTCCCGAATCTCATCTGTTATCAAGCGTGTAAGAGAGGTGATAGGGCAGGCACACAATATCGATCCTACTGATGAGAAGGCCATCACACTGGTAAATACCGAGGTCATGTTTTCCATGCTCGACAGTCTTTTCAGCGGCGTTAATTTCCTGATATGGCTTGTAGGTATCGGCACTCTGCTGGCAGGGGCTATTGGTGTTTCCAATATCATGATGATTACCGTACGCGAACGCACTACGGAGATAGGCATACGTCGAGCCATTGGTGCCACACCACGCGTCATTCTCTCGCAGATTCTGTCTGAGAGTGTAGTGTTGACAACGGTCGCTGGCATGAGCGGTATCCTTGTTAGCGTGCTGATTTTGCAGATGATAGAGCTTGGAAACACTACCGATGGCATAGTTTCGGCCCACTTCCAGGTACACTTTTGGATGGCTATTGGCTCACTTTTGCTGCTTAGTTTGCTTGGTGTGCTGGCAGGTCTGGCGCCTGCAGCCCGAGCCATGAGCATTAAACCGGTTGATGCCATGCGCGACGAGTAATACCTTTTACAGTTGGCATGCAAACCAATTATTCAATCAAGAAACATTAAATTACATATAGATAATGAAGCGTTATTTTAAATTTTTCGTAGCTGCACTTGTGTTACTCATCTTCATTGGGACATTTGTGTTTCTCTGGGTCAAGTCAAGGCCTCAGCCTGTAAGTTATGAAGAGTTCCAGCCAACGGTGAAAGACATTCGTAAAACCACTGTCGTTACGGGCAAGATTGAGCCTCGTAACGAGGTCAATGTGAAACCGCAAATTTCAGGTATCATTGCCGAGATTTACAAACAAGCAGGCCAAATGGTGACTGCTGGCGAGGTGATAGCCCGCGTAAAGGTCATTCCTGACGAGAGCCAGCTTAGTGCAGCCCAGGCTCGTGTGCGCTTGGCTAATATCAATCTGCGTCAGGCTCGTGTCGATTATCAGCGTGAGAAGACACTCTTTGACAAGGGATTGGTGGCAGGCAGCGAGTACGATCAGAAGCGACAAGCCTATCAGCAGGCGCAGGAAGAGGTGCGTTCGGCCAATAATAACTTAGAAGTGGTGCGCGACGGTGTGGCTGCAGAGAATGCCAGTACAAGCTCAACGATGATACGTTCAACCATCAGCGGTCTTATTTTAGACGTGCCTGTAAAAGTGGGTAACACGGTAATCCTGTCGAATACTTTCAACGACGGTACTACAATAGCCACCGTTGCCAATATGAACGACCTTATTTTCCGTGGCAATGTTGACGAAACCGATGTAGGCCAACTGGTTACAGGCATGCCCATGAAGATTACAATCGGTGCTTTACAGAACGATAAGCTCGAGGCTTCGTTGGAGTATATCTCACCGAAAGCTGTTGAAAACAACGGCGCTAACCAGTTTGAAATCAAGGCTGCCGTACACGTTGGTGGCGCTCATAAGATACGATCGGGCTACAGTGCCAACGCCGAAATTGTGCTTGCGCAGGCTAACCAGGTGATGACTGTGCCCGAGAGTGCCATCGTCTTTGAGGGTAACAGCACCTTTGTATATGTTGTTAAGACGTCCGGCGACACGAAAACGTATGAGAAGCGCAAGGTAGTCACCGGTCTGAGTGATGGTATTGATATCCAGATTAAGAGTGGATTAAAGAAAGGTGAGCGCGTACGTGGTCCGCAAATAATAGCTGATAGTTCTGCTTCCGACGGACAATGATAAGAAGGGCGGCCCGTAGTCACTATTCGGACACGGGCTGGCTGGCTGCCACAAACTGCACAGAGTGTACAACGTTTCTCCGTTTTTACATCGCTTGTATACTTGTTGCAGTTTGTGGTTTTTTCATACTTATCCCGTTTGTTCGATAATTTTCTTTATCGGTTGTCTTCACAATTCTATCAAATTTTTCCAGAATCCAGGGGTTAGGAAATCGTATGGTTTGCTGTATTACAGGAAAACAGTATGCAAAAATTGACTAACATCGAGCGTTTTTTCCGTGCACACTATCCGTCCATGTATCGTGTGGCCATTGCCTTGCTGCGCAATGCTGACGAAGCGCATGACGTGGTGAGTGACGTTTTTGCCGATTTGCTTGACGGTCGTCTGGCGTTACGGTCTTCCGTGCATGATGCCGATGCTGACAGCACATCCAGTTTTCTCCTGCTCTGTGTGCGCAACCGCTGTCTCAATATACTTAGTCATCGTTCGGTAAAGGAGCGTGCAGCCCGACTGTTATTGCTGGAAGCACAATCCTCCGTCGTCCCCGTCGATGTTGAAATAGCTCATATTGACGAGGTGTTTAGCTTTATGGAGAACCAGCTTACACCACAGACTTTGCAGGTGATGAGGCTGCGTTTTGTCCGGCAAATGAAGTATAGGGAGATTGCTGCTGCGCTGAATATCAGCGAGGTGGCGGTTTACAAGCACTTGTCGCAAGGCATACAGAAACTGAAACAACATTTTAACCCCTGAACAAGATGGATAATTTCAACCGACTTTTAGACTTTATCGACCATCCCGAAAGCTTTTCAGAGGCCGACGTTGAGGTGCTCCTCCGCGACCCTGAAACACGCAAACTCTATGACACTATGGTGGAAGCTGGCACTGCTTTCGCCCATCACGACGCCCGTCCAGATGTAAACGATGCCTGGAAACGCTTCAGTAAGGCCCATGCTGACGCCCGTCCGTCGCGCCGTTGGCGTAAGGCCGTCGCGGCCGTTGCTGCGCTGTTTATTATATCAGGCATCGCGCTGGCTGCTATTTTCTGGCCTTCAAGGCCTGTTTCCCCACTTGCTCCGCGTAATACTTATCACACGGAAAGGCAGCCAATCGGCAAGGTAGCCCGTTGCGATACGGCAACAGTGCCTGTGCCAAAGCCCGCAGGGGTTCGAACGTTTGAGAATATTCAGCTCGAACAGATGCTGGCAGAAATGGCCGTTTCCTATGGTGTGCAGGTAAAGTTCAGGAATAATGACGCCCGCTCACTGCGCATTTATTATACCTGGAGCAGCACTATGCCGTTGCAAAAAGTGCTGGATGAGCTGAACCGCTTTAAGCAATTCAGGGTAACACTGGATGGGGAAACCCTTATTGTAGAATAGTAAGGAGACGCAGATATGAAACAATACCTTTTCCTTTCCTTCCTGTTGATGTTGCCGTTCTGCAGTAGTGCCCAACAAATTACGCGCAATTACGATCACCGTTCTATGTCCGACGTGCTGGTTGACCTTGACAAAGTCTCTTCCCATCAGCGCATAAGCTTTATCTACAACGAGCTTGAAGACTTCACTGTTACGTGCCATGTCAGTGCCCGGACGGTGCCGGAGGCCATACGTCAGGCCATAGGCTTCTATCCTATAGGCATGACTGTCACCGACAGTCTGATTACAGTAGAGTGTGTACAGAAAGAAACGCAGAAGCTTATTGCCCGCATGGTTGACCACCGCGGGTGCCCGATGGCGTTCGTTAACGTTGCACTGCTCAACCCTTCCGACTCATCTTTCATCACCGGTGGGGTGAGTAACGAGGCTGGAGACGTAGTTATTCCCTGCCGCGCACCGCGTGTTCTGCTGCGTGCTACGTATGTGGGGTTCAAGACGCTTGCCGTAATGGTCAGCACCCGACGTGTGGGCGACCTGCACATGACGCCCGACAGCTATACGCTGAAAGGCGTAACTGTTGCGGGAAACCGCAAGACCGACTATGTCGATCACTCAGTTTATACGTTCAGTACCGAGCAAATTCGCCATGCCCGACAGTCGCACGACCTGCTGGCTACATTGCCCGGTATCCTCGTCGACCCCGTAACGCACCAGGTTTCCAACCTCATGGGCAAGCGCATGAAGGTGTTGTTGAATGGTGTTGAGGCCACAGACAATGACCTTAAACTTGTGCCGGCCGACAAGATTAAGAATGTATTGTATTACACCGAGCCTCCATCGCGCTATGCCGGAGCCGATATTGTGCTCAACGTTATTACGCGTCCGCTCGACCGTGGCTATGCCGTGGGTGTGGATGTATGGAACGCTGTCAATACCGTTATGGGCGATAACCGTGCCTATGCGCGCTATAACTGGGGGCATCATCAGCTTTCTTTCGACTACGCTAACAACATAAGAAACTATCGCAGCCGCTATTACGAGCAGCATTACCGTTTTACACACCCTGACGGTACGCTGGCCGATTATCATTATCAGGGCAGGGACCACTTCGGATATACCAACAACAACTTCCGTCTTAAATACGCATTCTCGCGCCCTGACGACATTACCTTTCAGGCTGTGTTTGCACCTTCCTGGGCCTATATTTTCTCACGGGGCACGCAAACCATCGTGGCCACGGGCAATCCCGCATGGCATGACGGGTACGGAACGCAGAATGAATGGACCAAAACTTTCGGGCCCTCGCTCAATCTCTATCTGGAAAAGCAGTTCGCTCATAGGCAAACGCTTACCGCCGACGTCGTGGGCACCTGGTATAACAACCGTCAGCGCAATGCCACTGTGCAGAAAACGGCTTTCAATGACAGTGTTTTGGTTGACGACGATATGACATCGCGGAACCGCAAATATTCGGTTATCGGCGAGGTTGATTATCAGAAAGCGTGGCCGAAAAGCATGCTGAACATAGGCTATACGGGCCGCTGGTCGCAGTCAGACTATACGATTAGTAACGTCTTGTCAGGCTATCATCCTTACGATTACGCTTCGTCGTACCAGCTCCACAACGTATATGGCGACTACGCGTGGGCCATGGGCCGCTGGTCGTGCAAGGTAGGGGCGACGGCAAACTATGTGGAAACCTCGAACACTGACACGCGCTTCCATAAGTTTTACGTCACGCCGAAGCTGCTTGCAGCCCGTAATTTCAAGCACAGTCAGCTTAAATTCCATTTCGGTTTCGGCCTTAACGTGCCGCCTGTAGCCCGATTGAGCAACAGTTCGTCGGTTATTATCCCCGGGCTTATCCGTCAGGGAAACCCGTGGCTTAAGACGGGTGGCGAATACAATGCCTTAGTAACGTTCAGCCACGAAGCCTCATGGGTGAGTTTCCGCATGCAGGCAGGTGCCGTTTATACCGACAAGCCGCAGAATGCTTACTATCAGTGGAAGACGGTAAACGGGCAGCGAACGATAGTGTCGTCATACGAAAACGCAGTCTGTCAGTGGGAGGGAGGCGTTACCGGACTGTTGCAACTGAAGCCCTTCAAGAGCGATTTGCTCACCGCTGACCTGTGGACATGTGCCTATTTTACCCACATCCGCAGTCGCCTTATCGGCAACCGCACGTTCTGGTATACGCCTCTTCGTTATAACATCAACTTCAGAAAAGGTTGCTGGGGTGCCGGTTTTCAGGGCGTTATACCCTCAAAACGTCTCACGGGTATGGTTCTGACGAGCGACGAAAACAAGCAGCACCTCTCGGTGTTCTGGCAGAAAGGGCCGTGGCATGCAGGCGTAACGTGTCTGTGGCTGTTCACAAAGGCGCGCTATTCCAGCAAGACGGTTGACAACCCCGTGATGAACAAGACCAGCCGTACGTGGATAAACGATAACCGTTCAACGGTTCTTCTCGGCCTCAGCTGGAACTTTTTCTCGGGTAAGAAAAAGGTTATCAGTCGCAGTATCCATAATCAGGACGGCGATTCGGGGGCACTTTGAGCCTCCCCCAACCCCTCCGAAGGAGGGGAGCCGCAGAAGCATTGGGGGAATAGGAGGGAGGATTTCAGGAGTTAAGGAGGAAGTATTTAGGAGTTAAGGAGTTAAAAGGAGTTAGGGAGTTAAGACATTACTAAGGAGACGGGGGTTAAGGAGTTAGGAGGAGTTAAGACAAATGCCTGTTAGATGGTTATACCAATATAGGATAAGGACAAAGTGTTGTCTTAACTCCTCCTAACTCCTTAACTCCTGTCTCCTGAATAATACCCTCCTGTCTCCTGAATAACGCCTTGGCAAGCTTTTTGTTATGCAATAAAGCGATGGAAATAAAAAGAAAAGAAAACGGACACGAAGGGCTCTTCGAAGCCTTTGACGGACAGGAACGTATGGGCTATATGTCTTATACGTGGGATAGTGACGGCCAGATGGCTATTGAACACACGGTAGTTGATCCTGCTTTCGGTGGCCGTGGCGTAGCATCGAAACTGCTCGATTATGCGGCCGATTACGCTCGGGAAAATCATAAGAAGATTCGTGCTGTATGCTCGTTTGTCGTGGCCAAATTTGCGAAATCGTCGGCCTACGACGATGTAAAGGCCGAGGTTTAACCATGTAACGGTCGGGGCATGGCATAGTAACGTCTGTCGTGCGGCGGCCGTGGTACGCGCGTGCGACGACCGCCATACAAGTCTTACGACGGCTGCCGTACGCATTGTATGACGGCCGCCGTAACGTCAGCTTTATATTAAAAGGACAATGTTGCCGCGCCTTTTCGGATGGGGCGGAAAACAAAAGCGGTGGCTTCCCGTAACAGGGAAGCCACCGCTTTTTTAGCGTAAAGCCGCGGGGTTAACGCACAATAACCTTGCGTCCCTTATGGATATAGATACCCTTCTGCACGGGCTTGCTGACGCGTGTGCCGTCGAGAGTATAGTAGCAGGCACCGGCATCACGGGCCGACGGCACGGTAACGTGGCCGATACCTAACGCAGGGTTGGCTGCGGTGGTTGTCATGTCATACCATCCGCCGTTGGTAAAGGTCATGTCATGCGTCTGGTTTGAGCCGACGCCGCTTTGCCCGTTGTTGAAGATAATGAACTTCGGGGCCGACGTTTTCGTTCCATAATAGCACCACTGCCAGATGTAACGGCCGTTCGCTGTGCGGCCTATGCGGTAAACGTGCTCGTTGTCGCCCGGCCACGTGGCGTTGTCGTCGGGCGTGTAATTCGACGTTGTCGGCGTCCATGCCCATGCATAGACGTCGGTGTCGGCATCCCACGAGGCAGGTGCTATGAGGTAAGCATTCCAGGTATAACCTGCTGCGGGAGTTTCAAAATTTACCTGCTCGGCAGCCGGAAAGGCGTATGTGCGGGTGACAACGTGCGATACGCTGCCGGCGATGAGCAGGCCCACTTTCAGCGTTACCGTGCTGCCTTCAACGCGGTTGATGGCTATGCGCGTACCGCTTTCGGCCTGCAGGCTCGATGCCGTGGGCGTAGACCCGTCAAGGGTATATACCAGACGGGCGTCCGCTGTGGCACTGACGGCCGTAAGCATGGTGCTGAAGCTCTGGGCATAGCTGCCCGAAGGCTTGTCGGCGAAAGGCGTTTCGGCCGACGGCGACAGGTAGTAGGCATAGTGACGGCCGCTTAATACCTTCACGAAACGGTTGGCGGCAGGCTCGCTGTATCCGCTGCCCACGAGCACAAGCAGGTCGGCTTTCGTGCCGTTGACAATGCAGCCGTAATAGGCTGCCGTGCTGCGGTAGGACGAATAATCGCTTGTATTGGTGATACCTGCGGCCTTGCGGGCGTCAATCATGGCCTTTATCTGGTCGGGATAAGCCTGATAATGCCTGTAGAAAACGCAAGGTGTGCCCGGCATGGCCAGCATGTAGGCGTTGGCTGCAAGGGTGTCGCGCTGGAGCGGTCCGTTGCTGGAGCCGTCGGCTCTAAGCTGTGTGTCGTGGTTTTCAACAAAGGTAACGGCGTAGCGGCGGTAGGCATTGTTGTTGATGAGCGGCATGTCGCCTTGCGGATTGCGCTGCCCGAGGTTGCCCCAGTTGCCGGTATTGGCGGCATTGTTCACCACATATTTGAACTGAAAATCAAAGGCAGCGCTGCGCTTTCCGGTGGCGTTGATCCAGTTGGTAATCGTACCCGAGTTGTCCCAACATTCGCCTACCGAGAAGCTGACGCCTGCAGCATCGTTGTAATTGCCCACATGCGAGCCGTCGAAACCCTTGACCATATCGTAGCGGAAGCCGACATAGCCGAGGTCGTTAACCAGAAAGTGCTCGTAAGCCTTGACAATACGCTGCACGTTGGCACTTTTATGGTCGAGGTCACGCATGCCCGAGAAGTCCTCTCCCTCGTCGTTGTTGCTGCTCAGCGTGATGCCGTCGCGCTGTGCCTGCGCCGCCGTGGTGTAGCCTGCATTGTGTGCGTCGTCGTTGGCAACGATGTCGGTAGTCTGCAACTGGTACGTTTCCGTGCCGTATGTCTCACTTGGAAAGTTCCACCAACCATTGGTTTGGTGGTGGTTAATCACCACGTCGGCAATGGCTCCTATGTTGTTTGTGCGGAAGGTTTTGATGAGCGAGCGCAGCTCTTCAGCCGTACCGAAGCTCGAATTTTGGTTAAAAAAGTAGTAGGGATCGTAGCCCATGGAGAGGCTTCCGTTGGTTTTGCCGCTCTGTGGCAGCCATACAAGGGAGAAGTAGCCGTTGAAATCGGGTGCCTGCTTTTGCAGTTTCACCCAGCGTGTGTCCTTGAAGCTGTCCCAGTAAAAACCCTGAAGCATGACCCCCTCGTAGCTTGAGGGCCATCCTTGTGCCTGTGCGGCAAGCGGCATGGCGAGGGCAAGAAGAAGTGTTTTTACGATTTTTTTCATATCATAAAAGGTTTTATATTGTGAGGTTGGGTAAGTTTTTCGAAGCTGTGAGACAAAAGAGGCGACCCTCTGACGGGGGCCGCCTCAATCGTTTGTCGGGAAAATATTTAATGTTTACTGATAGCTACCCGTGCCATTGGTGAAGTTGATGTGCACCTTCTGGCCGGTATGCACGTTGACGCGTGCCTGTTCGCCACCCTTTCCACGATAGCTTAATTTGCCGCCTGTGGTTACAATGAACTCGGTTTTCCACCAGTCGTATCCGCTTAAATTGACGCACATGCGCACCTCTCCGTTGGCAGCGATGGCCGGTGACACAAATTCGCCGCTCTCGGTAGCCGGTATGGTGAAGACGTTATGACTGTCGAAGGTCCAGTTGTTCACCGGAGCCGTCGAGCCCATCAGATATACTTCAGGACGGAGAATGCTTACCTTGCGGGTTGCTCCGTTCACAACCACGAGCAGGTACCATCCTGCATTAGCTACCTTGATATTGCCGCCGTTGTCGGTTATGCCTGCACCGGCCTGGTCGTTAATGGTTGCCTGTGAACCGAAATCGTTGCCCCAGGCTGCCTGTGGCGCAAATTTAAACTCCTCGTTGGCATGGAGATAAATTAACTTCCAGAAAGTATCGGTGGTGCTGTGTACAGGAACAAGCGGAACCCATGTGCCTCCCCAGCTGTAGTTACTGCCGGTAAGGAACAGCTCTGGGTCGTTCATTGCGGTGATATTATAGGTTTTTTCGAGCAGGTTAAGCTCAATTTTATAATACTTTCCGGGGTGAGCCGTCTGGTTAATCTTAAAGGCTTTTGCCACCTCGTCGTTCTTACCTGTGACAAAGCTGCCGCTCATGCTTTCGTCTCCATCCACAGCCGAGCCGATAATATCGCCGTCAAAGAAGTTGGCTGGCCCTCTTTCGTATGCTGATTGTGGTATAATTTTGAAGCTGTTTTCGGCTGCCATCGTTCCGCCTGCAGCCTTGGCAGAGGGGATGATTACGCTGATAACGGGGTTGTCGTATATGTCACCGCCGCCGTTCTGAAGCTCAAACGTCTTGTCGGTTTTTGACCACGAGTTGTTCGTTCCCATATAGTAATAGTGGTCTTCAAGGACGGGAGCGTTGGGCGTTATCTTAGCCGTGGTGTTGCCTTCGTTCTTGATATTCATACCGTTGATGGTGGTAAGGGCCTCGACATGCAGCGTAACGTTGCGCTGTTGTGGGCGTCGGCCCCATAAGGCATTGAAAGCAGTTTCGAGCTCTGACGTCTTAACCTTGCCGTCGGTATTGGCTACAACCTGCTTGGTCTGGCTCTTGTCGGCGTTGAAAAGCGTTACGGTGTAGGTGTTGGAAGCGGCATCTTCTACCTTCATTGTGGGGACGAAGAGCTGGACGGAGTCGGTAGAGAGTGTGGCAAAATTGATGGCAGGTGCCTCGCCGAGGGTCATGCTTACGGTCTTTGCGGCCTCTTGCTCGCTGCTTTGTGGTGAGCCCCAGTCTTCGTAGGTGTCGCTGCAGCTGGCAAATGCCAGTGCAAGCCCCATGAATAATATGCTTTTTTTCATTGTTTTTCGTCTTTGGGAGGAGATACAGAATGCGGGGAACGTATCTCCTCGGTTTGCTTAGTGATTAGTTTTCGGGCGCAATAAAGTAATACTGACCGGTAATATCGTTGAAGAAAACGGTATATGTTCCGGCGGTATACTTGTTTTTCCCGCCTGTGGTGCTGGCTGTTCCGTATGGGAAATCAATGCCACCCCAGTATTTTGTACCGTCAGAGAACTTGAACTCGCCGTTGGCCGTAAAGGTAACTGTCGTCGTCCAGTTGTGGTTTTCAGCACCTGCATAGGTAGAGATTGCGTCCATACCACCAGAGGTTACGTTCCACGAGTTGTAGTCGCCAGCCAGGAAAATAGCTGCGTGTTGTGTAACAGCGCCGGTATATTTTTCAATAGTGGCCGTGCCATCCTTGGTATCAACGGTGACGGTATAATAGCCAGCTGTCTTGACAACAACGTTACCGTCGCTGCTCTTCTCGAATTTACTGTCGCCACTGATGTTGGTAAACTTGCCGTAATCAATCTGCGTGTCCCATGAACCAGGGTTCTTAACAAGCTTGAACTGGCCGTCTGCAGGGAAGAATCCTGTATAAGAAATCTTGCCGGTACCGGTTTTTCGGTCATATTCCTGACCGTCAATCATATACAATGGGATAAGCGACTTGCCTACGTTTGCGGCTCCGCTGTTGCTCCATGTACCGTCGCCGATGCAGCTTCCTATCAGATACCACTCGACAGGAGCCGCATCTTTGAGTTCGATATAGTAAGGAGCAACGTTGACAGTAACCGTATTTGAATAGATGGTATCGCCTGCGAAAGCGGCGCGCACGCGCACATACATCTTTTGTGTGGCGGGAACGGCGTTTTTGGCATAGTGTGTAATCTGCTCGAGAGCGGTGGCAATGTCGGCTGCTGACAGCTTTGCCTTGACGGTTGTATACTCTTGGTCGAAGGTTTTATAGTCGCCAACGGGTTTCTTTTGGGCATCAATCTCACCGGCCTGAATGTCTTTAGTCCATGTGTTATTGGCAGAAACCTGTATCTGATAGGTTGCAACAGCAGGGAAACCATAGGCTGGCTGCGACCACGTAAAAGGCATGCTGCTTGACGTAGAAAGGTCAACGAGCGACGTTGCATAGGCTGGAGTGTTCAGCACAAAGGTC
>JABCNV010000027.1 GCA_013333935.1 Prevotella sp. | reverse complement strand
CGGGAGAGTAGGCAGCCGCCTTCTTGTATAAACTGAAGCCCTGGAGACAGAGATGTCTTCAGGGCTCTTTTGTGTTTATTCCGTCTTTCTTCCGTGTTGCCTTCGGAATCCTTTTTGCTTTATCCCGTCTTCTTTCCATATTGCCTTCGGAATCGTTTGGTGTTGCTCCTGTCTTTTTCCCGTGTTGCCTTCGGATCTCTTTTGTATCTATCCTACCTTTCCTTTGTGTTGCTTTTGGAGCCCTTTTGTGTTTGTACTGTTCTTGCTTTGTGTTTATTTTGTTTCTGTTTATTTTTTGTGTTGTTTTCAAATCGTATTTGTGTTTCCTCCGTTTAATTTTTATATAATCCGGAGGTTTGTCTTTCCTTGCTTGTGTTAAAGGTTTGTGTGGGGCAAACGGTATTTTGTTATAATTTGTGTTGAAGTTTCAGATTTGATATTTTATTTAAGGTGCCGGACGACAGCACGGAATCTCTTCCGACTTATTCCCTTGCCTATCAGGGCAATAAAGGGGAAGATGCTGCGTTATGGGTTATATATGAAATGGACTGACAGGATAAGGCAGGTAAAGATTGTGCTGGTGGTCATGGCTGTACTTATAGCTGTGGTATCGCTTGTGGTGTCGCGCAAGCTGGCTGATGACCTCAAGGCGCAGGAACACAGCCGGATGGAGGTATGGGCAGAGGCGATGAGGTCGCTCAATAAGGCCGACGACAACACCGATTTGAATCTGGTTCTCAAGGTTCTTAACGATAATAACACGATACCTGTCATCGTACTGAACCGGCGGGGAGAGGTGAGCGACTTCCGGAATCTTACGCTGAGCGCTTCCTCGCGCACCGACAGTCTGGCCCGCATTGCGGCTCTCGGGCACGAATTGCTGGCCCAACACCGCAACATCCGCATTTATCTTGGCGACCGTCGCAGCGATTATATCGACGTGTGCTATGAAGATTCGCTGATGCTCCGTCGCCTCTCGTGGTTTCCTTACGTGCAGCTGGGCGTGGTGCTGCTGTTTGTTGTCATTGCCATTTTTGCGCTGCTCACGTCGAAGAAAGCCGAGCAGAACAAGGTATGGGTGGGCCTTTCGAAGGAGACGGCGCACCAGTTGGGCACTCCCATCAGCAGTTTGATGGCGTGGATTGAGATTTTGAAGGAGGAGCATCCCGACGATTCGCTCATCC
Organism: Prevotella sp.; assembly: GCA_013333935.1. Lineage (GTDB taxonomy): Bacteria > Bacteroidota > Bacteroidia > Bacteroidales > Bacteroidaceae > Prevotella. The sequence goes on along the minus strand of JABCNV010000027.1, from coordinate 57,284 downwards.
CCGAAATGAATAAAGACGTGAAGCGGCTTCAGTTAATTGCCGACCGCTTTTCAAAAATAGGCTCGTTTCCGGAGCCTGTTCCATCAAGCCTGAACGAAGTAATGGACCACGTCATCGACTATATGGACCGCCGAACCAGCAAGACGGTCGAGATGTGCAAGGAGTTTCCCAACCACGACGTCATCGTAAACCTGAACGCCTCGCTCTTCGAATGGGTGATTGAAAACCTGTGCAAGAACGCCGTCGACGCTATGGGAGGCGGCCCCGGACGTATAGTTCTGCACGTTGAGGAGACCGAGACAAAGGCCATTGTCGAGGTATCCGACACGGGAAAAGGCATCCGGAAGAAGGACATCGGCAACGTTTTCCGCCCCGGGTTCACCACGAAGCAGCGCGGCTGGGGGCTTGGATTGAGTCTGGCCAAGCGCATAGTGGAGGAGTATCACAGCGGAAAAATCTGGGTGAAAAGCTCGGAAGTGGGCAAGGGCACAACGTTCAGGATTGAGCTTAAGAGAGAATTCCCGCTGCGTTGAGCCTTGAACTTTCTCCTTATTATTTATGAATGCAGGCGCGGGCAGGCACTGTGGCTGCGTCCGTTCCGGTGTGCGGGCGAGCATACGGCGGCCGTCGCACGCGTGTACCACGGCCGTAGCGCAACCTGTATGGCGACCGCCATACGACCCGTGCGGCGGCTGCCGTACATTCACCCGAAGCCGCCTTTGATGTGGCTTTGCCGTCGGCGGAGGTGGGTGCAGGCAGGATAATCGTCCTGTCGGATAAGGGTAACGAATTGAACCTCAACGCATCAGCTTCCGGCTCTGCCGTATGGCTGCCCCGCAAGCTCTGCAGTAAGCTCCGGCGGGCCTGGCAGGCAGGACGTGCACGCTGTGCAGCAAACGGACAGCAAGGTTTGTGCAGAATATTCCGGACAATATTCATATCGTAACATTGTTTTTTCTTTTAAAAAGAATCATATCTAAGAAAAAAATAGTAACTTTGCAAGCCAAAGTGTAGATATGTCTAAGTTAGAGCAGTTTAGGGTCGATTTAAAGGGCTTGCCCCAGGGCGACAGCGTCTTGAACTTTGTTCTTGATGACGCCTTTTTCGACGCCGTCGAGGCTCCGGCAGTTCGCCGCGGCCGTCTGCAAACTACTTTGACCATACATCGGACCGACGACTTCTTCGATCTCGATTTCCACACTGAGGGCTTAGTCACCGTAGCGTGTGACCGCTGTCTGGACGACATGGATCTGCCCATTTTAGTCGACGATCACCTTGTGGCCAAGTTTGGAACTGCCTATTCCGAGGACGACGACCTCGTGACCGTAGCCGAGAACGAAGGAATGCTCGACGTGTCATGGTTCGTCTATCAGTTTGTAGAACTCAGCATTCCGCTCCGGCATGTGCATGCACCTGGAAAATGCAACCCTGCCATGATGAAAGCTCTTGAGGAGCATTCAGCCGCCCGAAGCGGTGACGAGAGTGCGGAGGGTTCTGTGGATTCGCGCTGGGCAGTTCTTGAAAAATTAAAGAATAAAGAACTAAAAGATTAAAAATTAAACGTTTAAAGCATTATGGCACATCCTAAAAGAAGACAGTCAAAGACTCGTACACTGAAGAGAAGAACTCACGACAAGGCAGTTGCTCCTACGCTTGCAGTATGTCCAAACTGCGGTGCTTACTATGTATACCATACCGTTTGCCCCACATGCGGCTACTATCGCGGCAAGGTAGCTATTGTCAAAGAAGCTGCTGAATAATGGGAAAGCTTAACGCTATAATCACGGGCGTTGGCGGATACGTTCCTGACTACGTTCTTACGAACGGCGAATTGTCACGGATGGTAGACACCAGCGACGAGTGGATTAGAACGCGTGTCGGCATACGTGAACGCCGTATTTTGAAGGAAGAGGGGCTGGGCTCGAGCTATCTGGCCCGCAAGGCCTGCAAGCAACTCTTGAAAAAAACGGGTGTTGACCCTGACACGATTGACGCACTAATCGTCTCTACCACCACACCCGACTATCCTTTCCCTTCAACGGCAAGCATCGTGCTGGGGAAGCTGGGCCTTAAAAACGCCTTTGCCTTCGACATGAGCTGTGCTTGTTGCGGCTTCATTTACGCCTTGGATACGGCTTCGTCCATGATACAGTCGGGGCGGTATAAGAAGATTATCGTCTGCTCGGCAGAGAAAATGTCTTCGGTTGTCGACTGGACCGACCGCCAAACCTGTGTGCTTTTCGGCGACGGTGCGGGCGCAGTGCTGATAGAGGCTACCGAGGAAGAGGGCGTTGGCTTTCAGGATTCCATGCTCCTTACTGACGGGAAGGGACTTCCTTTCCTGCACATGAAGGCGGGAGGAAGCGTTTGTCCGGCATCCCACTTTACGATAGACAATCGTCTGCACTACATTTATCAGGAAGGACGCAACGTTTTTCGCCATGCCGTTACCGACATGAGCGACGATGTTTCGGAAGTTATGCAGCGTAACGGACTGAACGAGAGTAACCTCAACTGGATTATTCCGCACGAGGCTAACCTCCGCATTATCGAGGCTGTAGCCAAGCGGGCCGACCTGCCTCTTGAAAAGGTGATGATCAATATCGACCATTATGGTAACACAAGCTCGGCTACGATACCGCTGGCTATGTGGGACAATGAGTCGAAATTAAGGAAAGGCGATAACATTATCTTTACAGCTTTCGGCGCAGGATTTGTGCACGGTGCCATTTATTACAAATGGGCTTACGATGGTTCCAGCGTTCCGGAGAGTAAATAAACCTTATAAACGATACAGAAAAACGCATCCGCATCATCATGGGAATGCGTTTTTTTGTTATCTTTACCGCAAGTTAAATTTTCAGGAAACATGCATAAGGCAGGATTCGTAAATATAGTAGGCAACCCGAATGTTGGCAAATCGACGCTGATGAACCAGCTTGTGGGCGAGAAGATAAGCATTGCAACCTTCAAGGCGCAGACCACAAGGCACCGCATTATGGGCATTGTGAACACGCCTGACATGCAGATTGTGTTCTCGGATACGCCGGGCGTGCTGAAGCCTAACTACAAGATGCAGGAGATGATGCTGGCTTTTTCCGAGTCGGCTCTTGCCGATGCTGACATTCTGCTTTATGTAACCGATGTAGTTGAAAACCCTGAAAAGAACGTCGATTTTCTGGAAAAGGTGCGCGAAATGAAGATTCCCGTGCTGCTTCTCATCAATAAAATTGACGAGATAGGACAGCGGGCGTCTGCTGATTCAGTAGAAAAGCCGAAGAAAGAAGGACGTAAGAACGCATCGATAACAAACCCGACGGCATTGCTTAGTGAGCTTGTTGAGAAATGGCACAAGCTGTTACCGAACGCCGAAATACTGCCCTTGTCGGCCAAAAACAAGTTTGGAATTGACCTTTTAATGAAGCGCATTCAGGAACTTTTGCCTGAAAGCCCCGCCTATTTTGACAAGGATCAGCTGACGGATAAGCCGGCAAGGTTTTTCGTTTCTGAAATAATCCGCGAGAAAATACTGCGTTATTACGATAAGGAAATTCCCTATTCGGTTGAGGTTGTCGTTGAACAGTTCAAGGAAGATGAGCATCATATTCACATCAATGCGGTGATTTATGTAGAGCGCAATTCGCAAAAGGGCATTATTATAGGTCATCAGGGCATGGCTCTGAAGAAGGTTTCTACCGAAGCCCGCCGCAGTTTGGAGAGGTTCTTTGGCAAGCCGGTGTATCTCGAAATATTTGTAAAGGTGGACAAGGACTGGCGAAATTCCGAGCGGGAACTGGACCATTTCGGTTATAATCCACAATAAATTAATCATAATTATATACGGCCCTGACTGTATGGAGGGTGTACTCTCTCGTTATCGAGAGGGCCGAAGAATGTAACTTCAGTAATTAAACAAACACAAATGGCAAATTTAGTAGCAATCGTAGGCCGCCCGAATGTGGGCAAGTCTACGCTTTTTAATCGTCTTACGCAAAGTCGTCGTGCCATCGTTAGCGAAGTAGCGGGTACCACTCGCGACCGTCAGTATGGCAAATGCTCATGGAACGGCAAGGAGTTTTCGGTGGTTGATACCGGCGGATGGGTCGTAAAGTCGGACGATATATTTGAGGATGCCATCCGCAAACAGGTGCTGGTGGCGGCCGAAGAAGCCGATTTGATACTCTTTCTTGTGGATGTAGAGACGGGCATTACTGACTGGGATGAGGACGTTGCCCAAATACTTCGCCGGTCAAACCTGCCTGTTATCCTCGTCGCTAACAAGGTAGACAACAGCGGAATGGCTTATTCGGCTGCCGAATTCTATGGTCTCGGCCTTGGCGATCCGCAGTGCATCAGTGCCGCTACAGGCGGCGGGACAGGCGATTTGCTGGACATTATCCTGAAGAAACTGCCGTCCGAGCAGCAGGAAAACATCGACGACGACCTGCCTCGCTTTGCTGTTGTGGGTCGCCCTAATGCGGGGAAATCGAGCCTTATCAACGCTTTTATCGGCGAAGACCGTAATATCGTTACCGAAATTGCGGGCACCACGCGCGACAGTATCTACACACGCTTCGATAAATTTGGCTTCGATTTCTACCTCGTTGATACGGCAGGTATCCGTCGTAAGAACAAAGTGACCGAGGATTTAGAGTTTTATAGCGTCATGCGAAGCATACGGGCTATCGAAAATAGCGACGTATGCATCCTTATGATTGATGCTACACGCGGCATCGAAGCGCAGGACATGAACATCTTCCAGCTCATACAGAAGAACAATAAAAGCCTGGTTGTCGTCGTCAATAAATGGGATTTGGTGAAGGATAAGGACCAGAAAGTTATCGATACCTTTAAGAATGCCGTGTACAACAGGATGGCACCGTTCGTCGATTTCCCCATTATCTTTGCTTCTGCACTTACGAAACAGCGCATTTTCAAGGTGCTTGAGACGGCAAAAGACGTTTATAAGAACCGTACCGCACATATTGGTACGAACAAGCTTAACGAGGTAATGCTTCCCATTATTGAGCAGACTCCCCCTCCCTCGACGAAAGGAAAGTTCATCAAAATCAAGTATTGTTCGCAGCTTCCCAATACGCAAATCCCGTCTTTTGTGTTCTATGCCAACCTCCCTCAGTATATAAAGGAGAACTATCGACGCTTTCTGGAGAACAAGATTCGCGAGAACTGGCAGCTGCATGGCTGCCCGATTAATGTTTTTATCCGTCAGAAATAAGATGAAGATGCGGCGGTTCAGAAGTCTGTTTCTTGCGTGCGCCTGTGCCTTTCTCGTCATTGCGTGCGGAGGCGGAGCCAGTGGTTCCACGGCCGGTGAGGTGGCAGGGCGTGCGGCCATGGCTTATTACGACCAGCTTCTGCATGGCGATTACAACGTGTTTGTGGCCGGGCGCTACCAGCCCGACTCCATACCCGCAGCCTATCGTGAGCAGTTAGTGGCCAACGCAAAGATGTTTTTGGGGCAGCAAAACGGCCACGGGGGTATCAAAGAAGTAAAGTTTGTCAGTGCCCGAGCGGATACATCGAAGCATGTAGCCGATGTTTTCCTCACCTTTACCTATGGTGATGGCACAGCCGAAGAGGTTGTAGTGCCCATGGTTGAGCACAAGGGGGTATGGTATATGCGGTGAACACGCACGGCTGATACAAAATAAATTGCGGCGCAAGGGGTAAGCCTTTGCGCCGCAATTTGTTTTATTTCCGTGTCGGTAATTCAATAATAGCCGTGCCCGCACGCTGCACGTCCTGCGCCTTACTCGCCTTCGTTGGCTGCCTGTTTTACCTTTCGGAAGAGGTCGCTGGCAAAAACGAAGTCGTTCAGCTTCTTGTTTGTCGAGTTCATCACGTCGTCCTTTGTGCCTTCCCACTCCTTATGGCCCTTATAAATAAAGATGATGTTCTCGCCAATTCCCATTACCGAGTTCATGTCGTGCGTGTTAATGATGGTGGTAATATGATATTCTTTCGTGATTTCTGAAAGCAAATTATCGATAACCAACGACGTTTTCGGGTCGAGACCAGAGTTGGGTTCGTCGCAGAAAAGGTACTTGGGGTTCAGCACAATAGCCCGTGCGATGGCCACTCGCTTTTGCATACCGCCTGATATTTCTTCCGGATACTTGTCGCCTGCATCCTTAAGATTTACACGCTCAAGGCACTCCATAGCCCGCTTGTCGCGCTCACGGGCGGTCATGTTTGAGAACATATCGAGGGGGAAACGGACGTTTTCGAGCACCGTCTGCGAGTCGAAGAGGGCGGCCCCCTGAAATATCATGCCCATCTCGCGGCGCATCATCACACGCTCGCGCTTCGTCATGGTTACGAAGTTGCGCCCATCATACAGCACCTCACCCTTGGTAGGGGTGAGCAGTCCCACAAGGTTCTTCACCAGAACGGTCTTTCCTGACCCGCTCTGGCCGATGATAAGGTTTGTCTTGCCCGTCTCGAACGTGGCGTTGATATCCTTGAGAACCGTCTTGTCCTCAAAGGATTTGGTGAGATGTTTAATTTCAATCATTTTAGCCCCCTGAGTTTTTGATAAGGAGTTAAGGAGTTATGGAGTTAACGAGTTAAGACAAATGCCTGGCTTCGGTTTCAAGCTTTGGCTCTCAATATCATTTGTTCCTGCTCTCCTTTTAGATTACTCTTCTGTTATATGCCTTTTATTTTACCTTCCAATTGAATCTATTTCTACTTAACATAATGGCGGTGTGTTATGCCCTTGCAGTAGCCGTTAAGCAACTTGCTAACCTCTTCTATATCAGCATTAAGCACATCATGTGTATGCTGGTTGATGTACCCAATATCTTTTGTCAGGAGAACGTAGTAGCGGCATTCCTCCAGACTGCCTTGAGCAATATTCATAAAGTGCAACTTATCGGCCGTACCCAGCCGCTTATAGCCCTCTGCAATATTTGCAGGTATGGAAACAGCCGCTCTTTGAAACTGTGAACAAAGCCCGTAACGCTCCCATTCGGGGAATGTCTTTGTTGTTTTGTACACTTTAATAACAAACTCATGGGCTTTCTGCCAGGCTAAAATATCCTTGAAGCTTATGCTTGCCATGTCCCTTTGTTTGACAGTCTTTTAATATAATTTACCCTTGTCAGTACCCTTAAAACTTACGTTTTCGGTTTGCCAGACTATTGTCTTAACTCCTTCTAACTCCTTAACTCCCTAACTCCTCAAGCTTAAGATAGCAACTGTGTCAGGAACACATCCGAGAACAGTATGAGCACACTGCTGCACACTACGGCGTCAGTCGACGCCTTTCCAACCTCTACGGAGCCGCCGTCTACCGTATAACCGAAGAACGACGACACGCTGGCGATGATGAAAGCAAAGAACAAACTCTTGATGATACTCATCCACATGAACCACTCGTTAAACGCATGGTGCATGCCTGCCGTAAGGTCTTCGGGCGACATGATGTGGCCGACGTACGCCGTTGCATACGCGCCCACGATGCCCATAGCCGACGAAAAGATGACGAGGAAAGGCATAATGGTCACCAGCCCTATGATTTTCGGCAGGACAAGATAGCTTGCAGAGTTCACGCCCATGATGTCGAGGGCGTCAACCTGCTGCGTAACGCGCATGGTTCCCAGCTCCGAAGCGATGTTCGAACCTACCTTCCCGGCCAGGATAAGGCACATGATTGAGCTTGAAAACTCAAGCAACATAATCTCGCGCGTGGTGTAGCCCGTCACCCAGTGGGGCATCCACGGGCTCTGGATATTCACTTTCATCTGAATGCAGATGACGGCACCGATGAAGAAACTGATAAGCAGCACGATACCTATCGAGTCTACACCCAGCTGCGACATTTCCTTTACATATCGCTTCAGAAACATCCTGAAACGCTCGGGACGCGAAAAGGTGCGCCCCATCAGGACAAGATAATTGCCGAAAGTGGTGAGATATTTCTGTAGAAGACGGAGCAACATCATGGCGTTGATAAGCAAATGGTTGATGGGCAAAGGTACTTATATTTGAATGTGAAACCTAATATATTAAAATAAATTAATGATAAAAACCACCGGCGTGCGTGATATTGCAGCGTGCGCGGCCTTCTTCGGAATGGCGTATGCGTGGTTGCAGCCTCTTTCATGCGTTGTCGGATTCTTCGGATTATGCTGTGCCAACGGACTCTCCGTCCTGTCTCTGTCATCCTTTTTCAGACCTGGAGTGGTTGTACGACGGCCGTCATACAACCGTATGACGGCCGCCACACACATTTTATGGCGACCGTCACACGCGCGTACGGCGGCCGTCGTAAGTTCAGCGTAGGCCGCTCGGGCAAGCGGCACGATTCCGTTAAGTTTTTACCCCGCGTAAAGAAAGCCCTTTGTTTCCGGCGCTTTCCGCTGGGCATGTCAGGTGTTCAGCCTTTGCCTGTAGCCCGAAGAGGCGGGCCATCTGCTGATATTCCGCCTCTTCCTCACCATGAAAATGACATGGAAAACTATTTTTGCAAATATTCGTCTACGTGTGCGGCAATGTCTCTTCCGCTTGCCAGAGCCCTCACTACAAGGCTTGCCCCGCTCGCTGCATCGCCGGCAACGAAAACGTTTTCCGGATAATCGGGCAGCTGTGGCCGCAGGAATCCCATGGCCAGAAGCACCATGTCGGCCTTGATTACCTCCGGTTCTCCGGCCGCTTTCATCAGCGGACGGCCGCCCTCGGGATTCGGTTCCCATTTTATTTCCTGCACTTTAACGCCCGTCAATACGCCGTTCTCGCCCAGGAATTCCAGCGTGTTGATGTTCCACCTGCGGGCGCATCCCTCCTCGTGTGCGAAGCTCGTCTTCAGCGTGCGCGGCCAGTTGGGCCAAGGGTTCTGCGGGTCGTCGGGACCGTCGACGGGGCGGGGCATAATCTCTATCTGCGTAACGCTCCTGCATCCCTGACGGTGAGAAGTGCCGATACAGTCGGAACCGGTGTCGCCCCCGCCAATAACCAGCACGTCCTTACCGCGGGCGTTCACTAATTTTTCCTTGTCAAACTCGGCCCCTGCCAGCACGCGGTTCTGCTGTGACAGCATTTCAAGGGCAAAATAAACGCCCTTGAGGTTGCGCCCCGGTATGGGCAGATCGCGGGCCTGCGGCGTGCCGGTGCAGACGACGACGGCGTCATACTTCCCCGACAGCTCTGCAGCCGTCACCTTCTCAGCGCCTGCGAGCGTGTCGTCGTTTTGTATTTCGGCCGTGGCCTGCGTGCTGTCGACAAGCATTGTGCGATATACGAAGCTGATGCCTTCAGCCTCCAAAATGCGGAGCTTGCGGTCAATAATATCCTTGTTCAGCTTGAAATTCGGAATGCCGAAGCGCAGCAGGCCTCCGGCTTTCTCGCGCGCATCGTACACCGTTACGTCGTAACCGCGCCGGTTCAGCTGCGTGGCGGCACTCAGTCCGGCGGGTCCGGCTCCTATGACGGCTACCTTCTTGCCGTTGCGTTTCGGGATATGGGGCTTGACAAAATCCTCCTGATAAGCGTGCTCGGCAATGGCAGCCTCGTTCTCTCTTATCGTTGTCGGCTCGTGATTCATCAGGTTCAGCACGCAGGCCTTTTCGCAGAGGGCGGGGCAAATGCGCCCCGTGAACTCGGGGAAATCGTTGGTTTGCGAGAGCAGCGTGTAGGCTTCCTGCCAGTCTCCGCGGTAAAGGGCGTCGTTCCACTCGGGTGCTTTGTTGTGCAGTGGGCAGGCCCAGTGGCAGAACGGCACGCCACAGTCCATGCAACGGCTGGCCTGCAGTCGGCGGTCGTTGCTGTTAAGGGTCTGCTCAACCTCGCCAAAGTCGTGTATTCTGTCGTGTATAGGCCGGTAGCCTGCTTCCTTTCTCTCGACCTCTAAAAATCCTTTTGGATTACCCATATATAATAATGATAAAATAAAAAATCTATAATGTTTGTTCTCGCACGGGGCAAAGGGCAAGGGGGCATGTAGCGAAAAGCTCTGGATATTTCAGGAATGATGCTCTCTTCCCACCTTTATTCCCGGTATTCTATCTTTTTACCTTTTTACTTTTTTACCCTTTTACCTTTCAAAACTCCCTCTGCATGTCGGCAATTTTCTGCTGAAGCTTCTTTACCTGTTCCTCCTGAAGCACGCGCTTATACTCGATAGGCACCACCTGTATAAACTCTTCGACGTAGCGGTTCCAGTCGTCAAGCATCGTCCGCGCGAGCTTTGAGCCGGTGTATAAGTAGTGTAGGCGGATGAGTTCATGCAGTTCCTTGCGGTAGGTGGTGTCTTCAACGAGGTTGATTTCAACCATGCCCATGTTGCAATAATAGTCAAAATCGTGGTCCTTATCCCAGACATAGGCCACGCCTCCGCTCATACCGGCGGCGAAGTTGCGGCCTGTCCGTCCGAGCACCACGACGCGTCCGCCCGTCATGTATTCGCAACAGTGGTCGCCCGTACCCTCAACCACGGCAATGGCTCCGCTGTTGCGTACGGCAAATCGTTCGCCAACCTTGCCGTTGATATACAGTTCGCCCGTCGTGGCGCCATATAAACCGGTGTTGCCTGCAATGATATTGTCTTCGGCATTGAAGTGGCTTCGTGCGGGCGGAAGGATGGAAATACGGCCTCCCGACAGGCCTTTTGCAAAATAATCGTTGGCTTCGCCTTCGAGCTTGAAATTGACATCCTTCACAAGAAAGGCACCAAAACTCTGGCCTGCCGAGCCTTTGAACTTGACGTTGATAGTGGCCTGGCCGGTGCTTTCTGTAGTGCGGAGGTCGCTTTCAGAGGCTTTACCAGCCATCCTGGCATCGGCAGTCTTATGCAATTTCTCTGAACGGCGCCACTCAATATGCCCCGAAAGCATGGCACCCACGGCACGGTTGGTATTGCGGATGGGGTAATCGAGGTCTATTTCACCGCCTGTTTCTATAGTGTGTGCGGCGGCATCGATGATCTGTTCGTCCAGAATGTCGTACAAATCGTGGTCTTGTGTGCGGGTGCAATAGGTGGAAACGTCGCCGGTTTCGCGTGTTGTCAGTCGGCCAAAATCCAGACTTTCCCACTTGTTTCTGACGGCATCTGAAGCCGGTTTCCAGCACGAGGCTGTGTCACGAGGGGTGAGAAGCTCGGTGTGGCCAACGATATCGTTCAGCGATGTGAAGCCCATCTCGGCAAGATACTCACGGATATGTCGGGCAAGGAAAGTGAAATAATTGACAACATATTGGTATTTTCCACGGAAGAAACCCCGTAATTTCGGGTCCTGTGTGGCTACGCCCATCGGGCATGTGTTCTGAGAGCACTTGCGCATCATGACGCATCCCAGGGTGATTAGCGGCGCCGTGCCGAATCCAAACTCCTCAGCGCCGAGCAAAGCCATAAGTATAACGTCGCGCGCTGTTTTCATTTGACCGTCAACTTGCAAGCGCGAGAGCGAGCGAAGACCGTTTTTTACCAGCGTCTGTTGCGTCTCGGCGATGCCGATTTCCGGCGGAATACCGGCAAAACGCATGCTGGAAGCCGGTGAGGCTCCGGTGCCGCCTTCGGCCCCTGATATCACAACGAGGTCGGCCTTAGCCTTGACAACACCGGCCGCAATGGTGCCGATGCCGCTCTCGGCAACCAGTTTCACGCTGATGGCAGCACGTGGATTGACGTTCTTCAGGTCGAAAATAAGCTGCTTTAAGTCTTCTATCGAATAGATATCGTGATGGGGTGGTGGCGAGATAAGGCTTATTCCGGGGATGGAATGGCGCGTTTTTGCAATGACTTCGTTCACTTTAAAGCCGGGCAACTGGCCGCCTTCGCCGGGCTTTGCGCCCTGTGCAACCTTTATCTGTATTTCCTCAGCGTTGACCAGATACTCGGTAGTGACGCCGAAACGACCCGATGCAACCTGCTTGGTTTTGCTGGAAAGAGAGATGCCTTCAGCCGTAGCGTGGAAGCGTTCAGCGTCTTCTCCGCCTTCGCCGGTGTTGCTACGTGCTCCCAATTTGTTCATAGCCATGGCCAGAGCCTCATGTGCTTCTTTCGAGAGTGCGCCGAAAGACATGGCCCCTACCACAAAATGCCTGACGATTTCAGCCTCTGATTCAACCTCCTCAAGCGCGATGGGATTGCGCTTAAAGTCGAGAAAGTCGCGCAGGAACAGAGGTTCAGGCTTGTCGTCAACGAGCTTTTCGAAGTGCTTGAACGTTTCATAGCAGCCCGTTCGTGTGGCTAATTGCAGGGCGGCTATGGTGTCAGGGTTCCACGCATGCTTGATACCGTCTGCGCGCCAATGGAATTGTCCCAGGTTGGGAAGGGGCTTGTCTTCGCCGCTTTCAATCGTATGATGTGCCTTTTGATGCAGCAGAATGGCATCGTGGGCGATGGTATCAAGGCCGATTCCGCCCACGGTGGAGGTGTCGGTACCGAAGTAAGCTTTCAGCAGACTTTCAGACAGGCCAATCGATTCAAAGATTTGGGCACCGCGATAAGAGCGTATGGTCGAAATTCCCATTTTGGCCATGATCTTCAACAAGCCTTTTTTGACGGCGGCAATATAGTTGGCTTCGGCCGTCGAATAGTTCTCTTGTATCCTGCCTTTCTGTACAAGGTCGTCCAGAATGGCGTATGTCATGTACGGACAAAGGGCCGAAGCGCCGTATCCCAACAGCAGCGCGGCGTGCATAACCTCACGTATTTCGCCGCTCTCTACGATGAGGGCGGTTTGCACGCGCTTACCAACGTTGATAAGATAATGGTGTACGGCGCTCACGGCAAGCAGCGAAGGGATGGCTACGTGGCGGCAATCGACGTCGCGATCACTAAGTATGATATAGTTGTATCCTTCGTCAACGCTGCGCTCTGCGTCCTGACAAAGCCGGTCTATAGCCTCGCGGAGAGCCTCTCCTGCAAGGCTTGGGTCGTGATTGTCACTGGCTGAAAGGGTGTCGGGATAAGGCTCGAAGGTCATACTTAACTTGCAAGTGTGAAAGCCTTTATATCGTATGTTCTGAAGGATATCAAGCTGACCGTTCGTCAAAATGGGATGGGGAAGCCGCACCATCTTGCAGTTGGTTTCGTCAGGATTGAGGATACCGGTACCCACTCTGCCTATGTATTCGGCAAGACTCATGACCAATTGTTCTCGAATAGAGTCGATAGCGGGGTTGGTTACCTGTGCAAATTGCTGGCGGAAATAGTTGAAGAATATCTGCGGTTCGCCCGACAGGACAGCCAAAGGCGTGTCATTTCCCATCGAGGCTGTGGGCTCCTGACCACGCGTTGCCATTGGTACGAGCGTGTCTTTTATGTCTTCTTCGCCGAAGCCGAACTCTATTTCCTTGGCGTTAAGGTACTCAATGGCGTTGCTTACCTTGCGTCCGGTATGGATTGTTTCGAGCTGAATGCGGTTCGTGTTCAGCCATTGACGGTAGGGATGCGCATGTGCGAGCTGCTCCTTTATTTCGCCATCGTAGTATATTTTGCCCTCTTGCGTGTCGACAAGCAGTATCTTTCCGGGTTGCAAACGCCCTTTCTCGACGACCTCTGACGGGTCAAAATCCATTACACCCACCTCGGAAGCCACCACCATTGTGCCGCTTTTCGTGATGGTGTAACGGGCGGGACGCAAGCCGTTTCTGTCGAGCATACCGCCTGCATAGCGCCCATCGGCAAAAAGCAGAGCCGCAGGACCGTCCCACGGCTCCATGAGAATGGAGTGGTATTCATAAAAAGCCTTGAGGTCTTCAGATATGGGATTCTTGTCGTTAAAGCTCTCGGGAACCATAATCGACAGCGCCTGGGGCAGCGACATACCGTTCATAACGAAGAACTCGAAGACGTTATCGAGGCTCGCCGAGTCGCTCATGTCGGGCTGAATAATGGGGCTTATATCGTGGATATCGCCCAAAACCTGTGACGACAGCACCGCCTCGCGCGCCTTCATCCAGCTGCGATTGCCGCGAATGGTGTTGATTTCGCCGTTGTGTGCCAGCAGGCGGAAAGGCTGTGCCAGGGCCCAGGTGGGGAAGGTGTTGGTTGAAAACCTACTGTGCACCAAGGCCATGCCACTGGTAAAATAGCTGTTTGTAAGGTCGGGATAATACTGACGAAGCTGCAAGCTCGACAGCATTCCCTTGTAAACAATGTTGCGGGACGAGAGACTGCAGATGTAAAATTGTTTGTTCGAAATGCGTTTCTCTATCTTTTTACGGATGAGATATAGCGTGCGTTCGAAGTCGTCGGGCTGGCGGTCGGTCGTTCCGGTGATAAAAACCTGACTAATATCAGGCTCAGTTTCGGCAGCAGCCTCGCCCAGACACTCCGGACAGGTGGGCACCGTGCGCAGGTGGGTCAGCTGCAATCCCTCGCGCTCAATCTCCTCTATTATCACGGAGAGAACGTCCTGCCTGCGTTTTTCGTCCTTGGGCAGGAAGACGAGGCCGGTTCCGTATTTCCCTTTCTCGGGCACGGGAATGCCTTGAAGCAGTATGAATTCGTGCGGAATCTGGAGCATGATGCCCGCTCCGTCACCCGTTTTGCCGTCGGCTCCCTCGGCGCCTCTGTGGCGCAGATGTTCCAGAACCTTGAGGGCGTCGTCAACAAGCTGATGGCTTTTGCTGCCGTTTATGTTCACCACCATGCCCACTCCGCATGCGTCGTGTTCGTAAATGTTTTTGTATAATCCTGCTTTGCTCATTTGTAAGTATCTTTGTTGTTTTCCTGTCAATATGTTTACAAAATTACAGAATTACTTTCATAATGCTATATAACATTGGCGTTATTCTGTGCTTGAATTCATTTTTTAACATTTTTGCAACACCTTTCCGGCCGCTTTTGTGGCGGAAATCGTCAAGGCAGGGCGTTCCATACGTGTATTTCTACATGTAAATTCGGGTTTCGGCGGCGGCGATGACGTGATTCGATGACTCTGAAACGGGCAGCTTACGGAGCACAAAACAGGTAGCAGATGTGAAGAGATTTTTGTCTTTATGCCGTAAGAACAAAGCCTTTACGGCGTAAAAGCAACGTGTGGTATTATAACTTATTGCTATACAGTAAGATGCAGCCTGTGCAAAAGCCTTGCGATTAGCCCGTAAAGCCGCGGCGATTACGATGTAAAGGCGAAGCGATTACGCCGTAAATGTCTGACGATTACGACGTAAAGACAAAACCTTTACGCCGTAAAGGGTAAAGCGGTATGTTTTTAGGGTATGATGAAGAGGGCGTGCTTTCGGTAAATTCGCACTGGAAAGGGGGCTTTGCAACGATATAAAATTGTCAGGAAAATTTCGGCAAGAAAGCTTTACCGTGATGTGAAATGGTCTGAGAAATTACTTTCTTATCACCTTTTTCCCCTCACAAATCACGATGCCTTTATAGTTTTTACCTACAAGTTGCCCCAGAATATTGTAAGTATTTTTGGCAACAGAGCGCTCGGGTATGGCGATGGAACTGATGTTTGTGGCAGCCTCGTCGTAGAGACGATAGAAGTTTCCGTGGTCGCCGATGAGCAAATCGTTTCCGTGAAAGGCAACAGATTCGGGTTCTCCCTTGAAGCCAAGGCCCGCCAGATTGATGTTCTGCACCTCACGGCCCGTGCTAAGGTCAACGACAGCAAGCGTGCCTTCGCCTTTGTATCCGTGCAAATGATAGATATATCCCTCCTTAATGGTTGCGCCTTGCCCCACTCCGGAGATGGTGATCCGTACGCGTTTCTCAACATTTTTTACCGCACTGATGTAAACATTCTTTTGGTCGAGGGCGGGGATTCTCACCTTCGAGTAGCTTCGTCCGTACGGACCGTTGTTGTAAATCCATAGGAACCGGCCCGTCTCGTCAACGTTCGTGGTTGTCATTTTGGCGTCTTTGAAGTGGATTGTCTGTATGAGTTGTACGCTGTAAAGCGGCCCTGTCTTGACAATCCGGTACACATTTGTCCGGCACGAATCGCCGCGTTGCGACACGTATACCAGCGGAAAGAAGTCGCCCGGCTTATAGAAAGTCTTGCTGAAATCGACGGTATTGCAGTGCACTGCCACGTCAGAGAGCCCCGTCATAAAGCTGCGCGACTTGTTGATTTTTTTGAGATTACGGATATTTATAATGTCAATGAATCCGAATTTGTCGTAGAACCGGTAGAGGCTGTCGCCGTATACGGCCCAGTCTTGTTGTGCCCCTGCGCCCGATGTACGGCTGATGGTGGCCAGTTTTTCTATTTTAGGATTGGTGAAAGTTTGTGCAAAGACAGTGTCGGCCCACAGGAAGAGTATGCACAGAAAGGCGGTTTTGATAATCTTTTTCATGCGTGTTGAACAATATAATAAGGTATATCTCCGGATATTCAGGGGCAAATTTATTAAAAAAAATCTGCATGATATATAGCTTTTACATCGAAAGATAATAAAATTTCAGCAGAAGACAGTAATTTTGCAGCCATGAACACAAAAACAAGAACCGTGGCATGTACCGGCCGCATGAGGCCGAAAGCATCATTCTTTCTGCATATCATTCTTGCGTTGGCGTTTGTTTCTCCGGCTCCCAAGGCTTGGGCAGGTTCGAAAGTATCGGCTGCAAACGCCCGCCAGGCGCGCGAATTGTTCAATAAAGTGTATCAGATGACGTTTGGTCCGCAGGGCAGCAGGTTAAGCTACAGCGTCAATATCATCGGACTTTATAAGACGAATGGCACCATCTGGATGAAAGGAAAGAAGATGCATTACGTCGAGCCGCGCTACTGCTCGTGGTGTGACGGGACCTACCTGTACCGCGTAGACCAGAAGAAACGCACCGTAGAGCTTCATAATCCCTCGTCTCCGAAGCGCGACAAATACCTGTCGAGGTTCACCTTTGACGTCAATATGTTCGATTATAGCTGGAATAACAGTCCCGAAGGTATTGTGATAAATCTCGATGCAAAGGACGGAGCGAAGGGCATAAAACACGCTCGGGTCATCCTCGATCGCACGACACATACGCCTCAAAGCCTGAAACTGAAGGTGGCTTTCTTCTGGACAACTGTCAAAATATCGGGCTATCACTCGGGTGATATCAACGACAATGTCTTCATTTTCCCCGCTGCAAAGTACAAGTCGTTTGAGTTTACGAACATGTGGCCCGACTAAATGGGGGCAAGCTGTCGGGCATTTGCCTTTGCGAATAATGGCATATTGCAAAAGTCCAGCGTTATAATCTGTTTACTTCTTCGATAGCTTTATTGGAAGATTTGGCTTGTCGTTTTCCCCAATGATAGCTGATTCGGAGCAGCAATTTGCGGCTTTCGCCATATCCCCACGACGAAAGAGACAGGTTTTCCTTGCTTCCATAGCTGTCCCATCGCTCGGAATGTAAGACGTCTGTCATGGTAAGCGACAGCCGAAGACGCTTGTCAAGCCAAGTGCGGCTTACGCTGACGTCAATACTTCCTGTTGATTTGGCCACCTCATAATTGTCTCCTTGCCGCTTCGAAAGGAACTTTCCTGACACCTCTAATATAATAGAGAGGGGCAAATTAAGGTTATTGCTCATCGCAAACATGCATGACGGACGTTTGTATTGCTGTTTGTAGTGCTCGTAGTTCAGCTTGTTTGTGAAATAATATGCACCGGCATTAGCCGTAATTTCCCACCATGAGGCGAGCCTCCCTGAATATAAAGCCTCGGCCCCTATTTGCTGTTGCTGTCCTAAGTTTTTAGTAGTCATGATGGTTCGGTTTGCTCCATACACGTCGGTAATGGCGCTGAAGTAATGGCTTAATTTGCTATAAAAAATATTTACAGACAGTTTTCTTCCGGCATAACTTAAGGAAACCTTATCTATTATTTGCGGCTTGAGGAAGGGATTACCTTTCCAATAAGTCAGTTCGTCGAGCAAATACTCAAACGGATTAAGGTCTTCGTATCTGGGCTTATCTTGCCGTTGGCTATATTGTACGGAAAATTTATGATGTTCATTCAATGTATACGATATGGAAAAATTGGGAAAAATCCGGACTTCCCTGTCGCTGTTTTCCTCTCTCCTGCCGCTTGTGTAGGGTGAAAGCAGCCCTTTTGTCTTCATGTATTCAATGCGCAGCCCGCTACTGGCCGACCATTTTCCCCCACTATACGTATATTGGGCATAGGCCTCTACATTGTTTTCGTTGTATCTGAACTGGTTAGAGCGGTCGGCATCAAGTAAGCCGTTGCGGTTGAAAAGGAAGTTATTGTCGCTTTTTATGAACGAAATTTTGGCACCTGCCAGCAGTTCGCTTTGTTTGTTTGGGATATATTGATAATCAGTCAATGCAGCAAAGATGTCAATATTCTTCTTGGGTTCTGAATAGAAATAATCAGTTTTCTGAAGCATTCCTGTTGCCGTGAAGTAACGATTGGGCTGTTCGTTGTGTGCGGTGCCGTCAAAATGGGTCCAATCTGCAATAACCGACAATGAATGTTTCTTGCAGGGTTGGTAATGATAACTTACATTATTGTTGTATTGTAAGTTGCTTTGCTTTACATAATTGTTTTGTGCTTGTAAAATATTTATCAGCTTATTTGCACCTTTGTAGAGCAGCGTCAGCGTGTTTGTGTTTCCAGGTCCTGCCAGCAAAACGGCAGAACTGTTGAGCGATAAGGTATGTTTTTCGGTTGGTGTCCACACAAAACCGATTTCTCCGGTATAAGAATTGCGCTTGTCTTTATCGGTAGTTTCAGAAACGCTCCTGTTGTTATCCTGCATTTTTTCGTTTCCATAGCGCATGGAGTAGTGTCCAATCTGGTGGCTGTAATTCAGCGAAAGCTGCCACTTTTCGGTATTATATGAAACCGACAGGTCTGAATTTGTCTTCAAATTCTCCCAATAGGACAGACCGTGCGAGGTTGAAATGAAAAAACCTGACATCGGAGAAGTCTTGGTGATAATATTGATTATGCCGCCGGTTCCATTGGTATCGTATTGCGCGTTGGGGTTGGAGGAAATTTCAATACGCTCTATTCTGCCGGAGTTAAGGGTGCGGAGATAAGCGTTTAATTCGCTATCTTGTAAGGGAATCTTCCTGTTGTTGATGTAAATAGCGGCTGTTCCTGATGATGATAAGGTTATTTTCCCGTAGCTGTCTACCGTAATGCCGGGTATATGCCTGAATACGTCCAGTGCGTTTCCGATGTCGGTCAGATATGATTGCGCCACGTTTACGTGCAGTTTTCCATTGATTCGTTTTATCAACGGGTGCGATTTGTGCGCCGTAATCAGCACTTCTTCTGTTTCTATTGTGTCAGGAAAAAGTTGTATGTCGGGCAAAACGTTGTCTTTTATCAGGTTAAATTTATGTTGATATTTTTTGTAACCTAAGAAACTTATGTGCAGGGAGTAGGCTCCGGCAGGAAGATTGAACGAGAAGTTTCCGACAGAATCGGTGGTATATGTTTTGACAAAGACGCTGTCTGCAGCCGCTTTCAGCACTACCGCGGCCGCCTCTATTCCTTGCCTTTTCTCATCAATTACGGTGCCCCTCAGCCGAATTTGTGTATGGGCGGCGAGCTGATTTATCATGAAAAATAGCAGAAAGAGCGTCTTTTTGTATTCCATATATCAGCTGTTGCTTCCTTGTCGTATTCGTGTCAGGATAAATAAGTAAAGGCGAGGTAGAAATGAAATGCGAACTTGCCTTATGCTGCAAATGTATGAAAAAGATTTGTATTGGTTGTGTATTGGCCATAGAAATAACGCGAAAATCAGGAACCTGCTCTGTCTCCGGCAGTTTAGGGTTGGCCCGCCAGCCCTTTCGTTTATTGGCATGACGATGGATTGTATCCTTATTTCTGCACTTCCGGCCCCGTTACGCCGTCCGCCGCACGCGCGTACGGCGGACGTGGTACGGATGGTATGGCGGGCGTGGTACGCGCGTGCGGCGGACGGCGCAAGGTGGCGATTTGCGTGGAATGTTTATGGCTTTTCGTTTTGCGGGTATTGGTTTATTTCGTACATTTGCATACTAATTATTCTATTATGGACGAAACGACAAGCGTTAAACGACAGCTCCCTGATGTTTCGGGGATGACTGCCGAGGAGGTGGATGCGCTGATTAAGGACAGGCTAAGGCACAAGGAGCTGCATACGGAGGGGCTCGTCAAGCGCTATGGCAAGCGCACGGTGGCTGACGATGTTACCTTCAACGTCAGGCAGGGTGAGATTGTGGGCCTGCTGGGGCCTAACGGTGCCGGTAAAACAACGTCGTTCTACATGACTACGGGCCTGGTTATACCGAACGAAGGCCACGTATATATTGATGACCAGGAGATAACCGACTATCCTGTTTACAAGCGTGCCCGCGCGGGAATAGGTTATCTTCCGCAGGAGGCGAGCGTGTTCCGTAAGCTTAGTGTGGAGGACAATATTATGGCAGTGCTCGAGATGACAGGGCTAAGCCGTCAGCAACAGCTTGACAAACTGGAGAGCCTGATAGCTGAATTCCGCCTGCAAAAGGTAAGAAAGAACAAGGGCGACCGTCTTTCAGGCGGCGAGCGCAGGCGCTGCGAGATAGCCCGCTGTCTGGCCATCGA
Source organism: Prevotella sp. (assembly GCA_013333935.1). Lineage (GTDB taxonomy): Bacteria > Bacteroidota > Bacteroidia > Bacteroidales > Bacteroidaceae > Prevotella. The sequence goes on along the minus strand of JABCNV010000027.1, from coordinate 36,767 downwards.
TCCGAAATTCATTATGCTTGACGAACCCTTTGCCGGTGTAGACCCCATCGCCGTGGAAGATATCCAGCACATTGTGTGGCGTCTGAAATACCGCAATATCGGCATCTTGATTACCGACCACAACGTGCAGGAGACGCTTTCAATCACTGACCGTGCCTACCTTCTTTTTGAGGGGCGCATTCTTTTTCAAGGCCTGCCCGAGGAATTGGCCGAGAACAAGGTTGTTCGCAAGAACTACTTGAGCGACAACTTCGTTTATCGCAAGTTCCAGTCGAATGCTGACGACCAGGCCTTTGCTGCCGAGGCACGCCGCGACTTGCTCAGGGAACTTGCCGCCCAGGAGGGTTAAAAAAATAAATTTGTTATAGTCATATTAGGTATATTCAGCATATTTAAGTAATTTTGCAGTTTGAAAATTGCGAAACTACCCTTGTGCGCAGATTAAATTAAAATAATAAATAAAAGACAAAAGATGAAAGTTTCATTTGAGAACCCCGACAAAATCAACGGCCTGCTGACCATAACCGTCGAAGAAGACGACTACAAGAGCGAGGTCGAGAAGACGCTGAAGGACTACCGCAAGAAAGCCAACGTGCCCGGTTTTCGCCCTGGTCAGGTGCCCATGGGAATGATAAAGCGACAGTTTGGCAGCGCCGTGAAGATGGATGCCGTTAATAAGATTGTAGGCGAACAGATTAACAAATATATTGCTGACAACAAAATCAACATGCTGGGACAGCCCCTTGCATCGGAGGCACAGCAGCCGCAGGACCTCGAAAAGGAAGCTCCATATACCTTTATATTTGATATTGCCGTGGCTCCTGAGTTTGACATTGAACTTACTGCCAAGGATAAGATTGACTATTATGATATTACGGTCGACGACGCTCTGATTGACCGTCAGGTTGAAATGTTCGCTTCGCGCCTGGGTAAAAACGCAGATGTTGAAGAGTATGCGGACGGAGACGTTATCAAGGGCGACCTGCGCGAGCTTGATGAAAAGGGTAATACCAAAGAGAATGGTCTTACGGTTGAGGCTGCCATGGTAATGCCCGAGTATATCAAAGCCGCTGCACAGAAGAAGCTTTTCAAGGGCGCTAAGGTGGGTGACGTTATTACTTTCAACCCCCGCAAGGCATACAAGGACAGGGATGCAGAGCTGGCATCACTGCTGAAAGTGGGAAAGGACAAGCTTGCTGAACACGAGGGCGACTTCAGTTACCAGATAACAAACATTCAGCGCTTCGAAAACCATCCGGTTGATCAGGAGCTTTTCGACCAGACATTTGGCAAAGGTCAGGTTAAGGACGAGAAAGAGTTCCGCGCAAAGATTGCTGAAGGCCTGAAGAAGCAGCTCGAAATGGACAGCGATTACAAGTTTCTGCAGGACGTTCGCAAGTATGCAGAGGAGAAGGTTGGGCAACTGACCTATCCTGATGCCCTGCTGAAGCGCGTGATGAAAGAGAATAACAAGGAGAAAGATCAAGAGTTTATAGATAAGAACTACGAGGCAAGCATCAGGGAATTGACCTGGAGCCTTATCCGCAACAAGCTGTCGGAGAAGGCACAGATCAAGGTAAACGACGACGATGTCCGCAATGCAGCCCGCGAGACTGCACGCGTACAGTTTGCCCAGTATGGTATGAACAACGTGCCCGATGAATATGTGAACAATTACGCTGACCAGCTTTTGAAGAAGCAGGAAAGCGTACAGCAGTTTGTTGACCGCGCTGTTGACCTGAAGCTTATAGAGGCCATTAAGAAGGTTGTGAAGCTCAACAAAAAGAGTATCTCATTGGACGACTTCAACAAGATGATGTCAGCATAAAAACTTTATTTTAAGAAAAAATTGTTCTCTCATTGTAGAGGTTATCGACTTTTTTCATTATCTTTGTCTAATAGTTATATCGTTGCCGCGTTGCGTCTCGGTATAAATATTGCGAAAGATAGGTAAAAGGAAGGTCGACAGCCTCTATTTTTTGTCATATTATAAAAAGGAGAAAAGTATTTTATGAATAACGATTTTAGAAAATTCGCCACCCGTCATCTGGGTGTTAATGGTATGATGCTTGACGATGTTGCTAAAGTTCAGCAGCAATATCTCAATCCCTATATTCTTGAAGAGCGTCAGCTTAACGTTACACAGCTTGACGTGTTCTCACGTTTAATGATGGACCGCATAATTTTCCTGGGTACCGAGATTGACGATTATACGGCCAATGTGCTTCAAGCCCAGCTGCTGTATCTCGATTCTGTGGATAATTCGATGGATATTTCAATCTATATCAATTCCCCGGGCGGAAGCGTTACCGCAGGTCTTGGCATTTATGACACCATGCAGTTTATCAGCAGCAAGGTAGCTACCATCTGTACGGGTATGGCTGCCTCTATGGCAGCGGTGCTGCTCGTTGCAGGCGAGGAGGGCAAGCGCTCGGCTCTGCCCCATAGTCGTGTGATGATTCACCAGCCGTTGGGAGGTGTGCAGGGACAGGCTTCTGACATTGAGATTGAGGCCCGTGAGATACAGAAGCTCAAGAAAGAGCTGTATACCATTATCTCAAACCATGCTCATCAACCTTTCGATAAGGTGTGGAAAGACAGTGACCGCAACTATTGGATGACGGCCACGGAGGCTAAGGAGTATGGTATGATAGACGAAGTTCTGGTACGCAAGGGTCCTGTGGCAACAGAAGAAGGCACATCACCGACAAATAAACAATAAAGCAAGGGAAGAGAATGCCGAAGAAAGTTTGTAGCTTCTGCGGAAGGAGCGAGGATCAGGTAAGGCTCCTTATCACAGGATTACACGGATATATTTGTGAGGATTGCGCCCAGCAAGCCTATAAGATAGTAAGCGAGTCGGGGGTATTGGGGGTGACGTCGGCGGCGGAAAAGGTTGCTGATACGAATAAGCCCAGGCGTGTGCCGAAGCCCCGTGAGATAAAAGAGTATCTTGACCAGTATGTAATAGGCCAGGATGAGGCCAAGAGGTATTTGTCAGTATCGGTGTATAATCATTTCAAGCGCCTGCAACAGCCTGTCGATGACGATGGGGTGGAGATAGAGAAAAGCAATATTATAATGGTGGGCTCGACGGGAACGGGTAAAACTCTTTTAGCCCGGACCATTGCCCGCCTGCTTGATGTGCCGTTTACTATTGTTGACGCTACGGTGTTTACCGAGGCCGGTTACGTGGGTGAAGATGTAGAAAGCATTCTCAGTCGCCTGTTACAGGTGGCCGACTATAATGTTTCTGCCGCTGAACGTGGTATAGTTTTCATTGACGAGATAGACAAGGTTGCCCGTAAATCTGATAATCCCAGTATCACACGTGACGTGAGTGGGGAAGGTGTTCAGCAGGCTATGCTCAAACTTCTTGAGGGAACAATGGTCAACGTTCCGCCACAGGGAGGGCGCAAACATCCGGATCAGGAATATATTCACGTCAATACGAAGAACATCTTGTTTATCTGTGGCGGTGCTTTTGACGGTATAGAACGTAAGATAGCACAGCGCCTCAATACACATGTTGTGGGCTACAACTCGGTTCAGAACGCCCGAAGCATTGATAAAGGCGACTTGATGAAATATATTGTTCCGCAAGACTTGAAGTCGTTTGGCCTCATTCCCGAATTGATTGGACGCTTGCCGGTTCTCACCTACCTTAAACCGCTTGACCGCCAAGCCTTGCGTCGTATTCTGGTTGAACCTAAGAATTCTATTGTCAAGCAGTATATCAAGCTGTTTGAGATGGACAAGATTACCTTGTCATTTACGGAGGATGCTCTCGATTTCATAGTGGACAAGGCTGTCGATTACAAGTTAGGTGCACGAGGTTTACGCTCAATCGTTGAGGCTGTGATGATGGATGCAATGTTCGATGTGCCTTCAAGACGCCTGAAAAAGTTTGAGGTAACGCTCGAGTATGCGAAGAGTCAACTTGACAAGGCTCATTTACAAGAACTTGAGTCAGCTTGATGCGTACCGTGCGAAAAGCTTAAGACTACAAATCTGATATGGCGAAGATAGATTTGACTAAAGCGCTGAAACACTATTTCGGCTTTGACAAATTCAAGGGAGACCAAGAGGCTATTATCCGAAATATGCTGGCTGGGAACGATACTTTCGTGCTGATGCCAACTGGAGGAGGTAAGAGTCTGTGTTACCAGTTGCCGTCCTTGCTGATGGATGGTACCGCAATTGTCATATCACCGCTTATCGCACTGATGAAGAATCAGGTTGACGTTATCAACGGTTTGTCGGAGGATCAGGGGGTTGCACACTTCCTGAACTCGTCATTAAACAAAGCTGCTATAACACAGGTTGAGCAGGATGTCAAGACCGGTAAGACAAAACTATTGTATGTTGCTCCCGAATCATTGAACAAAGAGGATAATCTTTCGTTCTTTCAATCATTCAAGATATCTTTTTTTGCTGTTGACGAAGCCCACTGTATTTCAGAATGGGGGCATGATTTTCGTCCGGAATACCGTAATATTCGTCCGACTATTGACCGTATAGCCCATGCACAGGGCGTTGATAGTGTGCCTATCATTGCTCTTACGGCTACGGCAACCGACAAGGTTCGCACTGATATCAAGAAGAGCTTGTGTATTTTGGAAGCAAAGGAATTTAAAAGTTCGTTCAACCGCCCCAACCTGTATTATGAAATCAGACAGAAGATAAATGAAGCTGATACAGACAGTCAGATTATCCGTTTCTTAAAGCAGCAGGAGGGGAAAAGTGGTATCATTTATTGTCTTTCGCGTAAAAAAGTTGAAGAATTGTCGAAAAAACTTCAGCTGAACGGCTTTAAGGCAGCACCCTATCATGCTGGCCTTGAAACGGATGTACGTACACAAACCCAGGACGATTTTCTGAAAGAGAATATTGATATTATTGTAGCAACCATTGCTTTTGGAATGGGTATCGACAAACCTGATGTAAGATTTGTCATTCATTATGACATTCCGAAAAGTCTTGAGGGGTATTATCAGGAAACCGGTCGTGCAGGACGTGATGGAGGCGAAGGTATCTGTATTGCTTTTTATTCGCCCAAAGACTTGAAAAGGCTGGAAAAGTTTATGGAGAACAAGGGTAGTGCCGAGAGAGAAATCGGTCGGCAACTTCTTCAGGAAACCAAGGCTTATGCAGAGTCTTCAGTGTGTAGGAGGAAGATGCTCCTGAACTATTTCGGCGAGGAATATCCTAAAGACAGTTGCGATAACTGCGACAACTGCCGCCATCCTGAAAAGACTATTGAAGCGACAGAAGCGCTCATCTGCGTGCTGACAGCAATTAAAACCGTGAAAGAAGCATTCGACCAGTCTTATATCATTGACTTTGTAAGAGGACGGGCTACCGACAATATTGTTCGTCATGGGCATGATAAGTTGGAGGAATTTGGCTGTGGAGAGAAAATAAACGACGAGAAGCAGAATATCTGGAATCCTGTTATCAGGCAGGCTATGATAGCTTATTATATCAGAAAGGATGTAGAGAACTATGGTTTGTTGAAGATAACGGCTGCCGGTAATGCTTACTTGAAGAAGCCTATGCCTTTTTTTGTAGTTCCTGATAAAGAGTTTCAGGATACGGATGATATGGGAGAGGTCGGCGTTAGTGCGTTGGACAGTGACTTATATGACTTGTTGAAAGCTTTGCGTAAGGATGTAGCCAAAAAGCATAATCTGCCACCATATGTTATTTTTCAAGATATTTCACTTACACAAATGGCAACTTACTATCCTGTAACACTGGATGAACTTCAGCAAATACAGGGGGTAGGCTCGGGGAAGGCAAATAAGTTTGGAAAGCCTTTTGTAGAGTTGGTAAAGAAATATTGCGAGGAAAACGAGATCTGTCGTACAGATATGATGCGCGTTATCAGTCTGCCCAATAAATCGATGAAGAAATTAAAGATTATTGAACTGATTGACAAGCGTATTCCTTTGGATGAAATTGCTGTTGCACAGAACTGCGAATTCGATGAACTTTTGGACGATATTGAGTCAATAGTCTGTAGTGGAATGAAGGTTAACATTGATTATTATTTGAACGATGATGATGTTATTGAGCACGATGAAGTAGATGATATACTCGACTATTTCCGTGAAAGTGACACCGATGATATAGACACGGCTATTGATACAGTCGATATTTATGATGACGAAGATGGCTTAACAGCAGAAGAAAAGGCACGACTTGTGCTTATTAAATTTCTTTCAGATGAAGCCAACTGATTCTGTTATTCGTTTCCTGTAACATGACAAGTCGCAGAGGCTCGTGTAATTAGCTTGTAGAAAGTGGAAATTGTTGCAAGTTAAATAGCATTAAAGCCATAAGAAAATATTCAAAGAGATATTCTATGTGGGAATTTATTGTTAAATTTGCATGCAATAAATTCCTAAAGTAAATTTTATGTCATCATTTGTTGCAGAAAAAATAGTTATGGATGGTCTGACCTTTGACGACGTTCTGCTAATCCCTGCTTATTCGGAGGTGTTGCCTAAAGAGGTAGAATTAAAAACTCGGTTCTCTCGTCACATTACGCTGAATATTCCCTTTGTTACGGCTGCCATGGATACTGTTACAGAGGCATCGATGGCTATTGCAATTGCCCGTGAGGGAGGTATTGGTGTTATTCACAAAAACATGACGATAGATGAGCAGGCTCGCCAGGTAGCTATCGTGAAGCGTGCCGAGAACGGTATGATTTATGATCCGGTTACTATTCGTCGTGGTCGCACCGTGAAGGATGCACTTAAACTGATGGCTGAATATCATATTGGTGGCATTCCCGTCGTTGACGAAAACAGCCATCTTGTAGGTATTGTGACAAATCGTGACTTGCGCTTTGAGCGCCATATGGAAAAGTTGGTTGATGATGTGATGACAAAAGACAATTTGGTGACAACCCATCAGCAAACAGACTTGACGGCTGCTGCACAAATTTTGCAAGAGAATAAAATAGAGAAGTTGCCGGTAGTGGATGCTTCAAATCGCCTTATTGGTTTGATTACTTATAAGGACATTACTAAAGCGAAGGATAAACCTAATGCTTGTAAGGATGAAAAAGGCCGTCTTCGCGTAGCTGCCGGAGTGGGCGTGACAGGTGATACACTGGAGCGTACGCAGGCTCTTGTTGATGCAGGGGTTGATGCAATTGTAATTGATACGGCTCATGGTCATAGCAAAGGTGTATTAGTGAAACTTCATGATGTAAAATCTGCTTTCCCGAATATTGATGTAGTAGTAGGAAACGTTGCTACCGGAGCGGCAGCTCGCTTCCTTGTTGATAATGGAGCCGATGCTGTTAAGGTCGGAATTGGGCCGGGCTCAATATGTACTACTCGTGTCGTAGCAGGTGTAGGTGTTCCTCAGTTAAGTGCAGTTTATGACGTGTTCTCTGCATTGAAGGAAACGGATGTGCCATTGATTGCAGATGGTGGACTTCGTTATTCTGGAGATATTGTGAAAGCTCTTGCTGCTGGTGGCAGTAGTGTAATGATAGGCTCACTTGTTGCCGGAACAGAAGAGAGCCCAGGTGAGACAATTATTTTCAACGGACGTAAGTTCAAAAGCTATCGTGGCATGGGCTCTTTGGAGGCAATGGGTCAGAAAAATGGTTCAAAGGATCGCTATTTCCAGGGCGATACCAAAGACGTTAAGAAACTTGTTCCAGAGGGAATCGCAGGCCGTGTGCCTTATAAAGGTACTGTTCAGGAAGTTGTTTATCAGTTAGTTGGTGGGCTTCGTTCTGGCATGGGTTATTGTGGAGCCGCAAATATCGAAGGCTTGCATGATGCAAGGTTTACACGTATTACAAACGCTGGTGTGTTAGAAAGTCATCCTCATGATATTTCTATTACGAGTGAGGCTCCTAATTACTCAAGGCCTGAATAATCTTTCTTATTTTCGGAGTCTTGCTATGGCTTGGAGAACTTGAACTTATATTACAAAACTAAATGAAATTAAAACTGCTGTTGGGCGTCATGCTTTTGTATGACATTGTCTCTTTTGCCCAGTCTTCTGACCCGGTTGTGATGAAAGTTAATGGGCAATCTGTAACACGTTCAGAGTTCGAGTATTCATATAACAAGAATAATACAGAAGGAGTCATTGACAAGAAGAGCATCGCAGACTATGTTCCACTTTTTGTAGCCTATAAATTAAAGGTTGAGGCTGCGAAGGCTGCGAAGCTTGATACGATGAAATCGTTTCAGAAAGAGTTTGCAGATTACCGTGATCAGCAAATCCGTCCCGCTTTTATTACAGATGCAGATATTGAGGCAGAAGCAAAGAAACTTTACACACAAACCCAACAGCAGATCGATAAGAACGGCGGCATGGTAAAGGTAGCACATATCCTCGTTCTTATTTCACAGCGTGCCGATTCGTTAAAACAGTTGTCTGCTAAAAAGAAAATCGACTCTATTTTCAGTGCATTAAAGAAAGGTGCTGATTTCGCTAAGATGGCGAAAGCGCTTTCCGAGGATCAGGGTTCTGCACGGAATGGTGGTGAACTTTCTTGGATAGTGAAAGGACAAACACTGAAAGAGTTTGAAGATGCTGCGTGGGCTTTAAAGGATGGTGAAATAAGCAAACCTGTTAGAACGGCTGTGGGCTGGCACATTATTCTAAAGAAAGGTCATCAGAATTTTTATAGCTATGCAAGTCAGCGTGCGGCTATTATGAACTATATTAACCAGCGTGGGCTCAAGGAGAACATAATTGACGCGAAACTCGATTCTCTTGCTAAAGCTCAACATACGACACCGGACAAGATATTAGAAGCTAAGAGAATAGAGATGGAGGCTCAAGACCCCAGTTTGAAGTATCTTATTCAAGAATATCATGATGGTTTACTGGTATATGAAATTAGTAATCGTCAGGTATGGGAAAAGGCTCAAAAAGATTCTATTGGGCAAGAGAATTTCTTTAGGAAGCATAAGAAAAATTATAAGTGGGAAGAACCACGCTTTAAAGGGATGGCTTATTGCACTCGTCAATCGGAAGACATCGCTAATGTTCAGAAAGCAGTTAAAGGTAAACCTTTTGAACAGTGGGCAAATATCCTGCGTTCTACGTTCAATGCTGATTCGGTTCTTCGCATTCGTGTAGAAGAAGGCATCTTCAGGAAAGGTAATAATGCTCTTGTCGATAAACAGATCTTTGGTAAGGATACTGTTGCTACCCCTTTAAAAGATTTCCCTTATACAGCTGTCTATGGAAAGAAACTCAATGCGCCTGAGAGTGTAGATGATGTCCGTCAGCAGGTTATTTCTGATTATCAAGAGGTGTTAGAGAAACAATGGGTTGATGCTTTACGCCAGCGTTATCATGTAGAGATTGACGAAAAAGTTCTCCAGACAGTGAACAAGCATTAAATTAAAGAATAGATATGAAGATTAAACAATCAATAATATCCGTGACAGCAGTGTTGTCTGTCGCAATTACTGCTGTTGCAGGAGGTGGTAAAAGCTTTAGCCTTCAGGGTCGAAAGGTTACCGATACCGCTCGTACTGATTCGTCAATAAAGCAGGAAGGAACCGTTCCTGAAAATAGTATTATTGACGAAGTGATATGGGTTGTTGGTGATGAACCTATTTTAAGATCGGACGTAGAGGCCATGCGTATGCAGGGGTTAGCCGAGGGAATCAGTTTCGGTTCGAACCCAGATTGCGCAATTCCTGAGCAGCTTGCCGTGCAGAAACTGTTTTTACATCAAGCCCAAATAGACTCAATAGATGTTCCTGAAGCCGATATCGTGGCAGGAGTTAACCAACAAATCAATCGCTGGATTGAAACAGCTGGCTCTCAGGAGAAGCTTGAGGAATATCGAAAGCAAAGCGTTAATGAGATGCGTGAGCAGCTCCATGATGAGTTTAAGAACCAGCAGCTTATCCAAAAAATGAAGCAAAAAATTGTGGAAAACGTGAAAGTGTCTCCGGCTGACGTAAGGGCTTACTTCCGCAATCTGTCAGAGGACAGTATTCCTTTTGTTCCAACAGAGGTAGAAGTGCAGATTCTGGTTCAGGCTCCTAAGATTAAGCAGGCCGAGATTAACCGTGTAAAGGACCAGCTCCGCAGTTTTACCCAGCGTGTAAATGCGGGTGAAACAACGTTCGCTACACTGGCACGCCTGTACTCGGAAGACACAGAGTCGGCACGCCAGGGTGGTGAACTGGGTTATATGGGGCGTGGACTTCTTGACCCGGCCTTTGCCAGCGTGGCTTTCAATCTTACTGATCCCAAAAAGATTTCGAAGATAGTTGAGAGCGATTTCGGTTATCATATCATACAACTTATTGATAAGCGTGGAGACAAAATTAATTGCCGGCATATTCTTTTGAAGCCGAAAGTATCGTCTGATGAGATTGACGCGGCTGTACATCGTCTTGATTCTATCTCAAATGACATCCGAAGGGGTAAGTTTACCTTTGAGCAGGCTGTTGCCCTTCTTTCGGATGATAAGGATACCAGGAACAATCAGGGCCTGATGTCTAACTCTACAGCCGAAGGCATGACATCGCGTTTCAAGATGAAAGAGCTCTTAACCGAAGTGGCTCGAGTAGTGGATACAATGAAAGTAGGAGAACTTTCGGCTCCTTTCCAGATGATAAACAATAAGGGGAAAACCGTTGTTGCCATTGTCAAACTGAAGAGTCGTACCGAAGGGCACAAGGCAACGATAACGGAAGACTTTCAGGTAATGAAAGATGTTGTCCTGAATAAGGAGCGTGAAAAGGCGATTAACAACTGGGTAGCTGAAAAGATTAAGCATACTTATGTGCGCATGAGTGACCGTTATAGGAACTGTAACTTCCAATATCAGGGATGGATTAAATGACCGATTGGCATTTTACAAATATAAAAGGTGGGCATAGAGCTGTCTTAACGACGGTTCTATGCCTCTTTGTCCTTGGGCTTATGGGCTCCTTTGCAGCGCCGCAACGTCGTAAGGTTGCCCACGATATTGATGACAGAGTTTACCTTATCCATGCCGATATATTGAAGTATGACATGTATGGTCCTAACCCAGAAGCCCAGATTGCTAAAGGACGGGTGAAATTCAGTCATAAGGGAGCTACACTCTCTTGCGACAGCGCTTATTTCTTTCAGGCTTCAAACTCGGTCAGAGCCTTTGGTCATGTACGCTTCCATCAGGGCGACACGCTGTCCCTGGCTTGCGATAACGCCTGGTATGATGGGCAGGGACAGATGATGGAAGCACGCAAAAACGTAGTGCTTCGTCACCGTAAGCAGGTGCTTTATACCGATAGCCTGAACTACGACCGCCTGTACAACAATGCTTATTTCTTCCGTGGCGGCCGCCTTGTAGATGGTGCAAGCAAATTGAGTTCCGACTGGGGAGAGTATAATACCGAGACCAAGCAGGCGGTTTTCTATTATGATGTACAGCTTCAGACGCCTAAAAACCGAGTCTCTACCGACACGCTTTATTACGATACACGCAAGTCTCTGGCCCATGTTGTGGGCATGTACACGCCTGACAGAGGCAAAGGGCGTGTCACTCCATCGGTTATAACCAATAAAAGCGGGCAGGTAACCACCACTAATGCTTATTTCAATACTCATACCGACCATGCACAACTCTTCGGCCGTTCGACCATTGTCGACAAGGAAAAGACCATAACGGGCGACACTCTCTACTATGACAGCCATACCGGTCATAACAAAGGATACGGAAATGTCATCTATGTGGACAAGAAAAATAAGAATCGTCTGACCTGCGGTGAGGTTGTTTATAATGAGAAAACAGGGCGCGGTTATGCCACGCGACATGCTCTTGCCGCAGACTATTCGCAGAAAGACACGCTGTATATGCACGCCGATACCATGCGTATTGAGACTTTTAACATCAATACTAAAGATGTTTACCGCAAGGTTTACTGTTATCATAAAGTGCGGGCGTTCCGGAATGACGTGCAGGCGGTGTGCGATTCGATGGTCTTTAATTCAAAGGACTCGTGTATGACAATGTATCACGATCCTATCGTTTGGAACGGACAACGTCAGCTTACAGGCGAGGTGATCAAGGTTTTCATGGCCGATTCCACTATTCGTGAGGCGCAGGTTCTGGGGCAGGCCTTGTCAATCGAGATGATGCCTGATACGATTCATTACAACCAGCTGTCATCAAAGAATCTCTTTGCCTATTTCAAGGAGGGCAATGTGCGTCAGGCAGACGCCATAAGTAACGTGCGGGCCATTTACTTTCCCGTTGACGACAAGGATACTACTTTGATAGGACTCAATTACACAGAGACGGATACCATGCGCATGTACATTGCGCCCGACCGCCATTTGCAGCGCATCTGGATGCCGAAGGCGCAGGGAACGTTGTATCCGATGACGCAGATACCTCCCGAAAAACTTCGTCTTGACGTGTTTGCATGGTTTGATTATATCCGCCCTCTTGACAAGGATGATGTGTTTAACTGGCGGGGAAAGGCCGAGGGTACGGAAATTCGTAAGATAACGCGCCATGCACCGCCGTTGCAGAAGATAGGTACAGGCCAATGAATATCCTTTTCCAGACACGCAAGCCTCGTCGTTTTCATCACGAAATGATTTACGTAGACGAGCGCAAGGAGCGGCTGAAGCTTCTTGAAGAACGTGCACGGGAGGAGATAAACTCTGCGGCACCTTCTTCCGACAGCACCCTCCGTCTGCGCCTTCATCAGGCTATGAAACCGTCGAAAAGGCGCTCCCGCCTCCGTTCCGCCTTTTATATTATTGTATTCGTCTTGCTGATACTTCTCTTTTCTGCTATTCTGTTATTGAGCTTATGAGTGATATCATTCAACTTTTACCCGACTCGGTTGCCAATCAAATTGCCGCCGGCGAGGTGATACAACGCCCTGCATCGGTTATCAAAGAGCTTGTAGAGAACGCCATTGACGCCGGTGCGACGCGGATAGATGTGTCTGTAGTAGATGCCGGACGTACGTCAATACAAGTTACCGACAACGGCAAAGGCATGTCAGATACCGATGCACGCCTGTCGTTTGAGCGGCACGCGACGTCAAAAATACGTCAGGCCGACGACCTTTTCAGTCTGCATACCATGGGCTTTCGCGGCGAGGCCCTGGCTTCAATCGCTGCTGTGTCTCAGGTTGAATTGAAGACCCGGCCGCAGGATGAGGAATTAGGGTCGCATCTTGTCATCGCAGGCTCGCGCTTCGTATCGCAGGAACCCTGTGCCTGTCCGGCGGGTTCGAACTTCGTGGTCGAAAATCTCTTCTACAATGTACCCGCAAGACGCAAGTTCCTGAAGTCGAACACTACCGAGCTTAACAACATTATCACGGCCTTTGAACGTATTGTTTTGGTTTATCCTGACATTGCTTTCACGTTCCACAGCAATGGTTCAGAGATGTACAATCTGCGCGCGGCGTCGCTCCGTCAGCGCATTGTCGACGTCTTCGGAAAGCGTATCAACCAGGACCTTCTTCCGGTCAAGGTCGACACTTCGGTCTGCGGAATCAGCGGTTTTGTGGGTAAGCCCGAATCGGCAAGGAAGAAAGGGGCCCGACAGTATTTCTTTGTCAACGGGCGTTTTATGCGTCATCCTTATTTCAGTAAGGCCATTCTGTCGGCCTTCGACAGGCTTTTGCCGCAGGGTGAACAGGTGCCTTACTTCATTTATTTCAATGTGCAGCCCGAAGATATTGACGTAAATATCCACCCAACAAAGACTGAAATCAAGTTCGAAAACGAGCAAGCCATCTGGCAAATACTGATGGCAGCCGTAAAGGATGCGGTGGGAGCGTTCAACGAGGTCTCTGCCATCGACTTTGATGTTGAGGGCAAGCCCGACATCCCTGTGTTCAATCCTCATAACGGCAGCTTAGTACCCGAGGTTGAATATAACCCGCAGTACAATCCCTTTAAGGACGATAGCGGTCCTTCTGCAGGCGTGTCCCGCACGCCAAATGCCGCTTCTCAGGTTATGCCAAGCCGTATGGGGCAGGGCGACGGAGACGTATATCGCTCGAAAATACCCGAGAAATGGGACGAGCTTTATGCCGGACTGGAAGTCGCGCGGCCCGCATTGCACCAGACGGTATTCCCTGACCAGACTGGTACTTCATCAGACGAAAGCATCATTGCCGAGAAATCGCCGTCCCATTACCAGTATAAGGGCCGCTTTATCATGACGGCAGTCAAGTCGGGTTTGATGGTAGTCGACCAGCATCGTGCCCACATCCGCATACTTTTCGAGCAATATCAGCAGCAGCTTGCCCAGCATAAGATGCACTCACAGAAGGTTCTTTTCCCCGAAACCATCGACTTTTCGGCCCGCGAGCGTGTCCTGTTCAATCAGGTTTATGACAAGCTCGCTGCCATGGGCTTTGAATTATCGTCTCTTGGCAACAACACGTTTGGCATCAATGCCATTCCCGAAGGCCTCGAAGGTATTGACGTTCAGGCCCTCCTGCACGATATGCTCGACCGCGAAGCAGAGCGTGGCGCCTCTCCCGTTCAGAACATTTTCGACCACATGGCTTTAAGTATGGCGCGTGCTGCAGCCATTCCTTACGGTCAGGTTCTGGGCAACGAAGAGATGGAAAACGTCATTAACCGGCTTTTCCAGTGCTCAAATGTCAACTATACGCCTGACGGCAAGAACATTCTTTTCATCCTGAAACAAAAGGAGATAGAGCAGATGTTGGGAGGGTTTTAAAAGTAAAAGGGTAAAAAAGTAAAAAGGTAAAGGGGGGCATTTAAAAATAAAGAGGTAAAAGAGTAAAAAGGTAAAAAGAAAGGCAGGGGAAATAAAGGAGTGGAAAGATTAAGAAATTAAACTCCTTCCCCGCCGCAAATGGTTTGCCCTTTGCCCGTTAACTATAGCAAACCGTTCAAGAAGATATGAGAGACAGAAGCCTGCATCGTAGGCTTCTGTCTTGTTTTCGTCCACCTTGCTTTCTCACATTTCATTTGTTTTCCGAAGTCTTATTTCCCTTTCTCCCGTCTCTCTTTAATTTCTTAATCTTTTAATTCTTTCATCCTCCCTCTCTTCCTTTAATTTTTTAATCTTTTAATTCTTTCATCCTCTTTCCCTCCCTTTAATTTTTTAATCTTTTAATTCTTTAATTTTCCTTCGCTTCTTGTCACGTTACAGCGGACGCGGTACACGCGTGCGGCGGTTGCGGTACGAATCTCTCGACGGCCGTCGCACGCGTGTACCGCGACCGCCGCACGATGAGAGGAAAGGCGCAAAGATGGAAATTTCAGTGCGAAAAGAAGACGAAATGTTGAGGAAAATAGTTGGAGATATAAAATAATTGTGTATATTTGCGAGGAATAGCCTGTGTGGGAGAATATGAGGCATGTGGCAGGAGTTACCGGAAAGCATGTAGACGTTGCTGATATATAAAGACAAATCTACTGAATAATAACATTTTAAACCTAAACCTTATGAGAAAGATTTTACTTAGTTTGGCCGTATGTGGCCTGTGTAGTGTTGCTGCAACAGCACAAACCGACAAGGACCCTGCTATCTATGCTCCGACGGCAGCCGGTGAGCAGCTTACCAACCTTTATCTTAATTCGGCCGTGCTGCATGGTGGAAATAAAGTTTATCCGGGCGGTGTTGAGGGCGACGCAAGAGGCATGGCCGTGGCCGGCGGCAAAATGTACGTGTGCAATCGTGGGGCCGGAGGCACGTCGCAGCTTGTAGAGTTGGACGGAACGACAGGCGCATTGCTTCGCACGATAGAGCTGCCGGAAGAGATGTGGAAAGAAGGAGAGGCAAAGTTGGGCTTCATAGCAAACGATGTTCAGGCCGATGATGCCGGCCACCTTTTCGTGGCAAACATGGCTACCGACATGCGCGGCGAGGGCAGCGGACATCTGCTGAGAATAAACTATGTGGACGTTTCGCAGACCCCCGTGACCTATAAGACGGTGCTGAACACCACGCTTCCCACTACCTTTGAGAAGACCATGCGCGTAGATACCTATGATTGTAGCGGCGATATCCTGAATGGCGACGGCATCATTATGCTGCCCATCAGCAGCACTGAGCCCGGCGCAGGAAACACTGTCATCAAGTATACGGTGAAGAATGGCGTGGCAGATGCCGAACATCCGCAGGCTATCGTGCTGACAGAACTCTTCCCTGCAGGAGCCAAAGGGGTGGGAGCAGCTCCCCGTATCAATATTGTTGACAACGAATTGTTCTATATTGACGGATTCGCTACGTACCCCACGCTCTATGATATGAACGGAACCGTGGCTGACGGCTTCCAGAACAATGCCGCCCTGAAGCCCGCCTCAACGGGTCAGAACGGCGTAACCGAGTTCGAACTCAACGGTTCTTACTACCTCATCGTGGCTTCAACCAATACCAGTGACGACCCTCCACAGGCGTTTGACTTGTTTAAATTCAAGGACGACAGCCGCTCGTTTGCCGACATGCAGCTGCTTTACCGTTTCCCTGAAGCCGGTATGGGCGCAGTGGCTAATGCGGTAAGAACAGCCCTCCCGCGCGTAGAGATAGTGGAAGGAGCCGGTGGCAAGAAGAAGGCAAGGATTAACGTGTATGCCTATCGCAACGGATACGGCATATATGAATTTACAAATGCAACGTCGGCAGGCGTGAAATTGCAGCGTGCAGACGAGGTAAGCTATACGGTAAGCGGACGCACCGTGACGGTGAACAGCCAGGCAAAGGCGATAGACCTTTATGCTGCAGACGGACAGAAAGTGGCATCATCAACTGACGGACGCACGGTAAAGGCACCGGCAAAGGGCGTTTACATGCTGGCCGTTCAGGCTGCAGATGGCAGCAAGAAGGCCGTAAAGATGGTGATAGATTAACGTTAAGGGGAAGAGGGTACGACGCGAAAAGCCGCTGTCTCCCTCTTCTTTTGATGACGGTAGTCTTGCATTCTCCATAACATTATTTTAAACAGAAGACACGATGAAGAAGATTTTACAAAGCTTCCTCCTGCTTATGCTGTGCATCAGTGCACAGGCTGGTAACGTGCTTATTGGCGGGCGCAGCTACAATGTTGACACAACGGCCATGTTCAAAGCCGGCCCGGGCGTGCAGTATATGGCGTTGGAGTTCAGGGGCAGCAGGCGTATGAACGCATTTTTCCTGAAAGTTGACCTGACGAATCCTTATATAACCTATCGCGCAGCCATCAGCAACGACTCTATTTATGGCGGTGAACAGCCTACCCGCGTGGCTGCACGCAAGAGCCGCGAGGGCGCCGTGTATATTGCCGGAACCAATGGCGACTTCTACCATACGTCGGGTTATGTGGGGCTGCCTACCGGTTACACGATGGTTGATCATGAGATAGCCGACATCCCTCTTGAATCATGGCACAAAATGGTAATGGCTATTGACGATGCCAAAACGCCGTACGTGGGTGCCATGGACTATAGGGGAACGTTGCGCATAGGCAGTGAGAGCTACTAGATAGCACATGTGAACCATCTGCGTGAGGCCGGACAGCTGGTGCTTTACAATCAGCATAACGGCCACTATACCCACACCGGTGACGATGGTACCGAGGTGCTGGTAAAGCTTGCAGAGGGCCAGACGTGGGGCGTAAACAAGGTTTTGGAGGCCAAGGTGGAAAAGGTGGCAAAAGGTAAAGGCAATATGCAGATACCCGCAGGGTGCGCAGTGCTTTCGGGTAACGGCGCGGTTGCCGATGCGTTAGGCGCTTTGAGTGTCGGCAGTACGGTGAAAATAACGCTTAATCTGACATTGGAAGGCAACGCGAAATCGTTTTCCGAGGTGATAGGCGGCGATATACGGAGCCTGATAATCAAGGGTGGCGTGGTGAGCACGGCTGATGTTTGGGACGAGCTTCACCCGCGCACGGGCTTCGGTTATACGGCTGACAGGAAGACGGCTATCCACTGCGTGGTTGACGGTCGCAGCACCATCTCGACGGGAGCCACGACAAAAGACCTGGCCGAAATCATGAAGTTTGTAGGCGCTTACGATGCTATCAATCTGGACGGAGGCGGTTCAAGCTGTCTGTTTTTGAAGGATTTCGGGCCGATGAACAAGAACAGCGACGGACAGGAACGTGCTGTGTCGAACGGCATTTATGTGGTTTCGACGGCTCCTACCGACAATAATATCAGCGAAATAAGATGCGTGAAAGAGCGTATCAGGTTGCCCAGATATGGCGTTTATACCCCACTGTTCTATGGTTATAACCAGTATGGCGTGCTGGTTTCGAAGAATGTGCAGGGTGTTAAGCAAACCGTTGACCCCTCGGTAGGCAAGATTCTGGACGACGGCAGCTTCCTGGCGTCAGGGACAAAGAGCGGAGAGATTACGGCAACGTATAATGGTGCAACGACGAAAATCACGGTCGAGCAGTTGGCCGAGAGCACAATTTCCATCCGATTGGATTCGGTTTTGCTTGACAACAGGACGGGTTACCCGATAGAAGTGCAGACAGAGGTTGAAGGAAACCTGATGGGACTCTACCCGGGGGCGCTGACATGGGAGGTCGACAACCCTGCAGTGTGCTCGGTAACAGACGGTGTTTTGCATGGCTTGAGGAACGGAACGGCTGTCGTTACCGGCTCGTTGGGCGCGTATAAGGACCAGATAAAGGTGAAGGTAGAAGTGGCCGAGCACAGCCCGATGGCCGTTCGGCCCTTTACCGACGCCTCATGGAAGGTGACGACATCGAACAATTTGAAGAACGTCGTGAATGCCCCAACCGAGCAATCGGTGAAGACAAGTTTTACGTATAAGTCAGGACGCAACAGCAATGTGGCTTATAATAACGATGTGGCATTGTATAGTTTGCCTGACAGCATTAAGCTGACGTTCAATCCTGGCGAGGTAAACGTGCGCAAACTGAGTATGCGTTTCAAGGAGAATAACGGAGGAATACAGACCATCAACAAGGAATTCTCGGGATTTGAAAAGAATAAAGACTATACCATCAGTCTGGCCCTGGCCGATCTGATGGACCATCCTTCTGACCGTGGAGCCTATCCGCTGTATTTCAATTTTATGCAGTTTGCAATAGGCAGTGCCGGAATGACTGCATCAAAAAGCTACAGCGTGGAGATCAAACAGTTTGCCTTGATATATAAGAACGTATCTACGGGTATTGTGAACACGACGGCAGGGCACGGCGGCAAGGCTGTCGTGAGCATGGCCGGCGGCAAGGGAGCACAGGTGGTTCTTAACCTTGACAGGGAAGAGAATGTGCGTGTGGAAGTGGCTTCTGTAGCTGGGAACGTGGTTCGCCAAAGCTATTTGGGCCGACTGAAGAACGGTACATATACACTTCCGCTAAGTGGTTTGCCTGCCGGTCTTTATGTAGTTACGGTCTATCATGGCAAGCAGCATTCGACGGTGAAGGCATTGTTGAACTGATTGACAGTATAGATGCACATGACAACCGCTGTTATCATCTTGCTAAAGAGGTGGAAACCGCGGTTGTAATGTACCTTGGGAAAGCCTTTCTCCGCCAGTCTTATATCAGCTTTTTGAAAAAAGACATATAAAAATTTGGTAGAACGAGAGAAAGATACTACCTTTGCACGCGCAATCCGAGATAGATCGGGCGTTTAGCTCAGCTGGTTTAGAGCATCTGCCTTACAAGCAGAGGGTCGGCGGTTCGAATCCGTCAACGCCCACGATGATGAGAAAGCTTCATAACTCAAGAGGGTTGTGAGGCTTTTTTCGTTGGTGTTATTTGCTTTTACGCGCTAAAATTATTTCAAACCAGAATCTATCTACCTTTGCATGAGGTATTGATTGGGTTGCAGATATATAGTTTTTAGCCTTAATTTAATTTAAAATTAGAATAAAACCAACAGATTCCGACATAGGTTTATAGATTGTTTTCCTATCTTTGCATTATTGGAATAAAGTGATAGCTTTACATCTATTAACTAAAAGTTTTTTATTAATATGAAAAGACAAGTTGTATTTGCATTAGCTTCGTTGGTTGCCTTGTGCGGTTCTTTTCAGTCTTGTAAGATGAAAAAGGGCGGTCATATCGCAGTAGACGAAGATGCAGCTAAGAAAGTTTATGTAGCTCCTGGGCACTATGATGAGTATTATGATTTCGTTTCTGGTGGCTTTAGCGGGCAAGTTGCAGTTTATGGTATCCCGTCAGGGCGTTTGCTTAAGGTAATACCTGTTTTCTCTCAAAATGGCGAAAATGGCTACGGTTACAATGAAAATACGAAGCCTATGCTGAATACTTCGTTTGGTTTTGTGCCTTGGGACGACTCTCATCACACGCAGCTGTCGGAGACTGACGCCATGTATGATGGACGCTGGCTGTTTATCAATGCCAACAATACGCCACGTATTGCCCGTATTGACTTGAAGACTTTCCGTACGGCAGAGATTATAGAGTTGCCGAATTCGGCAGGAAACCATGCTTCTCCATTCATTACTTCCAACACCGAATATATTGTAGCAGGTACACGTTTCAGTGTTCCGGCTGACTATGAAAATGGTGATGTACCAATCAAAGACTACAAAAAGAACTTCCGCGGGCACATATCTTATATTAAGGTAGACAAGAATTCCGGTGGATTATCGCTTGATTTCCAGTTGTCTTTGCCCCCATTCAATTATGATTTAAGCCACAGCGGGAAGAACGCTTCGGCCGACTGGTCATTCTTTACCTGCTATAACACGGAGGAAGCACACTCTCTGCTTGAGGTCAATGCGTCGCAGAATGATAAGGATTACATCCTCGCCATCAACTGGAAAAAGGCTGCAGAACATGCAGCTAAGGGCGATTTCGAGTGGAAGAACTGCAAATATGCTCATAATGTTTATCATGAGGATACAGAGCAGGCTACGTCAGAGATTCTGAATAAGGTAAAATTGATTGATACCCGCAAGTATAACGACTTCCTTTATCTGATTCCCTGTCCGAAGTCTCCTCACGGAGTTGACGTCGATCCTACGGGTGAATACATCGTGGGTAATGGTAAATTGAGTGCTAATTTGCCTGTTTTCAGCTTTACGAAAATACAGGAAGCCATCAAGAATCATAAATTTACGGGCAAGGTTGAGGGCATCAACGTTATTAAATATGAGGATGCTTTACACGGCGAAGTGCAGTCACCGGGCCTCGGTTCTCTCCATACCGAGTTCGATGCAGATGGTAATGCATACACCAGTTTCTTTATTTCTTCGGAAATTGTAAAATGGAATCTGAAGACACTTCAGATAGAAGACCGCATCCCTACTTATTATAGCGTGGGCCATCTCTCTGTATTTGGTGCCGACACCAAGAAGCCTTACGGCAAGTATATGGTAGCATACAACAAGATTACCAAGGATTGTTTCCTCCCGACAGGCCCTGAATTGTGTCAGGCTGCGCAACTTTATGACATCAGTGGCAAGAAGATGAAACTTATTCTTGAGTTCCCTACTATCGGCGAGCCGCACTATGCGAGTGCCATTGCTGCGGATAAAGTCAGACCGAATGTATTGCTGTTCACTAATCTTGCCGACAACCACAACCCGTATAAAACCGCTACAGCCCAGCAGGCAAGGGTAGAACGCCATGGTAATCGTGTCGATATTTATATGGCTGCCATACGCTCTCGTCTGGTTCCCGACAACATAGAGGGTATCAAGATTGGCGATGAAGTATATGTTCATGTGACGAATATTGAGCAGGAATGGGACATTCCGCACGGCTTTGCCATCAAGGGAAACAACAACGCCGAACTGTTAGTGATGCCTGGTGAGACGCAAACGCTCAAGTGGATACCTAACCGAGTAGGCATCATACCGTTCTATTGCACCGACTTCTGTAGTGCTCTCCATCAGGAAATGCAGGGTTATTTCCGCGTTTCGCCTAAGGGAAGCAATGTTCCTTTGTCGTTTACCATTGACGACAAACTGCCTTCACAGTTCCAGGTAACAAAGCCAACCACACAGCAGGGCGCTGCAAAGACGGGGCATAATCGTCATTAAATAACACACCTCCGTTCCTTTTCCCCGAGCATTTAGCTTGGGGGAAGGACGGCTGTTGAATATAAAATCGAAGGACAGAAATCTTTTTGATGTTGAATGAAAATTATTTTCACAGGTAATTTGAGCCTGATCCACATCAAAAAGAGGTTTGTTTCGCAAGGAATAATCATTTATTTAATTTGTAAAAATCAATATCAATGAAACTAAATTTTGCAGGTAATATATCGAAACTCAGCAGGGCACTGCTTATTGTTGCAGCCATTTTTACTGCCGTCAGTGCCTTTGTGCCCGTATGGCGCATTGATTTAGCGGCTCCCCAATACCCAGAAGGCATGTCACTGTTCATTGGTGGCTATGAAGGATTGTCGGGTGGCGACGGCGGAAATGACCTGTACAAGATTAACGAGTTGAACCATTACGTGGGCATGGCACAGATGCATAAGGGCGACTTCTGGGAGTTCACGGTGCTGCCTTATTTGCTTCTGGCCTTTGCTGTATGCTTTGCCGTGGCTGCATTTATGAAGAGCAAGAAGCTGACTTTGGCCGGACTCATCTCCTTCGGCATATTTGGAGTGTTGGGCTTTATCGACTTTTACCATTGGACTTACGTCTATGGGCACAACCTTTCACCCGACGCCCCCATCAAGGTTCCGGGCATGGCTTATCAGCCGCCAATCATAGGCGAGAAGACACTGCTTAATTTTGATGCCCTGTCCCAGCCCCATTATGGAGGCTATCTCCTCATTTTGGCGGGCCTTATCCTGGCCTTTGTAGTTTTCAAAGAGATAGGAGTTTTCGACTTGTTCAAAAAGAAACCGACCACTTGCTAAATGAATAACATGAAGAATTTTAAGGTATCAGTATCAGTTTTTACGCTGATACTGATACTTTCGTCGCTTGTTGCCTGCCGGCCCAGCGACAAACCGCAGCCCGTTGCCCTCGGACAGGACAATTGTACGGCTTGTGGAATGACGATAGAAGACCCTAAATTTGCCTGCGAGTATATCACCGACAAGGGCAAATGCTTTAAGTTTGACGACGTTTCATGCCTCTTTCATTATCTGCATAAGCAGGAAATTGCCGACAGTACGCTGTTGAAAATCTACGTTGCCGACTATGAAACGCCCGACTCGCTCATCGATATCAAGCATGCAGCACTGGTATTGGGGCAGGACATCAAGAGCCCGATGAACGGTGGTGTAGCCGCTTTCAAGAGCACGGCACATGCTGAACAGTTTGCCAAAAAGACGCGCTCTATACTACTTGATACATGGGAAAGACTGCGCATACAGCATGCGGGGCATTAATTGCCTTCCTTATTAGCCTGCCTGTATGTGGTCGCACAATTGACGTTGGGCCGAATCGGGCGTGTACCAGCATTGCCCGCGCGCTGGCCCTGGCACGTGACGGCGATGTGATAAAGGTTTATTCGGGCAAGGTTTACCACGAGCGCATCAAGATAACACGTCGTATCACCCTGCAGGGTGTGGGCTTTCCGGTCATCGATGGCGACCGTAAGGGAAACGTTGTCGAGGTGAAGGCGGACGGCGTAGCTGTTGAAGGGCTGAAGATTATTAACTCGGCACGTTCCTCCAATATTGATTTTTGCGGACTTCATGGGCAGAATGTCCATGGCGTTACGGTCAGGAATTGCGTGTTCCGCGCCAATCAGTTCAGCCTGATGCTTCAGAATGCCTCCGACTGTACGGTCAGCCGTAACGACATTTCCAGCGATATTACTTTCAATCCGCTGATGGGAAATGCCATCCATTGCTGGAAAAGCACGGGCATGAACATCGTTGACAACAAGATTGGACACAACAGAGACGGTATTTATCTTGAATTTGTTGACCATTCGCACATCGCGCGCAACCGCATCAGCGGCTGTGACCGTTATGGCCTTCACTTTATGTTCTCCCATTATAACGTTTACGAGCAGAACCATTTCAGTCATAACAAGGCTGGTGTGGCGGTTATGTTTGCCCACCATGTCACCATGCTCGACAACATTTTTGAGCTGAATGAGGGAACCTCTTCATACGGCCTCCTGATCAAAGAACTGCAGTACAGCCACATCATGCGCAACAAATTCCGGCGCAATACCGTCGGACTGATGATTGACGGAGGCTCTGATCTGGCCGTCAGTCATAACGAAATCCGCGATAACGGCTGGGGAATCCGCCTTATTTCAGCCAGTAACAACGATACCATCAGGGCAAACAATTTTCGCGGAAACACATTTGATCTCACGACAAACGTCAGCTATAACCATAATTTTGTTGATGGCAACTATTGGGATAACTATGAGGGTTACGACCTCAACAGGGACGGAACGGGCGACGTTCCTTACCATCCGTTAAGCCTTTTCTCTATGTTGGCCGAGAGCAACGAGACGGTGTTGCTCTTCTTCCGCAGCTTCCTGATGAACCTTCTTGATGCTACCGAGAAGCTGCTGCCTACCATCACGCCCGACAATTATGTTGACCACACCCCATCCATGAATCCATTTTCCGTATGATAACCATTCGAAACCTCAATAAATCGTATGGCCGTCACCACGTCCTATACGATATAAACCTGCAGCTTGACGCCGGACAGCGCATAGCTTTCGTAGGTCCTAACGGCTGCGGCAAGTCGACATTGATGAAGTGCATCCTCGGGCTCGTCACTCCACAGACGGGCGAAGTGCTCATCAATGGTGCCAATGTACAGGACAATCCTGCCTGCAGGGAGCAGATAGGCTTTATGCAACAGAACAGCGCTTTCCCTGAAAACATGAGCGTGGGCGAGGTTTTCAGGACGATAAAAAGCGTCAGGGGCCGCCACGAACAGCTTGACGAGGAACTTTATCGCGACTACGACATCGCCTCCATTGCGCGACAGCGCACGGGAACCCTGTCAGGAGGCACCAGTCAGAAGGTAAACGCCGCACTGGCTTTCCTCTTCAATCCTGATATCCTTATCCTTGACGAGCCTACCGCGAGCCTCGATCCCATTGCCGCCGACATACTGAAACGCAAGATAAAAAGGGAAACAAACAAGCTCGTCTTCATCACCTCGCACATCCTCAGCGAGCTTCAAGGCATGGTTACGCACGTTATATTCATGGATGAGGGCAGGGTGCTGTTCTTCAAATCAGTGGAGCAACTGCTTGCCGAAAGCGGACAACCCGACGTCACGCAGGCAGTCATGACGTTCTTAAACAATAATAACAAGTAGCGGGTCATGAAGAAAATAACGAACATAATTTGCCTCGACAACATCAAAAGTCGTGTTGTTATCTGCTATTTTCTGCTGTTGGCGGTTATCTCCTGGACTTCTTTGCTTCTGCAAGATAATGAGGCAAAGGGAGCCTTGACGATATTGAATATCACGCTCTTCATCGTACCCCTGATGTCGTTACTTTATACTGTCACATATCTTTACGACTCAAGAGCTTTCATCGTGCTCCTGCTCAGCCAGCCCGTGCAGCGCCGTCAGGTGTGGCAAAGCCTGTATATGGGCACAGCGGGCAGCCTTTTGCTGGCCTATCTTGTGGGTGCGGGTATCCCCATTCTGCTGTACAGCAGCGCCGGTACGGGCCTCGTCCTGCTGCTTATGGGCTGTGTGCTGACGCTAATCTTTGTGTCGGTGGCCTTCCTTACGGCCACGCTCTCGGCCGATAAAACACGTGGCATAGGCGCGGCCATACTGTTATGGCTGCTCTTTACCATGATTTACGACGCCGTTTTGCTTTATCTTCTCTTCGTGATGAGCGAGTGGCCCGGCGACAAGCCCCTCATGGGGCTGATGATGCTGAACCCTATCGACCTCGCCCGCTTTCAGGTAATCATGAAGCTCGACGTCTCGGCCATGATGGGATACTCGGGTGCGGCCTTCAAGGATTTCCTTGGAGCAACGGTCGGAATCGCCGTCTCTGCCGTGCTCCTGCTGCTGTGGGTGGCGGTGCCTTACGCGCTTTCGCTTCGTGTTTTCAGGAAAAAGGACTTGTAACAGCGCCTTCCCGCCGTCAGGGGGCTTTTGTCGGCCCATTTGTTAAAAACAAGGAAATATCTTTACTTCTTGTGTGTTGAGAATACGATATTTCCGTTCGTGCTGTGCCTTGTCTGCAAATAGCCCGTTCCTGAACGATTTTTGTAATACATTGTTGCACAATTGATTATAAGCAGGGAGGGGGCGATACGCCCCGCTTTCTTGTTTTTCGCCCTTGCTTTTTCGTTGTCATGGTTGCGTCTTTACGATGTAAAGGTGTTGTCTCTACGGCGTAATCGCCCGGCCTTTACACCGTAACCGCCCTGCGTTTACGCCGTAACGGTTTCACGTTTACGGGCTAAAGAGCGGGCCGCTATAGGGCCAGAGTGGCCGAAGGCCTGTGCAATGGTGTGCCGGAAGCGTTGTCATGAACGCTGGAACAGCCTGTGGGGAAGTGTTAAAAACACATGAAAATCTCTTACTTTCTTCTGCATTCGGGAATTTTCCCCGTCGTTCGAAACCGACTTTTTTGTTATTATCTCCTAAAATTTCAGGGGCAGTGTAGGGCGTATCGAAGATAATTCGTAATTTTGCACTATAATAATACGTATTACATCGTTCCGTTTATGAATCTCGATTTATTAACAGCCATTTCACCTATCGATGGCCGTTATCGTAACAAGACACAGGCATTGGCCGGCTATTTTTCTGAATATGCGCTCATACGCTATCGTGTCCGTGTTGAGATTGAGTATTTCATAAGCCTTTGTGAGCTTCCTCTTCCGCAGCTTGAACGGTTTGACCACAGCCTTTTTGAACGCCTGCGCGACATCTATCGCCGCTTTGACGAGCAGCATGCACAGCGCGTGAAGGACATCGAAAAGGTGACGAACCATGATGTCAAGGCCGTGGAATATTTCCTGAAAGAGGAGTTTGACAAGATAGGCGGGCTGGAACCTTTCAAGGAATTCATCCATTTTGGCCTTACCTCGCAGGATATCAACAACACCGCAACCCCGCTGTTGCTGAAGGAAGCCCTACACGAGGTGTATTATCCACAGGTGGAAGAGCTCGTCGCCCAGCTGCAGCAGTATGCCGATGAGTGGAGCGACGTTCCTATGCTGGCCAAGACTCACGGGCAGCCTGCATCGCCTACGCGCCTGGGAAAGGAAATGATGGTTTACGTCTACCGCCTTACCGAGCAGCTCAAAACGCTGAAGGCCTCGAAGATTACAGCCAAGTTTGGCGGTGCAACAGGCAATTTCAATGCCCATCACGTAGCCTATCCGTCGTACGATTGGCGCGCCTTCGGCGACCGTTTCGTCAGCGAAAAGCTCGGCCTGGAGCGCGAACAGTGGACTACGCAAATCAGCAACTACGACTATCTGGCGGCTGTTTTCGACGGCATCCGCCGCATCAATACCATCATGATCGACCTTGACCGCGACTTCTGGATGTATATTTCCATGGACTATTTCAAGCAGAAAATCAAGGCCGGTGAAGTGGGGTCGAGCGCCATGCCCCATAAGGTGAACCCCATTGACTATGAAAACTCGGAGGGTAACCTCGGTATGGCCAATGCCATACTGACGTTTCTCTCGGCCAAACTGCCCGTAAGCCGCCTGCAGCGCGACCTTACCGACTCGACCGTGCTCCGCAACATCGGCGTGCCTCTGGGCCACAGCATCATCGCTATACAAAGCACGCTGAAGGGACTGCGCAAGCTTATCCTGAACGAAGAGCGCATGAGGGCCGACCTTGACGGCACGTGGGCCGTGGTGGCCGAGGCTATACAGACCATCCTTCGCCGCGAAGGCTATCCCCATCCCTATGAGGCGCTGAAGGCACTTACGCGAACGAACAAGCCCATGAGTGAGGAAACTATTCATGAGTTTGTCAGTACGTTGAACGTTAATGATAAGGTAAAGGCCGAGCTCATGGCCATAACGCCGCTCAATTATACGGGCATGTAAGCGTCCGCACACCGGCGGGAGCTCCCGTGCACCCTGCAAAGGCGGCCGGATAGCATCGCCATTGAGTATGAACAACTTAGTTTTTATTTTTAGATAACATTTATTGACCATAGCCGAGAGGCTATAAATCAGAGCAATTATGTCAGAAGAATTAGAAAAGAAAAGTCAGGACTCTGCAGAGCAGCAGAGCCAGAGTGCAGAAGACGGCCGCGAAGGTTATACACGTCCTTCTGGTTATCAGAGAGAGTATCAGGCAGGAGCGGGTCGCCCGCAGCGCCCCCGTATCCATACCACACGTGCTTACAGCACCGACAGAAGCAGCAAACCCGAGGAGGGCGGCTTCCGTCCCGAGGGCTTCGGAGCCGGTCTTCAGCAGGGAAGTGAGCAGTCGCGTCCCCAGCATAGCGGCTATCAGCCCCGTGGAAACTATCAGCCCCGTCAAGGCAGTTACGTGCGTCCCCGCTACAATAACAATGGCGAAGAGGGAGGCTACCAGCCCCGTCAGGGCGCATATCAGTCTCGCGAAGGTGGTTATCAGCCGCGTCAGGGTGCATACCAACAGCGTGAAGGCGGTTATCAGCCGCGCCAGAACGGCTACGGTCGCCCCCGTTTTAACAATAATAACGAGGAGAGAGGTTACCAGCCGCGCCAGGGAGGTTATCAGCCTCGTGAAGGCGGCTATCAGCCCCGTCAGGGTGGTTACGGTCGTCCGCAAGGCGGTTATCAGCCCCGTCAGGGCGGCTACGGTCGTCCGCAAGGTGGTTATCAGCCCCGTCAGGGCGGCTACGGACGTCAGCAGCAGGGTGGTTATGGTCGTCCGCAAGGCGGTTACCAGCCCCGTCAGGGAGGCTACGGACAGCGCCCGGGCTACGATCCCAATGCAAAATACAGCTTCAAGAAGCGTATAGAATATAAGGAAGAACACATCGATCCCAACGAGCCTATCCGCCTGAATAAATATCTGGCCAACGCGGGTGTATGCTCACGCCGTGAGGCTGACGAGTTTATACAGGCTGGTGTAGTGAGCGTAAACGGCACCGTTGTGACCGAACTGGGCACCAAAGTGCTGCGTTCGGATGAGGTAAAATTCCATGATCAGCCGGTATCTATTGAGAAGAAGGTTTACGTTCTGCTCAACAAGCCGAAGGATTATGTCACTACAAGCGACGACCCGCAGCAGCGCAAGACCGTGATGGACCTCGTAAAGGATGCGTGCCCCGAGCGTATTTATCCGGTAGGACGCCTTGACCGCAACACCACCGGTGTGCTTTTGCTCACCAATGATGGCGATATGGCCAGCAAGCTTACGCACCCGAAGTTCCTGAAAAAGAAGGTATATCATGTATTTCTGGATAAGGATGTGGCCATGGCCGACCTGCAGAAGATTGCCGACGGCATTGAGCTGGAGGACGGAGAAGTGCATGCAGATGCTATCGAATATGCCAACGAGGAGGCTCATAACCAGGTGGGTATTGAGATTCACAGTGGTAAGAACCGTATCGTTCGCCGTATCTTCGAGAGTCTTGGCTACCGTGTTATCAGGCTTGACCGTGTGCAGTTTGCCGGACTTACGAAGAAAAACCTTCGCCGTGGCGACTGGCGTTTCCTGACCGAACAGGAGGTTGATATGCTTCGTAGCGGCATGTTCGAGTAATAGTGTGCAGGAATGAGAACGACTAATGAGAATGAATAAGTTATCATGAAAAGAGTAAAAGTTGTCGATGCCCTCGTCAGCACCGATTATGGAAAGGATATAACGGTAAAGGGATGGGTGCGTTCGCACCGCAGTAGCAAGGCAGTAGATTTTATTGCCTTGAACGATGGCTCGACTATTAAGAATATACAGGTGGTGGTTGCCCCCGAGGTGATGGATGCCGAACAGCTGAAAAGTATCACCACCGGCGCGTGCATTCGTGCCACTGGCACGCTTGTAGAGAGCCAGGGAGCGGGTCAGAGCGTAGAAGTTCAGGCTCGGGAGATAGAGATTTACGGTCTTTGTCCGAGTGATTACCCTATGCAGAAGAAGGGCCAGAGCTTTGAATATATGCGCCAGTATGCCCACATGCGCCTGCGTACAAATACGTTTGGTGCCGTCTTCCGCATACGCCACAACATGGCTATAGCCATACACCGTTACTTTCATGAGCATGGATTCTATTACTTCCATACGCCGATTATCACAGCCAGCGATGCAGAAGGAGCGGGAGAAATGTTTCAGGTGACAACCCTTGACCTTGAACGGGTAGCAAAAGGCGGCAAGGTTGAGTATGAAAAAGACTTCTTTGGAAAGAAGACAAGCCTTACCGTGTCGGGCCAGCTCGAAGGTGAGTTGGGGGCAACAGCCTTAGGTGCCATCTATACCTTTGGCCCGACGTTCCGCGCTGAGAACAGCAACACGCCGCGACACTTGGCCGAATTCTGGATGATTGAGCCGGAAGTGGCTTTCATGGACAAGGACGAGTTGATGGATCTTGAGGAAGATTTCATCAAGTATTGTGTGAACTGGGCACTGACCAACTGCAAGGACGACTTGGAATTCCTCAACAAGATGATAGACAAGACGCTTCTTGAAACGCTCGAGTCAGTCGTTAATGAGGGCTTTGTCCGTCTCCCTTACACCGAGGGAATTCATATTTTGGAAGAGGCTGTTAAGGCTGGACACAAGTTCGAATTCCCGATAACGGGATGGGGAATGGACCTAGCCTCTGAACATGAACGCTATCTTGTGGAGGAGCATTTTAAGCGACCGGTTATCATGACCGATTATCCTTCTGAGATAAAAGCCTTTTATATGAAGAAGAATGCGGACGGACGTACCATGCAAGGCACCGATGTGCTGTTCCCCCGTATAGGTGAAATCATCGGCGGATCGGTGCGTGAGGAAAGTCATCAGAAGCTTCTTGATGAGCTTGAACGCCGTGGAATGGACAAGAATAACTATACATGGTATCTCGATACCCGCAAGTATGGTTCGTGTCCGCATGCTGGTTTCGGGCTCGGCTTTGAGCGATTGATACTTTTTGTAACCGGAATGCAGAATATTCGTGACGTTATTCCATTCCCCCGTACGCCGAAAAACGCCGAGTTCTAAATATGTAAGACGACATTATATCATTATAATTGAGAAAAGGATACCTTGCATGAGCGCAAGGTATCCTTTTTTATTATGGGTGCTTTATCGGTTTATGATAAGGCCATAGCAATGTGAAGGGCGGTCACATTCATCGTTAAACTAACTTCACACGGGTGGGTTCCACTGTGATTAACCTGTGTTTATAGAGGTCGCCAACGGCTCGTTTGTAAACCTTTTTGCTGACGTGAAACTGCCGGTATATGGCTTCAGCATCGCTTTTGTCACCTAATTCGCAAACTCCGCTATTGTTTTTGAGATATTGTAGCAGTGTTTCGGCAAAGTCTTCTGTCTGTTGACGTCCTACGGGTTGCAGGCTGACGTCAATCTTTCCGTCCGGCCGAATGTTCTGGATATAGCCTTGCAGCTGGTCACCTGTGTGGACGAGACGGAATATCTGGTCTTGATAGATAAGGCCTTGATATCGGTTGTCAATGATAACCTTGAAGCCCAAGGGCGACTTCTGCCAGACAAGGATAGGCAAGGCCTCACCCAATCGGACGGCTTGTTGGACGTCGTTGTCGGCTTTTTTGCTTGTAACGGGCAGGGCATCCTGTAGAAAATGCTCAACCTTGGCAGAAGCGACGATGCGGTAACTTTCCTCATCGACGTATAGATAAACAATGTATCGTTCGCCGATTTCCATCTTCCGTTTCTGCTCTCGGAACGGACAGAACACGTCTTTCATCAGTCCCCAGTTCAGAAAGGCACCGTATTCGTTCACCCATGTGCACTCAAGGTAGCCGAATTCTCCCACTTTTGCCAACGGAGTTTCAGTTGTAGCGATGGGTCGTTCATCTTGATCAAGGTATACAAAACATTTTATTTCATCGCCTGTTTTTACGCCTTTGGGCACATATTTCTGTGGCATGAGGATATCTCCCTCCTTACCTCCGTCGAGATAAATTCCGAAAACCTCTTTCCCGCCAAAAGCATGAGGGTCGGGACGCTCGGCTACTTTAACCATCGTTAGGGTGTTATAATCACCAAGTTTAATTTGATTCATGATGAATGTATTTGCGAGATACTGTGTGTATGAATTGACGAAGGAATCAGATAGAAGCGTCGTTGTTAGTAACTGACGTGCCAGTGAGTAGACCATCCTTCATGTGAATGGTGCGGTCGGTGATGGAAGCAAGGCTTTCATCGTGCGTAACGATGACAAAGGTTTGACCGAATTTATCGCGAAGGTCGAAGAAAAGACGGTGCAAGTCAGTCTTGTTCTTTGAGTCAAGGCTTCCAGATGGTTCATCGGCAAGGATGACAGCAGGGTTGTTTACCAATGCACGGGCTACAGCAATACGTTGTTTTTCGCCTCCCGAAAGCTCATTAGGCTTATGTCCTGCGCGGTCGGAGAGATCCATAAAAGCCAATAATTCCTCGGCTCTTTCTCTGGCCTCATGCCGACTTTTCCCTGCAATGAAGGCTGGAATCATGATGTTTTCCAGAGCGGTAAACTCGGGAAGGAGCTGGTGAAACTGAAAAACGAAGCCTATATGCTGATTGCGAAAGTCGGCTAATCTTTTCTCAGACAGTTGGCTTACATCTGTATTGTCGATCATAACAGAGCCTTTATCAGGTTTGTCGAGGGTGCCGATGATTTGCAGGAGCGTCGTTTTCCCGGCGCCCGACGGGCCTACGATAGAGACGACTTCACCCTTGTTGATGTGCAAGTCAATGCCTTTGAGCACCTGTAAATTGCCAAATGATTTGGTTATACCTTTGATATCTATCATGTTTTCTTATTTTGTTTTCTATATTCTGGCTTACAATTGTCACACCTTTATTATTATAGATCAGTTCAGATACGGTTAAACGTGCATGCCCCTGCACCGTAAGGTATATTATCTTCTTGTTATCAGTCGTTTATTTCGCATCGCCCATTCTCGTATTTCCTCGTATGCCGAGCGTTCCTCCGTGTGCTGAGGCTGTGCAAAAGTCATTGTGGTTTTGTCGTCCCCAAACTGGTCAGGGAATATAATCATGATATTTTTCCCTTTGAAATATTTTGTAAGCTCGTCGGGAAGATGGTCCATTGCCGCCTTGTACGAGACGGTCCCTTTACGCGCTGTAACCACAACGAACAAATGATCGTCTGCTATTGTGGCCGCCAAACGGGGCAACTCGTTCCAGTGTTCCATCGTCTGATATACAGCTCTTACGCCCGGATGCCGGTTCGTTATATACTGATTGATCATCTGTAACGTGTCAGTTCGCCCCGAAAACTGTACCCTACACTCTATGTTTTCGGCCATACGACTTAGTCGTTCCAGCCATCTGTAGAAGCCTGGCTCGTATTGTGCCCTCGAAGGAACGGCGATAACGATGCGTCTTAACGTCGAAAGGGGGTGATACAAACGGGCCATAATGATTTGTCTGTGAAGGCCATTGAACAAGCTTTGATGGAATTCTCCCCAGAATTTTGTAGAAACTTTGGGATGCATGTGCATGCCAATGAGAATTTCAGAGGCACGAAATTCTTTGAAGGCATGCTTGATTCCGTTCGCAATATTGGCTGCAATGCGGACTTGTGTCTGTACGTGAACATCAGAGCCGGAGGCGTATTCGGATACCTGTTCCAGCAGGCGATGTCCTATTTCCTGGTTATGTCGCATGTGGTCGTCGTCGTAAACCACGTTCAGTGCTACAAGACTCCGTCCTAATTTAGGGTTGCGCATCATCAGGGCTATATCTATCAGGTGATTGGCGTATTCCTCATACTTGACGGGAATCAGTATGCATTCGTCGTCGTTACGGTTGTCTTCGGCCGGAATTTCCTTGTCACGGATGATGATAAGTCGGGCAGAAGCCTCGGTGACAATCGAAGAAATGATACAGGTAAACAGAATCATGATAACAATTCCGTTAAGCATTCTCTCGTCAACGATGGGCGTTCCGGATGTGGTTGTCAGCCTCATGCCCACCATCACTATGGCTATTGCACCGGCGGCATGGGCTGAAGTTAGGCCGAACATCATGTGCGAGGCCACTCGTGGCAGACGGAAAAGGAGCCCCGCAATATAAGCAGCAATGGCCTTTCCCAACGTACCGAAGATGACGATACACAATACGGTCCAGATGATTCCACCGCCTTGAAACAATAATCTGACATTGATAAGCATGCCTACGCCGATGAGAAAGTAGGGTATGAACAATGCATTGCCGATGAATTCTATACGGTTCATCAATGGCGATACGTGCGGAATGAACCGGTTCAGAATAATGCCCGAGAAGAAAGCGCCGAAGATTCCCTCCAGCCCGATGAGCTCAGCCAGTGCTGCACTAAGAAAAAGGACGGCCATTACAAAGATGAATTGCATGACGGCATCGCTGTAACGGCGCAGGAACCACCGCGTAAGTCGGGGCACCAACCATATCAAAGCCGTGCAATAAACGGCGAATTTCGCTGCAAAGACAGCCCAGAACAGCGCGTCGCCCGTACCATCATGCGATGCCACGACGGCGGCAAGGCAAACCAACGCCACCAGCAGGCTCACCATCGAAGCCCCTACGCTAAGTGTAACGCAGTCCTTATTCTGCAGGCCGTAGCGGCTAACGATGGGATAAGAAACCAGGGTATTCGACGACATGATGATGCCCAGCAACACCGCTGCCATAGGCATGTAGTGCAAAAGACGTATGCCTGTCGCATACATCAGGATGAAAGGTATGCTGAATGTCAGCAGGGCGAAGACCAGTGTACGGTATTTGTTACGCTTCAGTCCCTCCATATCCATCTCAAGCGAAGCCAGGAACATAATATAATAAAGGCCTACCCGTCCGAAAAGTTCGAAAGAGGCATCGCGCGACAGGATGTTAAAGCCATACAGCCCCACGGCTACACCGGCCAGCACCATACCTATAATATGTGGTATGCGCAGCTTACCCATGATGATAGGTGCCAGCAGAATAATGAGCAACACCACGAAAAAGATGAGCGTAGGGTTGGTAATGGGGAAGTATGATGCTATGTAAGGCATGGCATATAAGTCTTTTCTTGTCAGCCACAAAGGTAGTAAAAAAACGTTGTACAAGGGTGAAAACGGTTAAGAAGTTTCCTATATACCGCCCGAATAAAACAATTACATATTGTCGCCATATCAGATAAATAGTTGTATTTTTGCAACCTGATTGTATGATTACGTTTAAAGTTATAAAGACAACAGCTTATGAAAGTGGCAATTGTTGGAGTAAGCGGCGCCGTTGGACAAGAGTTTCTGCGCATTCTTGCAGAAAGAAAATTTCCTCTCGACGACCTTGTTTTATTTGGTTCAAAGCGTAGCGCGGGGCGCAAATATACCTTTAAGGGAAAGGAATATACCGTAAAAGAGCTTCAACATAATGATGATTTCAGAGACATTGACATTGCATTTACCTCGGCCGGTGGCGGAACGTCGGCCGAATTTGCCGATACCATTACGAAGTATGGCGCAGTAATGATTGATAATTCCAGCCAATTCCGCATGGAAGATGATGTTCCTTTGGTTGTCCCTGAGATTAATCCGGAGGACGCTCTCGTCCATCCACGCGGCATAATAGCCAATCCCAATTGCACAACTATTATGATGGTTGTGGTTCTTAACCCCATTGATAGGCTCAGCCACATCCGTAAAGTGCACATCGCCAGCTACCAGAGTGCCTCCGGTGCCGGTGCGGCGGCGATGAGAGAACTGGAGCAACAGTATAGGGAAATGGTGGAGGAGGGACATGTCAGCACCATTGAGAAGTTCCCTCATCAGCTGGCTTACAACGTCATTCCGCAAATAGATAAGATGACCCCCAACGATTACACGAAGGAAGAAATGAAGATGTTTTATGAGACACGCAAGATAATGCACTCGGATGTGCGCACATCGGCAACGTGTGTACGTGTGTCTTCGCTTCGAAGTCATTCGGAAAGTGTATGGTTTGAAACCGAACGGCCCTTGGGCGTTGCCGAGATTCGCGAGGCCTTGCAGTCGGCACCTGGTGTCACTCTGGTTGACGACGCGCAGCATTATGTCTATCCAATGCCTCTGGAAAGCGCGGGAAAGGATGATATTTACGTCGGTCGCATTCGTAAAGACCTGGCTGACGACAACAGCAATACCCTTTGGCTTACGGGCGACCAGATAAGGAAAGGTGCAGCGCTTAATGCTGTTCAGATAGCCGAATACCTTGTAAAGGCAGGCAACGTAGGCTAAACGGCCGCCGCAGAATGAAAGATTCTGCACTTCAACAGGCTGCACGGTTTCTTTCCTGTTATTGTCGGCAGCATTGAAAACCTATTGAAAAACGGTGCTATAATATAATAAGGTGTAAGGACTTATGATAAAACAGAAGATGAAGACCGTTGCAGCGGGCTTGCTGTTGCTCGCAACGGCGTTTGCCAACAGGGTGTGGGGGCAGGTGGTTATGCTGCATCCGCACGAGACGATAGCCAGCAGACAGGACACGGCGGGGGCTGTAAAGGTTTTCCTGGCCGGCACCATCGACATGGGAAACAGCACCGACTGGCAGACGCAATTGGGCAAAAGGTTTGAAGCTCTTGGCGGAAAGTGGCTGCTGTTTAACCCGCGACAGCAACATTGGGATGCGTCAAAGGCTGGCGAAATGGATTATCAGGTGAACTGGGAACTAGAGCATCTCGAAGCCGCTGACCTGATAATCATGAACATTGCGGAAAAAAGCAAGTCGCCTGTCTCGCTGCTTGAGCTGGGACTTTTTGCACGATCGG
>JABCNV010000051.1 GCA_013333935.1 Prevotella sp. | reverse complement strand
TTAAAGATTATTGACCATCACTTCTTCAACTCTTCTGCGTAAAACTTGAAAGCCTCGCGTGTAATGGCCACGGCTTCGTCGAGCGAGCAGTCCAATCGGCCGCCACTGGCATTGAAATGGCCGCCTCCATTGAAGAAGTGGCGGGCCATTTCGTCAACTGAAAAGTCGTCAACCGAACGCAGACTTACCCATATCCGGTTGTCAATTCTGTCGTCCTCGCGCAGCGAGACCGACACTTTCATACCCTTGATGCGCAAGGGTTCGTTGACCAGACCCTCGCCATCGCCACGCATATAGTGGTAGTTTTTCATATCCTGACGGGTAAGTGTGTAGTAGGAGGCGTGAATATCTTCAAACACATTTAGGCGCTGTGACATCAGATAGCCGCGCAGGCGAATGGCCCACTGGCTGTAGTTGTTGAACACGTTACGGTAAATTTTGTCCTTGTCAATGCCTTTTGTCAATAGCTGGCTGATGATAAAGAAAATCTCGGGGCGCGTAGAGTTGTAGGTAAAACCGCCTGTATCAGTCATCATTCCGCAATAAATGGGAGCAGCAAACTTTGACGACAGCTCGTCAAAACCGCCTAATTGCCACACCACGCGGAAGACAACCTCGGAGGTTGAGCTCAAATCGGGATGTGAAATACATAAAAATGTATCAATATCGGGGCCCAAATGGTGGTCCATCAGCACGCGGTCGGCCTTGCAGGCAGCCAGTACAGTCTCCATATCCTCGGTGCGGAGAAGTTGGTTCAAGTCCATAATGAACAGCAAATCGGCCTCATCAAAGGCTGCCTTCACCACATCGGGATGCTTATCAAAGCGCACAATTCGCTCACATCCAGGCAGCCAATGGAGGAAGTCGGGGAAAGCATTGGGTACAATTACCGTAGGTTGCTTGCCGTAATGAGATACGAGATAGTCGCCCCATCCCAACGATGAGCCGACGGCATCACCATCTGGACGCGAGTGGGTTATGATGACGATATGCTCTGATTGGGCAATTTTCTGGTCAAGCAAGCGTGCTTCTTCGGCACTTAAAAGGTTCAAATCCATAATAGGCGCAAAGGTAAGAAAAATAATATTTAATATATAGGTCAGAACTTATAAATCGCGGTAAAAAGGCAGTAAAGGGATTGACATATCGTACAAAAACAAAAAAGAGATGCGCCCTGCAGAGCGCATCCCTTCAAATATCATCGTTATGAAATGTAAAATCTAGAATAATTTGGCAGGGTAAACACCCTCGTCAACAAGCTTCTGTATCTTAGCCACAACGCCCGGACGGTCAGCAGAATAGGTCACACCGAACCATTTGCTTGTCGTATCAAGCACTTCGCATGTGGCTTTCCCCTCTTTAATCAACTTATCTACAACCCAAGGAATAAGATATTCAGCCTTCAAGTTTGCCTTTGTCTCGGGTGAATCAAGAAAGGCTGTGAAGAATTCGTCGCTATATTCAAAGTAATCGGGAGTGAAACCCCATACATTCATTGAGACGGGTGTATTGTCAGGAATCGATATCCACTGTTCTTTCTCATCCAAATAAGCTACTTTCCCGTCCTCCTTGCGCTCTATCTTTGTACGTTCTACGCAACTTGTCAGGAAACCGTTAGCATCTTTTTCGCAGACGCCGCGGCTTACAGTACCGTTGTCTGACAGTGTATTGCTGACGCGAAAGCCCACCATAGCATACTTGCCACGGCTATTATCGGGAAGTTCAGAAAGATATTTGCCAATCACTTTAAAACAATCACGATTATAGAAATCGTCACAATTAATGACACAGAAAGGCTCGTGAATGGCTTCTTTAGCCATCATTACTGCATGGTTCGTACCCCAGGGTTTGGTACGTCCTTCAGGAACGGTATAGCCTTCAGGTAATTTTTCAAGGCCTTGGAAAACAAGTTCGCAAGGTATCTTACCCTCATACTTCTTGAGAATCTTATCACGAAAGTCCTGCTCAAAATCCTTACGGATAACCCATACAATTTTTCCGAAGCCCGCTTCTATGGCATCATGGATGCTGTAATCCATGATAGTTTCACCGTTTGGGCCAAGACCGTCTAACTGTTTCAAGCCACCATAACGGCTGCCCATGCCAGCAGCAAGCAGTAATAATGTAGGTTTCATGTTCTTTGTTTAGTTTATAGTTTTGTTAATCCTTTTGATTTTAATCTATGTGCAAAGATAATAAAATAAACAGAAAGGCCGTAAAGGCACCCTCGTTTTTTTGAGCACTGCAGCCTTGATAAACAGTAAGGAATCAGAATGGATAGCCTATGGCAAAATGAATACTCTGGCTGTCACGGAACCTTCCTACGTTATAGAATCCCGATTTGTAAGGAACGTGCAGACCAATACCCCAGTCAAGCCGGATGACAAGGAAGTCCATATCATACCTTAAGCCCACTCCCGTTCCCAAAGCAAGTTCTTTAGGCAAATGCTTAAACTTGAAAACGGCCAGACTTCTGCTGTCAGATCGCATCGTCCATACGTTGCCCGCGTCAAGGAAAAGTGCGCCGTAAAGGTTACCCAAAAGTCGTGGTCGATACTCGATATTGGCCAAAAACTTGATATCGCCTGTCTGATCAAGATAATAAATGCTGGCTGAAGATGGGTCGTGATAGCTTCCCGGACCGACCGATCGCACCGTAAAGGCACGTATGCTATTGGCTCCTCCCACGTAAAATTGCTCACTATAGGGAGCTTCTGACGAATTGCCATACGCCCACATTGCACCGATATCGAGATGTCCTACCAACGAACTGTGATCGGAAAGACGCCAGGTTTTCACTAGCTCTATTTCTATCTTGAAGAACTGTGCATACGGATTATTGAACATTTCCTTACCTTTATTATTCCACTTTCTTCCTGCAGCCATATACCCTAACGACAGTAAGTTGCCAGCCTCACCAAATGTAGTCTGCCACCATATAGGGTTTCGATAGGTAGACGGGCTCGTAAATGTATACACATACTGCATCTTAGGTATGAACTGATCTCGCATAGTGTATGAGAGGTAAGGATTGGCACGCATGATGCTATCGAAAGAATGGGTAGAACTTCTCATATATTCAAATGAGAAGATTATTGGACTAAAGCGATGACGCGACACAGCCGACGTCTGAAGTTGATAGGTCCATTCGCCTGAAACTATATGACGTTTGAAATAGTTGGCCCGGCTAATGATGTCGGATGATACCTTTAAGGTCGTCGTAGGCACTGAATAAAACTGATGTCTGCGGAAGCTTCGGCTTATTCTGTCTCTAAATAAATCGGCAAATGGAATGACGAAACGCGGAAACTCCAACGACACATCGAAGCCATATTCATAACTGTTAAAGCGCGATGATGTACCCTCGCCCTGGTGTCCCGTCTGCCATTCGTAGTTCCCTTTCAGGTTTACATCAAGCAGTTCTCCACCACGAAAGGCGTTACGGCGCGTCAGACCGATGACGATTCCCGGGCCAAATCGGTTATTGGTCTTTCCCGTAACATTGCCTTGAACATAAAAATCGTAAGGTTTGTCAAATACACAATTCAGCTTCACATCAAGCGTGTCGCAAAGTTCTGTCGTATCACGGGGTACAAAAGTAAAGTCTATAAAGCTGAAAAGTCCGCTTGAAGTGATTTTCGTCAACGACTCCTGATGATCCTGATAACTATACTGTCGCCCGGGCCGAAGCTTCATATCTTTCAGTATAACAGGCACACGAATAGGTGGACGCTTGCCATTATACCATACTGTAAGGCGACGGCGACGCACAGAATCGTCCAATTGCTCCATAAACTGCCGTCGCATTTCAATGCTCATATTGCCAATATACCACTTGCGCCGCGCCACTTGGGGGATATTTTCAGCTTCCTGAAACCTGAGCCATACCTTGCCAGGAGCGGATAATGTATCCGCAAGATAAGAAGCATAACCCTGTTGATAGTAATAATAACCGTTGTTACGAAACAGATTGCTGATGCGCACGCGCTCGGCATCAAGGGTAGAAACATCAAAGGCATCGCCGTTTTTCAGTTTGGCATCAGCTGTGGTGGCATGTATAAGACTGTCTCCTTCAGCGGGGAAACCTGTGTATTGCAAACTGTCTATTGTAAAAAGGTGTCCCATATTAACCTTGTAGGCAATCTTGGCTTTCTTAGGATTGTGCTGAGTTATCATGTTAAAGCTCACATCTCCACGAAAATATCCGTGGGCACGCAACACCTGCCTCGCTACCGAAGCGCGCAGTTCAGGATTGACCCAGCTCATTAATACCGGACGCGAACCAAATGAATTGAGCAGCCATCGGCTCACCGCGTCACTGTCATTGACAAAGGCATTCCACACCCAAAGCCCAATAGGAAATGGTGACCGCAGGCTACTACTTCCAAAAAGTGAGCCATTAGGCGCTGTAGCCAAAGCGGCCTCAACCTCCTCTTGCACTGCCACGAAATGCTTTCCTCGTTCAGGAGCCTCATAGGTTATTTTAGACAGCCCTGTAAATAGCTGGTCACCTTCAGGAATACTTTTGGTAGAAGAACAGCCAACAATAAATGAAAGCAATAGCACTAACAGCGTAAATGTAAAGAAACGATATGGTCTTCTCATGGTTTTGTCATAATTTTCTTCGTCGAATCAGCCGGTGTTGCCGGTATCTCATCAGTGTAATCATGGAGACTGAACAGGTCTTTCAGCCGCTTTAACTTACGTCGCCACATAAAGCCGCCACCAAACTTGCTCACGCTACCTTCAAGCCAGTCGTAACTGTCACGCTGATAGAACAGATTCAAATACTTGTTAGAGGTAGCGCTCAAACGGTATTCGAACGTCACATTATCAAAGAAAGTCTGCTCCTGTGGCACAACATCGGCACCTGACGACAGTTTTCCTCCAATGACAATACGCAGTC
The DNA here is from genome assembly GCA_013333935.1 of Prevotella sp. Lineage (GTDB taxonomy): Bacteria > Bacteroidota > Bacteroidia > Bacteroidales > Bacteroidaceae > Prevotella. The sequence continues at coordinate 105,901 of JABCNV010000051.1, read as the reverse complement.
GGTTATTCCAGAAACGCTTGGCAAACTTAAACGAATAGTCGGTATGTAGTGTACCATTACCATTAAATGAGTTGTCCACGCCGAAGCTAACATCAAGTGATCTCAACGCTTTTCCTGATATCTGATTGATTTGACTGTTCAGAAAAGCGCTCAAAGCCGAGTTCATTGTAAAGTTCCTTGTGTTCCCATCTGCCAAGTACATGCCCGTCGTTAGCATGGTCACAGCAAGCTTCCCACGCTCTTCTTTGGTCATTGATTGTAGCTGATTGTGTATCGTCATGTCCTCGGGAGCATCGATCGTAAACTCAAGTCCCATTTCTTTTAGAGTCTTGGTTACCACAACGCCACATATAAAGTCGACAGCTCTACCATTATTTGAGCCTTCGCCTACTGTTGATTTAGTTTGCTCCGTCGCTGTAATGTGCAGACGAGGATTCATGGGATCCCCTGTGAATTCGATGTAACTCCCATCAGAAATGGTAAAAGTTTTCAACGGAATAACAGGCAACGAATACTTCATTTCTCCACTGCCTATCGTGTAGCGCCCCGTCAGATTAATATCGCCTGCCATATTATACTTTAACCGCATTTGGCCACCACCTATCACATCAATATAATTTGAGTGGTCAGCATTAAGATAACAGTCAACATGAGCACCCTCGTCAATATTGATTGACAAGTCAACATTGAAGCCTGTCAAAGGCGGACGGTTCACCACATCGGCCAAAGTGTCTTTCAAATTCACAAATTCAACAAGTCCACTAAGCTGATCATCGGTCGACAAGGGAGAGTCCTTGAGGTTATATTTCAAGTTTGTCGTTCCCAAAACATCCAGGCGTCCTCTCATGTCAAGGTCGTCAAGAGGTCCTTTCAACATTCCAAAAAAGTCGACATAAGCCTTACCATAAGCCTCTGAACGACCCATTTCTCGGGTATCAACCAGCAAGAAGTTCTTGGCTTTCATGCGTACGTCGAGCATCATTTTATCCATATCCGAGAAATCGAACGACCCCTCCACGTTCAAAGGACTATCATTATGAGAGAAAACTTCGAAATTTTCAAACAGCAAATGGCTGTTGGTAATCGTTACAGGGTCATTGGCAAAGCGCACTTCTACACCGTAAGGTTCACTATACATAAAGGTAGAGTCGAGGAAAACCTCACCATTCACATCGGGCTTTTTTAAAGATCCCCGAAGCGTCAGCGTACCTTCGGCATAGCCACGAAAGCCCACGAGCTTCTCTGGAATAAAGCCATTGAACATCTCCATCGGCAGACGCTCCAATCCTAATTTGGCATCAAGATAGCCGTTGCCTTTCGAAAGATAAGTACCTGTCAACGTCCCTATCTCCTTCCCATCCTTAGTGAGCACACCGTCTACATAGTGACTGCCGTCCTCTTTAGGTACATAAGTAAACTCGGTTCCGATATTACCCACGGCACTTCCCGCGTAAGTCATCTTGCCTACATTAATAGCAGAAGAAACCGATAACTCCTTATTAGTCTGTATTAGATGGAAATCTCCATCCATCACTCCTGTTACATCCGGTGCATAAGGAATCACGGACAGTACCTGCCCCAAGTCAAATCGGTGCAGACTGACAGTAATATCCTGCAGCGCTCCCGTATTTTCATCGTCGGTATAAACCTGAACTCCCATTCCGTTAGCGGAGCGGAGATCCACATTTGCACTCACACGACGGTCGTCTCCCAAGAAGATATAGTTGCTATCATTGACGGCAAACTTTTTATATCCCAAAATAGGGTCGTCATCAAAAAGACGGATTCTAATACCATTTTGCTCCATCGAAGCCTGCATGGCCAGCCGAATGCCAAGCCGGTCATGCTCATCATAGACACGGGTTTTGATGTAAGCACCCCTTTCGATAAGTGCACCGTCGACAAAAGCATTGAATACATACCGTGGATTCCCTTTACCATTACGCAGTTGCAAGTGGTAAACCATGGCATCTTCCATTGAGAAGAGAGCCAGCCTGACAGTGTCAACCTGAAAACTGTCAACCACCAGCGAGTCGATTTCAGCATGGCCGTTCAATCCCGCCAAGGGAGAAGACGCCATATTTACCGACATTTTGCCTATCTCGTAACCAAAGTGTTTCAGAATTCGGCTTACTAAATTATTTTTCCCAGACTTCAAATAAAGCCGTGCTCCGGGCAAGCGCTGACGAAGGCGTGCCTGGTTAAGGTGCCTGTTCTTAAGCTGATGTTGTAACTCTTTCCAAAAGTTACTGCTCTTCTTCAACAAGTGCTGGTATCCTCCTTGCCCCTCCATATTAAGATGAAAATCGGCGCAATCAGCAACAATATGCGTAGTATCGGTTGATGTCAGAAGGTCAAATACAATGTTGTCAGGTCGCAACGACCGTTTCTCACGCCAGGCTGTCATATCGCTTAACAGGCCCTGCACCTTATAATATTGTTTAAAGTTGGTTTTCACGTCAACGTGACCGCACAACGAAACCGTCAGCGGCTCGTCAACCAAATGCAGTTTAAACAAGTCGGCCCTTTCCAAATCGCATCCAAAGGTGCCCCGAAAAGTTCTACCCGATGTGAGCGCATCTACCGTCAACAAGCCTTTCAACAGTGCGTTTCTACTATCTGCCCGCGCCGTGATACGCCCGCCACCTACCCGCGCCGTAAGGCTAATGCCACTTAGATCATACTTGTCATAACTGAAGCGTTGCATCCTTACGGCTGCCTTCAGACGTGTACGGGGCGACATCAAATCGGTGCCCTCGCCTGTCATGTCAACCGTACCCGTAAAGGGATGCAGCCTCATATGCGGAAGGAAATGCTGCAAAGGGAGCCGGCTTACCGACAGTCGGGCCTGATAAGACATGCGTCGGGCATCAAAATTCACGTCACCACGCACCGTTCCTCCGCCTTGCGTGGCAACAAACCTGCTGCCATATCGACTTCCGTCTACGTGCACACGCCCTTTGAATGCTATACCATCAGGTATCCGGATAACATTGGTAACATCGCGCGGCAGCAGGGGCAGGATAAACTTCAGACTATGTGCGGTGGCATGCAAGTTAAGGTCGGCGCACAAACGTTCAGGTGATGTCAGGTTGGCTACAAAGCCGTCGGCCGTCATGCTAAAGGTCTTGGGCAACTTCAATGTCAGGCCCGAGAGGTGCATTTTCTGCAGGTTTCCTCTCATCTTCCCATTGACAACCAACGGATATCGCGGCCATGTCCTTGCCAGCGCACGCGGCAAGGCATTGCCTATAAAGAGCATCAGGTCCTGACGTCCTATCGCACCGTGCACCTCTGTCTCTAATATTCCCGGGCGGATATCGTCGAAGGCATTCAAGTCCATCGCCATCTTCATCCTGACTTGTGAGCCTGGCGTAGAAAACTTTAAATCGGGAAGTGCCAGCTTCAGGCTGTCCATCATGAAACGTCCACGCAGGCTATCAACCACCAGCCCACTCTTTTCACGGAACATGGCTTGCCTAACCTTCAGGTCAATGCGTGAATTGCAATAATAAAAAGAGTCGGCTTTGATTGACAGTTCCGCCAGCAAAAGGTGGTTATAATCAAAGCCTCGCACAGCCGGTTCGTAGTTTTGGTCGTATTGTAAGCCGCCACCGTCCCAGTCAATATGTCGTACTGTGTACAGCCCCTTGTATAAATCGAAGTAAGCTTGCGTAGCCAAAGCGTTGGTAAAAATGGTTTTTACCGATAGCGTGTCGCCCGGCATGTGTACGGCTAAAGCCGAATTTCGCAGCTTTAGACGTTCGAGATTGATTTTCCAGAAGTTCTCCGAAGGCGTCGTATCAGGCGGTACAGTGTCGCTCAATTCTACGATAATGTCGGCATCGCTCAACATGGCGTCGTTCAGTTTTACATGTTCACGACTAAGGTCTATGCCGTGAGCTTTCAGGCTCATCTGCCCAACGTGCCCCCTGATACACACATTATCTATAAAGTGTGTAGTGTTAACCTTCATGCCGCTGAACACCAGCTCATCAACCATCACCTGTTTTCGCAGCAGCGGAAGCAGCTGAACGTCAGCCACCATGCTGCTGATATCAGCCACCGTATCGTTTACAGCCTTTAACCTTCGGCTGGGTTCAATCACCTTTACCTCCCTCATGTCGAGGTTCAGCGGGAACGAAAGCCTGACGCTGCCGACGCTGACCTGCATACCCGTCTTCTGCGAGGCATAGGCAGATGCCTGCCTTACCGCCCAGTTTTGGAAAGGCGGGAAGTAGAACAAAAGTGTCAGGAGCGTTATCAACAGCGCTGAAGCCAGAACGGTTATGCCAACCCACTTGACGACTTTCTTCATAAACGCTTGGTCAGGAAAATGCAGGTGCAAAGTAAATTAAACTAAGGGAATAAACAACTATAATATAATAGATATGCAGTGACGGCTATTTTGTTGCCTCTTCAGCAATGTCACGCCATAACCTGTCGTCAGGAATAAGCGATTCTGCCTTTATCTCCTTTTTCGAAACAGGATGTATAAAAGCTACTTCGCGCGAAAGAAGCGATATACTTCCGTCCGGATTGTTCCGTGGAGCACCATATTTAAGGTCACCCTTGATAGCGCAACCCATGTGTGCCAACTGGCATCTTATCTGGTGATGGCGGCCTGTAAGCAGATGAACTTCCAGCAAATGATAATTCTCGGTGTGCGCTATTACGCGGTATTTCAGCTCGGCACGCTTCGCCCCCGGCACCTCCTTGTCATAAACGTAGCTCTTGTTCTGCTTCTCGTTACGCACAATCCAGTTTACCAGCGTGCCCTCATCTTCGGCAGGTTTGTTCTTGGTGATGGCCCAATACGTCTTATGAACCTCGCCGTTGCGGAACATATCGTTCAGCCGTGACAGCGCCTTCGACGTGCGTGCAAACACTACAAGCCCTGCGACAGGCCTGTCCAGGCGGTGCACTACGCCAAGAAATACGTTGCCCGGCTTGTGGTATTTGTCGCGGATATAGTCCTTGACGGTTTCCGAAAGAGGCTTGTCTCCCGTTTTGTCGCCCTGCACAATCTCTCCGCTTTCCTTATGAACGATAATGACGTGATTGTCTTCGTATACGACTCTCATTGTGGCATCACCCGTTTAAAATATCATTCACACGATACGAAACCGCCCAAGACCACCGGCCCTACAGCGCTCCGCATCGTGTGAAAGCATGCGTTTTACGGCATCTGTTACATGTTCATGCCGCCGTCTACCTGAATAACCTGACCCGTTACATAGCTTGAAAGGTCAGAGGCAAGGAAAGTAGCCACGTTGGCTATGTCCTCAACCTGTCCGGCACGACGCAACGGAATGTTCTCAATCCAGGCCTTACGAATGTCATCGGGCAACGCCTGGGTCATGGCTGTATCAATGAATCCGGGGGCAATGGCGTTGGCACGAACACCACGGCGGCCTATTTCCTGACCGATACTCTTGGCCAGGGCAATCAGTCCGGCCTTGGAAGCAGCATAGTTACACTGGCCTGCGTTTCCGTGAACACCCACTACTGACGACATATTGATGATTGAGCCACCCCTCTGGTGCATCATGATGGGCGTGCAGGCGTGTATGTAATTGAATGCGCTCTTGAGATTGACGGCAATCACTGCGTCCCATTGCTGCTCGGTCATCTTCAACATCAGCGTGTCCTTTGTGATGCCGGCGTTGTTCACCAGAATGTCAATTGAACCGAAATCGGCCTTAATCTGGTTGACGGTCGCCTCGGTCTGGGCAAAGTCGGCTGCGTTGCTGGCATAGCCTTTAGCCTTGACGCCAAGGGCTGCTATTTCGCGCTCGGTTTCCAATCCGCCATGTTCCTCGTCAATAAAAAGGTCAGTAAAGGCGATGTTTGCCCCCTCTTTTGCGAACTTCAGGGCAATGGCCTTACCAATGCCGCGTGCTGCGCCTGTAATAAGCGCTGTCTTACCTGTTAATAATCCCATAATCTTTATGATTTGAATAAATATGAATGCTGTTTATATCCCGATGTCATTTAATGGCGCTGTGCTTGTTTCCCAGCGCACCATACACAATTTTCGCGATGAGAGGCTTGCTGGTTTCCTCGGTCAATCCATGGCCAAGACGACCGTAAATAAACGGTACTTCGAGGCCTTTTATACAATAGTGCGTAATATCGGCCACAAGCCCCACGTTGTCAATATCAAATTCTCCGTCGGCCTTGCCCTCGGCATAAACCTTACGGAGAAGCTCCATCTCGTCCTCGTCAAAGTTTTTCCGCACCTTCTCTACGGTCCAGATGTTGCGGAAAAACTCGGCACGAAGGTTGCCATTGCGCACTACCGTCTCACGAATCATGGTGAGATGGGTGTAGATTAGCTCAATAATCTTGTCCTGAGGACGTGTCTTTCGGGCGGCCACTTCATCCAGTTTGTCGCTGAGCCGCTCCAGTTCCGACTCGATGACGGCATAGTAAACGTCTTCCTTGCGCTTGAAATAGGTGTACAGCGTACGACGCCCCTTGCCCGAAGCGACGGCTATGTCGTTCATCGTGGTGCCGTTGAGGCCGTTCTTTGCAAACAGCTGGCGCGCTACGTCTACTAACTTCTGCCTTGTTTTCGAAATTGACATGGTTCAACTTACATTAAATATCAATTGCACAAAACCTCTGCTTGTGCAAATTTATTTCTTTTATCTGATAAAGCCAAAACTACATACGAATAAATACATTTTTGTGCCTTTACGTCGAAATTATAGGCAAAAAGTTTGGTAGTTTCAAAAAAACTATATACTTTTGCAGTCGCTAACAGGAACAAAAGTTAGCGTAAAGGTTACAACATCGCGGAGTGGAGCAGTTGGTAGCTCGCCAGGCTCATAACCTGGAGGTCGCACGTTCGAGTCCTGCCTCCGCAACAAAACAACGTCCGGAATAGCTTAAAAACAGCGCTCCGGACGTTTTTTCATTGTCCGTCCCAGCCCTGACGGCAATATGAAAAGCCCTGCATTTCAACCTCTTAACATCACTTCCTGCCGGCAATCCCTACTGATTGCCGAACATGCGGCGGGCGCCGTACGATGTGTACGGCGGCCGTGGTACGCGCGTGCGGCAGCCGTCATACGGCCGTGCGACGGCCGCCGCAACATCAGCCTCACGACGTTGGTAACCGTTAAAGTGTGGCTATGAAATCCTTGATTTCGTTACAACGGTTCTGCGCCGGCGCAAAGCCCATCTCGGCCGAACGCTGCCAGAGCCTTACCGCACGGGCGGCATCTTCGGCCACGCCTTGCCCGCGCCAGTAGCACCAGCCCAACAGATACATGGCTTCGGCATTCCGGTTGGCTTCGGCAAAACGAAGTATCCGGCATGCGTCTTCATAGTTTTCCTCATCCAAAAGCCTGCGGGCGCGCACCACAGCATGCTCATAAGTTTCGTTCTCATCGTCGTCGGCAAAACCGAAAAACGTTCTCCAAAGGTTGCTCATCTTCTTGTTTTCTTCTATACGATAGACCCGAAAAGACGCCGTTTATTGCGTTTTGCCCGCGCTTTAACACTCAGAGAGGCCTGCGTGTAAAAAACATTTTCGCAAACGAAAGGTTCTGCAATCTTTTCCATATCTTTGCACTATCATACGAACAACACCATAAATGAAAGAATTTGTAATCTCCGAGGCCAAGGCCGAAACCGCTGTTCTGGTGGGCCTTATCACGCCCCGTCAGGACGAGGCCAAGACAAAGGAGTATCTTGATGAGCTTGAATTTCTGGCCGATACGGCAGGGGCCATCACCGTCAGGCGCTTTACGCAACGGGCCGGAGGGCCGAGTCAGGTGAGCTATGTAGGCAAGGGCAAACTCGAAGAGATAAGGAAATACATAGAAGATGAGGAGGACAACGAGCGCGAAATAGGCATGGTGATATTCGACGACGAGCTGTCGGCCAGGCAGATTCGCAATATCGAGAACGAGCTGAAGGTGAAAATACTTGACCGAACCTCGCTTATCCTCGACATTTTTGCCATGCGGGCACAGACGGCCAACGCCAAGACGCAGGTTGAGCTGGCGCAATATCGCTATATGTTACCGCGTCTTCAGCGCCTCTGGACGCACTTAGAGCGACAGGGTGGCGGCTCAGGCTCGGGCGGAGGAAAGGGTTCGGTGGGGCTGCGTGGCCCGGGAGAGACGCAGCTTGAAATGGACAGGCGCATCATTCTGCAGCGTATGAGCCTGCTCAAAAGGCGCCTGGCCGAGATTGACCAGCAAAAAAACACGCAGCGTAAAAACCGCGGGCGCCTCATCCGTGTGGCGTTAGTGGGATATACCAACGTCGGTAAGTCGACGATAATGAACCTGCTGGCCAAGAGCGAGGTGTTTGCAGAGAACAAGCTTTTTGCCACGCTCGATACCACCGTGCGCAAGGTGGTGATACAGAACCTGCCATTTTTGCTGGCCGACACCGTAGGCTTTATTCGGAAATTACCCACCGATTTGGTCGACTCGTTTAAGTCGACGCTCGACGAGGTGCGCGAAGCCGACCTGCTTCTGCACGTGGTAGACATCTCCCATCCCGACTTTGAGGAACAGATAAACGTCGTAAACCAGACGCTGAAGGACCTGGGATGTGCCGACAAACCGAGCATGATTGTCTTCAACAAGATTGACAATTACCACTGGATAGACAAGGAACCGGACGACCTGACACCCGAAACGAAAGAGAACATCACCCTCAACGAACTGAAAAAAACATGGATGGCGCGGCTCAATGACAACTGTTTGTTCATATCTGCACGGCAGAAAGAGAACATCGATGAGCTGAGAGACGTGCTCTATCGCAAGGTAAGGGAGCTGCATGTACAGAAGTATCCGTACAACGATTTCCTCTATCCGGCAGACGATTAAACTGCGAAACACGCTGATCATCTATTATATTAAGGTATAGATATGACGTACCGTAAACTAACCGACGACGAAATAGCCCTACTCGAAGACAACAATTGCAGGGCTGAAGACTGGGAAAGTGTAAACGTAAGCGACGATTTCAACCCCGCTTACCTGTGCGACGTTGTGTTCTATGGCGAGATAAACCTCGGCTATTTTGACCGCAACATCGAGGTTTCGCCTGGTTTTCTGAAGCACTCGGGCATATATCGTGCTACCCTCCGCAACGTAACTGTCGGCGATAACTGTTTGATAGAGCACGTCAATAACTATGTAAACAATTATACCATAGGTGATAATTGCTACATCTCTAACATTGCAACGCTCGAGACTTCCGAAGGAGCCACCTACGGACAAGGCAATGTTATATCGGCAGGTAGCCCGTCGGGCGAGGGCAACATCATGCTTTTCACACGGCTTAGCAGTCAGCTGGCCGCCCTCATGATGAAATATTCACACGACAAGGAGCTGCGCGAGACACTACGAAACCTTGTGCGAGAGGATATTGATGCGCAGCAACCCGAGCGCGGCATCATCGGCGAGGGGGTGAAAATAGTCAATACGGGCGAGATAACAAACACTATATTGGGTGACTACTGCGAGGTAAACGGCGCGGCCCGACTAAGCGACACCACCGTCATGGGGACGGCAGACGCCAGTGTTTTCATCGGGACGGGCGTCATTTGTGAGAATTCAGTCATCAGCGATGGGGCGAGTTTGCTGAACTCGGCCATCGTAACCGACTGCTTCGTAGGCGAGGCTTGCAAGATAAGTAACGGCTTCACGGCCGGGCAAAGTGTAATATTCGCCAACAGTAGCTTAAGCAAGGGCGAGGCCAGCACGGCGTTCTGCGGGCCGTTTACCACAAGCCATCATAAAAATTCGCTGCTCACAGGCAGCGTGTTCAGTCTCAACAATACGGGGCATGACGATATAACGCAATGCCCTGACATGTGTAACCTGCCCTTCTCACGCCTTACCACGCAGGGCGATACCACCTTTCTCGAACCGGCTTTCCATATCACAACGGCGGCACATTACCGCGATATTCGCAGGTGGGCACGACGCGACATGCGGGCGCAAAGCACACCAAAGAGCATCGTTAACTTCGATTGGCTGTCGCCTTTCTCGGTGGGCAAAATCATCAAAGCGAAAAAAAAATTGGAAGATTTGCGCGAAATTTCGGGCGAAGATGCGTCTAATTATAGGTTCCATGAGTTTATTATCAGAGCTGCCGACCTGCAAAAGGGTATTCAAAACTATGATATGGCTCTGCGAATTTACATGGGAGCAGTGCTCGAACGCGTGCAAAGGCGCGACCCAGAACTGAACGAACCCGAAACCGATACGGGGCTGGGCAAATGGGATAACCTCGCAGGGCTTCTGCTTCCGGCCTCGGAAGAACGACAGATGGTGGAAGATATCAAGGATGGGACTCTCGAAAACATCGATGCAATATTGCGTCGGTTCGACGAGATTAACGCTGAATACCGTAACTATCAGTGGGCATGGACCTACCGGTTAATCCTTAATTACTATGGATTGACAGAGTTAACACTTGACGATGCCGATATGATTCGCGACAAATGCTTAAAGGCACGTCGCGTCTGGACAGAAGAAATCAGGCAGGATGCCGAAAGAGAATATCAACTTGGAAAGATGAATCAGGAGGCTCTGGAAGCCTTATCGGCACAACTTGACCACGAAACAAACATTGAAAACTAAAACATAACACATGAAATCAAAGCTTTTTTCTGCAGTCCTTGCTCTGTTGTTGTCAACAGGTTTTGCCATGGCGCAGCAGCCTCGGTACACTACTGTGCCGGGCGACCCGATGAAAACCCGAATCTATACCCTCGGCAACGGTCTGAAAGTATACCTTAGTGTGAACAAGGAAAAGCCGCGCGTGCAGACCTTTATTGCCGTAAACACAGGCTCTCGCAACGACCCTGCCGAGACTACAGGCCTTGCACACTATCTCGAACACCTCATGTTCAAGGGTACAACTCATTTTGGAACCTCCAATCTTCAGGCTGAAAAGCCGCTGCTCGACTCAATAGAGAGCCGGTTCGAACAATACCGTCATATCACCAACCCAGTGGCACGTAAGAACTGGTACCACAAAATCGACTCGCTTTCACAGCTTGCTGCACGGTACAATATACCGAACGAGTATGACAAAATGATGGCATCCATCGGCAGTGAAGGCAGTAATGCATTCACCTCTGAAGACCAAACGTGCTACGTTGAAGACATACCAAGTAACGAGATTGCGACGTGGGCGCGCGTTCAATCTGACCGTTTCAGGAACATGGTCATACGTGGTTTCCACACCGAACTGGAAGCAGTGTATGAAGAATATAACATGGGGCTGTCGCGAGATATTGAAAGAGAGTGGGTCGCTATGAATAAAAAGCTCTTCCCAAATCATCCTTATGGCACGCAAACTACGATAGGAATACAGGAGCATTTAAAGAATCCGAGCATCACAAACATCAAGAAATACTTCAACAAATACTACGTTCCGAACAACATTGCCATCGTCATGGCTGGCGATTTTGACCCTGATAAGGTTATCGCTATTATTGAAAAGTACTTCGGCGACTGGCAACCCTCTCCACGAGTAGACCGTCCGGAGTATGCCCCTCTGCCTGATTTGACCCACCATGCCGACACAACCGTTCTGGGACAAGAGGCTGAAAACATCATCATGGCGTGGAGATTCGGCAGAGGTGCCAGCCTGCAGATTGACACCTTAGATGTGATAAGCGATATTTTAAGCAACAAAAAGGCCGGACTTTTCGATGTCGACCTCAACACTCCACTAAAGGTAATGGGAGCGTCGGCGTTCGTAAATCCGGCGCATGACTATTCAACCCTGATACTTTTAGCCACTCCGAACGAGGGCCAGAGCCTTGAGGAGGTGCGCGAATTGCTGCTCAAGGAGATTGAAAAATTAAAGAAAGGCGATTTCGACGAAGGCTTAATCAAAGCCGTTATCGCCAATAAAAAGCGCGATTTCCTGCAGAAACTCGACGGAAACAGGGCAAGAGTGTCGCAGATGACTAACGCTTTCATCCTCGGGAAAGACTGGAAACAGGAGGTCGAAAGGTTTGACAGAATATCAAAAATCACCAAAACGCAGCTTACTGCCTTTGCCAATCGTTACCTGAATGACGGCTATGTGTGCGTGCTTAAGCGCATGGGCGAGGACACAACTATCCATAAAATAGACAAGCCTGCGATTACACCGATCCCTGCCAACGCCGACAAGCAAAGCGATTTCCTTAAGGAAGTGGTAGGCATAAAGGTTGAACCCATCCAGCCCCGTTTCCTGAACTTCAACACCGACCTGGCTAAAGCCACCATCAATAAGCAAACAAAGCTGCTGTATAAGCACAACGGCACGGACGAATTATTCCGTCTTGAGCTCGACTTCCCCGTGGGAAGTGAGGCCAACAAAAGGCTAACCTATGCGGCCGACCTGTTTAATTATGCCGGCATTAAGGGCATGAACGCCACCGCTATCGGCAAAAAGTTCTATGCAATGGCCTGTGATTTCAGCATCCAGGTGGACCTAAAGCATACCCGTTTCGTGCTTGTGGGCCTCAACAACAATCTGAAAGAAGCCCTCCCGCTGTTCATGAAGCTCATCAATACCGGCACCATCAGCCGCTCCGACTATCTGAAAGACGTTGCCACCTTTGTAAAAGCACACAACGATGCCAAGAAAAACCAGATGTCTAACTTCAATGCTTTGTTCAACTATGCGTATATGGGAGCCTTCAATCCTTCAACAAACATCATGACTCCAGCCGAGCTTGAGGCCGCTGATGGCAACAAATTGATGGACGAAATACGCATGCTTGCCTTGCATTACCCCATGACAGTGCTCTACTATGGCCCAAGCACGCAACAGCAAATCACCCTGATGGTGAAACAAAACTGCCTGCCGAAGACCTTACGCGCAGCGTCAACAGCCGGTAAGACAACCTATACCATGCAGACTACACCCAGAAACGAGATTTACCTTGCGCCATACGATGCCAAGAATATCTACATGGTTCAATATAATAATGAGAATAAAACATGGACTCCTGCGCACGAACCGCTGAACGCTCTCTTCAACGAGTACTTCGGAGGAGGCATGAATGCCATCGTCTTTCAGGACTTGCGTGAGGCCCGTGCCCTCGCCTACTCGGCCGGAGCACGCTACCGTTCGCCCATCTATAAAGGCGATCCCGAATACTTTACCACGCGTATCATTACACAAAATGACAAGATGATGGACTGCATTAAGGCGTTCAGCAACCTGCTTAACAACATGCCCCAGCGGCAGGCAGGGCTCGATTTGGCCAAACAAAGCCTGCTGAAGTCGCTCGCTACCGCCCGAACCACGAAGTTTGGCGTGCTCAGAGCCTACATGAATGCGCTGGACAGGGGTATCAACTACGATATTTCGAAGAACATCTATGAGGGTATTCCGTCGCTCACCCTGCAAGACTTGGTCAGCTTCGCCCGCGAGCACATTGCCGGAAAAGCCTACCGCTACGTCATCCTTGGCGACGAAAAGAATCTGGATATGAAGAGTTTGGAGATGGTTGCACCCATAAAACGCCTTACCACCGAACAGATTTTCGGTTACTAAACCGATGGCAGAGCGAAAAAACGGCATCATATTCCATCCACCGATTATACATAAACATTACATAAAAAGCTATGGCAAACAAAGTAGAATTTAAGTATTCGCCGATGTTTCAGGTCGGCAAGGACAACACCGAGTATCGTCTTCTCACCACCGAAGGGGTGAGCACGGCCCAGTTTGAGGGAAAGGAGATTCTCAAGGTCAGCAAGGAAGCCCTTACGCTTCTGGCCCAGCAGTCGTTCCACGATTGCGAATTTATGCTGCGCCGGGCACATAATGAGCAGGTGGCCGCGATATTAACCGACCCCGAAGCCTCCGAAAATGACAAATACGTAGCCCTGCAATTCCTGCGCAATGCGGAAGTTTCGGTTAAGGGCGTGCTCCCATTCTGCCAGGATACAGGCACTGCAATCATCCACGGTGAGAAAGGACAGCGCGTCTGGACCGACTTTGACGACGAGGAAGCACTTAGCCGTGGCGTGTACAATACGTACACCGGCGACAATCTCCGCTACTCGCAGAACGCCCCGCTCAACATGTATGACGAGGTAAACACAAAGTGTAACCTGCCCGCGCAGATTGATATCGAAGCCACCGAAGGCGCTGAATACCGCTTCATCATGGTGGCAAAGGGTGGCGGTTCGGCTAACAAGACCTACTTCTACCCCATGACAAAGGCTACCATTCAGAACGAAGGTACGCTGCTGCCCTTCCTCGTTGAAAAGATGAAAAGCCTTGGAACTGCTGCCTGCCCGCCCTATCACATCTGCTTTGTCATCGGTGGCACATCGGCTGAAAAAAATCTTCTCACCGTGAAACTGGGCAGCATCAAGTATTATGACAACCTGCCCACCTCGGGAGATGAGACCGGACGCGCCTTCCGTGACACGGATTTGGAGCAGAAATTGCTTGTCGAAGCCCACAAAATAGGCCTTGGAGCACAGTTTGGCGGCAAGTATCTGGCCCACGATATCCGCGTTATCCGCCTGCCACGCCACGGTGCAAGCTGCCCCATCGGCATGGGAGTATCGTGCTCGGCCGACCGTAACATCAAAGGGAAAATCAATAAAGACGGTGTCTGGATTGAGAAAATGGACGACAATCCCACCGAGCTTATCCCCGAACAATACCGTAAACCCGGCGAGGGCAGCAAGGGAATAGAGATTGACCTCGACAAAGGCATCGATGCTGTACGCGCCGAACTGACGAAGTATCCCGTGTCAACGCGCGTAAGCCTCAACGGCACCATCATCGTTGCACGCGACATTGCCCATGCCAAACTGAAGGCACGCCTTGACAAGGGCGAAGATTTGCCACAGTATTTCAAGGATTATCCCATCCTATATGCAGGCCCGGCCAAGACTCCCGAGGGCTATCCCTGCGGCTCAATGGGCCCCACAACCGCCAACCGTATGGACCCATACGTTGACGAATTTCAGGCAAAGGGCGGCTCATTGGTAATGATTGCCAAGGGAAACCGCACGCAAACCGTTACCGACGCCTGCAAGAAGCATGGCGGTTTCTATCTGGGAACCATCGGCGGCGTGGCGGCAGTGCTGTCGAAGAGCAGCATAACGAGCATCGAATGCGTTGAGTATCCCGAACTGGGTATGGAAGCCATCTGGAAGATTACCGTTAAGAACTTCCCCGCTTTCATACTTGTTGACGACAAGGGACACGACTTTTTTAAGGAGCTTAAGCCCTGGACATGCTGTAAATAACAGCGCATTAGCGACATCAATCACCCCGGAAGGGAATGCATCACCTGCCTGACGGCCGTACGAAAAGCCGCCGGAGGATGGTGCATTCCCTTTTCCCATTTCGCCCATAACGGCGTATAAGTAGCTGGCCGAAACACAGCATCCGACGCCTTTTGCACGTTCTGCTGAAAGTACGGCGACCGCCGTACCACCTTGCTGACGGTCGCGGTACGCACGTACGACGGCCGCCATAAAATCTGTATCACGGCCGCCACGAACCCGACAGAAGCCCATAATTATTGCAGGATTGTTTGCTTTTTCGCGGAAAATAACATACATTTGCACCGACTTACAAACCGTAAGTTAGGGGTGCTGTGGCTTTTGCCACGGCTGAGATTAGACCCATAACCTGATCCGGATAATGCCGGCGTAGGTAATCACTCCCCTTTTTCTTTACTTTATAACAGGTAAAATGAAACTCAATTTCATCATTCTTGCTGCGCTTGCATGCGCAACAGGAGTACAGGCACAGGTGTTAACCGACACCCTGCAGGCCCATCAGTTACAGGATGTAGTGGTAAAAGCCGTGCGTGCAACGAAGGATGCGCCCTTCGCTGTAACCAACATCAGTAAACAACAACTGCGTAATTTTTCACACACGGGGCGCGAACTGCCTCTGCTTTTCGCCAATACGCCGGGTGTATTGGCCTGGGGAGAGAACGGCCTGGGCACGGGGACGGCCTACATGCGCATTCGCGGCGCGGCAGGAAGCCGTATTAATGTTACGCTCGATGGCGTGTCGTTGAACTCGCCTGAAGACCAAACGGTGTTCTGGGCCAATATGAATTCGTATGGCTCGCTGCTGGGCTCGGTTCAGATTCAGCGCGGAATTGGCACGTCTACCCATGGCGACGGGGCTTTCGGCGGCAGCATATCGCTGGCCTCTGCTGCGCCAAATGAGCGGCCGTTTATTGAGTTGACATCGTCGTATGGCAGCTATAACACCTACCATGCAGGGGCTAATTTCTCAACAGGCCTGCTGTGGAACCACCTTGTTTTTGACGGTGCCTATCACGAAACAGCCACTGACGGTTTCGTCCATGGCACGTCGGGGCGGTCGGGTTCTTACTATGGCGGGCTGACATGGCTGGGTAATCGTGTACAGATAAGGTATAAAAATATTGGGAATTTTGAAAAAACCGGACAGGCCTGGAACGGTGTTGTGGCAGGCAACAGCGACGCATCGCTCATGGATCAGGGCATAAGAAGCTATAAAGATATGTGGAATCACGGGCTGGGCAGGTTCAATTCGCTTTACGAAGGCATCGTGTTCGACAAGGCTTCAAAGAAGTTTCCGCAGGACGCAAGCGGCAATTTCCAGACCTTCCGCTATCGCATGGACGACGGTTCGCTGTGGAATCGCACCACTGATAACTTCTATCAGAACCACAATATCGCTTCTGTGCTATGGCAACCATCGGCTCATTGGACACACAATGCGGCCATTCACTATACCTATGGCTACGGATATTACAGGGAATTCCGGCCTGATTACAAGTTCGCCAAGTTTGGAATGTATGCCACCAACGCCGCAGGCACTATGGTAAAACTGTCTGATTTCGTGCGTCGCAAAGGCCTGTCGCAGCACACTTATGGCCTGCTGTATAACACAAACTACGTTAATGGTCAGTGGGACGTGATAGCAGGCCTCAACCTGCAGCATTTCAAGGGCAGCCATTTTGGCTATATCGACTATATCTCCAGGCGCACGGGCTACACCCATATAGACAAGCCCTACGATGGAAACCGCTATTATGACTCGGACGCAAGCAAGCACGACTACTCGCTTTTTGCCAAAGCCGATTATCACATTACGGAGCAATGGGACGTCTTCGGCGATGTGCAGTACAGGCTCGTACGCTATAAAACCAGCGGCATTAACGACCGGTTTACGAAGATTTCTGCCGCGCCCTACTTCAAAAATCAGGCATTAGACATCAACCGCACGTTCTCATTCCTGAACCCCAAGGCCGGAATCAGCTTCCATCAAGGCGGTCATAAGGCCTACTTTTCAGTGGCATGTGCCAACCGTGAGCCTGAAAGAAACAACTTTACAGACAATGGTTCCTACCCCGCACCGACGGCAGAGCGACTCTTCGACTATGAAATGGGCTACGCTTATGCCGCACAAAACTGGCACGTTAGCCTGAATTTATACTACATGGATTACCATAACCAGTTTGTTCAAACGGGTAAAAAGAGCGACATTGGCGAGTATTTGACCACCAATATTCCCCTCAGCCACCGGCTTGGAGCCGAGCTTAGTGCCGACTATTCGCCGTTGAGCTGGCTCACGATAGCCGGTAACGCCGCGCTTTCGCAGAATAAAATAGAAGACTTTACCGAATATGCTGAAGACTGGGGCGCAGCAAGCGGTTTCCGAACCATACATTACGACCGCTCAACGCTGGCATTCTCGCCTTCTGCTATCGTTAATGGCTTCATCACAGCGCGATGGAAAGGCCTCACGGCAACGTGGCATACCAATTTTGTTAGTCGCCAATTCCTCGACAATACGCAGAATAACGACCGTTCGTTACCCAGCTTTTCACAGAGCAATTTCAGCGCCAATTACGCGTTTAATAACATAAAATGCTGTGGATTGAAAGCGTTAACCCTTGGTCTGAACCTCAACAACGTCTTTAATCGACACTATGCAGCTTCAGGCTGGGTGTACTCAGCGTACCGCCATGCCACCGATTTGGATACCGATCCACGCTATTATCAGATAGGATTTGTGCCGATGGCAGGCTTCAACATGATGGGAAACATCACGCTAACGTTCTAAAATGGCAGAACGAACATCCTAATATTGTAGGACTAACATTTTAATATTGTAGAACTCATATTCTAAAATGACCGAATTTCTATTGGCCCATGGCCTCGACATGACAACCACGGTACTCGGTCTGGCTTACATATTCCTGGAATATAAAGCCAGTATCTGGCTGTGGATTGTGGGCTTTTTTATGCAGGCTTTAGACATTATTCTGTACTATCAAAAGGGGCTTTATGCCGACTGTGCGATGGAATTCTATTACATTGCCATGACCATCTACGGCCTTTGGGCGTGGAAATTCGGGCACAAAAGGCAGCCGGGCGCGCACAAGGAGCTTGCCATCACCCACTTTGCAGGGCGTTACATTCTGCCGTGGACGCTGGCAACGCTTGCCGCCTGGGCCGCATTGTGGTACTGGTTAACGCGTATCGGCTCTACCGTTCCGGTGGCAGATGCCTTCACTACCGCGCTAAGCCTTGTGGGAATATGGGCTTTGGCCCGCAAATATCTGGAACAATGGCTCATCTGGATTGTCGTAGACGTGGTGACCTGTGCACTGTATTTCTACAAGGATATTCCGTTTAAAGCCTCGCTTTACGCCCTTTACGTGGTTATTGCAGCCTTTGGATACATGAAGTGGAGGGCGAGAATGCAGACAAATTAGGCCGTCATAGGCTTGGATGTTCCCGCAAATCTGCCTATATTTGTGGGAACATTTTTCATTAATAACGTCCTATGGAACCACTATTTACCATTAAACACAAGGAGAACGAAGACGATTTCGTGCGCTTTAACCGCGCTGTTGCTACCCAATTCGGGCACAAAAGGCTGGCACTTATCATCGTCAACATTACGCTTTTGTTGGTTATTGGCGAAACCGTCTTTGCGCTTTTTTATACCCATTACAAGCCCGACATGATATCTTTCCTCTTTATTTTCCTCGGTATTTACATGAATTATGTCTACACTTTCGGCATGGACCGCCGTGCATGCAAGGTATTTCGGCAGACCAAGGCGGCACAAGGTCTTGTAAACGAGTACGAATTCTTTGACGATTACTTCAATAACAGCAATGCAAACGGGCAGTCAACATTGACCTACGACAAGCTATTTAAGGTGTTGGAAACCCGTACACACTTCTACCTTATGCTGTCGAAAGTTCAGGGTAACATCATAGCGAAGGACGAAGTACCCGCTGGATTCACTGAATTTATGCAGAAAAAGATTGACGAATACCATCTTAAAGCATAATAAAAACAACCCAAATCTCATATTGCTACACGCAATTTCCACTATTTTTATATTGAATTGTCTGTAGTTTTTCATCATATTACTCACAGTTTTACGCCGTTTTAGCTACAAAATCATAGCGAATAAACTGTACTTTTACATCGTACTGCCTGCAAATTTACATCAAATTTCCAAGCAGTTTCCCATGATAATGCAGCGCGACAAAGACCTATTTACGTAATAATTACGTACCTTTGCTGCGCTTTATGAAATACAATTTATTTAACAAACGCTCGAAACTCGTCTTCAAGCACTTCAACAGGAAAGGCTTTAGCTTGTTTGCCGCCTTGGGCAAAGAGGTGTTAATCGGTGTTCTTAGCGTCGCAACCCTTCACAATGCCAAGGCAAACGGCATTGCAACAAGGCCGTTGCCCGCTGCCACCGACAGCCTTAAGATTGGAGAACAGCATCTTGACGAAGTCCTCATTACGGGCTCACGAGCGCCGCTGACTGCCGTGCAGTCGGCCAAAATTGTTGAGATTGTCACGCACGATCAGATTGAACGTGCCGAAGCCCACACTCTCAACGACGTGTTAAAACTATCCACTGGCGTAGACGTCCGTCAACGAAGTGGATTTGGTGTGCAGACGGACATCTCCATTAATGGCGGTACTTTCGACCAGATTACGCTGTTGTTGAACGGCGTTCCCCTCTCCAATCCGCAGACGGGACACAATGCGGCCGACTTCCCCGTGTCGATTAGTGACATCGACCACATCGAAATTCTCGAGGGATCAAGTGCTCGTATCTACGGCTCGGCGGCCTTCAGCGGAGCCGTTAACATCGTTACGCGCACGGCTCCACACACCGGAGGCCGCGTGAATGTGGAGGGAGGCTCATTCGGTACCTTTGGCGGGGACGCAGCCGTAAGCTGGAATCCATCGGCCTCGCTGCAACAACAGCTCTCGGGTGGTTACATGCAGAGCGATGGAGGAACGGCTAACAGCGACTTCCGTAAGCGCCGCGGGTTCTATCAGGGCGGCTTCAACAGCCCGTTTGTACGGCTGAACTGGCAGGCCGGCATTACGTCGCAGGACTTCGGTGCCAACACGTTCTACTCGTCCCGATTCCCCAATCAGTATGAGGCTACACGCCGATACATTGCCTCGGCAAGCGCATCCGTCCGGCCGTTTGCGCGTTCGGCCAACGCCACGGCATCGTCGTTCGAGATAAAGCCCATGCTTTACGGTCATAGAAACTACGACCATTTCCAGCTCACAAGAGGCAAAACGGGCGCCCGAGCCGGTGAAAACTATCATCGACTTGACGTATACGGCGCCGCCATTGACCTGAATTTAAGCTGGCTGCTCGGCAAAACCGCCATAGGTGCAGACGTTAGAAAAGAGCACATTATGTCGACCGCCTACGGTCAGTTGCTCGATTCGGCCCAGTGGCAGGCCATTAAAGGCACCGACCGTGCGTACAACAAGCGAGGCGACCGCACCAATACCAGCCTCTTCCTTGAGCATAACGTGGTGCTGAATAAGGTTACCATATCGGCCGGAATAATGGTAAACCGCAACACGGCGTTGGATAACGACTTCCGCTTTTACCCGGGAATCGACATCAGTTACCGCCCGAACGACCACTGGCGACTGTATGCAGGCTGGAACAAAGCGTTGCGCGTGCCTACCTTTACCGACCTTTTCACGGACAATTCAGCCCAGCAAGGCAATCCTGATCTGAAGCCCGAGCGAAACTCTGCCTTCAAGATTGGCAGCCGCTTTACGACGACGGGCATAGAGGCTTTGGCAACGATGTTCTACAGTCGGGGACGTAATATGATTGACTGGGTATATGAAACCGCCGCCTCTACACGCTATCATGCTCTGAACATTGGCAAGCTAAACAATATGGGATTCAGCACCGAAGTGCGACTGAACCTCTCTCATCTGCTTTTCAACCAGGCAGAAATAACCTACCAGCCCGTGCTCATGAAGGTGGGCTACGCCTATATCCACCAGAAGCACACGACCGACCAGCCCATACACCGCTCGCTCTACGCGCTTGAATATCTGCGTCATAAGGTTGTGGTTGAGCTGTCACACCCCATCGTCAGCCACCTTTCGGCCTCGTGGGCACTGCGTTGGCAGCAGCGCATGAACGGCTACAAGCCCTATGCTAAGCTCGACGGTAAGCTGACATGGCACGAGCCTCACTGGCAGCTTTACCTGAAAGCCGACAACCTCACCTGCCACCGCTACTACGATTTAGGCAGCGTTCTGCAGCCCGGGCTGTGGATAATGGCCGGAGCGGGCATCACATTATAACACTATTAATAATCATTTTAAACGAACTTCAGAGCCATCCTGCCGACAGGCAGCGATGGCTTTTTTAGGCTGTTAGCCCGAAAAGTCAAAACCAACTCATGACAACGACTACACGCTTAGCCCATACCCCCTGCACCGAGATGCAGGCAAGACGGCCTTTCGGCGGCCGTCGAAAGGTCGTACGACGGTCGTCATACAACCCGTACGGCGAACGCCACACGCGCGCGTGACGGCCGCCGCACCTCTGCTTTACACCAGAATCATACACACCAGACGCAGGCATCGCAGAAGCGCAACGCCCTATTTGAGAGAGGGAAGGGAAAAGAAAAGGAAAAATATTTCCGCAAGCAGTCAACCGATTCCGAATTGCCGGAGAGAGGAATGGAAAAGAAAGGGGAAGTTTACTGGTCCTTCAGCCTGAACGATGTTTCAATACTGACAACATCGGCCTTGAAGACTTTGTCTACCTGCAGCCGCTTCTCAACCTGCGAACAGCTGTGAATAACCGTGCTGTGGTCGCGGTTTCCCACAAGGCGCCCGATGCGGCTGGCCGGCATTTTCGTATATTTCTGTGCCAAATACATCGACACCTGCCGCGCAACCACATAGTCGCGTTTTCGGCTCTTGCTGTTGATTTGCGCCGTCGTTACGTTGTAGTGGGCACACACTTTCTCCAGAATGTCGTCAACCGTCAGGGGCCTGTCGTCCATCTTCACCGCACGTTTTACCACACGTTCGGCCAGACGCATGTCGATGTTACAATTGTAAACAATGGAGTATGCCATCAAAGAGCTAATCACTCCTTCCAGATCGCGCACGCTTCCGCTGGCTGTCGAGGCAATGAAATCGATGACTTCGGCCGGAATTTTCAGACCATCTCGGTGTATCTTGCTTTCGAGAATGTCGGCACAAAGTTGCCTGTTGGGCTTCTCAAGTTCGGCTATGAGTCCGCACGAAAAACGCGTAAGCAGACGCTCGTGCATGCCTTTGAGGTCGACCGGAGGGCGATCTGACGCCAGAATAATGCGCTTACCGTTGCGGAAAAGGTGGTTAAAGATGTGGAAAAACGTCTCTTGCGTCTTCGTCGCCGTTACCCATTCCTGGATATCGTCCACAATAAGCATGTCTATCGTCTGGTAGAAAGCAATGAAGTCGTTGATGGTACCGTGCAGGTATGCGTTCGTATATTGCACCTGAAACAGCCGTGCGCTGATATACAGCACGCGCTTTCTGGGATACAACTGCTTGCATTGAACACCTACTGCATTGATAAGATGTGTCTTCCCGCAGCCTGAAGGACCGTAGATGAACATTGGGTTGAACTGCATGGTATTGGGGTGTTCGGCAATGGAAAGGCCCACCGAGCGCGACAGTTTATTGCTGTCGCCTTCAATATAATTTGAGAAAGTGCGGTGCGGATCAAGCTGCGAGTCAAGCTGTTGCTGCTGTGCGGCATCAGCCGATTTGCCTCCGGAGCCGCCCTTTGTGCGCGCAACGGGTTTCGAAACTATATCAGTAGATTCGGCCTCTATGTCCTGCGAAAGATTATGTTCTTTATCAGTAACAATGCGATAAGAGAGCCTGATACCGGCTCCGAAGCAGTGATGAAGCACCTTTCCCATCAGGTCGACGAAGTTCTCCTCCAGATATTCGTACACGAATGCACTGGGCACCTGCACGAGAATCACCCTTGAAGCATCGTCATAATGCTCAAAGATAATGGGCTTGAACCAAGTTTTGAATACCTGCTCTGTGACATTCTCGCGTATTTGCGCAAGTGCTTTGTCCCAACGAGCATCAGAACCTGCTTTCATCAACTGCGTATATAAATTGTTGCTTTGATTTGCGTCTAAAGCGGTATAGACGTAGTTGCAAAACTACGAAAGTTTTATCGTTTCCACAAATGCACGCAATTGTATTTTTCTTTACACATATACGTAACTCGTTATTATCCTTTCAATTAGGCTCCCACAATGGGAAGTGTTAAAGAAATGAAACTTTATATAGGTTTTGTATGCGATTACGACGTAATCGGACCATAATTCAGATTCCGAGATGTCGGTTGCGAAACAATCGGGCCTATATATAAAGGTGAAGAGAGGACATCGGTATGAGTAAAGAAAAGCGACTGACACCCGATATGCCAGCCGCCTTTTACAACGTTATATAAAGATAAGAGGCCGGAGCTTCTTACTTGTCTTTGCGGCCGAATATCGAGAAATGAACATAGCGTTTGGGGTGCGATTTCATGTCATTCAGCAGTTCGTCGGCACTACGCATGGTTGAATTCATGTTGTTATACAGCGAGGGGTCATTCATCAACAGGCCTAATGAGCCGTTGTTGCTGTTCAGGCGGTCGGTAACTTGCTGCACATTGGTCAGCGTTTTATCCACTTTAGCCATTGTTCCTGCAATGTCAATCGTAGCCAGGTTGCCCGTAAGCGTGGTGGTGTTATGCAAAGTTCGGCCAGCCTCCTGCAGGGCATAGTCGGCCTTGTTCATCATGCGGGGCACGCGATGGTTTAGTCCGGCCATGAGCATATTGAGCTCACGGGTGGTCAATGCAAGGTTAGCCGATGCCGTCTGGGCGTTATATAACGTCTGCCTGATGGCCGGATCGGCAAGCAATGTGTTCACACTCGCAAGAATACTATCCAATTTAGGCAGCATCTTCTCGACGACAGGCATCAGCTGTCCAACCGTTCCCAGCATGCCTCCATTGATGCCTCCCTGTATGGTATCGCCCACTTCAACGCGTTCGCGCGGGTTATTGGCAAGCAGAAGATTCATTTTAACGTTGCCCATCAGGTCGCTTTCAATCTCGGCCGAGCTGCCTTCAGGGATGCGCAAATCGTTGTCAACCTCAAACTGAACAAGCACAATGCCACTGCGTTCGTAGTTATATTTAATTGACCTTACGGTACCAACCTGGTACCCGTCAGCATAAATGGGGCTGGAAGCAGACAGTCCGCTGATGTTCGAAAAGCGGGCAAAGTAAATATTTCGGTTCGAAAAGAGCGCCCTGCCTTTCAGGAAATTCAAACCGAAAAACAAGAGAACAATGCCTGCTATCGTTACTAAGGCTATCCTTACTTCCTTTGTAAAAAACTTCATAACTATGGTTTAATATGTGCTGCCAAAGATTATCTGTTGGCCTTAAATTCTCTGATACCTTCGTTTACGTCCATCTTCTTGCCGTTCTTAAAGGCTATAATGAAGCTCTGTGGGAACTTGTCCAGCAGTTGTTTGCGTAAACGGTAGATGACATTATAGTTGTTGCTGGCGCCGTATGTGTACTTATAGTAATTGCCTTCCTGGTAATTTTCGCAGCCTGCAAGCCCCTGAAACACCTTGTCGCCATCCTTAAATTGATACACCGACGAGAAAATCTGAACCTTGAAAACAGGCTTTGACACGTCAACCTTGTCGTTGACAGAGAGCGTAGGCGTCTGATGGCGGGACTCCTGACGACGTACAGACGGTGTGCGTACGGATTTTTTTGATGACGATGGCGTATCGGAAGTCTTTGCTTCACTGATGTTTTGCGAAGATGATTTTGGGCTGGTCGTCGGGTGCTGGTCGCGTGATGGCGTGGACGGTACGGGAGCATCGTCAGCCGTTACAGGCCCGGCAAGCTCGCTCTGGTCACGATAAGGCACATCAATATTATCGTTATACTTGTTTTTATAAAGTACAAAAGCATTGTAAATACCCCGTGCATACATGTCGGCAGCAGGCTCACTGTTCATGAATAACTCTTCATCGGGAGTTGAAATAAAACCTAATTCGAGCAAAGCGGCAGGCATAGATGTAAGTCTGAGCACGGCAAGGTTGTTCTGATGTGAACCTCCATCGACGCGCCCCGTGGCCTTACATACCTCCTGTTGCATCAGGCGGGATAGTTCAACACTACGTTCACGATTCTTGTCGGCAATGAATTCGAACATGATATCTCCTTCAACCGAATTGTCATATCCCTTATATCGGGTCTTGTAATCTTTCTCAAGGAAGATAACTGAGTTCTCTCTCTTGGCCACTTCAAGGTTCTCTCTAATGCCTCGGTCGCCGCTATGTTCGCCTGAACCTAACGTGTAGCTCTGGAAACCATGTGCCAGATGGCCCGCCGGAAGGGCATTAATGTGGATGGAAATAAAGAGATCGGCTTTCTGACGATTGGCTATATCGGCGCGCGTATGCAACGGAACGAAGACGTCCGTCTTGCGTGTATAAACCACCTTTACGTCGGGGCAGCGCTGCTCTACCATGCGACCAAAGGCCAAGGCAAACTTTAAAGTGAGATCTTTTTCAGAAGAGATAGCACCCTTTGCGCCGCTATCGTGTCCCCCATGTCCAGCATCAACCACCAGCGTAAAACGGTAACCTGCTCCCATCATCGGAAGAAAGGACAATAAAAAAGCCAGCAGTGAAAACAGAATTCTTTTTAACATGGGCGATGAAATGCGCTACAAATTTAATGATTTAAACGTAAGCGGCCGTGTATTACAATTGAGTTTTATCATTTATTAAATGTAATTCCACTCCTGCGCCGTCGCAATCGGCACCCATCGGCGGGTTTAACTTAGTAAGATAAACATCTACGGCAGTTATCTGTGGCCAGCGCCTCATCAACCTTTCCGCCATTCTGAAAGCGGCATGCTCTATTAAATTGCAAGGCTCTTCCATCACCGAAGCTACTTCATTATATGCTTCAGCATAATTGACTGTGGCACAGACATCATCAGTTTCCATCGCACGGGCGACATCGGTCTTTAACCGGAGGTCAACCTCAAAGTCGTTCCCGGTCAGGCGTTCCTGCGTTTCCACACCAATAAAAGCATGGAAACGCAACTTCCGCAAATGGATAAAGCTGTCTTTCAGCATGGTTCTAAAGATAAAAAGCCATGCTGTCTCCATCGGGAAACAGCATGGCAGTAAATGATTATCCGCAACGGCTGGCACCACAGTTCGTACAGATGAGGCAGCCCTCCTGATAAACCAGTGTCTCTTGTCCGCACAGGGGACAGGTTTGTCCTGCAGCTTTCGTACCGTCAGAGATATATTTCTTCAAAGCTCGTTCTACACCATTCTTCCACGTGTTGATGCTTTCGTCCTTCAGTTGCAGCGATCCAACCAGCTTGATAACGTGATCAATAGGCATGCGATAGCGCAGGACACCCGAGATAAGCTTGGCATAATTCCAGTACTCAGGATTGAACTTCTCACTCAATCCCTCAACAGTTGTCTTGTAACCTCGCTTATTTTTGAACTGGAAATCGTAGCGGTGAGAACCGTCTGCATTCGTTTGTTTGATGATAATACCCTTGGTAACGGTCTTCGGTAACGATATACCCTCGTCATCATCCTGAAGTCCGGTAAAGATTTCATAGGGATAACCGTCAAGCAATCCTACAAAAGCCACCCACTTTTCACGATTATTCTGGAAGCGCACTACGTCACAATCGAGTTCCTTTGGCCGTACTTCCTGAACGAGCGGATGCGGTATTGCCGCTGTCGTGATTGGGCCGGGAGCCTCCTCCTTCTTCTGTTCTTTCTTGTCTTTCTTCGATACAGAAATCATCACACCGGAGCGACTGCCGTCACGATAAATCGTACAGCCTTTACATCCTGAACGCCAAGCTTCAACATAAAGCTTGTTAACAAGGGCTTCATCCACATGATTTGGCAGGTTGACTGTGACGGAAATGCTATGGTCTACCCACTTTTGGATAGCACCTTGCATACGTACTTTCATCAACCAATCAACGTCATTTGCGGTTGCCTTATGGTATGGAGAGCGGGCTACAAGGGCGTCAATTTCCTCCTGTGTGTACTTTTTGCCGGTATCAATACCATTGACACGCATCCACTCCAGAAACTTACGATGATAGACTATGTACTCTTCGAAGCTGTCTCCAACCTCATCTACAAAGTCAATATGGACATCAGTGTCATTAGGATTAACCTTACGACGGCGCTTATAAACGGGCATAAACACGGGCTCTATGCCACTGGTGGTCTGCGTCATCAATGAAGTGGTACCGGTTGGAGCTATGGTAAGGCAGGCTATATTGCGGCGGCCGTACTTCGTCATATCCGCATACAGCCCGGAATCAGCCTCTTTGATACGGTTAATAAAAGAATTATTCTGTTCACGTTCAGCATCATAAATCTCGAAAGCGCCTCGTTCTTTAGCCATCGTTACGGAAGAACGGTAGGCATTCAAAGCCAGTGTCTTTTGCACTTCAACAGCAAAATCTGTGGCCTTCTGCGTACCATAACGTAGCCCTAATGCTGCCAGCATATCACCTTCTGCCGTAATTCCCACGCCCGTACGGCGCCCCATGCCACTCTTCCGTTTAATTTTCTCCCATAGATGATATTCAGTATGCTTGATATCATCGTCCTGAGGATCGCGACCTACTTTCTGCATAATGAGATCAATCTTTTCCATTTCCATGTCAACTATGTCGTCCATGATGCGCTGTGCCATCTGAACATGCTGACGAAACTTATCGAAATCGAATCGTGCTTTCGGCGTAAACGGATGCTCAACATAGCTGTAAAGGTTAATGGATAGCAGGCGACAGCTGTCGTATGGGCAAAGAGGAATCTCACCACAAGGGTTGGTACTTACCGTTGTGAAACCTAAATCAGCATAACAATCTGGAATGCTCTCACGCAAAATGGTATCCCAGAACAATACGCCTGGCTCAGCACTCTTCCACGCATTGTGCACAATCTTCTCCCATAGCTTGCGCGCCGATATTTCTTTTTTTACCGACGGTTTGTCACTGTCAATCGGGAATTGCTGCATATAAGGCTTGTCTTCAACAGCAGCCTGCATGAAAGCATCATCTATTTTTACGCTAACGTTTGCACCTGTAACCTTACCTTCGGTCATCTTAGCATCAATAAATGCTTCCGAATCAGGATGCTTAATGCTTACTGAAAGCATCAAGGCACCGCGCCTTCCGTCCTGAGCCACCTCGCGTGTAGAGTTACTGAAGCGCTCCATAAAAGGCACAAGACCCGTAGATGTCAATGCCGAGTTATTCACAGGGCTGCCTTTTGGCCTGATCTGGCTGAGGTCATGCCCTACCCCGCCGCGGCGTTTCATGAGCTGAACCTGCTCTTCATCTATCTTCATAATGGCGCCATAGCTGTCAGCGTCGCCATCAAGGCCAATCACAAAACAGTTACTTAGCGATGCCACCTGATAGTTATTGCCGATACCTGTCATCGGACTGCCGGCAGGAATAATATAGCGAAAGTGGTCAAGCAGGTCGAAAATTTGCTGAGCACTCAATGGATTCTTGTACCTTTTCTCTATGCGAGCCACCTCGTTTGCAATGCGCCAATGCATATCAACCGGCGATTTCTCGAAGATATGACCAAAGCTATCCTTCATCGCATACTTGTTAACCCATACCCGTGCGGCAAGTTCGTCACCTCCAAAATAATTCAGAGAGGCCTCAAAAGCCTCATCATAAGAATAGTTCTGCTGATTATCCATCGAAAAATTTAATGTTAAAGGGAGTAATGTCTTTGATGCAAAGCTACAAAAGTTTTTCTGAAAACAGACAACTTTATATATATATTTCCAGAAAAACTTTCCCATTTTGGATAATTTCTCTAACTTTGCATCGTAATAAAAATACAAAAATGGAAAGCCTGAAACACCGGAAAAGCATCAGGAAATATTCGTCAAAAGAGGTTCCCTCGCAGCTCCTCACCGACCTTTTAGAGGAAGCTGAACGTACTCCCACGATGGGGAACCTGCAACTTTACAGTGTCATCATCACACAAGACAAGAACATAAAAGCTCTCCTTTCACCGGCTCATTTTAATCAACCTATGGTACAGGATGCGCCCGTAGTGCTTACTTTCTGCGCCGATTTTCGCAGAACGTCTTTCTGGGCCACCGAAAGGCAAGCCAAACCAGGCTATGATAACTTCCTTAGTTTTATGAATGCAGCCACCGACGCGCTGCTCTACTGCCAAACTTTCTGCAATATTGCCGAAGAGGCCGGCCTTGGAACGTGTTTCCTCGGCACCACTATTTATATGCCACAAGCCATTATCGACGTGTTGAAACTTCCGCGATTGGTCTTCCCTGTGGCCACCATCACATTGGGCTGGCCCGATGAAGACCCGGCTTTAAGCGACCGCTTGCCCATCGAGAGCATTGTACACAACGAAACCTACCACGATTATACCCCCGAACTTATTGATAAATTCTACGGCCCCAAGGAAGCCTTGCCCGAGAACCGCCGCTTTGTAGACATCAACCACAAGCAAACATTGGCCCAGGTTTATACCGACATCCGCTATACGCGCAAGGACAATGAAGCCATGTCTGCAGGCTTTATTGAAGCTCTCTGCCGTCAAGGATTCCCGCCTTCAAAGGACGAAAAATAAACTCCGTCCCGCATTTCATACCACGCACACTACAAAAATGAAAACAGAAATAAAGCCCGTTACATCCCAAAACGACTTAAAAGTTTTTATTCAACTGTTCTACGACCTTTATCGCGACTGTCCCAATGCAGTACCTTATTTATATAATGACGAGGTAAGCACGCTGTCGAAAGACAAGAATCCTGCCTTTGCTTTCTGCGAAGCAGCCTATTTTCTTGCATACCAAGGCGAGAAAGTGGTAGGTCGTATCGCCGGAATTATCAACCACCGAGCCAATGAATACTGGAAAAGAAAGATTGTACGCTTCGGCTGGTTCGACTTTATAGATGACGCTGATGTATCGCGGTCGTTGCTCAATAC
This sequence comes from Prevotella sp., assembly GCA_013333935.1. Taxonomy (GTDB): domain Bacteria; phylum Bacteroidota; class Bacteroidia; order Bacteroidales; family Bacteroidaceae; genus Prevotella. The sequence goes on along the minus strand of JABCNV010000051.1, from coordinate 75,488 downwards.
CGTTGAGAAGTGGGGTAAAGACAAGGGTATGACCGAGACTGCAGGCCCTTTTGGCTTCGAGGATATGGACCGTGAGGGCATGCTCGTCAGCGGTTTTGATACCATCTCCACGATGTATATCAACTATAATTATCCCTACTACCCACAGCACATAGAGGCTATGGGCAATTTCAGAAAGGACAATGATTACGTTGAATACGGCATCCAAGTGCCCGGACAAGCTCCTGAAAGGATGCTCAAAATAGCTGAAATGATTGGCAAGCGCTACAATCTCCAGGTTCGTAAATTCACAAGAGACGAACTCATTAAGGGCGGACGCGGGCAAGAATTATTCAATATCCTCAATATTACATATAAAGATCTGTACGGCTTCTCGCAACTTTCGGCCAGCCAGATTGACAAACTCGTCAATGATTACATACGTTATGCCGATCTCAATCTGGTAACATGTGTCGTCGATGCCAACGATAACGACAAAATGGTAGGCTTCGGAGTATCGTTCCCTTCGTTCTCAGAGGCTCTCCGCAAGACGCACGACGGTCGGCTCCTGCCCTTTGGATGGTGGCCGTTACTGAAAGTTTTGAAATGGCACAACACCGATATCGTTGACCTTTTACTGATAGGCGTGCTTCCCGAATACCGCTCAAAGGGTGCCAATGCCCTCATATTCACCGACCTTATTGACTGGTACAGACGTTACCATTTCAAGTTAGCCGTCACCGGTCCGCAAATGGAAAGCAACAAAGCCGTGCTTAACCAGTGGCAATATTTCGATGCAAGCGAAATTCGCCGCCATCGTATATACTGCAAAGATATTTAAAAAAGAAGCCCTGAAACCTGAACACAGCCGTCGGCTTTCCACCGACAGGCGTCTGCCCCTTTCGGACAGACGTCGTAGCTTATGGGTGTTCTGGTTTCAGGGTTTTTCTGTTCAAGTGCCGATTGATGCACCTTCTCTCCCCGAAATTTAATCCTGGAAGTATACCCGTTTCACGCGATTGCTGATACAGGTAAGCACTTCATACGGTATGGTATCGAGTATATCGCTCAGCACCGTCACCGGCAGGTGCTCGCCGAATATCTCTACCGAGTCACCCTCCTTGCAGTCAATGCCCGTCACGTCAATCATAGCGACATCCATACATATATTGCCAACATACTCGGCTCTTTTACCATTCACCAGACAGTAGCCGCGACGGTTACCCAAATGGCGGTTAAGTCCGTCGGCATATCCGATAGGAATAGCTGCTATTATGCTGTCATGGTCAATCTTTCCCTTGCGGCTATAGCCCACCGTATCACCGGCAGGCACGTGCCGTAGCTGCAGAATGGTTGTCTTTAAAGTGGATACAGTATGAATGGTTTCATTGTTACGGCTGTCAATTCCATACAGTCCGAGTCCCAGACGACACATGTCAAGCTGTCGCTCCGGAAAGTGTTCGATGCCGGCAGAATTGTCAATATGTCTCAGAATTTTATGGTTAAAGGCGGCCTGTAACCGGCGGCTGCCCTTGTCGAACAACTCAAACTGCCGTGCCGAAAAATCGTCAAAGCTGTCACTGTCCGACCCCACGAAGTGCGAAAACACCGAGCGAGGGATGATTGCGCTTTGGTGTTTGAGCCGCCTGATAAGCTCATCCATGTCGTTCAACGGGTCAAAACCCAGACGGTGCATGCCGGTATCGAGCTTGATGTGCACGGGATAGTCGGTTATTCCTTCCTTTTCAGCCGCCTTGACAAGCGCGTCGAGCAGCCGAAACGAGTACACTTCGGGTTCCAGATCATAGTCGAACATTGTCTTGAAAGCGGTCATTTCAGGGTTCATAATCATAATATTCGACGTGATTCCATTACGTCGAAGCGTAGCCCCTTCATCTGCAACGGCAACGGCCAGATAGTCTACACGATGGTCCTGCAGCGTCTTGGCTATCTCCACGCTGCCCGCGCCGTAGGCGTCTGCCTTTATCATACACACGAGCTTTGTTTCGGGCTTCATGAACGATCTGTAGTAATTCAGGTTCTCAACCAAGGCTCCGAGGTTCACTTCGAGCACGGTTTCGTGCACCTTCTGCACCAGAAGGTCAGTTATACGGTCAAAGCCGAACGCACGTGCGCCTTTGATAAGGATGACCTCGTCGCGCATACTGCGGAACACTTCGCTGCGTATGAACGCGTCAACCGAGCTGAAGAAGAACTTCTCGGCCACGGGAATGGCACCGCTGTTTTGCGATATTTCGGGCCCGATACCGATGAATTTCTGCACCCCGCGCTTCTTTACCAGACTTCCTACCTCGCGATAAAGGTCAGCGGCTGTTTCGCCACTCTGGAAGATATCGCTCAGGATGAGCGTACGACGGCGCCCCTGATGGTCGGGCCGGCGGTTCATAAAGTCGAGTGCTATGTCAAGCGAGTTGACGTCTGAATTATACGAATCGTTAATCAGCGTGCAGCCGTGGCGTCCCTGTTTCACCTCCATGCGCATGGCCACAGGCTCAAGCCGCGCCATACGCTCGGCCAGTTTGTCGGCCGTTACGCCCAGCCGCAGTGCCACAACAGCACAGGTTATCGAGTTGGCTACCGAGGCATCATCAATGAACGGTATCGTATAGCTTTCCTCCCTGCTCTGCTTATACACGTATGTTATGGTGGTAGAGGTATCGCCTTTCGCCACACCGGCTACGAACATAGGCGCCTGGCGGTCGGTCCTCGAAGAGTAAAGGGCCTCACCTTTGTACGCCATCTCGCCCACCACGCGGCGTATCAGCTCGTCGTCGGCATCGTAAACTATTGTTTCGGCGTCATGAAAGAGCACCATCTTTTCGCGGCATTTGTCCTCTCTCGACGCAAAATTCTCCTGATGAGCCGCACCAATATTCGTCAGCACGGCGATGGTAGGCTGTATGATGTCGCGCAGCGCCTGCATCTCTCCGGGCTGACTGATACCGGCCTCGAAGATGCCAACCTCGGTCTGTTCGTTCATCAACCACACCGAAAGAGGCACTCCAATCTGCGAATTATAGCTGCGCGGGCTCCGCGTTACATACCTGTCGGCCGAGAGAAGCTGATACAGCCACTCCTTGACAACAGTCTTGCCGTTCGAGCCCGTAATACCAACGATGGGCACGTTATACTCATCGCGGTGGCGTTCGGCCAAGCGTTGCAGCGCCTTGCACGCGTCAACCACCTTCAGGAAGTTGGCTTCAGGGTAGCCGTCGGCATAGCCTTCGGGCACCTCGGTCACCACAAAATTGCGCACTCCCCTGCGGTAAAGTTCGGGAATATAACTGTGACCGTCGTGACGTTCCGTTTTCAGGGCAAAGAACAACGTCTCTTCAGGGAAACAGAGCGAGCGGCTGTCGGTAAGCAGAAAGCCGATATTGGCATCTGCATTTCCATAACGACGCGCGCCAATGAGCGTGGTTATCTTTTCAATTGTGTAAGTCATCTGTTCAATTTGATTACAGTTGCAAAGATAATAAAAACAGCGAAACCAACCAATCGCGGCGAGAAATAATTGAGAGGCTGCCTGCTGTTTGCGAGCCTCGTCGGTTACGTGGGTGCGGCCCTCTGGTCATGAGGGCATGCGTCATAAACTACGGGGACAGACGTACAAAACGATGAGGGCAAGCTTCCTGAGCTACAGGGGCAAGCCTTCTCAGTCAGGCGGTTGGGAGTCAGAACAACAGCTTCGGCCCCTTTCAAGCCTCTCTACAAAGACTTTCCGATGCACTCCTCCTCCCATTGCAGCCTTCGGGTCAAATTACCACGGCTGCCGAACGTGCGTTCCACGGCCGCCATACAACATATACCACGGCCGTCACACGCACGTATGGCGGCCGTCGCACCTCCATCCCTGCACGGCGAAGGGCAGAAGCGTATGTCTTAACTGATTCAGTGGCAGACTGTTATCGCCCTACTGTTCAGGGTAATGAAGATTCTCCGGCCGGATATTTTCCAACACCTCGGTGAGGAACTTGCGTGCCTCCCACCGTGCCATGGGCAGGTCGTGAAGCAGGTAGTTGCCGCAGTCGCGGGGCGCAGCGCCCGGGATTTCTCCCTCAAAACCGGCCACAAACCGGAACGTTCGCCGCATCAGGTCGACGATATCCTCCGGCTCCAGGTCGCCACGGAGCAGCAGATAATTGCCCGTAAGGCACCCCATGGGGCCCCAATAGATGACGCGGTCTTTCCATTCGGCATCGTTGCGCAGAAAGGTTGCTGCAAGGTGTTCGATGGTATGCAGCGCCCCAATGTGCACAACCGGCTCACGGTTAGGCTCTTTCATGCGCACGTCAAAAGTGGTGACGGTGTCGGTTCCCACCGTGTCCTTGCGCGAAACATAGATGCCACGAAGCAGCTTTTCGTGGTCAATGGTGAATGATGGTATCTTATTCATGATTGATTATAGCTTTCAGAAATTCGCGTGTTGTCTCAAAACTGCCCTCGGCCATGCGGTTCCAGAAGTCGAAATACTGCGCACCGTGGTTGTCTTTCAGCGGCACGTCGCTGATGATGCGGAACGAAATGAACGGCGTTTTGTAAATCAGGCAGGTCTGTGCAATGGCGCAACTCTCCATGTCTACAGCCACGGCCTCGGGGAAACGTTCAAGGATAGCGGCCATTTTCTCGCGCGAGTCGACGAACCATTCGCCGCTGACGGTCAGTCCCGACTTAATTTTTACGCCCTCGGGAGCACATAATGCCAAAGCTTTCTCCACCAGCGAGGCAGGGGCTTTGAAACGTGGAGGCATGCCGATTATCTGCCCGTAGGCCACCTCCTGGCCGCAATAGGCATCGTGATAGGCACACGACGAAGCCACCACCACATCGAGCGGGTTCAGCGATATGTCAGCACCGCCGGCCACTCCTGTGGATATAAGCAGGTCGGGATGGTAGCAATCAATCATCTCTACGGCCCCGATGGCCGAGTTTACCTTGCCTATTCCGCACTGCTGAAGGATGACGGTGGTGCCCTCAAGCGTGCCGATAACAAAATCTTTATGGTTGTGTTGCTCGGTATAAGCCTCGTCGAGCAACGTACGAAGTTGCGCAAACTCCTTGTCCATCGCAACTATAAGTCCTATTTTCTTCACGGTTTGCGTCTCTCTTAATGCCTTTACGGGCTAATGATAGGCAAAGTTACGAAAAATGATATATATACGGTGTTTTAACGATTATGTTTTAACCTTTACGCAAAAAAATATCTAACTTTGTGCGAGAAAGTATAAACGCATATAGTTTGATTATGAAAACATGGAAGAAATGCCTGCCCGATGTGGTGGCTGTTGTGCTGTTTGCCGTCATTTCCTTTGTCTATTTTATGCCTGCCGACATTGACGGGCGCATACTCTACCGCCACGATTCGGCAGCCGGACGCGGCGCAGGACAGGAGATGCTGCAGTATCAGAAACAGACAGGAGAGCAGACTCGCTGGACCAATGCGCTCTTCAGCGGCATGCCTACCTACCAGCTGGCACCGTCGTATAACAGCACTGCCGTCCTGAACAAGGCCGAAACGGCTTACCATCTATGGCTTCCCGAGAACGTTTGGTATGTGTTTGTCTACCTCCTTGGGTTCTATATTCTGCTTCGTGCTTTCAATTTCCGCGACTATATGGCCGCTCTGGGCGCCGTCATCTGGGCATTCTCCAGTTACTTCTTCATCATCATTGCCGCCGGACACCTTTGGAAAGTGATGGCCCTTGCCTATCTGCCGCCTATGATTGGCGGCCTTGTTCTGGCCTATCGGGGCAAATATCTGTGGGGCTTTCTGGTTACGGCTATCTTCTCTGCTTTCGAAGTGAATGCCAATCACATACAGATGACTTACTACTATCTGTTCATCATCCTGTTCATGGTCATCGCATGGCTGGCCGATGCACTGCGCAAACACGAGATGGCACGCTTCTGCAAAGCTACGCTAACGGCCGTGGCCGCTGCACTTGTAGGCATTTGTATCAACATCAGTAACCTGTATCATACCTATCAATACTCGCAGGAGAGCATGCGTGGAAAGAGCGAATTGGTCAAGAAAAACAGCGCAAACCAGACGGGAAACGGGCTTGATCGCGACTATATTACGCAGTGGAGCTACGGCATTGACGAAACCATGACCCTGCTTGTGCCCAACGCAAAGGGAGGCGCCAGCGTGCCATTGAGCCAGAGCTCCACCGCAATGGCAAAGGCTGACCCGCAGATAGAGCAGCAGATTCCGCAATTATACAACGGGCTTACGCAGTATTTCGGCACGCAGCCAGGCACATCAGGGCCGGTTTACGTAGGCGCATTCGTACTCTTTCTCTTCATACTGGGCCTGTTTTTAGTAAAGGGACCCATGAAGTGGGCGTTGCTGACAGCGACGGTTCTCTCCGTATTGCTGTCGTGGGGACATAATTTTATGGGGCTGACCAACTTGTTTTTGGATTATGTTCCTATGTATGCGAAGTTCCGTACAGTGGCTTCCATCCTCGTCATTGCCGAGTTTACCATTCCGCTGCTCGCCATGATGATGCTGAAAAAAATAAACGATGAGCCGGAGATTCTTACTGACAAGCGCAACCGTAAGTTCCTTATCGCCAGCCTTGTACTTACGGCAGGTGTAGCGGCTATGGTAGCAATTGCTCCGAGTTTAATGGGCCCGTTTGTTACAGAACAGGAGCATCAGATGCTCTCTGGCATACAAGGCATGCCCCCCGAGCTGCTTTCGGCCATCTTCAACAATCTGACAGCCATGCGCGAAGCAATGGTTTCAGCCGACGCCTGGCGCTCTGCAGGCATCATCATTATTGGCGCAGCCATACTGCTTCTCTACAGCAAGAAACGGCTTAGCAGCCGGTTCATGGTGGGCGCTGTTGCACTGTTGTGCCTCATTGACATGTGGCAGGTGAACAAACGCTACTTATATGACGACATGTTTGTGGAGAAAAGTGTGCGCGAAGTGCCCCAGCAGATGAGCGCTACTGACCAGATAATATTGCGCGACAAGGCGTTGGACTATCGCGTGTTGAACCTTGCGTCGAACACATTCAACGAGAACGAAACATCGTTCTACCACAAAAGCATAGGCGGTTATCACCCCGCTAAACTGCGTCGCTATCAGGAAATGATTGACGCTTACATTGAACCGGAGATTCAACACTTAATGCCTGCTATTGCCCAAGCCGCCGGAGACATGACGAAGGTGAACGGCGACTCCGTCTTCCCCGTATTAAACATGCTGAATACCAAGTACTTTATTGTGGGCCTTCAGAACGGACAGACGGTGCCTGTACAGAATCCTTACGCCAATGGTAACGCGTGGTTTGTGGACAAAATAAGCTATGTAGACAATGCAAATGAGGAGATTGATGCTGTGGGTAAGCTCAATTTGAGACACGAAGCCGTAGCCGACAAGAAGTTTGAAGCCCAGCTGGGCAAGGCCACACCGGAGACGAGTACCGACCTGATTACGCTGAAAGCCTATGAACCCAACCATTTGGTGTACAACGTAACATCGAAAAATGGTGGCATTATCGTATTTTCAGAGGTCTACTATCCGGGCTGGACGGCCACTGTTGACGGGCAGCAGGCAGAACTGGGCCGCGCTAATTACATCCTCCGTGCGCTGAACGTAAAGCCCGGCAAGCACGAGGTAGTTCTCGATTTTCATCCTGCTTCGCTGCGCAAGACAGAGGGAATAGCCTATGCTTCGTACGGTGTGCTGGCGCTCATACTGGCTCTGGGCATATTCATGGAGTGGAAAAAGCGAAAAGAAACTGCCGTAGAGCAGTAAGCTATATCGTGTTGTCGTAAGGCAGTTATGAAATATTCACTGCCACACGACATACAAAATGAAACGGGATAAGGCCTGAAGCCCTATCCCGTTTTACATATTATATAAGGTGATAAACATGTTCAGACACAGGGATGCTGTGACTGTGACCCGCGTTGGCGGACGGCTTCGAAAAGCAATATGGCTGCCGAGACTGACACATTCAGCGAGTCAAGCTGTCCCAGCATGGGTATACGGATATGTGCATCAGCCGCCAAGCGCCAGGCTTGCGTAAGTCCCGTGGCCTCGGTTCCCATGACAATGGCAGTACCTGTGCGCATATCGGTATCGTAATAAAGACGCGAATCCTGCAGCTGTGCCGTGAAAATGCAGATGCCACGCGCTTTCAGGAAGCTGATGCAATCGGCTGAAGAGCACGCCACCGTAGGCACGGTGAAGATGGCCCCAATGCTGCTTCGGATAAGATTCGGATTGAAAAGGTCAGTCAAAGGGTCGCAAACTATGACAGCATCAGCCTGTGCAGCATCGGCACTACGAAGTACAGCGCCCAGATTCCCGGGCTTCTCAACACTTTCCAAAACGCAAATCAGTGGGGTTTTAGGCAGTTTTAAATCGGCAAGCGTGATGTGGCGGACGGCCATTTCGGCTATCACACCCTCTGTTGTACCACGATAAGCCACGCGCGAATAAACGTCTTTTGACACGCAGAAGCTCCTTTGGTCATCGATGAAGGTACGTAATTGTAAGGCTTCGTCATTGTCGGGCATCAGCTCTAAGCAGTAAAAAAGCGTATCAATCTCATAGCCAGCCTTGATGCAATGAAGCAATTCGCGCAAACCTTCTACAACAAACAAACCGGCTTTTCGACGTTCCGCCGACTTCTGCTGGAGCAACATCAGACGCTTTATCTTCGGATTCTGAACACTTGTTATACAATTTTCTGCTGTCATGATATCGAATTTTATAAGCTTATGCGCTGTTTTAGGGCAAAAGAAACGAAACAAAATTACAACAATATAGCCTCGCAGCCAAAGTATATACAAGGAAAATGATTAATTTTGCACCAACAACAGCTCTGCGAATATACCAATATCGCAAAACTTTAATTCTTTAATCCTTTAATTTTTAAATTCTAACTCTCGTGCAATTCAGGACTATCGTTGATATACCCGCATCAAAATGGAAAATAACTCCTTGCGAAAGAATGCTGTTTGTAGGCTCGTGTTTTGCCGACAACATAGGGCACAGATTCCGTGATGAAAAGTTCAGGGCGACGATAAACCCCTATGGCGTAATGTACAATCCGGCGAGTATTCTGCACACTATTGAGCATTTGGATCGAGAAGAAGCCCAGCCTTTCAGGGCCGATGAGGCAGGAACGGCCGTCTTTACACTCGGAACCAACCATGTTTATATATTGAAGGAGACAGGCGAAATTGTGGACAACTGCCAGAAAAAGCCGCAAAACCTCTTTGAAGAACGTGAGCTATCGATAGACGAATGCGCAGATTACATACACCGAGCTATCGGCATCATACATTCGCACTTCCCAAAGGTAAACATAATCCTTACGGTAAGCCCCATACGTTACCGTAAATACGGTTATCATGGCAGTCAGCTTTCAAAGGCCACACTGCTGTTAGCGGTTGAGGAAGTAGTCAAGAAAACTAATACAACAGGATGCGGAAAAGTGGCCTATTTCCCCTCTTATGAAATCGTGAACGACGAATTGCGCGACTATCGCTTCTATCAGGAAGATATGTTACACCCGTCATCGCAAGCCGTTGACTATATTTTCGAACGGTTTGCTGATACATATTTCTCTAAGGAAACTATCGAATTCATAAAAGCCTGGAAGCCTATACACGAGGCGTTCATGCACCGGCCACTCCATCCTGAAAGCACAGAATATAAGGCTTTTCTGACCAACGTGAAAGGAAAAGCAAAAGAATTACAACACCGTTATCCCGCCTTGGAATTATAAATAAAGCGTACAAAACAGTTATCCCGACCGTAAAGCTCATTACCTACACTCGGGATTATTGATGGATTTTCTTATAAAAAGTTGCATCAAAACAGCGTCATGATAGCTGTTTCCATCGCTTAACCAGTCGCAAAGTCTGGCATTAGACAGGAAGCCCGCATGCTCGAAGAGCCGGATGCAGTATGTATTGTCAACGCCCACCAAGGCATAAAGCTGATGGATATGCAATATATTACGGGCATAGCTAATCAGTTTCTGCATGGCAGCCTGTCCGTATCCCTCCGCCCTGTATGGCTTCTGGATGACAACTCCCACCTCCGCCCTGAGGTGGCGGGGATTGAAATCTATCAAATCGACGATGCCCACGACCTCCTCCTGCTCGTTACAAACCATGAGCCTTACCTGCCGGTCGGCATAAATATCACCCGAAGTATTGGCCACATACTCATGAAGCGCATAACGGGAATAAGGCACATTGGTGCTCCCTACGGTCCAAAGCTTGTCGTCGTTCTCAATGGTGTAGAGAACATCAAGGTCTTCAGGCTCTATGGCCCTTAAGGTAACGACAGGAAGTTTCTCCTGATCCAGAAAAGAATTGTCCTCCATAATAATGCTCACTCATATATTAAGGTGAAACGATTTGATGATATACACCTGCTTTTTGTGCTGAACCGGTCATTCAGTTCAAGACATCCGTATCAGTAATTACGATACCTTCTTCGGGATAATACATCGCCATAACTACGTCTGAGCTATGTGTTTGCGAGAAGAAACCGAACACATCGCCGTATGAAAAAGCCGACATATCAAAGACTTCATATTGCTTATGCTCACTCCATTTCGCCACGTGGCCATCATATCCGCCCTCTGTCACGTCGCAAATTTCAGCACGAAGCCCCTTGCGCTTGACCAGCGTCTCACACAATGCACGATGCCCTGGCGGCACATGAAAAACATAAAGCGGGTCAGATTTAAACGGACTGTCAACAAAGCCCAGTGAGCGCCGCATCTTACCAAGCACCATAGAGAGCAGGGCCAGAAACGCTTTCGCATAGATAGCCAGCTGTACAGGACATGTGAGAAGGAAGCTAAGGTGACCGAAATGCTTGCGAAAGAAAATGAGCATAGCCTCATAAAAGACGTGCACATAGCGGAAACTCGACTTCTGTGTGCTCTCACCCTTGTAGTGTAATATCTTGACAGGCACATACCAGTTTTCCCAACCGCCCTTCAGCAAGCGGTAACTCAGGTCGATATCCTCGCCATACATGAAGTAGTCTTCATCCAGAAGCCCCACTTCATCAAGCGCTTTGCGCCGGAGCATACAGAAGGCACCGCTCACAATTTCAATCTGTGCGGGCTCCGTCCACGAAAGATAGCTCATGTAATACTTGCCAAAACGTCGGCTCTGCGGGAAGTGTCGGCACAGTCCGCTCATCTTATAGAACGACGTCATGGGCGACGGAACACCGCGTCGCGATTCCAAAGCATCGCTCCCGTCGACCTTAATCATGCGCACGCCCGCTGCACCGGCGCGGAGATGACCGTCCATAAAGTCGAGAACCGCGTGCAAGGAGGTCTCCGAAACCACCGTATCCGGATTCAGCAACAGTACATATTCGCCCCGACTCTGCTCGATGGCACGATTGTTGGCGCGCGCAAAGCCCAGGTTATGGTTGCTGCTGATGAAAGTATAATCGGGGAAACGTGCCGACAAATATTCAACCGAGCCGTCACGTGAATGATTGTCAATGACAATAACTTCAGCATCAATGCCCTCCAGCGCCTTCCGAACTGAGCGCAGACACTGTTCTAAATAGAACTTGACATTATAGTTGACAATGATTACTGACAGTTTCATGCTTCAGGAAAAACAACGGTTAATCTTGCCCTGTTTCGTGCAGATACCTCGTACGTGTGGGATAAACCATCAGCAAGCTCAACATACCGATAATGGCCATATACCCGAATGCCACGTTCATAAACTGGTAATAAAGCCACGTGTTCACCGTCATGGGCACCACTATCAATACCAAACGAACAACAGCCCAGCGCACATAGCCCTCTGCCCCACGCTTCAGAGCCCGCTTCGGCACAGCAAACTTGAACAGCCTCAAGGCCACGGGAATGCAGCAGATGGTAAGGCATTCCATCGCGGTTGCAACGAGGAAGTCGAGCTGTTTGTCAAATTCAAGCCCACCGGGCAGCAATATCTCGTTCTCATACAGGGCAACCATCAGCAGGCTTACCCCTATCGGCAACCAATAAACTAAAGGCAGAAGTTTAAGAACATCCTTCATAAGCATGTGTAAGAAGCCCGTCGGAAAGGCCGTCAGCCCTTGTCAATGGGCGTTCGGTTTACAATAGAGCGCCCGAGTGTAACCTCATCAGTGTATTCCAGTTCGTTGCCAACTGATATACCGCGCGCAATAACGCTCACCTCTACATGATAGGGTTTGAGCAGACGCGAAATGTAGAAGTTGGTCGTGTCGCCCTCCATCGTACTGCTTAAAGCCAGTATTACCTCACGAATATCGCCCTTGGCCACGCGCTCAACCAGCGAGTTTATCTCCAAATCGGCTGGCCCCACGCCGTCCATGGGCGATATAATGCCGCCCAGAACATGGTACAGTCCGTGGTAAGTTTGCGTGTTCTCTACGGCCATGACGTCTTGAATGTTCTCCACCACACACACTGTTGCAGCGTCTCTTCGCGCGTCAGAGCAGATAGGGCACACCTCTGTGTCGCTGATATTATGGCAGACGCGGCAATATTTGATGTCCTTTCTGACATGCAAAACGGCGTCAGCAAAGCCGTCTACACTGCTTTCGGACTGTCGCAGCAGGTGCAGAACCAGGCGCAATGCCGTCTTACGGCCAATGCCTGGCAGCTTGCTGAACTCGCCCACTGCCCGCTCAAGCAGCACCGACGGGTATTGTTCCATCAATCCTTGTCAATATAAATGCCGAAGCCTACGCGCAGGCCAATCGTGGAATAATCGGAGTGGCTCTTGAAGCTTTGCTGGTAATAGATTGACGGTTCAATCGTCAGCGTGCGGCTGATAAAGAAGGCATACCCCACTTCTATGCCAGGCATGAGGTCGTTATAGCTTCCGTTGGCGTGCACAAGCTTGCAGTTTGCGCCCAGAAAGATACCGTTCTGCGTGATATAATAGCGGCCTCCCGCGCCCACGGAAAAGGCGTCTTTCGAGCCCCTTGCATGGTCATAGCCAACCTCTCCCAGCACCATCAGGTTATCATCCAGAAAATAACCGGCCTTTCCCTGCAGGCCAATGGTAAGCCTTTTACTGCCATTGTAGCTCAGGTCAAGCCCTGATAGCGAAGCGCCTGCATAAACCTTGCCTTGTTCGAACTGTGCACTGGCCGTAAGCGTCAGCAGCAGCGCAAAAAGAAGGGTGATTAACTTTTTCATACCTAATAGTTGTTAAAGGATTTTACTGTGTTCTAAATATTGCTTAATGCCCATGTGATACCGCACAAAGCACTACACACCGGCAGACATATAAGCCATGGCAAAAGTAAGATTTTTTTTCGAAAACAAGAGTGAATACTCATCTTTATTTCAAATAAGCCGCTATTATCCACATTACTTTCAGGGCAATATCCCGACAAATTTCAGGGTTCTGTGACGGATATTTCAGGATTTTATAGTGGATATTTCAGGGTTTCGCCACAAGCGTTTCAGGGTTTTGTTACGGATATTTGAGGATTTTGTTACGGACGTTGCGGGCTTTCTGTCGGCGTACGACAGCCGCAGTAACATGTGTGCGACGGTCGTGGCACGCACGTATGGCGGCCGCCATACGACTATACGGCAGCCGCCGTACCCCCACCCGCGCACACAAAGCGGCCGGCTTTACGGCGTATAGGAGTTGCCGCCACGGTGTCATGCAGACGGCTTACCGCATGTCAGTGTCGACGAAACAAAGCGGAAGAAGGTCTTTTATGCTCTTGATACGGTACACTCCATCGGTGCCATACAACAGAATTTCGATGGGCTGGCGGTACCGTTCCTCTACCTCGAGGATAACCTGCCGACAAGCTCCGCACGGGGTGACAGGCTTCCGGCGCAGTCCGTGCGTGTCACTGGCTGCTATTGCCAACAGTCGGACGGGCTGGTCGGGGTAGTTGGCCTGAGCCGAAAAGATGGCCGTGCGCTCGGCACAAAGCCCTGAAGGGAATGCGGCGTTTTCCTGATTGGCACCAATTACAACCTTACCGTTGCCCAGCATCAGTGCCGCACCCACATGAAAATGGCTGTAGTTGGCATACGAATTGCGCGTAGCCGCACAGGCACACTTGACAACAGTCTGCTCGTCTGCAGACAATTCGTCCATCGAGCAGAACTCGATTTCTATATCAAGCTTAACTTGTTTCATATCGTTTTCTGGTTTTTTTATGGTCAAGGTTTATATTCGAAGGCTCCCATGTCGGGCTTGCTGTCGCGTGGTGAGCCGTTGCGGTCGGTGGGCAAAGCCGTAAGCGGATCGGCCTTGTCGATGGCAGCCGACTTGCTGCCAAGGCGGAAGTCGTAGTCCTGATGTTCTGAATCAACTTTTATAAAATGCTTCCGGCCCTGGCTTGTCGTGTCTTTCACGTTCTCGTAAAGTACATTTGTGAAGTGGATGCTGTCGGCAGTAGTCACCTTTGGCGTGCGGATGATGCAATGGTCAAAGGCATAATTGAAAGGTACAGCAGCGGCAGCGGGAGTTCCCATAAGCTGATCGTCGGCGTAACCCGTAATGATTGAGTTGCGCACATCAAGGTTAAGCAAGGGGTTGCGCGCGGTAAAGGCGATGGCTGCACCACGGTTTGAGTCGAAGGGATAGAACTGGGCCAGCGTGCAATTGTTCACCGTCGCGCGGCCTCCATCAAGGTGAAGGCAGTCGTGCAGCGTGTTGGATATCAGCGTGTTTTCAAGCTTCAGCTGTGCATTGGCGGCTTTCAGGCCATATCCTTGGCAGTTATGGATGGTGCTGTTAGCCACAGTGAGTTTCAGGCGTGAGACATCTGACGAGTCTACCACAACGCCATCCCGCGTGCTGTGCATGTCGGTAAAGTGGAGTTCGCTGCCATACGACGAGCCGTAGAAATGCACACCTGCCCACTGTGCAGGCACACGGTCGTAGGGAAGATAGCCGAACATGCGGTCAATGCGGTCGCCACGCAACGTTACATTTTGCGTAGCCGTACCTTGAGAAAGCAGTCGGCCGCGAACGTTCAGCCCCGCATCGGCATGGAAATACAGCGTTGTTCCGGCGGCAATCGTAAGTGTAGCGGCGCTGTCGACGGTTATTCCGCCATAGATAACCAGCGGTTTTGAAGAGGGAGACATCAGCGAATCGTGGCTGATGCGGACGTTCCGAAGCAGCGTTGCGTCCCACGACCAGGCCTTTAAGTTCACCTTTTGCTCTACTCCACTCTCTAAAGTAAACACCAAATCGTCCTCATCTATCTGCGGCCCCGTCTGCGAGTTGAGCGGAGCAGTAAGTTCAACCATCACGCGCAGGCTGTCACGGTTACGCAAACTCACCTCGCTTGTAGCATAATTCATGCGGTCGCTGAGGTAGATGCCGTCAACATTGACGCGGAAACCCGACCTGCTGCCGTGTGCAAGACGTATGCTCGTGCAGCGCAATCCATCGCCCGAATTGTTGTAAACCCACATCGTGCGCATGGCACTGGGTACATTGGAGAAAACGGTATCGAGCTTAAGGGTATCAACCGAGAAAGTAAGCCGGTTGGCTTGCGAAAGCGAATAACTGTCATTATCGGTGCACGAGAAAAAGGTCCACACCGTTAACAACAACCAGAAACAGGGTTTTATCATCTTTATCATCACATAATATAACGCCGTTCAGCGGTTTTTATTATGTAGATACCAGGGGTGTATGAGGTAATTGTAAATGACAAGGGCAAGCATTACCAGCACAAGAGCAACGACAAGAGCCTCTGAACGGTTGCCAATAAAGAGACCAAGGGCGAAGCCTGCCATCAGTCCCGTCTCCCATCCCAGAAAGTATGTGCTCTGCGATGTGCCGCGCTGACAGTGCCTTGTAAGCTTGATAAAGAAGAGGAGAAAGCGCGACCCCATAAGTCCTATGCCGAAAGCCGTGAGAAGTGCAGCAATAATGATGGCAGTTTGCTCAAGGCGGAAGAGCTGCAAAACGAGGGCAAGGGCAAGACAAATACACCCCATGATGGCCTCACTCTTAAGTTCTGCATCGGCAAAAACATACTTTTCGGCCACAGCTGCCACCACAAAGCCTGCTAACATCAGGACAAAGAAGTGGGGTGCGTGGATGGTAGAAAGCAACAATCCCACCACGGCAGTAACCAGAACCAAATTGAAAAACAAGGGAAAACCCTTGACAAGGAAGAACCTGTCAAGACTGAAGGCCGGAGCTCCACCCTCCGGAGCACGGAAGGGAAAGCTGACAGAAGAAATCAAGAACACCGCCAGGAGCGAGGCTGTACCAGCTACAGCAAACAGCATTCTGAAGCTAAAGAAATGGAATATCACCAGTCCGGCACACGGTCCAAGGGCTAATGCCAGGCGCCCAAACCAGGAAACGGCATGGTTTCCTTCTGTACGGTGGCTCGATTCACAGGTATCTACTATCAGTGTACTGCGCAAAACCATCTCGGCCAGGCTAAAAAAGCATCCTACAAACAAGCAGGAAACAACCGTCAATATGATGTGACGGAAGCCTATAAAGTAGTAGAAGGCAAAGATAAAAGCCAGTGCAAGTATCGAATAAATGCAGACATGGTTACGCCTGTACTTCTCAACGAGGCAGGTTACACGGCAGCCGGGCACATACAATCCTACGATATATGCGGCAAAGCACAGCACAATTTGCGAAACCGTATAGCCTTTTAAGGCCATTTGCAAGGGCAAAATGGGGAGAAATAAGTAAATAGCTGTTGTGAGTAACAGATTGGATAAGGCAATGTGCCAGAAGTTTCGATGCCACAATTTAATGTGCATGGGAGAGTTCTGCGTATCCATACCATCGGTTTAAATGAGCTCAAGGGCCTGTTCGGGCGACGTCTGAGTGAAATCATCTATAACTAAATCGGCATACTTGCTGACGACGTCGCGCGGATTTGTCGTAGCAAGGGCAACGGTAAACATGGGTGCAGACCGCAATGCCCTTAAGCCATTGATGCTGTCTTCAAAGCCCATGCACTCGTCAGAACGCAGTCCGAAACGACGGGCTGCTTCCAGATAACAGTCGGGATCAGGCTTACTGCGCCTGAAATCCTCGCTTGTAAGTATCGCGTCAAAATGGTTTTTAAGTTCCGGCCGCGAACGATAGACATTCGACATCTTCTGTAAATTGCTGCTCGTAACAACGGCCGTGAGCACGTCTTGTTCCCTAAGCCCTGTTACAAAACGCTCAAAACCAGAAATGTATTTGTAGTGCATGTCGGCCTCAAAAGCGTTAAGGGCATCGACAATTTGCTTTTGAGCCTGCGTGTCAGTAGCGAAATACTGTTCAAAAACCTGCGTAAGGGTCATGCCTTTTATGCGTTGGGCAAAGTCTTTTATATCAGGATAATATAACAATCCCTGCTCTTTCCAGAAGCCTGTATACTGGCCTTCTGTATCCAATACAACGCCATCCAAATCAAATAATGCCGCCCTTAACATGTAGAATAATCTAAATACTGGCTGCAAAGTTACGACAAAATATTGTAACTTTGCATGCAACGCAAAGAAATAACATATTCATTATATGCAGATTATCGACAAATATTTCCCCAATCTTTCTCAAAGGCAAAAGGAACAATTCAATAATCTTGATACCTTATACCGAGAATGGAATGCCAAAATAAACGTAATCTCACGCAAAGACATTGATAATTTGTATGAACATCACGTGCTACACTCGATGGCAATAGCCCGGATTGTGCGCTTCAAACCAAGCACTTCTATTCTCGATTTCGGAACAGGCGGTGGCTTTCCAGGCATTCCTCTGGCCATCCTTTTTCCTGAATGCCGCTTCCGTCTCATCGACGGGACGGGCAAAAAAGTAAATGTTGCTGCGGAGATTGCTAAGGCAATAGGACTCGAAAACGTCGAAGCCATACACCAACGGGGCGAGGAAGAGAAAGGGAAATTTGACTTTATCGTCTCACGTGCCGTCATGCCAATGCCCGATTTGGTAAAGATTGTGAGCAAGAATATTTCACGAAAGCAGCATAATTCCATTGCCAACGGCATACTTGCACTCAAGGGAGGCAACCTCTCTGCAGAATTAAAGCCCTATCACAAGATAATAGAGGTGACGCCCATCTCACAGTTTTTTGATGAAGAATGGTTCAGGGAGAAGTCTGTTATTTACCTTCCCATGTAATCATTTTGAGGTTTATAGAACATTAAGCTATCATTATTACATTACAACAATGCTTAAAATTAAATGCTTTGTCTGCAATCCCATCCAGGAAAACACCTATATTGTAAGCGACTCTACGGGCGAAGCTGTCATCATTGACTGCGGCGCCTGGTTCCCCGAAGAACGCGAAGCCATCAAGGAATACGTTACATCCCATCAGCTTAAGCCCGTTTTGCTGTTGGGAACACACGGGCATCTCGACCATCATCTGGGCGATTCATTCGTCTTTCACACCTGGGGGCTTAAGCCACAAGTGCACGAAGGCGACAAGGCCCTGATGCAAACATTGCCCGAACAAGCACAAAAACTCCTGCAATTATCGCTTACAGCCGACGACTTTGTGTCCGTAGGCAGATATCTGAACGGCAATGACATCATCCGTTTTGGCAATCACGTGTTCACCATTATTGAAACACCTGGCCACTCTCAGGGGAGCGTCATCTTTTATTGTGAGGAAGAAAATCTGTGCTTTTCGGGCGATATGCTTTTCAAGGGCAGCATAGGACGCACCGATTTACCTGGTGGATCGATGTTCCAGATGATACAAAGTCTGCGTCGTTTGTGCCAATTGCCTGATTCAACAAAGGTACATCCCGGGCACGGTGAGCCTACAACGATAGGCTATGAGGTTGCAACAAACCCCTATTTAGACCGGTAACCACCAGAAAAATATAAAGAACCACCCCGTCTTTCCACAAATGCCTATCAGGAAAAACCAAACAGAGAAGATCATTCTTGGCATAGATCCCGGCACAAACGTGATGGGATATGGCGTGATTGTTGTCACGGGCAACAAGGCTTCCATGTTGGCAATGGGTGTAATTGACCTGCGAAGGATGCGCGATCCTTATCTAAGGCTCGGACGAATATTTGAGCGTGTAACGGGAATTATTGACGAATATCTGCCCGATGAGATGGCCATCGAGGCGCCTTTCTTCGGCAAAAACATCCAATCGATGTTGAAATTGGGACGTGCGCAGGGCGTAGCCATTGCAGCTGCCATCCATCACGATATTCCCATTCACGAGTATGCGCCCTTGAAAATCAAAATGGCCATCACCGGACAAGGCTCTGCTTCAAAGGTCCAGGTGGCAGGAATGCTCCAGCGCTTGCTTCACATCGCCGACCAGGACATGCCAAAATTCATGGACGCTACAGACGCTTTAGGAGCTGCCTACTGCCATTTCCTGCAACTTTCAGCCCCTGCAACCGATGCCCGTCACTACGGATCGTGGAAAGATTTTGTCAGCAAGAACAGCAGCCGAGTCAAGAAATAGTCCCACTTTCTGCCCTGCCCACCACCCCATCCATTCGAAACTAAAAATATTTAACCATGATATTGAATAAAAAAATCCGCGTTTTCGCATCATGCCTCTTCGCTATGATTGCCGTTTCTACAGCCTCTGCACAGAACAAAAAGGTTGAATTAAGGATTCTTGAAACCAGTGATGTCCACGGCTCCTTTTTCCCATACGACGCCATTAACCGCAGACCGAAGTCGGGATCTATGGCTCGGGTAAGCAGCTATGTGTCGCGCCTGCGCGGCAAATATGGCAGCAACCTGCTGCTTTTAGACAATGGAGACATTCTTCAGGGGCAGCCGGTGAGCTACTTCTCCAACTTTATCGACACTACAGATACAAATATTGCCGCGCAGGTTGTGAACTATCTGAAGTATGATGCCGTCACCATCGGCAACCATGATGTGGAGCCTGGCCACAAGGTTTACGACAAATGGCGCAAGGAAGTGGCTTGTCCCGTCCTGGGAGCCAACGTAATTGACGCCGCAACGGGGCAGCCATACCTCAAGCCTTACGCTATTTTCGTTCGGCAAGGCGTAAAGATTGCCGTCCTCGGCATGCTTACACCGGCCATCCCCAACTGGCTTTCGAAAGATATATGGAACGGTTTACGCTTCGACGAAATGGTGAAAACAGCCCGTCACTGGATGCGTATTATCAAGGAAAAAGAGCGTGCCGACGTTGTCATTGGCCTGTTCCACTCGGGTACTCATGGCGGAATCACCACGCCTGATTATATGGAAGACGCCTCCGAAACCGTTGCACGCGAGGTGCCCGGCTTCAATATTGTGCTCTTCGGTCACGACCATACACGTCACAACGACACCATAACCAACACGGCCGGACAAAAGGTTCTGTGCCTCGATCCGGCCAACAACGCCATCACCGTAAGCGACGCCACCATACAATTAACCCGGCAAAAGGGCAAGTGGACGGTAACAAGCGTTAGCGGAAACCTGCAGGACATCACGCAAGAACCCGTTGACGAGGCTTACATGAGCCACTTCAGAGCCTATATTAATAAGGTTGACGCCTTTGCAAACGAGAAGATTGGCGAATTCAAACACGCTATAAGCTCAAGAGACTGCTACTTCGGAAGCTCGGCTTTCAACGACCTTATTCTGAACCTTGAGCTGAAAATGACGGGGGCCGACATTGCTTTCAACGCCCCACTGCAGTTTAACGCTACCATCAAGGCAGGGCCAATATACATGAGCGACATGTTTAACCTCTACAAATATGAGAATCAGCTCTACGTCATGCGCCTTACGGGCGAGGAGGTTCGCAGGCATCTGGAGATGAGTTATGACTTGTGGATGAATACCATGACATCGCCCGACGACCACCTTTTGCTGCTCGACCGCCGCACGTATGGCGATGCACAGCGCATGGGCTTTAAGAATTTCTCGTTCAATTTCGATTCAGCGGCGGGCATCGACTATACTGTAGACGTTACGAAACCGGCAGGAAAGAAGGTAACCATTTTAAGAATGAGCAACGGACAACCCTTTAATGAGAAGACCTGGTACAAGGTAGCGGTGAACAGTTATCGCGGAAACGGCGGAGGAGAGCTGCTTACACGCGGTGCCGGAATTGCCAAAGACAGCCTCGAAAGCCGCATTATCTGGCGCTCTGAACGCGACCAGCGCTACTACCTTGCACAGGAAATTCGCAAGGCCGGCATCATGGACCCTCAACCTAACAACAACTGGAAGGTTATTCCCGAGGCGTGGACGCGTCCGGCTGCCGAAAGAGACTACAAGCTGCTCTTTGGCGAAGCATCCAAATAAACATCGGCAGCGCCCACCCTGGCGCCAAACAAAGCATAACCAAAAGGGAAGTAACGCCAATGAAAGCCATTGCATACGGCCTGCTAAGCCTGTTGTTGCTCGTAACCCTATCGTGCAATAAACACAGAGAAACCGTTACCAGCACACCGGTACAGCGACAGGCAGATGTGAGGTTTATTGACAACCGGACACTCAAGTACAGAATAATGAAGGTGGCCTGCGACACTTGTGCCCCCATCCGTGACATAGGATACCGCGTGCGAATAAGCCTTTCGGCACGGGAAGACAGCCTGATAAGGCACATCAGCAAAGGGCAATGGTTCAGCATGCTGAGCAGCAAGCGAACCGATTTTGCGGCTAATCTGCTGCTCTATCGCCTCTACGAGCGAGATGCCCTCGTGCTTCTATACGTCAAAAATGCGTCTGACTGGCGATTATCTATGAAAGCCGACGACCTGCATTATTGGCAACAGACACTGAAATAACACCACGGTAAACGATTGATTACCATTCAATGAAAACTTATTACTTTATATTCAGCAACACCGACTTGCTGTTACAACGCACACCCGACGGCCGCCATACCATACCCTGCTGCAACAATGTGCCGGTAAAAACGCACCCGTGGACGCACGTTATGAACGTAACGCCCGAGGAAGACGGTACGGAAGTGAAAACCCTCAACATCGAGAACTCCGACCGTCTGCAGGTTACTGACGAAGCTTTGAAAGAGGCAGGTTACGACTTTATAGGTCTGCGCGAATCGTTTTACCACCTTACCGAAGAGCTATATCTGAAAGCAGGCAAGTGTCAGGAGCTGCTTTACTGGGACCACAACACCCAGTTTTGCGGTGTCTGCGGGGCACCCATGCGCATGCAAACCGACATATCAAAGATATGCACGGCCTGCGGCAAGGAGGTTTGGCCGCAGCTTTCGACGGCCGTCATCGTGCTTATCCATAAGGGAGATGAGGTTTTACTCGTCCACGCGCGCAACTTTAAAAGCAACTTCTACGGCCTTGTAGCCGGATTTGTAGAGACCGGAGAGACGCTCGAGGGCGCCGTAAGGCGTGAGGTGATGGAGGAAACGGGCCTGACCATCAAGAATCTTCGCTACATCGACTCGCAGCCGTGGCCCTACCCCTGCGGGCTGATGGCCGGATACATGGCCGAATATGAGTCGGGCGATATTCGCCTGCAGCGTTCGGAACTGTCAAGGGGGGCATGGTTCAGATACGACAATATGCCGCGCATTCCGCAGAAACTGTCTATCGCCCGCAGGCTTATCGACAAGTGGTTAGGGCAGTATGGCATCGTGTCAGAACAAGACTAATGCCATCGTTACGGCATAAAGTTCAGCTTGCGGCGGCCGCGGTACACGCGTATGGCAACCGTCGTAAGATGTGTATGCCGACCGCCGTCATGTACATACGGCGGCCGCCGGACGACAGCCTTACAACCGAAAACGCACCAGCGCCCGACTTCAGACAATCTGCCACGCTTCCCTATTCCGTAAACGACAAGGGGGCTTACGAAAAATAGTTTCGTAAGCCCCCTTGCAGGTTAACGCCGTCTTAGAGCTGTTTCAGGTCAACCATGTCGCCGTGCTTGATATGTCGTTCCAACACCAGATCCAGCAACTTACGCTTGCGTTTCGGCTCAATCAGCCGCCTTACAAAGATGTTCGGTATAGCCACGCCAAGGGCAATGAACAGGATTACAAGGCCTGCCTTGATGGCATAATTAAAGGCCACCGTCAGCTCGCCGACAACACCCGTCATCTCAATAAAGCCAAAGAGCGCACGATACATCAGTACACCCGGAATCATTGGGATAACCGACGGGATGGCTATCACCTGATGGGGAATGTGATGCCAGTGGGCCGACTTCGTGGCGATGAGGCTGACCAGCGCCGACCCCACAAAAGAACCGATGATAATACCCTGATCAAGGCCGATGTTATGGTTGCTCGGGCCAAGGTTTACAAAGTTACGGGTGCATACGGCTACGATGCCGGTTACAGCCAATACCGGCAGAATGCGACGAGGTGTGTTATATATCGTGGAGAAGCCCATGGCTGAAATGGCGGCCGCTATGGCGTAATCAATGTAGGTGTTATGGGGTGTCATGTCAAGGTCTTTCACGAAATTGTCGATATGGCACACCTGAATGGCCAGTACAATACCAAACGACATGGCAAGAACCATCATTAAAGTGGTGATGGCTCGCGTAAGACCTACCTGTACATAATCGCTAACCATGTCGCTGACAAAGTTGATAAGGGGCACGCCCGGCACAATAAACAGCGTACAAGCCATCAGCGGATGGTAAGGCGTTGCGGAGTGCATGAACTTGGGCAGGGCCGCAGAGACAGTCGGGTCAAGCGAGAGAAACGACATCAGCCAGGCCAGAATGGTAGCCACAAAGGCGCTGACGGCAATGCCTACATAGCCGTTCCATCCCAAGTGTGCGAACCACATCTTTAGTCGGAAGCCGATAATCGCCGCAAACGAAGCATAGAAAAACGACGGCCAGTCGCAGCCAAACTGAACGCAGAAGCCGCCACAGGCAAGGCCTGCAGCCACGGCAATGGTCCACGGTGTGTAGTTTTTCTTTACATGATTTAAGGCTTCAAGTTCGGCCTCGTAATGGTCAAGGCTCCAGTCTTCCCTGATAGCCGTCCAAAGCATATTGCTGACTTTGGAAACTATGGTGAACTCAATGTTATGACGTTTACATCGCTGATACTTCGAGAAAGAGTGCGTCTTGTCACTCAAGTTAACCATGACGATGTTATAATTCAGATAGATATGGATATTCTCTGTGGGCAGTCCGAGAAAAGCTTCGCAGCGTTCCATATTGCGCATAATGCGCGAACAGTCGGCATTGCTCTCCATAAGGATGGTGCCGGTACGTACTAAAAGGTCGAGCTTCCGCCTGAGCACTTCCTCCGAAGTAGACGTTTCTTCTATCTCTTCCTCATGTTCAACGAAGGCCTCTTCAGCGTGAAGCTGTTCTTCCGACTCTTTATTTGTTTGCAATTCGCTATAAACGTTCGTTTCCATTTATGGCAGGAATAACATGATTAATATTTGAATGCTGATAATTCTAAGGAACATGGCGAACGGATATACCGTGGCATAACCAACGGATGGCGTGTCGCTGGTTGTAAGCATATTCGAGTAAGCCAGAGCCGGAGGGTTGGTGTTTCCGCCCGATAAGACACCCATCAGCGTGTAATAATTCAAGTGGAAGCAGTATCTTCCGATAATGCCGCCGAGAAGAATGGGAATCACCGTAATGAGCAAACCATAGCCTATCCAGCTCAAACCCTGCTCGGTGGCAAGCGTTGCAAAGAAATCCTTGCCGGCTCCCAGGCCTACGCAGGCCAGGAAAATGGTGATACCCATTTCGCGCAGCATCATATTGGCGCTGATTGTATTGTATGTTACCATGTGATAACGGGGACCAAAGTAGCCCACCAAGATAGCAACAATGAAAGGTCCACCGGCCAATCCCAGCTTGACTGGCTGCGGAATGCCCGGGATAAGCAGCGGAATATTGGCCACAATACATCCTAAGGCGATGCCCAGAAAGATAGGTATGAGGTTGGGATAATTCAAGCGTTTCATCTGGTTTCCGAGCAACTTATCGACCTTGCTCAACGCGAGGTCGGTGCCAACGATGGTTAAACGGTCGCCCAGTTGCAGGCGAAGATGAGGATGTGCCACCAAATCGACACCGTTTCTGTTGACGCGAGTAACCGTCGCACCGAAGTTTCCGGTGATATTCAAGTGCTCTAACGTCACACCATTCAGCTCTGGTTTGGTAACCAATATACGGCGCGAAATCATCTCTTTCTCGCATTCGCTCCAGTCAACCTCCGCATCATGGCCTATCAAAGCGGTGATAGCTTCCACATCTTTCGGGGCAGCGACAACAAGAATACGGTCGCCAAGATGAAGATGTGTATGGCCATTGACAACCGTTTCGTGCTTGACACCATCGGCCCGCAGGATGCGGGAGATGACGAAATGGCGGCCAATAATGCTCTTTACCTCTTTAATCATCGTGTTATCAATGCGTTCGTTGGTCACCTCAAGGTTGATGCTGCGTACCGTTAATTGCTCCAATTGTCCCAGACCACGTTCAGCAGCTGCCTCTTCTTCGGCAGACTTGATACGAAGAATGTATCTTAAAGCAATGAAAGACAATATCATTCCCACAACACCCATAGGATAAGCCATGGCATAACCCAGCGCAATATCGGGGGCTTCAACCCCTTTCATGCCGAAGAATGCCTGCTGGGCAGCACCAAGACTCGGCGTATTCGTCACGGCTCCAGAAAGTATTCCGGCCAGGGCTGTAACGGGAACACCCGACACAAAGTGAATAGCGAGCGTGACTATAATGCTAAGAGCTATGGTTACAAGGATGAGCATATTCAGCGATAAACCGCCTTTCTTGAACGAAGAAAAGAAGCCAGGCCCCACCTGCAGACCAATAGAATAGACAAAAAGCACCAGTCCGAACTCGCGAAGAAAGTGAAGAAGATTCTCGTCAAGGTTAAGATTAAAATAGCCAAAAACAATACCGATGATGAGAACCCACGTTAAATCGAGCGACACATTCCTTATTTTAATCTTACCTAAAATAAGTCCGAAGGAAATAACCAATGCTAAAATAAGCAGAGAATGGGAAACGCCTCCACCCCAATATTCAGGGGAGCCAAGGAAAAGACTTTTCAATAGTTCCATGTACTATTATATATGTGATTGTATTATTCAGGGTGCAAAGGTACGCATAAATATATAGTTATGAGGCATTGACAACAGAATAATTCATACGCAAAACGCTAATTTGCGATAAAAGTCATGATAAGGAAAAAATATATACTTCTGTTTGCTTCATCAATGAAAATGTAGTAATTTTGCGTCACAAATAGATTGACCATCACAAAACACAGGAACTATAAAACTAAAGAGAACTAATGGATTGGATAAAAAGCCTGTTTGAAGTGCAGGATACGGTGGCTCACATTGTCTTGCTCTATGGATTGGTGATTGCTGTTGGCGTATTATTGGGCAAGATTAAGTTTGGAGGTATATCCCTTGGCGTAACCTTTGTCCTGTTTACAGGAATTGTAGCCGGACACTTTCACTTCACGGGACCTACACCTATTTTAAATTTCGTACAGGACTTTGGCCTTATTCTCTTCGTCTTTTGTATAGGTTTACAGGTTGGGCCTGGCTTTTTTGAGAGCTTCAAAAAGGGAGGAGTCGCACTGAATGGACTTGCATCGGCAATGATTTTGCTCAATGTTCTTGTAATGTTCAGCTGTTATTACCTGTTCTTTGATACATCAAATCCGGTCAATCTGCCCATGATGATTGGTACCATGTATGGTGCCGTTACCAATACTCCTGGCTTAGGTGCGGCTAACGAGGCCCTTGCTGCCATCTTCAAAGGCAACGAACCCACCATTGCTAACGGCTATGCATGCGCTTATCCTCTTGGCGTATTAGGCATTATCGGCGCTACAATCCTTATCCGTTTTCTTACACATACGTCTTTAGAGACCGAAGAAGCAAAGCTTGCAGCCGAGGAAGCGGAGAACCCGCATGCCAAACCCAAAGCAATGACTTTGCGTGTTAGCAACGATTATATATCTGGACGGAGCATGCAACAGATTAACGACTTCCTCAATCGCGACATAGTTTGCACACGTCTTCTACATAATGGGCAGATAAGTACACCCTCCAAAAATACAATTTTAGAAACTGGAGACTCTATGCTTATTGTGTGCGCGGAAGCCGATGCCGAAGCAGTCAAAGCTTTTATAGGGCCTGAAACCGAAGTTGAATGGGAAAGTTCGGTTGACGAACAGCCCATGATTTCGCGCCGAATCATTATAACAAATCCCAAGATGAACGGCAAAACGTTGGGTAAAATGCACTTTAGAAGCGTGTATGGAGTCAATGTAACCCGCATCACTCGTCAGGGAATGGACCTCTTTGCCAGCCGTAACCACCACTTCCAGGTAGGTGATCGCATTATGGTTGTAGGCCGCGAAGACGACGTTAACCGCATGGCCGAGTTGATGGGAAACTCTGAAAAACGACTCAATGCGCCGAATATTGCTACCATTTTCATTGGAATTGTTGTAGGAATTCTCTTCGGAAGCATTCCCTTCTCAATCCCCCAAATGCCCGTTCCATTGAAATTAGGACTGGCCGGTGGCCCGTTAATCATCGCTATTCTCATCGGACGCTTTGGCTATCGCATGAAGTTAGTCACCTACACAACGACGTCGGCTAACATGATGTTGCGCGAAATGGGTCTGGTGCTCTTCCTTGCAAGCGTTGGTGTCAAGGCTGGAGCAGGATTCGTTAATACCGTTGTTCAAGGCGACGGACTGCTATATGTGGCAACCGGTTTCCTCATAACGGTTATACCTATTCTTATAATTGGCCCCATTGCACGACTGAAATTTAAGTTTAATTATTTCACAATCATGGGCATGATAGCCGGTACTTATACTGACCCGCCTGCATTAGCCTATGCCAATGCCAGCTGTTCGAAAGAAGCTCCGGCCGTGGGTTACTCTACCGTTTACCCGCTAAGCATGTTCCTTCGCATCTTCATTGCCCAGATTTGCGTATTATTCTTCTGCGCTGCTTAAATATAATGGAAGAACAAAACTGATAGTTTTAAATTCAACATAACCGTTCGGGGTTCATAGAATATCCTATGAACCCCGAACGGTTATAGCATAAAGGGGAAAACCTTATTTCCTGACTTTCATACTCATACGCCCATCATATGCGATAGTTACAATGACCTGAAAACTGCTCATCGTCTCATCAGGCATGACAAGAGAGGCTTGAAAGTGAATGCCCTCGGCATCAAGACTCTTCAAAACCATATCACTGAAGATGCTTTGACTCAAGAAATCGTCAGGAACCACACCGCTAAACTGTTGCTTTTTAATATCACTGTGAAACAGTCTGCGGGCACCGGAATAGACATTTAAGTTGATAATATTGTCATAATAAACGTTGTCCACCTCTACTCCCTCATCATTCCACGATGGCTTGATAACCTTAAAAGTCGTCGGATTAACCTGAATGTAACAATGATAAGGTTTATTCTGGAACCTAACCACTGTATCGCGTCTAATCAATTTTCCTTGATTCAGCGCCAAAGGACGTTTACCTAAGAAGAAGTCGGCATCGTCAGCATCGTCACTAAGCACAAGTTTTACCTCGTCTCCATTCTGATTACGGAATACAAAAAGATGCTTAGTCTGCTTTAAAATAGGATATTTTATATCGCTTGCACCATGTAATACCAATGTGTCTCCAAAGATTTGGAACCTTACCGGCTGACTTGTTGTATCAGGATAAAATATAGAATCGCCCTGCGCTTTAAACGCAACATCCTGACCATCTTCGTCTACCCAGATGCCTTGCAGCATTTGTTTTGCAACCGAATCTTCCTGTACAGCCTCCTCTTTTCCAGAAGAATGCTTCCTTTGACAAGAAGAGAACTGTCCTGCAACAAGAATAACCATTATGGCAACAAATGCCTTTCTCATTTCAAACTTTATAGTATTAAACTTCTCGGAGGATATAAAGTGTTCTTCCTTATGCTCTGTCCAGACTACTCGAAAACCTCTGCCTCTTTCAGGCTTCTGGCTTTAAGCAAGTCCTTCTCGCTGGTCAGCACATCTTCTGGCGCAATAGGCCACTTGATATTTATACTTGGATCGTTCCACTTGATGCTGGCTTCGTACCGGGGTGCATACACATTGTCTACCTTATAAGTAAATACAGCTTCATCGCTAAGGACGAGGAAACCATGTGCAAAGCCGCGCGGGATAAAGAGTTGACGATTATTTTCTTCCGAAAGCTCTACCATAACATATTTACCAAACGTAGGTGATGACTTACGGATATCTACAGCAACGTCAACAACCGTGCCGCGAAGCACACGCACCAACTTGGCCTGACTGTAATCGCCTTTTTGGTAATGCAGACCGCGGAGCACGCCATAGCTCGACTTCGACTGATTATCTTGAACAAACTCTGTGTGATAACCAATATGTTCGTCAAACTCTGTCTGCTTCCAAGCTTCAAAGAAATATCCACGCGCATCGTTAAAGACTTTTGGCTCTATAACCCATACGCCTTTAATTTCGGTCTCTTTATATTCCATCCTTCTCTAATTTTGCCCCAAAGTTAATAAACTAATTCGAGAAAAACAACTCCGAAACTTTTTATTTTCAATTTCGTAAAAATCTATATATTTTTGTTGGACGATTAGCCCCTTTTCATTATTTTTGCAGGACAATGATTGAAATGGACAGACACATTGAGATTCTTCTTCTGAACAACGACTGCGTTATTGTTCCGGGATATGGCGGTTTTATGGCCCATCATGTTGACGCAAGAAGAGACGAAACTGACGGAAGCATTCTTCCGCCTATGCGTACAATCGGTTTCAATCAGAAATTAACGCTCAACGATTCTCTCCTTGCCCAGTCGTATGTCGAGGCTTACGACATCAGCTATCCTGACGCAATGCGCCGCATTGAAGACGAAGTGCGCGAGTTGCGCCAGCGTATCGACATCGACGGTCGGTATGAATTCCGCGACCTTGGCGTCATCAGCTTGAACCAAGACGGGCATTATGAGTTCGAGCCTTGCCCTGCAGGTATCCTCACTCCCGAGCTTTACGGCCTCTCTCCTGTTGAGATAAAGCCTCTCTGCAAGCTGAAAATTGACGAGGTTTCACCCGCAGAAGACAAGGCAATCCCCGCTGTTCAGTCTGCAGAACCGGCAGAAAGTGAACCCGTTCCCGAAGAGATTGACGACCTTTCAGAGAATCATTCGGCGCGCTTCGTTGCATTATGGCGCAACGTTGCTGCTGCCTGCATCGCCGTTTTAGCCTTTTTGCTGATTCCCTCGCCGTTGTCAGACAATCATCAGTTAAGAAGCGGAATCGACACCCGACTGCTTAACCGCGTCATGCCACGGGAAGCAATTACAGGTCAGGACAGTGTAAAGAAACTGGCTCACGCTGTATTTGCCAGCAGCAACCGGACGTCAAGGCACACCCTTAACGCCCAAATGCAAACACCTGCAGCTACAGACTCTGCCCGCAACATAACCGGATATACCATTGTTATAGCCAGTCATGTAACGCGCCGCAACGCACAAGCCTACACCTCTGACCTCCACCGCAGGGGCTACGATCAGGCTAATGTCTACACCCGTGCAGGCAGAACCAAGGTTATCTACGGCCACTATGCCACACGTGAAGAGGCTCTGCGGGTGCTCAATCGCCTGACCAACATTGACGAATTCAACAGTTGTTGGATTACCCGCCTGAAATAACATCCACCTTTTATGAAACGCGTACGCTGCCCCAAGTGCGATTATTATATCACTTTTGACGAGACAAAGTATCGCCCTGGCTCGTCTCTTATCTTCCAGTGCCCCGTATGTGGCAAGCAATTTGGCATACGAATGGGTGTATCAAAGCTTAAACCGCGCCAGGATGACGAAGATCCCGAGGCCGAAGCACAGGCTTCCGACAAAGGCTGCGGCGCCATTATCGTCATCGAAAACGATTATTGCTACAAGCAGATACTGCCTTTACAGATGGGCAATAATACGATAGGGCGCTACATGAAAGGCAACAACATCACCACTCCCATTGAGACAGGCGACCTCACTATGGACCTTTTGCACTGCGTTATCAACGTAAGCCGCAACAAAAAAGGGCAGCTTCGGTTCGTGCTTAGCGACGGACCGTCAAACCACGGCACCTTTGTCAACGGCGAACGACTGCCTGCACGCGAAAAGAGAAACCTTGAAAACGGCAACGTTTTCAACATAGGCGTTACATCTATTATATTAAAGGGCGAGAACGAAGAGACCCTTTAATCCCCCGTTTCTTACCAACTGATTATACGTTTTGCCAACAAGGCAGACAGACATACGCCATAATCATCTTGCTTTCAGATGGTTATGTATAGTTCCGCAAACCTGTTACCCGAGATATTCCCTGTCTGCTACCCGCTTGATGAGGCAATTACGAATGGGCAAGGGAATGATAACGATAAACACAAAAGGTATGAAAACCGGCAATAAAAGCTGGCCATAAAAACAGACCTTGTGTGCTGAATAATTTCCGTCAGAGGGTTTCGGATATCGATTAAACACTCTGGTAAACAGGTATTTACGCCCTGCCGCTTACAGATTATTTACATCATGTTGCCGCAGCTACGCACCAGAAGTGGCGTTACGGCGGCCGTCATACAGATTATACGGCGACCGTCATAATGTCCGTACCACGGCCGCCATACGCGCGTGCGACGGCCGCCGCACATTGAGCCTTACACAAGAAACAAGGCGGCATAGAGCCACAAAGCTTACACCGTGCCGTGCTTATCATCTTACCCCGTGAGGCTATCCGTCGGTAAATATTTTCAGATTGTAGCCGCTGAAATTTGAATAACAGAAACAGTTACTATAATTGTTAACAAACTTATAGGCAACATTTTACACGTTTCAGTTAGCCTATTTCTTCAGATATATAGACTTTGAACTCGTCGTCGTCAATCTCAAATACGTCGTCTCCGTCAAGCATGTAGGCGCGCATCAGGGCATCTTTGGCTGCCGTTATATCGTCCAACTTCACATAATTGCGCCCGCGGGCATACCATACATAGGGATTTGACACGCCGTCGCCAGACTTGAGGGCTTCCGCATAGTAGCTGTCGGCCTCGGCATACTGCTGTTTTTCGTAGTAGCAATCGGCTATCGAGACGGCAATTGTCGTAAAAATGTCCCACTCGTCCCGAGGTTCAGGCAAAAGATTCAAGGCCTCCTTATAGGTTGTCAGCGCCTCATTGGTCTTGCCATCAGACATCAATTTGTCGCCCTCGTCGAGCTTGCGGCAAATAGAATCGTACAGTTTTTCGGGTAAATTCTCCATTGTTCTTATATTTTTAAAGGTTAAACGTCATTGCTTTATCTTCAATAATCGTGGCGAATCATGCACATAGCTCAGCTCTATTATAGTGTCTGCATTGCTCGCTTTCATCAGGGAGAGAGGCCATTTGCAGAATTTTCTGTATAACGATATTCTCTTTCCCGTCAGAGGTTATTCCGTTTATTCGTTGTTCTCATTGTAGTTGTCATCGTGCGGATTGACGCCACGACCTTCCCAATCCATGTTATCCATGACGGCTACACTGCATATTCCGAAGAACTTATGCACGCGGGCACACTGGTAAACCTTTGGATAGTTGGACATAATACTGTATGTTTCGGACACTCTTGGCCACATACCTTTCTGAATATAGTATGCAAATTTATCGCGCATCTTATATTCTGATTTGGCGATATAGCAAAGCATACGGGCCTTTTCTTCAGTATTGAAATGGTAAATATTTGCTCCTTCCCTGTCAGATATGACATAATCGATGAACAAGGCAAGGTTAACGTTATAGAGATCGCTGTTCTTACCCGTTGTGTTTCTTTCGATAGTTTCTATCAATTCGGGGTGAGCCACGAAGCGTTTCTTGTCGTCTCGCTGGAAGATACGGTGGAAAAAGTTTGTCGGATATTCCTTTTCCTGATTAAAAAGCCACTGGTTAAGCTGCGGGCTGGCGTAATAATCGTAGTCGTTTATAAGGTCGTTCAGCATTTCCTGACAGTCATAATAGTCGCCTGAATCGTCGTCATCGCCTTCATATTTGAAGGTTTCCAACGCCTTCAGAGCCCTTAAATCGTTATAGAAAACAAACTGGTTGAGCCATAATATTTGCTTTAACGCGGTGTTTTTAAACGTTATTTTATTGCCCTTTACCTCTATCAGGTCGCGCAAAAGCCAGCTATACGTAACGAAACGGCGGTCTTTTACCGCAATGAAACCACTGGCAAAGTCGAATGCTTGTACGCCGGCCAGGTTTACATACTTGCGTTTTGAATCCATCAGGAGCGTGTGGCCGAATACCCTTTTAATCGTTTTTGCAAACAGTTCACGTGATGGTTGTCTGAAACCGTGCAGGTAAAGGTAACGCTCTACAAAGGGAAGCGTCAGCAAAAAGTCGGTTTTCGTTGGCTCATAACGGGGTATTGACTGGTCGTCTCTGAAATCGCCTCCATACCATGCACGCGTCTGGAGCTTAAGATGCTTGCGCAAAAGCGCGCTGTCAATTCCTATTTCGGCAAGCTGACTCGTCGTGATAACGCTGTCGTCTGGGCTTAATGTAGAAGCCTGTACACTGTCAACGCTGCGTTTATCCTTTGGCTTGTCGCTGCACTGGCAAAGGAATAGAGCCGCCGTGAGCATTAAAAATAACAACGAAAACTTCCTCATTGGAATATGATTTTTATGTTCTGATTCAAATAATATTACATAATCTGGCATCATCAACAACCTGTTTAACAGATAATTACCGTGTTTTTCACAGCATTATTTCCCCTTTCCGCGCTTCAACAAGGCTATAATATCTGTTGCTTTCAGATGATAAGCCAGAGACAGCGGGGTGTCGCCGCTCTCGTCCTTCACCCTTTTACTGGCACCATACTTCAAAAGAAGCTGAACCATTGCCTTGTTACAATTTCCAACGGCCGTCAGCAAAGGATAGAAAGTATGGTCTCCTCCGAGGTTGCCTACACCGTTTGCGCAGGCCCCATGCTTCAAAAGAAGCTCGGCAACAGGCACATTATTATCAATAACGCTTACCATAAGTGGGCACAATCCATCCTCATTGTATGGCTGATTAACATTTGAACCTAAGGAGATAAAATACTGAACCATGCTTAAATCGCCACTATCTATTGCTAAATAAAGGGCATCATAGATGTAAATTTCATCTGAAAAGGCACAGCTTATGTCAGCTTTTGCATTGACAAGTTTCCTTACAGCCGACATGTTTTTGTAGAGGCAGGCATAGCCCAACAGCGAATAGGAATAATCAGAATCCTTGCAAATTAACGAGTCGACATGGTGAATATGCTTCAGATTCGCCTCAAGAGCGGGCACATTATTTGCTTTTATCGCTGCAATGGCTAAAGCATAATAGTTCTTTGGCGTTGCGCTTTGCACGACACAGCAGCAAAAATGGAAGAACAAAAGAAAAGAAACTATCTTCTTCATGGTCTGTTTTACATTTACAATATTGATGATTCATACACGGCTTGTGCTGATTCAGATAACCGTTTACACCCTTAAGCCACTATTATTTAATAGCCTTCTTCGCCCTCGTGGTGCAGAAATATCTCTAAATGGTCCTCATATCGGTCGTAGGCTTCCTTCATAACGCGGGGCAAATCTTTAATACCGAAATAATGATGCTGTTTAACAAACGATACAAATTCGGCGTTTTCGTGTACCTGATATTCCAAAGCCTCCTCATTAAACTCACGTGGTGACTGGCTGTTATACATTAAACCGTAATAATATCCTACAACTGCGCCAATCTCATAACGCTCTTCTTTGGTAAAGTTGGTGAAGCGAGGTGTCCCCTCTAAGTCAAAAATACGATTGAGATATGACCTTATTTTATAGAAGTAATCGCTGTTTTTGCCGGCATGATTCACCATAAACTTCAGAAGGTTACGATGTATTTGCAATTTCCCTGCAGCGTTATGTGATGCAAAAACATCCCCATAAGCTTCATAAAGATGTTCTTCTTCGGTATCAATTGAGTCGATAGCTATCTTATTTATAACGTCATTCTTATCGTAACCATAGTCTCCAAGTAACTTCAAAAGAAAGCTTTTATCGTTCTTTGTCAGCCATTTGAAAGCCTCTTTGTCGTCATGGAATATAAACATATTTTCATAATAGTAGGCCTTATTCAACAGATTGTAATATATTTTACCCTTTTTTGCTTTCTCAATATTGAAGTCTTCATCATACCCCATGCCTTTAATGTCGACGACATCACTTATAGTTGGATGAGGGAAAAGGTAATTATAGTTGGGAACATAAATCCATTTGAACCAGAAAGATGGTGATAAATACCCGGGGTCTTGGTCCATTGACCAAATTTGTTCTTTCCTTTCGGCAGCGTCACCATCCTTAAAAACATATCGCCTTATATCATATTTTACAAGAAATTTATTGCTTTTCGTAATGTCAATATTATAGTATTTAAGAATGGCTTTGCGGGCATCCTCATTGCTAACCGACGTAAAGCCCTCTCTCCGTAAGGCTTCATAGATAAGCTCGACGGCAATATCGGTGTACTTTACTTGCTTTTTCACACCCATTGCACATACTCCATCCAAACCTGCTTCGTCGCAATCGATGAAATATTGCCGAATATCCTTGTCGTAAATACGCAGTAAATCTTTATCAACGGCAGCCTTTTCTACGCGTAGTTGTTTTGGTTTCTTGTCATTACAACCGCATATAAGCAGCATAAAAAGCCCTATCAGGAGTGCATATTCAAGTTGTTTCATTGTCTAAATATATTTTTTTTTTGCAAGATTGCTGTTATAAATAAGCTGGATTACTATTGATAACGCTACTTCTCATAAAGCCTTTCAAACTCATCTTCAGGCAGCATATAACGAAGATAATAGCCTGCATACGTCTTGTTTATTGAGTCTGGGGTCTCTCTCACGCGTTTTACGGCAGCAGGAGGCAGATAGTGTCGTAAAAACTTTCCTTTGGGATTCAGACTGTCTTGTTTCCATGTTTCAGCGTTTCTACGCTCAATATCATCGCCCGATATGATACGATGCAGGAACACCGGCACCGGTTTGGCTTTGCTTCCATACGATTTATCCCTCCACTGTACGCGGTTAACATAAACCGATAACACCATACCCCCGCGCATTAAATCCTCTTGAACACGGGCAGCATCATAGTAACGGTTGTGCAATCCTTTCACAGCGTCAATGCCTTCTACCCATATCAGTTCAATGTATCTTTTGTAATGGGGTATATAATATGTATAGCAAGTAACATCGATTAAAGGCTTATTTTTCTTATCATGCGTAATAAGCTTCGAACGAGTATGAAATTCTGCTACATCGAAACCGTCCCAAAGGTTGTCTGAAAACTGCACGGTTACGCTGTCCCAATCACGTACATACGTATCAATATAAGCGATAGCCGCACGGTTTCCTTTAAAATAGTCGACAACAGGGCGCAATAAATAATACAACCCAACGCCAAGAGCCGGTGCTCCAATGGCCTGCAAGACATATATAATCCATAACCATCTATCGTCCTTCATCTGCTGATTATTTTATGATTATCATATACCACACATAGATCTTGCGGCCAATGTATACACTTTTGTTTAAGAGTCAGAACCGGAATGGCTCTGAATGCAAAGGTAATGATTACCTGTTTATTGAACAATTCTGTTATCATTTTTCTTTGATTAAAGGCTCCGGACATCTTTAAACTTAAATTATCGGCTACAGATATATACACTTTCGAGACTATTTACTAATCTTGTGACCGTCTGATAACCTAATAACGCTGATGCAACACAAAAAGAATCGTAAAGCGACTATTGCTGAATACTATTAAAAATCATGCCTACAAACAATGAACAAAAGCCTTTTTTCAACCATCTTACTGCTGGTATAAGCGGGCGCCAGCGTGCTACAAACCGACTGTTCGCCACAGATAGTAACTTATCTTACAGAACATGGTATGCGCTAATGTTGCAAAATAGCAACACCATTTTAATGTTTTTTTGCTATCTTTACTGAAACAAAACCTCCCGATTATTCGTTATATACCCGAATTAACCCATTAAATGGAAAAACAATGAAAACAAAATTATGCTTACTGGCCATGCCTCTTGTCTTCGCTGCATGCGGAAACAAAGGACAGAATGCTGCAAAAACACAGACAACCGACAGCGTAACAACCGACTCTACAGTATATGCAGGGCAGATTCCTGCAGCTGACGGTCCCGAGATTGATTACGAACTTGCCATTGCAAACGATTCTACTCACGGTTATCGCATGACTAATGTCTACACCGTTGGCAAGGAAGGCGAGAAGAAAACATTCCAGGATAACGGCAAGATTGAGGTTATAGAGAAAGACGTTGACGGCAAGAAGTGCGAATTTTATAAGTTGAAGACCGCTGACGGTGCAGGCGATATCATCTTCAAAAAGGTTGATGACAACACGCTTCGCATGGTTAACAACGAATTTAAGGAAGCTGAAAGCAAGCTTAACTACGACTTGAAGAAGAAGTAAAAGCGCTGTCAGCGTTACATATTTACAACAAATAAACACAAGCAAGAGAGAACTTTCACAACGAGAGTTCTCTCTTTTTTACAGGTAATTGCGCAAGATTCCATAAACAAGCTCATCGTATCCATACACATCTTCAAAGTGAAGGATATGCCCGTTATCATCAGGAAACAGCGTATAATAAACGATATAGAGCGGAACCGCAGGCGTAACGCTGACGTTTCCAATAAGCATACGGCGCTTCAGCGTGTCGGCACGGGCCAGCTGTTCGGACGTAAGCTCTCCACGCCCCTGCCCCAACGATGACACATCGGCACTCATCGAATAACGAATGCGCGCAAGCGTCTTCGAACTTTCGTCGCCTACAAGGAAAGCCGCAAGCTCGTAAGGATGCTGCACGCGCACGCAACCGTGGCTCACTCCGCGGTCTTCTTTCGAGAACACATCCTTGGAAGAGGTGTCGTGCAAGTAAATAGAGAGGTCGTTATCAAAGCGGAAGATGATACGCCCCAGCGAGTTACCCTCGCCGCCCTCCTGAATAACGAAGTAGTTGCCACTCTCTAACAGGGCCGGTGTTACGTTCTCCGGACGCACGGTTTTGCCCGTACTGCGTTCACGGATAAAATAGTGATGCGACTTGAAATAGCCCATATCGCCCAACCGCGGTATAATACTTTTCCTGATTATGCTGCGCGGAATAATCCACTGCGGGTTGACATCCATGCGCTTTATTCCGCTACAGAGCAGCGGTGTCTTGGTTTCAAGCGACCCGCATCCTACGCGCATGGTAATCATTTCATCTTCATTGACCGCCCGCAACTGAAACGAAGGGATATTGACCAGCACATATCTGCCTTCCTTCTGCGGCGTATCGTCAAGCCCCCAACGGCAGCGCTCGAGATTGATTAACAGCAGTTTGCGTCCATATAATGATGCAGAATCGCTGTTCAACAGATTCAGCAGGCGCCGGTAATACGGCCCGCGGGGTTCAACCTGACGAAGGAACCAGCCTACGCTGTCAGCATGTATCATGCGGAAAGCCTGCCTGTAGAACCTGTCTCCGGGCCTACGATGGCGTACTGCATAAAGCGTACGATAGCTCGTCCGCGTCGAATCCTGCTCATTAATATCATGATGATTCAACAGATAAGCAGGGTTGACAAAGCCAAAGCGTTGCCCTGTGACATACCTTAAATAGGCTTTTGTAAGATTATACTCGAGACGACCGGCCACCCTGTTAATCGTATTCGCGCTGTCATCAAAATCTAAGTCGCGCATACGTCTCAGGTCAGCCTCAATCTGAGGCAGACGGAAACGCCCGGGATTAAAGCCCATCTGCGATACCGTGCGCAGCACGGTCAGCAGACTGTCTGCACGGTGGTCGACACCCTTGCGGTCGGTCCACACCAGCCCTCTGTGCCTGGTGTAATGGCTGCGCGTGCGGGAATCGGCCAACAGCGTGTCGTTGTCGGCCTCTGCCATGCGGTTTATCTCGCGCCATATTTTATGTGAATCGAGCCGGTAGGCCGAAGAATCGAGCGACACATATTCGGCCAGCGTCAGCCCTGCATTGGGATTCGTCACCCTCTCGTGGCACGATTGTACAAGCCATGCCACAGCACAGAGCAAGAAAAGAGAACAGAAATGTTTCAAAAGTCTGAAACCTTTGCCTTACCTTACCGATATTTTCCTTACCACATCGCCCACTTTTACGATGTAGCAGCCTTTGGGAAGGTTCAGGTTGTACGTTTTATCCGTGCCGTCAACCTTCAGCGACATTACCCTCACACCGGTTACATTATACACGTAAAGAGCAAGACCTGCAGCCCCCGTCACACGCAACACAGAGCCGTTGACAGAAATACTGACGGGTAAAAAGTCGGCCGCCACAATTTCAACAGCAGGCACGGCCCCCGCCCTTTGGGCAGAAAACAGGAGACAGACGGAAAGAAAAAGAATTGAAAGTATATGTTTCGTCATACGCGTATGGTCATTAATTGGGATCCACTTGCAAATATAATTATTTTCTGATGGAACGGCAATTCCTTGCATTATGAAAAATTGTGCTTTTAAGATAATTTAATCTTTCGTGCCTGTATTGGCTGCAGCTGACCGTATGACGGCCGCCATAAAGTTTGTAAAAAGGCAAAAAGCAAGAGTCCGCACAGGCTTAACCATTCTAGATAAGCCCCTGCAAGTTTAAAAACAATGTTCCGAAAACATGCTGAAGAATCCGCCCGAGGCCCGTCATTTACCCTGCCCCACCTGCACAACAAGCCCTTCATGGGCCAACAGACTGTTGGGGAAGACGGCCTGTGCTTCCTGCAAAAGGCAGTCCTCTTGGTCGTACCGTGCACTGAAATGGCCCAAAACGAGCTTCCCCACGGCCGCATCGCGCGCCACCTGTGCGGCCTGTGCAGCCGTAGAATGATAATAGAGACGGGCACGCGCGGCGCAACTGCTGTCGTAGGTAGCCTCATGGTAAAGCACATCAACGCCCCTGACTTTCTCCGCCAGCGACGGCATGTAGCGCGTATCGCTGCAATATGCATACGCCCGCGGAGGCGAAGCGGGTGTCGTCAGGCGGCTATTGGGTATGGTTTCGCCGTCTACGGTCACCCAGTCGGCACCGTTCTTTATATTGTTAATCTGGCTAAGGGGAATGTCGTAACAATCAATCATGTCGCGACGTATGTGCGGAAGCGTGGGCTTTTCACGAAACAAAAAGCCACAGCAGGCGATACGATGGTCGAGCGAAATGGTTTCGACGGTCAGGCTCCTATCCTCGTAAATCGTCTGGTTGCGGGTAGTATCAACGGCATGAAACACTACGTCAAACTCGAGCCCCGCACAGAAAAGCTTCATCTGCGCATCAAGCAGCGGGCCCAGTTCGGCCGGTGCATACACGTGAAGTGCACCTGTACGGCCCAGCATGCCGAAGGTAGAAATGAGCCCTATCAGCCCGAAGCAGTGATCGCCATGCAGGTGAGAGATGAAAACGGCCTGTATTTTGGTAAAGCCTACGCGCGAACGGCGGAGCTGAATCTGTGTGCCTTCGCCGCAGTCAATCATGAAAAACTTGCCCCTTATCTCAACAACCTGAGACGAGGCATAGTGTCGGGTTGTGGGCAGCGCGCTACCACAACCCAGTATATGAACACAAAACGGTTCCACGAATAACGCTAAACGGTTCTACTAATCAATGCAAGGCAATCAGACAAACGCAGCCTACTTCGCCCGTTTATACACAAAAATGCCGTTCTTGTTTTCGAGATAGAGCGAGTCACTGCCCAGATTGTCGATGTCAAATGTATCACGGTTCAGCACCAGATGGCCGTTAACAATCTTCCAGCTCGTCCAAGGGTTCTTCTCTGCCTGCACTGTTGATTTGACGGTTCCGTCCTCCTGTATCTCGAAATTCTTGTCAAGGCTGGTCCATTTACCCAGCAAAGTGGTGAGGTTGATTACCTTTTTTGCAACCCTTTCGCCATCTGCTTTGGGGCCCTCTACGACGGCAAGACGGTCGCCTGCCAATAGCCCACCCAGAACGTTTACGGTGCCGTCTTCGTCCTCATTCAACACAAACTGCAAGCTGTCACCCGCATCAGTGATAAGCTCGAGGGTGTGCATGGCCGTATTTTCTCCGCAAACGCCATAGATGGTAGAGTCTTGAACCATCGGCTCAACGGCGGTACTGTCAACGCGATTCCCTGCAGTGTGCTTGTTTTTGTTCCTGCAACCTGTCATCAAACAGGCTGCAACCAGTAGCGGTAAAGCTACAAGAATAATCTTTTTCATATGTTTATTGGTTTTCGTTTTGCTTAGCTTCGTTCCAGAATTTGTCCATTTCTTCAAGCGTCAGCTCCTTAATGTCCTTGCCCATAGCCTTGGCCTGCGCCTCAATATAACCGAAACGGGCAATGAATTTCTGGTTTGTGTGCTCCAGAGCATTGTCCGGATTAAGATGATAAAGCCGCGCAGCGTTGATAATGCTGAACAGAAAGTCGCCCAGTTCGCGTGTAGAACGGTCGGTGTCTTCGCGCTTCAGCTCGGCCTCAAGCTCCGTCAGCTCTTCGCGAACCTTATCCCAGACCTCTTCTTTCCTGCGCCAGTCGAAGCCCACATTGCGCGCCTTGTCCTGTATTCTATAGGCTTTGATAAGTGAGGGTAAGGAGTCTGGAACGCCACTCAACACCGTTTTGTTTCCGTCTTTCTCCTTTTGCTTGCGCTGCTCCCAGGTGCTTTCTACCTGCGTGGCCGTCGTGGGAGCAGGGCCGTCAGCTCCATCTTTCGAGGTGTTTTGCGAAGATTCCTTATATTCTACCCTGCCACTGGCACTGATATACAAGGCCGGGTCGGTCACTGTCCAATGGCCGTCCTCGTTCCAATTAATAAAATCGTGGCGGAACATCAGCTTATCCGACTGTTTGTTGCAAACGTCAGCAATGTCGAAATCGGCCGTTTCCTCGCCCATAATACTGTAGAGAACCACATGTTCCATGACGTCGCCAAGCTCCTTGCATATATTACGACGGTCGTTCTTTATTAAAGCATCGCAAAGCTCAAACGTCTCTTCGATGGTGTTCGGACGTAAGCTTTCGAAGGTTTGTTTGCTGTCCCAGGGGCACTCTTTGCGCAAACGTTCCTGAACATCCAGCAGCCGTTCAAAAGCCTTTATTTTCTCTTCCCTGCTATGCATAGCCGTGAATCTTTTTGCTGCAAAGTTAAT
This sequence comes from Prevotella sp., assembly GCA_013333935.1. Classification (GTDB taxonomy): domain Bacteria; phylum Bacteroidota; class Bacteroidia; order Bacteroidales; family Bacteroidaceae; genus Prevotella. The sequence goes on along the minus strand of JABCNV010000051.1, from coordinate 33,240 downwards.
GCATTTAGCCTTAAAAGTAGTAATTTTGCACAATATATATATAGATTAAGATACAAAAGACAGAATAAATGGAATTAGCAAGTAAGTATGACCCTAAGGAAGTAGAGTCGAAATGGTATCAATACTGGCTTGACAACAAGCTCTTCAGTTCAAAACCTGACGGCCGTGAGCCATATACCGTCGTCATTCCCCCTCCAAACGTAACCGGTGTATTGCACATGGGGCACATGCTTAACAACACAATCCAGGATATTCTGGTAAGACGGGCACGCATGGAAGGCAAGAATGCCTGCTGGGTTCCGGGCACTGACCACGCCTCTATTGCAACCGAAGCCAAGGTTGTTAACCGTCTTGCACAGCAGGGCATTAAAAAAACAGACCTCACCCGCGAACAATTTCTCGAACATGCATGGGACTGGACTCACGAGCATGGGGGCATCATCCTGAAGCAATTGCGCAAGCTGGGATGCTCATGCGACTGGGATCGCACAGCGTTTACAATGGACGAGACGCGCTCGAAAAGCGTAATCCGCGTTTTTGTAGACCTTTATCGCAAGGGCCTTATTTACCGCGGGGCAAGGATGGTAAACTGGGACCCGCAGGCACAAACGGCTCTTTCAGACGAGGAGGTTATCTATAAAGACGAGCATTCAAAGCTCTACTACCTTAAATATTATGTGGCATCCGAGGATCAAGCGAAGGTTTTGCGCAAGGATGAGGGCAACATCATGCACAAAGATGGCAAGGGCTATTATGCCGTTGTAGCTACAACACGCCCCGAAACCATCATGGGCGACACAGCCATGTGTATTAATCCAGAAGACGTTAAGAATACCTGGTTGCAAGGGCTTCACGTTGTTGTGCCGAGAGTAGGTAGGGTTATCCCCGTGATTGAGGACTCGTACGTTGACATTCAGTTCGGGACGGGATGCCTGAAAGTTACTCCTGCACACGACATTAACGACCATATGCTGGGCCTTAAGCACCATTTGGAGTCCATTGACATATTTAATGACAACGGAACCCTGTCTGAAGCTGCCGGTATGTACGTTGGGCAGGACCGCATGGATGTGCGTAAACAGATTGCCGAAGACCTGCAGAACGACGGCCTGATGGAAAAAATTGAGGACTATAATAATAAGGTAGGCTTCTCTGAACGCACCAATGTCCCTATCGAACCCAAGCTGTCGACACAGTGGTTCTTGAAGATGCAGCACTTCGCTGACCTTGCATTATCGCCCGTTATGGACGACGACATAGAGTTTTATCCCAAGAAATACAAGAACACATACAAGCACTGGCTGGAGAATATCAAAGACTGGTGCATCAGCCGACAGCTGTGGTGGGGACACCGTATTCCGGCTTACTACTTCAAAACTGCAGAGGAAAAGACCGACTTTGTGGTGGCAGAGACAGCCGAAGAAGCTCTTAAGATGGCACAAGAAAAGGCTTCTGGCATAACAGCTGCAGGCTTAGAGCAGGAAAGTGACTGTCTTGACACCTGGTTTTCAAGCTGGTTATGGCCTATCTCTCTTTTTAACGGAATACTGAATCCTGACAACGAAGAGATAAAATATTATTATCCTACCAGCGACCTGGTGACAGCCCCTGATATCATTTTCTTCTGGGTGGCACGAATGATCATGGCCGGATACGAGTACCGCAAGGCGATGCCGTTCAAGCATGTTTACTTTACGGGTATTGTTCGTGACAAATTAGGCAGGAAGATGAGTAAGAGTTTAGGGAACTCTCCCGACCCAATCGAACTGATTAATAAGTATGGAGCCGACGGCGTGAGAATGGGAATGATGCTTTCGGCCCCCGCAGGCAACGATATATTATTTGATGAGAGCCTCTGCGAACAAGGACGAAACTTCAACAATAAAATATGGAACGCTTTCCGTCTAGTAAAGGGATGGCAGGTGGCTGACACAGAACAGCCGGAGAATTGCAGGCTTGCCGTAGAATGGTTTGATGCGAAACTGAAAGAAGTAAACGCACAATTGGACGACCAGTTCAAGGCCTACAGAATATCAGAAGCCTTAATGATGGTGTACCGTCTGTTCTGGGACGAGTTCTCTGCCTGGTATTTGGAAATGGTTAAACCCGCTTATGTCAACGGCGAAGCACAACCTATCGACAAGGAAACCATGGATGCAACATTGCGCTTCTTTGATACGCTGCTGAAGATGCTGCACCCGTTTATGCCTTTCATCACTGAAGAGTTGTGGCAACACCTCTATGATCGCAAGAAAAGTGAGAGCATTATGAGAGCTGTTCTTGAAGTGGGCGCTTTAACAGACAATGACAAAAAGCTGTGTATAGATATTGAACAAGTGAAAGGTATCGTTTCCGGTGTTCGTACTGTTCGCAATCAGAAAAATATCGCTCCGAAAGAAAAGCTTGAATTACAGGCTATTGGTGAGAACCATTATAAGGCCTATAACTGCATTATCATGAAGATGGCGAACCTCGAAGCCATCAAGAGTGTGACAGAGAAAAGTGCAGATGCATCGGCCTTTATGGTTGGTACGGATGAGTTTGCTGTCGCTGTTGGTAACTTGATAGATATTTCTGCCGAGATTGAAAAGCAAGAAAAGGAGCTTCAACACTTAGAGAGCTTCCTGACTGGCATTAAGAAAAAGCTTGCCAATGATAACTTTGTTGCTCACGCTCCCGAGGCTGTTATTGCGCGAGAGCGTAAAAAACAAAGCGACTCGGAAGAGAAAATTGCAGCACTGAAGGAATCGCTCCAGGCGCTTAAAGCTAAATAAAGTTCAACTGAATGAGGCGTTTTCTATATCTGGTATTTGTATTTTGTGCACTTATCTCGTGTGTATCATGTGACGATGACAACACCGTTGATGTCAATGACGTCAACAAACAAACGACTATCGTTTACATGCCATGGACAGGTTCTAACTCTGACTCAGGACTTCTCAGTGCTTTTATGCTCAACCTTGACAGCATTGAGGGGGCTATTGTCAAGAATAAAGGGACGAATGGACGTGTGCTTGTGTTCCTGAGTTCATCAGCCGATTCGTCCAGTCTATATGAGATTATATACCAACGAGGACAGGCACAACATGTTAATATTAAGAAGTATGCAGGTCACGACTATACTACGGCATCAGGCCTGGCAGCAATTCTCAATGACGCAAAGAGCTATGCGCCAGCTCTGAATTACGCCATGATAGTTAGTGGACATGGTAGTGGATGGACGTACAAAGAGGATTGGACAAGCTACCCCAACCCGGCCAAAAGGCACGTATTCAATGCTAAAAGATACATGGCACCGCCATCGACCCGCTTCTATGGAAGTGTGTCAGACAATCAATATGCTGCAAACATCCCGACGATTGCGGAAGCAATAGCAACTGTTGGCATAAAAATGCAGTATATACTCTTTGACGACTGCTACATGGCGAATATAGAAACAGCATATGAACTAAGGAATGTAACCAATTTTCTGATAGCATCGACGTCTGAAGTCATGAATATAGGCATGCCATATCAAAGTATGTGGAAGCTGTTGGCAAGCCCAACACCTAACTATGAAAGTGCCGTTCAAGCCTTTCACACCTTCTATAAAAACTATACTTATCCATTCGGGACACTCTCTGTCATCGATTGCAGAAAGCTTGACAAGTTAGCAGCACGCATGAAACTTATCAATACTAACTACACTTTCGCCGTTTCACTTCGAGACAGCCTGCAGGTTCTTGACGGATTTAACGCGCCGCTTTTCTATGATTTAGGCGACTATGTTGCACGATTATGCAAAAACAAGGACTTGTTAAACGACTTTAACAAAGACTTAAAAAGCGCAATTAGGGCGACCAGCCATACAGATAGTATATACTCTTACATTTATCTATATAGCCCCCGTTATATTAAGGTCAAGCACTTTTCTGGTATAACCATATCGGATCCAAGCATTAATCCGGTTGTAACAAGAGGAATTAGAAAGACCGCCTGGTGGAAGGCAACCCATTAAAAACAGGCAATAGATATAAATAAACAAAACTGAGGCAGGATTCCCTTTCATAGCTTTGGTGTCTATTTAAGAAGTATTTAGAAGCAATGTTTTGAAAATAAAAGCTAAAACACTAACTTTGCCAACAGCTTATAGTAAAGATAAAGATTATAAACTAAGATTTTACACATGGCTATACATAATATCTTCCGAGGCTTAGGCATTGCACTTATTACGCCTTTCACCACACAAGGAGAGGTTGACTATAAGGCCTTGGCACATTTGGTGGAATATCAGATTACGAATGGTGCAGATTTTCTGTGTATATTAGCAACCACTGCCGAAGCACCATGTCTCACAAAGGAGGAAAAAGATAAGATAACAGAGCTTATCAAAACGGTTGACAACAGACGTGTTCCCATTCTTAAATACTGTGGAGGAAACAATACACAAGCCGTCATTGAAGAGATAAAATCAACAGACTGGAGCGGTATTGATGGCATTCTCAGCATATGTCCCTACTACAACAAGCCTTCACAAGAAGGTCTTTACCAGCATTTTAAGACTATTGCATCTGTTAGTCCAAAACCAATTGTTCTTTATAATGTACCCGGTCGTACTGGTGTTAACATGACAGCAGAGACAACAGTGCGCTTGGCGTGGGACTGTTCCAACATCGTTGGTATAAAAGAAGCATCGGGGAGTCTGGAACAAGTCGATGAAATATTGAAAAACAAGCCCAGAGGGTTTGAGGTTATCAGTGGTGACGATGCTCTCACTTTTCCAATGATTGCAAGTGGAGCCAAAGGTGTCATTTCTGTCATCGGCAATGCACTACCCAAGGAATTCTCACGCATGATTCGCTTAGAGTTTAACGGTGAATACGAACCTGCACGAAGAATTCATCACATGTTTACCGAATTATATAAGTTACTTTTCGTCGATGGTAACCCTGCCGGTGTGAAAGCGCTGCTAAACGATATGGGGCTTATTGAAAATATACTGCGGCTTCCGCTTGTTCCAACTAAGATTGAAACCAAGAATAAGATGGCAGAGATATTGAAAATGCTCATCCTGTAGCGACTTAAATATATAGTGAAAAACGAGAGGATATGTTCATGTACATATCCTCTCGTTTCATCTTATGAGGTTACGCTATTAAATGCCTTACAGAATGGCTACTTAAATTATGAGAAACAACAGCCCATCAACCAAAATTATCAAACATGATGCTGTCTGAATCAACTCCTAAACTGTCAAGATAATCAGTTACAGTTTTGATAAGCATTGGTGGACCACAGAGGTAATACTCACAGTCTTCCGGTGCATCATGATCCTTTAAATAGGTATCGCGTATACAATTAACTGCGAAACCTGCATAATATTTAACCCCTGCAGCATCGGCTACTGGGTCAAGACGGTCAAGAGATAAATGGAAATGGAAATTCGAGAACTCCTTTTCTAATTCCCAAAAATCCTCAAGGAAGAAGGCCTCCGTCAACGAACGGGCACCGTAAAAGAAATGCATCTCACGATTACGACAATTCAAAGTCTTGGTCATATGCATAATCTGAGAACGCAGTGGAGCCATGCCAGCCCCCCCTCCAATCCATATCATCTCGCGCTTACTGTCGAACTTAGGATGGAAATCTCCATAAGGTCCGCTCATCTTTACTTTGTCTCCTGGCTTCAATGAGAAAATATAAGACGAGCCTATACCCGTTGGTACATTCTGAAAGCCAACCTGCGGACGAGGTAAGAAAGGTGTAGAAGCTATTCGAACCGTCAAAGTAATAATATCTTCCTCGGCAGGATAATTAGCCATCGAATAGGCGCGAACAGTATCTTCAGGATTATAAGCTTTCAAAGAAAAGAGATTGAACTTCTTCCATGCACCAATATATTCATCACCTATCAAGCTTTTATCGAAGTCCTTGTCGTAATCTATACAGTCATATGATGGAATCTTGATCTGCGCATATGAGCCTGGAATAAAATCCATATGCTCGCCAGGAGGCAAAGCTACTTTAAATTCCTTGATAAAACTACTTACGTTTTTATTTGAAATAACGGTGCATTCCCATTCCTTTACATTAAGAATATCATCACTAACCCTAATAGAAAGGTCACCCTTTACCTTTGTCTGACAGCCCAACCGCCAGTGTTCCTTTATCTCCTTTCGGCTGAAATGGCTTTTTTCTGTGTCCAGAATTTCGCCACCGCCTTCAACAACCTGACAACGACATTGACCGCAACTACCCTTGCCACCACAAGCAGACGACAGATGAATGCCATTATTATTCAATGTTGTAAGGAGACTACTGCCCTGGTCTACTACAAGCCTCTGGTCACCATTAATCGTTATCGTAACTCGCCCACTTGGACTAAGATACTTTTTTGCTACAAGTAATATTGCTACAAGCAGCAGAATAACAATCAGAAAAACCGCTATGCTTATTGAAATAAACTCGCCCATATCTTGTATTTCTCTCTATTTTAGAATTTCAAACCACTGAAACACATCATCGCCATAGCCATAAGCCCAACAGTAATAAAGGCAATTCCCATTCCCTGAAGGGGCTTGGGGACATCACTGTATTCCATTTTTTCACGTATTGCACCAAACATAACAATAGCCAATGTCCAGCCAAGGCCCGAACCAAAAGCATGAGCGATACTATCCAAAATATTGCTTATAGCCTGTGAATTGGAAGGATCCATAAGAATACGTTGCTGCATGAAAAGCGATGCACCCATAATAGCACAGTTAACAGCTATCAAAGGCAAAAATATTCCTAATGCAGCATAAAGTGAAGGACTATATTTTTCAACGACCATTTCAACAAGTTGAACAATACCTGCAATAACAGCAATAAAGAGAATAAAGCTCAAATAACTTAAATCCACACCCTTAACCAAACAGTCTGGGCCCAGGACCTTCGTTTGAAGCAGATAATTTATTGGCTCAGTCACAAGTAATACAAAGGTTACGGCAATGCCTAAGCCAAAAGAGGTCTTTACGTTTTTACTTACAGCCAGATATGAACACATACCCAGGAAGTAAGCAAAAATCATATTATCTACAAAGATAGATCTAAAGAATAATGATATAGCGTGTTCCATTTGTCTACTCCTTTAATATATAATAAGGACTTATTCGTTTTCATCGTGAACAAAAAAGGCACGATTTACCCATATCACACAACCTATCAATAGTAGTGCTGTACACGACATGTTCATCATACCATTATTCACATATCCCAAACCATATACACTTGATGGAATGATTTGAAGTCCTAATAAGCTTCCACGGCCAATCAATTCACGAAAGCTTCCAACAATAACAAGGATTAAGGCATAGCCTAAGCCATTTCCTAAACCGTCAAGAAATGAAGGCCAAGGCTTATTCATCATAGCGAAAGCTTCTAAACGTCCCATCAAAATACAGTTTGTTATAATTAATCCAACATAAACTGAAAGCTGGACACTTACATCATAAGCAAAGGCTTTGAGGATCTGATTCACTATAGTAACCAGTGCCGCAACTACAACAAGCTGCACGATAATACGTATTCTGACGGGAATTGTATTACGTATAATAGAAATGATTACATTTGAAAATGCAGTAATTACAGTCACAGCAAGCCCCATTACAATGGCTGGTTTAAGCTGTGATGTTACAGCTAAAGCACTACAAATGCCAAGTACCTGCACCATAATAGGGTTATTAAGGTGAAGAGGTTCTATGAAAGCTTCCCTATTTTGTTTTGAAAATAAACTCATCTTGAAACCTTTTATAACTGTTTAATCATCATTTTTTATTTAGGAAATCAATATATTGCCCCAAACCTTTTTCCTTATCTGTCATCATGGCAGCAACACCATTTGATGTCAACGTAGCGCCTGTTACAGCATCTACTTCTGTTTTCGAGTCTGTAACCTTCTTCTGAACGGACAAAGCTATGGCATCGCGATTTCCTTTTGTAAAAAGTTCTTTACCTCTAAATTGTTCTTGCCATTTACGGCTATCCTTTATTTCTGCGCCCAATCCTGCCGTTTCACTCTCATGATTAAAGTAGGCGCCAAAGACTGTTGACTTATCAGCGTCTACTGCAATAAATCCATTAATGCCTCCCCAGAGGCCCATACCTTTAACAGAAAACACATATTTTATCTGGCTATCTACATTGAAAGTATAAATAGTTCCATTCTTAACGTTTTTTTCTGATACAAGCATTTTGTTATAATCAGCCTCTGCCGTTGCATTATCTAAATTACGAATATTCAGGCTATACAGAATTTGTTTTTTCTGATCTAATGCTACATTGGCATCCTGTATGGGCTTCAATACTTGATAAACAAATGCCAAGAGAAATGCTACTACAACAACAATAATTGCAGAATAAATTATAGTGTATGAATTACTGTTTGTTTTCATATTCTGCTTCTTAATCAATTATCTTACTACGTTTTGCACGCTTTGCAATATTTCTTTGCACAACACAGTAGTCTATAAGCGGTGCTATTACATTTCCAAAGAAAATTGCAAGCATCATTCCTTCGGGATAGCCCGGATTCATCACTCTTACGATAAGCGCCATTGCACCTACAATGAATCCATATATCCATTTACCCACCTCCGTTCGTGCTGATGTCACAGGATCAGTAGCCATAAATACTGCACCAAAACAGAAGCCTCCCAGAATAAGTTGTTCCCACCATGCTACAGGCGACTTACCCATAACTTGAAACAAAATACCCATTAGTGAGCCACCCACGAATACACTTAACATCGTTTTCCAACTGGCAATTCCCGTCCATAACAGGATAATAGCTCCAATAGCAATGGCTATGACTGATGTCTCTCCGACAGATCCCGGCATTAACCCAACAATCATATCCCAAACACTATTACTAAAAGGTGTATGCTGCGCAACATGTGCCAACGGTGTAGCCATTGTAAAGCCGTCAGGTAAAATATTACCTAATCCAAAGATACTGTCCTTGGCTACCCACACTGAGTCCCCTGTCATCTTACTTGGATAGGAGAAGAACAAGAACATACGGGCACCAATTGCTACATTTACAAAGTTCATGCCCGTACCTCCAAATATTTCTTTGCAGAAGATAACAGAAAAAGCTACTGCCAAAGCCAGCATCCATAGGGGAGTTGTAACAGGTATTATCAACGGAATTATCATACCGGTGACCAAGTAACCTTCCTGAATTTCCTCACCTTTCCATTGTGCCCATGCAAACTCAATGCCCAGTCCTACGATATAACTGACAAGCAGCTTAGGCAATACAGCAAGGAAACCAAAGATAAAAACAGACCAAAAAGAAGCCGATTCGAGCATATTTGCTGCCAGATAATTCTGATAGCCTACATTGTACATGCCAAAAAGCAAGGCCGGAAGCAACGCTATGTCCACAAAACTCATAATACGTTTTGAATCGATTGCATCATGAATAGATGAACCACTTTGAGAAGTTGTATTGGGAACAAACAAGAACGTTTCGAAGCCATCATAAAGACTCTTGAAGGCATGCAGCCTGCCTCCCTCTTCAAAATTGGGTCTTATCCTGTCGATATAATTCTTTAATGCACTCATTTCTAAGATATAAGACTGGAGATTATTTTTTGATTACGCATTTTCTTTTTTAAGAATATCAAGCCCTTTTCGCACAATTTTCTGCAAAGGTAGCTTTGAACTATCTACAAATTCAGCCAAAGCGAAATCCTCCGGTGCTATTTCGTAAATACCAAGTTCTTCTTGTCGGTCGATATTTCCACTTATAATGGCCTTAATTAAGTATTCTGCATAGATATCCATTGGCAATACTTTATCATATTCGCCACTCATAATCATATGTCGTTCTCCTCCCTTGATACGGGCGTCAAGGTCATATTGCTTCTTCTTAAAAAGCCATGACAGATACGAACGACTTGTAGAAAACTCATGAGTACGAGGTAAAATCCATCCGAACATTTCATCAGCATTATCCCCTTCCGGAATAACCGTTACCTCTGACGTATGTGCCCCAAGAAAACCTTCGACACTATCTTTATGACCTGTCAGTGGATTACCGTTTATAATACGAATATGTTTGGTCGCAACAAGCCTATTTTGAAGAATATCTCCCAATTTTGTTCCCACTAAAACATCAGCATACGAAGGCTCCTTTACCTGACTACCAGCTACCGCTATCGTCCGTGTCAAGTTCACTTTTCCCGTAAGGAACAACCGACCGAAGAAAATAACAGCTGTGGGATCAACCGTCCAGACCACCTCACCCTTGTTAACTGGGGCTATATGATTAATTTGAATACCAACATTTCCTGCCGGACACGGTCCGTCAAAAACATTCAGGTCAACATCTTTTACATTCGTCAAAGTTTCGGCTGTTTGATGATTTCCCACGCCAAGATAAACCTTTGTTATACGCGACAAAGCTTGCAATCCAGTGACGAAAGCTTGTTCATTACCTTGAAGTTCATACTCAAAGCTTCCAGCTAATGGCATATCTCTCAGAGCTGATACGAATATTCCTTTCGGCTTTGTATCGGGAATTGTCGACACGGCATAAGGCAACTGGTTCATATAACCGAATAGTCCGGCATCTAAAAGTCTGGCTTTTACCTCTTCTCCATTCAGCAACATCGGATCAGCCTTTCCAAAATCTTTATTTTCCTGCACGGCGTCGGCCTTTAACTTAACACACAACACCTTACGCCGCTCACCTCGAACGATTGCCTCTACTACACCACTCACAGGAGAAGCAAACCCTACCTCCGGACAAGCCTTATTGACAAACAAGGAATCTCCGGCCAAGACATGGTCTCCTTCCTTAACTATAAGCTTCGGAGTAACACCTGGAAAGAAATCAGGTACCAGCCCATAGTCTAAAGAACTGCAAACCGTCATCTTCTTCTCTTCAGCTTTCCCCTTAAGGTTTATGTTTAAGCCCTTTCGCAACTTAAATACATTTGCCATAGAAAAATTGAAATATTATAATATTAGTATTTATAATTTTCTAGATTAAAAAGTATGTAAAGCTCTCAAATTGTTCACTATGCAAAATTAAACAAAATATAATTCATTACCGATAAATTACTCTTTTTATTTATACTTAGCTCAAAATTTTATATATTTGCAGCTCAGTTGAGGAGAGTAAAACACATTATTAACGGCGTAATATGGACAACAGTTTTGTTATATTTCGCAATAGTCATCATGGTAAACATACCTGTGGTGCAGAGAGCTATTGGCGAAAAGGTATCCCAGGCTTTGTCCGAGAAGCTCGCTACCAAGGCTTATGTGGGTCGTGTTAACCTTGGATTCTTCAATCGAATCATCATTGATGATGTCAATATACCCGACCAATCCAACCATAAGATGCTGAAAGCTTCGCGCCTTTCAGCGAAGTTCAGTTATCTTGACTTGATTAAAGGACACTTCTCTATTACCTCTGCTCAAATCTTCGGCCTGCAAGCCAACTTGTATAAACGTAATGCAACATCAAAGCCTAACTTTCAATTTGTTCTGGATTCGCTTGCTTCCAAGGATACTACACAACGTACTCCCCTCCATTTAGCTATCAGCAGTTTGATTATCAGGCACGGCGAAGTGGTATGGAATCAACTTGATGCCCCAAAGAAGAGGACATTTGACGTGAAGCATTTACATCTGACCGGCATCAGTTCACACATTATTCTCAACACTTTAACTGACGATTCCATAGCTCTCAATGTCAGAACCCTGGCCATGAAAGAGGCTACCGGTTTAGAGTTACGGTCGTTATCGTTCAAGCTGCACGCCAATCGAAAGAGGCTTGTACTAAATTCTTTCGATGCCACTCTCCCACATTCACATCTTGCTATCGGCAATATCAGCGCCACATATCAGTTTATCCGGGAAAAGATAGAGTATGCAACATTGTCGTATAATGGTAGTATTGACGAATCGTTTATAATGCTATCCGATTTGGCTTCTTTCTATCCAGCTCTCCAAAAAGTAAAGAGAAAAGTTGTTTTCTATTCCGATTTCTCTGGCACAAGCTCCTCTCTTCGTGTCAAGTCCTTTCAAATTAGTGTCCCCCGGAGTGGCGAAAAGCCTTTACTTAAATCGCCTGCTGACATTCGTTTGATTACCAATGGCTCGGCAAGTGGCCTCCCAACGGCCATCAGATGGGCAGCTACAGTGTCGCAACTTACGGTGAATGGTGAAGGTCTTAAGCTGCTTGCCGGAAGAATTCCAAATGCAATTGGCCGGATGGGAAGTATCAGATTTAAGGGGACGGTCGGCGGATACAGGTCTGACCTTGCGCTCAAAGGCAGCCTTTTGTCAGAGGCAGGCAATGCTCATTTGGGCATAGGGAAACATGGAGACAACTTTACAGGGCACATGGAATCGGCAGGATTTAACCTCCGTCAGGTGCTGAACGATGACAAATTCGGTACGATAGCAACTAACATTGATATTGACGGGAACCTCAAACGCAAGCTTATAAAGGCAAGAGGAACGGTTAATCGGTTCGACTATAACGGCTATTCGTATCGCAACATTACGCTGGACGGGCAATGGCTTAACGGCTTATACAATGGCATATTCGATATAAACGATCAAAATATTGTTGCTAAAGTCAAGGGAACGCTGAACACACAGGTCAACAATACTTCTGCAAAGCTCACCGCTGACATTGAGCATTTCGCTCCCGCTACGCTGAATTTGTTCAACGGAAAGTTTGCCAACAACACTTATTCTGCCAACATTGTTGCCGATTTTGCAGGCCGAAGCCTCAATACGGCCAATGGAAAACTCGCCATTAACCATCTGTCAGTGCACATGCCGTCGGCCAATTATGCGCTTGATTCTCTAAGACTGTCGGCAGGAACCAACAAGCATGGCCACTTTATCACGATGAAAAGCGATTTCGGCCACGCCACTGTTGTCGGCAATTTCAATTATACAACACTTGTCCAAAGCATTGAAAACATCATTGCCAACAAGCTGCCGAGCATCACAAAACTGTCTCCTGTCAGGTTCCACGCCGTTAAAGACAACAACTATACATTAAAGGCGGTCATCACAAAAAGCGATTGGGCCAAAACTTTGTTGGGCTTACCCGTTGAGCTCCACGATTCTCTCTATATCACCAGCCAGCTGAGCGACAAGGGAAAGACGCTTAAAGCCGACGTCTTTACGCCAAGCATTACCTATGACAACCGCCATCTGAAGAACGTCAGCATTGTGTTGAACACACTCAACGACAGGCTTAACGCTGACATTATGCTTACGCAAACAGGGCAAAACGGGATAGGATCTGACTATCGTATAGAAGCTTCGGCCGGAAATAATCAGCTTTCTACCATTCTCTCTATTGACAATCATGCGCGCAAGCAGCGCCTGCAGGGTCGGCTCAATGCCAACATAAACTTTACCCAAAGCCATGAAGGGAAAGCCGTTGCCAACCTTGACGTGCTGCCTTCGCGGTTCAGCATCGGCGACACTGTGCTTACCGTACATCCTGCTAACGTCAAATACAGCAACCATCACTTAGAGGTTGACCACTTCGCCATTACGAGCGGACAGCAACATGTCATCGTCAACGGAATGGTTACCAAGGGTAAGAACGACTCGCTTACGGTTGATCTCAAGAACGTCAATGTCGAATACATCCTCGATTTAGTCAATTTCCACTCGGTAAGTTTTAGCGGATATGCCTCCGGACAAGCCCATGTAACACGGCTTTTTGATAAGCCTGCCATCAGGGGTGCACTGCAGGTCGACCATTTCCACTTCGAAGGGGGCTCGCTCGGCACGCTTTATGCCGACGTCGATTGGGACAATCAGCTCGGCCAAATCAACATCGACGCCGTTGCCAAAGACACATTGAACACGCCTCACTCGGCAACAAGCGAACGCACTACCTTCGTCAAAGGCTATGTTTCGCCCAAATACAACGACATTGACCTTGCGATGAATCTCCACGAAACACGCGCTAACTTCATTGGAAACCTCTGTTCAAGTTTCCTGCAGAACGTTGAATTGTCAGGCAATGGCGAGCTAAGGCTGTGGGGCGACCTGAAGAAACTCAACCTTACGGGCAACATAACGGCTCACGGAAAGGCCGGTGTCACAGCTCTCGGAACACGTTATTCCATTAACAATGCAAGGGTGCGCTTCATTGAAAACGAAATACAGTTCCTCAACGATACCATATATGACAAGGTCGGTAACATGGGAATGCTCAACGGCAGCCTGCATCATCAGCACCTTAGCCAGATAACTTGCGACATCGGTGTGCAGGCACGTCATCTGCTGGCCTACGATTTCAACAGGTCGGCAGGTCAGACTTTCTACGGAAAAGTGTACGGAACCGGCAAGGCTTCCATCAAAGGGTGCCCGGGAGAAGTGAATATCAACGTCAACCTCACGCCCGAAAAGGGTTCCGAGGTCGTCTACGACGTAGCAAGCCCTGAGGCTCTTGGCACGCAGGAATTTATACACTGGTCTTCCCGCGACACGCTAAAGGCAGACCCTCTTGCCATCACCTCGCCACCTAAAAGCGCCGGAGAGCAGGCCAAAGAAGATGAGCAGGTCTCTGACGTTCCTACCGATATCCACCTCAATTTTTCAATAAACGCTACACCTGACGCCACATTAAAGCTCATCATGGACAAGGCATCGGGCGACTATATTACGCTCAACGGTAACGGAAAACTGCGTGCCACCTATTATAATAAGGGAGGACTGGACCTCTTTGGCAACTATACGGTCGACCACGGAGTGTATAAACTCACCATCCAGAACATTATCAAGCGCGACTTCATCTTCACGCAGGGCGGCACCATATCCTTTGGAGGCGACCCCTATGCGGCCCAGCTCCATTTAAAGGCGCAGTATTCCATCGCCTCCGTAAGCCTGTCCGACCTACACATAGGCCGCAGTTTCTCCACCAACAACATCAGGGTGAACTGCCTGATGAACATAACAGGCACACCGGCTGCACCGAAAGTTACGTTCGGTCTCGACATGCCCACCGTCGGAACCGACGCAAAACAAATGATTTACAGCCTCATCAACAGCGAAGAAGAGATGAATCAGCAGGTGCTTTACCTGCTGGCCGTAGGACGCTTCTACTCACAAAACAAGAATAATGCCGCCACCGAAGGCTCCAACCGCACCTCTTTAGCCATGCAGAGTATCCTGAGCGGGCAAATCAGTCAGCAGATAAACACCGTGCTCGGCTCCGTGATTCGGAACAACGACTGGAACGTAGGAGCCAACATTTCAACCGGCGACGAAGGCTGGAACAATGCTGAATACGAGGGTTTGCTGAGCGGACGAATGTTCAACAACAGGCTTTTGCTCAACGGACAATTCGGTTATCGCGACAACCAAAACGCCACAACGTCGTTCATTGGCGACTTCGACCTCCGCTATCTCATATTTCCGAACGGTAACTTCAGCATACACGTGTACAACCAAACCAACGACCGCTACTTCACGCGCAACTCACTGAACACGCAAGGCGTTGGCTTTATTCTGAAGAAAGACTTCAACAGCCTGCGCGACCTCTTCAATTTCAGAAAGCGGAAAAAAGCGAAAGCACCTGTCAAATAGCCCGTTACGCATCTGCCTTTTATCAAGAAAGCCACTATCTTTCACCGGTTTTCTGCTACCCGTAAGCCTGCCCGAATTTTAAAATACTGCTGTCATCCCGCTATCAGAAGCATGCGGCGGATGTGTTATAACGGTGTAGAAGCCTTGCCATGCTGTGCTTGAAGTGAGCGTGCGGCGGCCGCCACACGCACATACCACGGCCGACGTACAATCCGTACCACGGCTGCCGTACGCGCGTATGACGGCCGTGGTATGTTTAGCTTACAACAAGGATTGATGTAACCAGCAGGTGTAACCAGCTATTAACAAGCCGATTATCTGTTTACATCAGAACGCTTTTCAATAAGGCAGAAAATAAAATCGGAAAGACGGTTCATGTAAACCGGAAGCGCTTCAGGCACGGGCTGGAGACGCTGCAACGCCGTAAGGCGACGCTCGCATGTACGCACTTTTGCACGCGTAAGGTGCAAAAGGGCATCGGTTATGTCTGTGCCGGGCAGCACAAAATGGAAGCGATAGCCTGCGCTGAAGTCGTCAACAGTATGCTCCATGCGCGCCGTTGCCTCCACAAGACGGGCTATGCGCTCGGCGTCAGGCTCGTGGCGGTTGTCGGCTATCACCGCCATAAAGTCCATTAACCGCAGCTGAATATCCTCAAAAGGCTGCTGCAGACCCATTCGTACCTTGCACAGGCCAAGCAAAGCATTCAGTTCGTCTACCTCCCCGTTGAGCTCAATGCGGGCATCATCTTTGCTGACGCGTGAGCCGTCACGCAGTGAGGTCTGTCCGTGGTCACCCCGTTTGGTGGTTATTGATACCATTTTCGTTTTTAGTTTTAAAGGTTAACAGATTGTCATTGCCTGCGCAACAACACGTAAATAATGACCGGAGCGCCTACTATCGGCGTTACGGCGTTCAACGGTAAAATGCCATTCTCGCCCGGAATACTGGTCAGCACATTGCACAAAAGCGCAATAGCACTACCGGTTAATAGGGTAACGGGCAGCAGTTGCCGGTGATTCTGTGTGCGCAATATGAGGCGGGCAATATGCGGAACAGCCAGAGCCAGAAAGCTTACAGGCCCGCAAAAGGCCGTCACCACAGCTGTGAGCAGCCCCGTTACGACAAGCAGCAGGTTACGAGTGCGCCGTGCGTTGAATCCCAGATTTTCGGCATAACGCGGCCCCAGCAGCATGGCGTTTAGCGGTTTTACGAGCAACAGCGTCGAGGCCGTGGCCAGAATGGTAATAAAAGCAAAGAGAGGCATCTGGCCCATAGACACATTATTGAAGTTGCCCATGCCCCAAACAGCAAAGCTTTTCACGCCTTCTTCGGTGGCGAAAAAGTTGAGAAGCGTGATGATACTCGAACACAGATAACCCGTCATGATACCAATAATTATCAGGATTACACTGCTGCGCACCAGTCTGCTGAACATAACGATGATGCCCGTAACAGCTATAGCCCCCACGAAGGCGACGGCAACCGACGACAGATAGCCAAGCGTTGTGCCCACGGCAAAGGCCGGAGCCAGCGTAAGAAGGGCCACCGCCAAGCTCGCTCCGCTCGTAACACCGAAGATATCAGGGGCCGCAAGGGGATTCCTGAAAGCAGTTTGCAACAGCAATCCGCTCACCGACAGCGCCCCACCGGCCAGCAAAGCCGTCAGAGCCTGGGGCAAACGGCTGTCAAATATAATATAGCGCCAGCTCTCCATTTCGGGCTTCGCACCCGTCAAAACAGCCCAAACATCACGACAAGGAATGGCGACAGAGCCGTGAATAAGGCTGAGCACAAACAGTGCTGAAACCGCAAAGAGAAGGAGAATATACTTGCGCATGGAACGGAAAAAGAGGACTAAAGTCGGCGATAATAACGCAATCCACCGAGGTTGACACCAGGATGAAGCAACTGTATCATCTCACGAAGCAGATAATCAGGCCGGAAAGCCACCTCTTCAAAATAAGGCGTCGTGCTGCAATTGCACTCATAGATATTGCCCGTACGAAAGGCTTTCAGGGCGTCGTAACCGTAAAACTCGCGCAAAAGGTCGCTGCGCGTCATCATTTTAGGGCCATTGAACTTGAACGCCCAGACGTCACTCTCTCCGGCTTTGGCAATAATCTGTTCGTACGACAGGGCCAGACTGCCACTGTGGCCGTCGTCAGCAAAGGCATAAGAGGCATGAGCATCCTTGAGAAGCGTGCCTAACCAGCTTGCCCCGCCGGGCGTATACCAGGTAGAACCCGTCTTACGCTCGGTCAGAATACTAAGTCCGAGGGGGAGACGTGCAGCATAACGTTTCAGACTTTGATAGGTAGAATCGACGACATGAAACAACGAATCGGAGCGCTGCCGGCAACCCAGTAGTCGGCCATAGAGCCTCATCCATTCGGCTCTGCCCAGGGCAGAAGGTTCCATATAGTCGGCAGCCTGGATAATTGGCACGCCCAAGCGCTCCAATTTACCAAAGCCTCCGCCACCCTCGAAAGGAGAAAGGATGATGGCGTCAGGCCTGAGACTGATGATTTTCTCCACGTCAGGATTCATGGCGTCGCCGCAATCGGCAATGCATCCTGCCCTGACACGCCACTGAATATCGGGTATGAGGATATACTTTAAGTCGCAGACACCTATAATTCTGTCAGCCATGCCAAGATATTCCAACAGCTGACAGTGGGCCGTTGAGAAACAAACAATGCGTTTCAACGGTGCAATAACGGTACCCACAGAGAGTGAGCCAGAGTTGGCCACGCTGAAATGCTGAAGCGTTTCGCCCTGTCTCCATGGGTCTTTTACCGTTACAAGCAGGCTGTCGGCACAGCTATCGACACTCAACAGCTGCGCATACTTCCACTTAATAGCCTCCGTCCCCCTCTTCGATACGCGCGAATCACTGCACGAAACCGTAAGGAAGAATAGCAGAAACAATAGCCAACCGTTTGTTTTCATGGCATTTACTTTTTATTGTTGCGGCTTTGCTCGAAGCAAAGTGCTGCACCAATAGCCGTACAAAACTCTGAATATTTCGGGATGATAAAATGTACTTTATAGAGCTTTTCCAAAGCAGGGAAAACATCTTTGCACTGAGGCAGCAGCGTCAAATTGCCTATAAGCACATACTCGCAGATGCCGGAGTGGAGCGATGCCAGAATACAGCTCGACCCGATAGTCTGCAATACCGTCGTGATAATGCCTAACGCAATATCCTCGCGCGACGCATTGCTGCGGGCATTACCAAAGAGCGATGCCGTGGCATGCTTGGGAAGACCGGGCAATGGGTTCGGACTGATATCGCCAATCTGTACATCAATATTCGATAATTCGCCACCCATGGCAAGTGATACTATCTGGTTGACATCATCAGTCTTCAACATAATGCGGCTCAATCCCATGAGCGTTCCACCTCCAAGGGCAATACCGCCAATGTGACGAATGCCTGTTTCATCGCACTGTACAAGGCTCGTACCGGTTCCCATCGACACAACAATCATCTTCTTCCGTCCTATTTCATATTGCGCACCGAGGCCATCGGCCATAAATTCTTCGGCCTTGTCGGTGGGAAGCCCATAGATGGGTGTGTCGATATAAGCAGCACCCACGCCGGTTATCATCACATGCTCAATATTATCAAGACGTATTTTGTTATCGTACAGATACTTACCAAAAGCACCATAAAGTGACGTCACGGGGTCAGTAGCCTTAATTCGGATGGGTGAAACGACAATGCCATCGCTGTTTATGCCTACAATTTTTGTTGTACTAATGCCTACATCTATCCCTATTACCATATTGCGTTTATTGTTTTCAGTGTGAAGTTTAAGATTTGAATATCGTTATTTGTTGTGCTCTGTGCCACATTATTTATATATAAAGAATGTACCGCCGTCGCTATTACAATATTTTCGGAGAAGCTCCCGGATATATTCGGCATTGGCTTTCACGTTAGCCTCATTGCCGTCATAGCCGTTGATGAGAACCACAAGGTGCGTGGTTTGCAACGTGAGCTTCGTGCGCTCGTTGTCAGAAGTGGGTGTTCCCACGCCGCCTGTAGCGTCGCGGTAAACCGGTAACCCCTCAATGTTAATCAGTCCACGGCCTATTCCCTCGTAAGGTTCACCGGCACGACCAATACCCAGCGTCAGCGTTTCGCCGTCAAACCTATCGGCATCGAAGCCCCCTATGCTGTAACCATAGGCAATGCTCGCAAGATTCGTAAGGTCAACAAGCGTATCAATCTGATACAAACTTTTGCCCATGAGCAGCCTTCGTATCAGTGCCTCAGAAGCCGGACGGTAGCGCGATGGATCCTTTCCACAGGCACGATAAACCCTGCGCGTTGCAGCAATACCGGAAAGCTGCTTTAAACTCTCAGTGGTAAGCATAGAAAGGCATTTACTTCCCATTGCATTGATTTCGTCCCATAAGGGCTGACAATAAGGCGAATTCGACACGCAGGCTTCGACACATGCCCCTACAAACTCGGGGCATACAGACTGAATTTCGGATGATACAACAATATTCATAAAACAATAAGCAGGCAAACACAACACGTCTGCCCTCATTTTATATATAGTTGCAAAGTTAACAAAAAGGCCTGAAAAGCCCTATGGATGAAATAAAATTTCTATCTTTGTACAGAATTACAGCCATTTTTCAGTACAATATATGGACAATAAGACACGCATGCGCCAATTGGTTGACCAGCTTAACCAAGCTTCCGACGCATACTATAATGGTCGCGGAGAAGCGATGACCGACTATGAGTGGGATGCCTTGTTTGACGAACTCAAACGTCTGGAAAAGGAAGAAGGAGAAATTCTTCCCGATTCGCCCACCAATAAGGTATCAGAAGACAACATTATAGGCCAGAAAGAAGACCACGAATTTGCGGCCTTATCATTAGCCAAAACCAAAAAGCCCGAAGATTTGGTAAAGTGGGCCGAAGGGCGTCCGATATGGTTATCGTGGAAACTCGACGGACTAACCCTCGTTGTCACCTATGATGACGGGCACCTCACGAAAGTGGTTACACGCGGAAACGGCCATACAGGCACGAATATTACTCATCTTGCCAAGGCCATCAACGGCATTTCATCAACAATTAAGGCCGAAGGCCACGTGGTGATTCGCGGTGAAGCTGTCATCTCATACGAAGATTTTGAACGGTTCAATATGGAAAGCGACGAAGAATATGCCAATCCACGCAATCTTGCTTCCGGCTCGTTGACCCTGAAAGATCCTACAGAGGTGGCTCAACGACATATCCATTGGATTCCATTTACATTGGTTTATACTGACGAAAACATTATTTCGTGGGGAGCTCGCATGGATTATTTGAAAAAAACAGGCCTTGGTTGTGTAGAACACGAACAGATAATCAACCCCACACTTGCCAATATCAACGCCGTAATTAGCCAATGGACGCAGAAGGTTACTGACCATAAGAACCCTTATCCGGTGGATGGACTTGTCATCGTTTACGACGACACAACGTTTGCTTCCACCGGTTCAGTGACGGGACATCATGCTACAAGGGCCGGCTATGCTTTTAAATGGCAAGACGAAAGCGCACGTACAGAGCTCGTGAATATTGAATGGAGCTGCGCAGCTTCCACCATATCGCCGGTGGCAATATTTATGCCAGTTGAGCTCGAAGGCACCACCGTTAAACGCGCTTCGCTGTGCAACATCAGTGAATGTGAACGCTTAGGCATAGGTGATAAAGGTACTAAGATTGAGGTGATTAAGGCAAATAAAATTATACCTAAGGTAATAAGAGTGGACGAAACCGTCGGTAAATTCGGCATCCCCGACCGTTGTCCCGTATGCGATGCGGCTACAAAGGTAAGCATCAGTGCCGCAAGTGGAACGAAGACACTCCATTGTACCAACGCTTCTTGCCCGGCCAAGCAACTGAAAAAGTTCGCCCGCTTCGTGTCAAAAGAAGGCATAAACATTGACGGTATATCAGAACAGACGCTCGCTAAGTTCATCAACTTAGGATGGATTAAGGATTATGCAGATATCCTCAAGCTTCCAGAGCATGCGCTACAGATAAGCCAACTTGAGGGATTTGGTGAGAAATCGGCCACAAACATGATGCGTTCTATCGAAAAGGCGCGCCATGTGGAGGCACGAAAGCTGCTTTATGCACTGTCCATTCCATTGTGTGGCCAGGATGTTTGCAACCGTTTGCTCTCGGCCTACAGCTTTGAAGACCTGATAACTCTTGCACAAGGGGGAAGTCAAAATGCCAACAACACCTCTGCCCCACAGGCCCACCCCTTCGCTCCACAAGCAGAAGAGGCTCTTGCTATGATTCCAGGGATTGGACCGGAAAAGGCTGGAAGCTTCGTAAAATGGTTTAAAGATAAAGGTAATCAGGAAATTATCAACCGCCTTTTACCCGAGTTAAGTATCGAACAAACGTCAACAGCTGCTACCGGAAACCGCTGCGAGGGCTTGACTTTTGTTGTTACAGGTGACGTTTTTCACTTTAAAAACCGCAACGAACTAAAGGCATACATTGAGAGCCAGGGCGGTAAGGTGACAGGTTCGGTGAGCAAATCGACTTCGTTCCTCATCAATAACGACGTGGCATCTACCAGTGGAAAGAACCAGAAAGCAGCACAATTAGGGATACCTGTCATTTCTGAAGACGAATTTATCAATAGATTTCAGGAATAAAACCAAGCCATTCCCTATACCTTTTTGCATTAGAAGCTGGCTTTTTTAGGGTATAGAATGCCCATAAGAAAACAAAAACAGTAACTTCATATCGATGATGAGAATAGACATTATAACTGTCCTTCCCGAGATGTTAGAGGGTTTTATCAACGAGAGTATTATTGCACGTGCCCGTAAAAAGGGGCTTGTTGAAATTCATTTACATAATTTACGAGACTATACCTTAGATAAATGGCGTCGCGTTGACGATTATCCCTACGGTGGATTTGCCGGTATGGTAATGCAGTGTGAACCGATAGACCGATGCATTTCAACTCTGAAGGCAGAACGAAACTACGATGATGTGATCTATGTTTCGCCAGACGGAGAGAAATTTGACCAGCGAATGGCCAATGACATGAGTCTGCAAGGCAACCTCATTATTCTGTGCGGCCACTATAAAGGCATCGATCAGCGCGTGCGAGACCATCTTATTACACGCGAGATTAGCGTGGGCGACTTTGTGCTTACCGGTGGAGAGCTGGCTGCTGCAGTCATAACAGACGCTGTCGTCAGGCTTATTCCAGGAGCAATCAGCGACGATCAGAGCGCGCTTTCTGACTGCTTTCAAGACAACCTTTTGGCCGCCCCCATCTATACCCGACCGGCTGATTACAAGGGCTGGACGGTGCCAGACATTCTGCTTAGCGGCAACGAGGCCAAGATAAAACAATGGGAAATGGAACAGGCTATGGAACGAACACAGCGTCTCAGGCCCGATTTATTAAAAAAATAGCAAGCTAAAATATACACAGAAAGCGCTTTTTTGCAATACGCTGAAAACAGATTTTGCCTCACTATACAATGATGGGGCAAAATTATTTTTCCATGTTTCTGGCATGAGAATGGCAGAATTGCTCGCCCAGATGGAAGCCTTCTTCGTACAATGCCTCCAATTTCGAGAGGTCATTGTCTATGCGACGCACCTCCATTGGCTTTTGCGGGCGGATACAAACAACCTTGTCTTCACGCTCCAAATCCTCTATCAGCTGCAACTGTTTGTTATAAGCTTCGATACGATGACTAAGGGCAACACGCAAACGAGGGTAGTTCTTATAGATAAAATAAGGTATCTTTCTGTCACTTCCCGACTCTCGGTATCCATAATTACGAGTAGAAATAACAACGTTTGTAGCGTGCCCCGTCTCCATTGCGCGTACAATGGGGATGGAATCTACTATGCCTCCATCAAGCATTGGCACACCATCAATCCACGTTATCTTGCTAAGGAAAGGCAAACTGCTTGATGCACGCGCAATATCACAGGCACGCTGACGGTCGTTGGTTTCTGTAAGATATTCGGCTCTGCCCGTATTACAGTTGGTCGTTACCATCTCGAAACCGGCCGAATGTTTAAAAAACTCGTCATAATCAAAGGGTACAAGTTCGTTCTGAAAGCGGTTATAAAGCAGTTCCTGGTCAAAAATGCACCCTTGGGTTACCAGATTTTTAATTCCCACATAATCATATTGTGCTACATAATCAATATTAGCTATACGAGCTCTGCGGGGCTGACGCGAGATATAACTCATGCCGTTGCATGCTCCTGCCGACACGGCCACAACATAATCAAAATACAACTGATGCTTCATAAAGGCATCAAGCACACCGCTCGTAAACACGCCGCGCATACCTCCACCTTCAAGCACAAGGCCCGTTTTTCTATCAAATTGCACAGAAATAGTTAATTTTACTTGCAAAGATAACACTTTAAACCGACAATTTCGTACCTTTGCGTCAAAGTTAACTGATTTTTTTATGTTTAGTAAACAAACTTATGTCAGCCGCAGAACGCAGTTGAAGAAACTTATTAAAAGCGGCATCATCATTCTTTTTGGAAATAATGAATCACCGGCTAACTTCCCAGCTAATGCATATTACCCTTTCAGGCAGGACTCCTCTTTTCTTTATTACTTCGGCCAACAGCGCGACGGGCTCGTCGGAATAATCGATATCGACAACGATAAAGAGATTCTTGTTGGCGACGATATTGACATTGAAGACATCGTTTGGTACGGTTCGGTCGACAGTGTACACGATATGGCCGAGCAAATTGGCGTGGCAAACACTGCTCCAATGAAAGCACTGAAGACCATTTGCAATGATGCTTTGCGCGCTCAACGCCCCATACACTTCCTGCCTCCTTACCGCGCCGACATACAAATACAGTTGTTCGACCTGCTCGGTATCCACCCAAGCCAGCAAAAGGAAAGCGCATCAATGGAGCTTATCAAGGCTGTTGTGAAGATGCGCTCAACGAAAACGGCTGAAGAAATAGACGAACTGGAGCGGGCTGCAGTCATTGGTTACAAGATGCATATTACAGGAATGATGTGCACCAGGCCCGGACTGACCGAGAAAAATGTAGGTGGACAGATTGACGGCACGGCCCATTCGTTCGGCTCGATGGTAAGTTTCCCGACCATTTTCTCGCAGCATGGTGAGATTATGCACGGCAATCCCTCGATGGATATCCTCGAAAGCGGCAGACTTGCCTTATGCGATGCCGGTGCCGAAACGATGGAACACTATTGCTCTGACAACACCCGAACCTATCCCGTTAACGGTAAGTTCACGCAGCGTCAGCTGGAAATATACTCCATTGTCGAAGCATGTCACGACCATACACTGCAGGTTGCCCGCCCGGGCGTGAAGTATATGGACGTACATTTCGCCGTTTGCCGCCTGATGTTTGACCGTTTAAAAGAGCTCGGGCTTACGAAAGGCGATACCGACGAGGCCGTAAAGGCGGGTGCCCATGCCCTGTTCCTGCCTCACGGTTTAGGCCACATGATGGGAATGGATGTACATGATATGGAGAACCTTGGGCAGACAAACGTGGGCTTTGACGACGAAACGCGCCCCAATCTCAAGCAGTTCGGCACCAACGCCCTGCGCATGGGACGTCGCCTTCGGGAAGGATTCGTCGTTACAGATGAGCCTGGAATATACTTCATTCCTGCCTTAATTGACGACTGGAAAGCCCGCGGCCATTGCAAGGAATTCCTCAATTTCGACAAGATTGAGACCTATAAGGACTTCGGCGGCATACGTATTGAGGACGACGTACTGATTACAAAGGACGGCTGCCGCTTCATAGGCAAGGACCGCATACCCTATCATCCCAAGGACGTTGAGGCTTACATGGCAAATTACTAAAGCGAAACACGCAAATTATCAAATCATAATAACGGGACGGGATAGAGCCATTTTTCTTTATCCCTGCCCATAAACAAACAACAACAGACAAATGAAGAAAACTATTCTGCTGGCTCTTCTTGCAGTGTGTGCAATGAGCGCAGGCGCAGTTACCAAGGACAACAAGAAGGAGAATCCCAACAAACCCGTCTTTACCGTTGTAAAAGAGAACCCCATTACCAGCATCAAGGACCAGAACCGCTCGGGTACCTGCTGGGACTATTCTACGCTGAGCTTTTTCGAGAACGAAATTCTCAAGGCTACCGGCAAGACTTATGACCTCTGCGAAAGCTTTGTAGCCAACAAAACTTACATGGACCGCGCCATACAAGTAGTGCGTTATCACGGCGACTGTCAGTTTGCAGAGGGCGGAAGTGCCTACGATCCCCTCTACTGCATTCAGCATTACGGCATCTGCCCCGAGAGCGCAATGCCTTTCCCGGGCAGCCTTTACGGCGACTCGCTGAACAACTTCAACGAATTCTTCAAGGTGCTCACGCCTTACGTTCAGGCCATCGCGAAAAGCAATTCCAAGAAGCTTACACCGGCCTGGAAGAACGGATTGCAGGGTATTCTTGACGCATACCTCGGCAAATGCCCCGATAGTTTCGTTTACCAGGGCAAGACATATACCCCGAAAACTTTCGCAGCAAGCCTGGGGCTTGACTGGAACAACTACATCACCTTTACGTCATATACCCATCATCCCTTCTGGACACGCTTTGCCGTAGAGGTGCAGGACAACTGGCGATTCCCGCTATCATGGAACGTTCCCATCGACGACCTCGCCAAAAATCATTGACAATGCCATCATGAATGGCTACACAGTGGCCTGGGGCGGCGACGTTTCGGAAGACGGATTCACACGCGACGGATTGGCCTATATGTGTGATACGAAGAAGATTCAGAGCCTTGAAGGCAGCGACATGGCACGCTGGCTCAAGCTCAGCAAGGCTGAAAAGAAGAACATTGTCGATTCGCTCGGCGTCAACGTACCCGAGATAACGCCTACCCAGAAGCAGCGACAGGAGCGTTTCGACAACTGGGAGCTCACCGATGACCACGGTATGGTTATCTTCGGTATTGCGAAAGACCAGAAAGGTAAGGAATATTACATGGTGAAAAACTCATGGGGAGAGACCGGCGACTACAAGGGTATCTGGTATATGACCAAGAATTTCATCGTTGCAAATACCATGGATTTCATGGTCAACAAGAACGCCGTGCCCAAGGATATACGCAAGAAGTGCGGCATCTGAACAGCGCCATAATACATACACGGAACCGATAAAACCGCATCGCTGCGGTAGTATCTGCACCGCCTGAAACCGGCGACGCAGGGCCATGCCGCCGTCATCGCGTTCTGACAACACCGTATCAGCCTCGGGACAATGTCTCGGGGCTGATTGTTTTCCGCCCGTCCGATCGGTTTCCTCTCGCGGCGCGGCAAATTATTTACGGCATAAAGCCGGCCGTGCGGCGGTCGTCATCAAATGTGTATGGCGGCCGTGGTACACATCATGCCGCGGCCGTGACACGCGCGTACGGCGACCGCCGTACGTCCACGCCAGCAGCATAATCGAAGAAAAACATCGGGCTGAAGCCACCTGTCCGACGTCGCAGAGGCAGCGTCACACCGCCGTTTTGCGGCGAACACGACAGCCCTATTATTCGGCCGGTTTATTTACTTTTAACTATCCTACATTTATAATTGTTGTGAAAAATTAGTAACTTTGATGGCAGAAATAAAAACAGATTACAATGCATTTCAAATGGAAGTATGACCCACCAACACCAGAAGAAACGCAACAGGCAAAAGAACTGGCCGACAAACTCAGCATGAGCCCCATTCTCGCAGGCCTGCTTATCAAGCGGGGCATTACGACAGAGAGTGCTGCAAAGCGGTTTTTCAGGCCGCAACTTGCCGACCTTATCAACCCCTTCCTGATGAAGGACATGTATGTTGCCGTTGACAGGCTCAACGATGCCATGGGTAGAAAGGAGCGCATTCTGGTCTACGGCGACTACGATGTTGACGGATGTACGGCCGTTGCACTGGTGTATAAGTTTCTGCAACAGTTCTATTCGAACATCGATTACTACATTCCCGACCGCTATGATGAGGGTTATGGCATCAGCAGAAAGGGCATAAAATACGCCCATGACACGGGAGTAAAGCTCATCATTATTCTTGATTGTGGCATCAAGGCCATCGAAATGATAACCTATGCCAAGAGTATAGGCATCGACTTTATCATCTGCGACCATCATGTGCCCGACGAGACGCTCCCGCCCGCCGTGGCTATTCTGAACCCCAAAAGAGATGACGACGCCTACCCGTTTAAGCAGTTATGCGGGTGCGGTGTGGGCTTTAAGTTCATGCAGGCTTTCGCAAAGAACAACGGAATACCCTTTTCACGTCTTATCCCGCTGCTTGACTTCTGCGCCGTCAGCATAGCAGCCGACCTCGTTCCGGTGGTGGATGAGAACCGCATTCTGGCCTATCACGGTCTGAAACAGCTCAACCAGAACCCGAGCGTAGGCTTGAAGGCCATCATTGATATTTGCGGACTGAATGGGCGCGAAATCGCAATGAGCGACATTATCTTCAAGATTGGTCCGCGAATCAACGCGTCAGGACGTATGGAAAACGGTAAGGAGAGCGTCGATTTGCTGGTGGAAAAAGACTTCAGTATGGCCCTGAGCGAAGCCTACCACATCAACGAGTACAACGAACAACGCAAGGATATAGACAAGCAAATGACCGAAGAGGCCAACCTGATTGTTGCAAAGCTCGAGAGCCAGAAGCATCATTCCAGCATCGTTCTATACGACGAGAACTGGAAAAAAGGCGTTATCGGCATCGTTGCATCGCGCTTAACCGAAATCTATTTCCGCCCGACGGTGGTGCTTACACGTGACGGAGACTTCGCAACGGGGTCGGCAAGGTCGGTGATTGGCTTCGATATCTATGCGGCAATCAAGAGTTGTCGCGACCTGTTGCTGAACTTCGGAGGCCATACTTACGCTGCCGGGCTCACGCTCCGGTGGGATGATATACCCGAGTTCAGGAAACGATTCCAGCACTATGTCGAAGAACACATCCAGCCCGAACAGACTGAAGCCTTCCTGAATATTGATGCAGAAATCGACTTCAAGGACATCACGAAGCGGCTTCACAACGATTTGAAGCGCTTCTCTCCGTTTGGCCCATGCAACCAGAAGCCCCTTTTCTACACCAAAGCAGTGTACGATTACGGCACAAGTAAGGTGGTGGGACGCTCACAGGAGCATATAAAGCTTGAGCTTGTCGACTCAAAATCGGGTACCGTTGTGAACGGAATAGCTTTCGGGCAGAGCGCATCGGCAAGGTATATCAAGTCGAAACGCTCGTTCGATATTGCCTACACCATCGAAGA
Organism: Prevotella sp.; assembly: GCA_013333935.1. Lineage (GTDB taxonomy): Bacteria > Bacteroidota > Bacteroidia > Bacteroidales > Bacteroidaceae > Prevotella. The sequence goes on along the minus strand of JABCNV010000051.1, from coordinate 4,291 downwards.
CAACATCTTTAAGCGCAATCAGGTACAGTTGCAAATAGAAGACATACAACCAACAGAGGGCGAATGGACCGACTTTAACTGACACAGAAAACGTTGGACACGGCGGGCTATCTCAACATTCTTAGGCAATACTGGGGGCATAACGGCTTCCGGAGTATTCAGCTTGATATCATCAAAAGCATCGGCGAGGGCCGCGATACATTGGGCCTGATGCCAACGGGCGGGGGCAAATCGGTCACCTTTCAGGTTCCCGCCCTGGCACAAGAAGGCACTTGTATCGTCATCACTCCGCTTATAGCTCTGATGAAAGACCAGGTACAGAACCTGCGAAACAAGGGTATCAAGGCCGCCGCTATTTACACGGGCATGTCGCGAAGCGAGATAATCAAGACGCTCGAAAACTGTATTTTCGGCGGCATAAAGTTGTTATACGTATCGCCCGAGCGCCTTTCGTCGCCCATTTTCCAGACAAAACTCCACCATATTAAAGTGAGCTTCATCACCGTTGACGAAGCCCACTGCATCAGTCAATGGGGTTACGACTTCCGCCCTGCATACTTAAGAATTGCCGAAATAAGAAGACTGAAGCCCGCTCCAGTACTTGCACTCACGGCCACGGCTACGGCAAAGGTCGTTGACGACATTCAAACGCAGCTCGCCTTTCAGCAGAAGAACGTCTTCCGTATGAGCTTTGAAAGGCACAATCTCGCTTACATCGTTCGCAAAACCAACAACAAAATATCCGAGCTTATCCACATTTTATCGTGTACCAGCGGCAGCGCCATCGTGTATGTACGAAGCCGGAGGCGCAGCAAAGAGCTGTCAGCGATACTGGAAAGCAACGGCATACCGTCAACTTTCTATCATGCAGGCCTCGACCCTACGGTGAGAGATGAACGCCAAAAGCTCTGGCACGACGATAAAAAACGCGTAATTGTTGCTACAAATGCGTTTGGAATGGGTATCGATAAGCCCGATGTGAGGGTGGTTGCACATATGGACAGCCCCGACTCTATCGAAGCATATTTTCAGGAAGCAGGACGTGCAGGCCGCGACGGTACGAAGTCGTATGCCGTGCTTCTTTGGAATAACGGCGACCCTTCAAAGCTCCGGAAGCGCATCAGCAGCAACTTTCCGCCCAAGGAATTCATCAGCGACGTCTACGAACACCTGGCTTATTTCTACCAGATTGGCGCAGGAAGCGGAAGCGGGTACACCTTTTCGTTTGAGATTGGACGCTTTTGTGTGGCCTACGGATACGACTCAATACGCGTCGATTCAGCCCTGCGCATACTGCAAAATGCAGGTTATCTGCGCTACGAAACGGACCCAAATGCCAGCACCCGCGTCCATATTCTCCTGAAACGCAATGACCTTTACCGTCTCGATGAGCTTACGCCGCAAGAGGATGCCGTAATCACCACCCTGCTAAGAAGCTATGGGGGGCTATTTACCGACTATGAATTCATCGACGAATCGCTCGTCGCCACGCTCTCCGGACTAAGCCAGCACGAGACTTATCAAACCTTGAAGTCGCTCTCCATGCGCCATATCATCCACTTTATACCGCAGCGGAAGACACCCTACATTACGTTTCTGCGAGACCGTGCCGACTTCATCCACCTGCCTGTCAATATTTATGACAACCGAAAAGCGGACTATATCAAGCGCATTGAAGCCGTCATAGCCTATGCTACCAATGATTATGTGTGCCGAAGCAGACAGTTATTGCGATACTTCGGCGAAAAAACCACGCAGGATTGTAGCCTGTGTGACGTGTGCCAAAAATCGCAACACGACGATTCGGCCGAAGCAAAAATCATCCGGTTACTCGAGGATAACGAATGGCATCCGCTTACAGACGTGATGAAAACCGACGCCCCAAGTCCTGATTTAGACCGCGCACTGAAACACCTTGTGCAAGAAGAAGTTATCCATATCGATGGCGACCTGATTTCGCTTCGTAATAACAAAGAGTTCAGATAGGTGTCAACGCTGCAGCTGCACGCTTATCCCAGCCTTAAAAAACGATTTTATTGTGCAGTCCGCCCCATGAATCGGCCTTGCTCTGCCAATGCATTCCTATTCCTTTACAAACCTCACCAGGCTGCGAACCACCTCTGCTTCGTCGGGCACATGCTTTGTAATCTTCACACAAAACTCAACATCCGACTTCCTTTGTAAATAAAAACTAAGTGTGTCTCCACCGTGAGCCTCCGTAACATAGGCTATTTCGAAGCGCTGAAGACGATGATTCCGATAGAAATCGACATCGAAAAGGTCGAGTATATGTTCAATATATTTCACTGAATTTACATGCCCGTTCACGTCCACATCGCTGTAACAGGTGGCCATTTTCCGCACAAGCGTGGCACTGTTATCCATGGTAACGCGCCCTGGTTTGCCGATAGGGCACGGCCTTGAAGTCTCAACATACGAGCCAATCAGTCCGTCGCGAACCTCCAGAAGGTTCGCAGGTTGTCGGCTTTCCGTATCTATCATGGCCCAAATACTACGGCCATAGCCGTAAATTTTACCCGTTTCGCTGTTCTGAATTGCAAAATTTCGGCTTGTAAACGACCTGATAGCGCTCTCAACCCACGTCTCAATCGCAATCCTGTCATACGCCAGCGGCATCTCCGTCAGCTCGAAAGCGAAACGCGACAAAACCCATGTGCGGTGAATGGTGTGCAGATAAGTCATGCCGTAACCACGGTCGTTGCTGTGATAATCGGCTGCATTGAGCATGGCATTGCCCAAATGTCCTGCGAAAAAACGGTTGCGGAAGTCACAGTGAAAAGGCTCTACCATGAAATCGTACCGCCCCACTTTGGGCAGAAGTTCCCGCCCGATGTTTTCCTTATCCATCTTCATACACTCCTTTTTTCATAAAAGTCCGTGAACAAGACTTCCCGTAAGCCCAGCCTCGGCGTTTCATGCAAAGATACTATCATTCAATAAAACGTACAACAATTTGGCATATTATCTTATAAAAAGCGAAATCGGCCCCTCGAGTTTACCCTCTGTTCGCACCCGTACGGCGGCCGGCGCACGCACGTACTACGGCCGTCAAACGCGCCTACCGCGACCGTCACACACATCGTACGACGGCCGCCATACACCCGACCCTACACTGCAGGAATATGATAAAACTAATGAAAATGAAGAAAGAATATTTTACAAACAGCTGTCGGAATCTGCTTGTTAACGAGAGGATGAAAAGGGGAAAGTAGATTCAGAGCCATGGAGAGGATTCATCACAGTTGCCAACTTGCATAAAAATAAGCAGAAGAAAACTTCTGCTTATTTTTATGCTGCCCCCGACATTACTGTGCAAAGGGGTCGGAACTCTGCCATTTACAGGGCATGTTTACAGCTTACAAAGCCCTATTTCAGCTTGCGATCTATGCTGATAACTTTTCCTTCAGGACCAATATAAACCGTTGTAGGGAATTTAGATATGGTATATTTATTCAGAATATCTGACGATTCAGGAACCAGGATATTAACCCAATTCATCTCATTTTTGGCAATGCTGGCACGCCATCGCCGCTCATTGTCAAAGCAAGCCAGACTTACAACCACCGTATTGGCACTGTTACGGGCAGCAAATTCCCTCAGTTCGGGCAAGGCCATCTGGCATGCAGCACACCACGTTCCCCAGAAATCGAGCAGCACATACTTTCCGCGGAAATCATGAAGCGAGCGCCATTTGCCCTCGCTGTCCATTAAATGGAAGTCGGGTGCCGCGCTTCCCTCCTGCAAAAGCTTGCCGGAGGTACCACCCATCTGCTGCTGTTCCTTTTCCTGTTCCGTGCGAAGCTTCATCATATTCCGGAAGTAAGTGCCCATCCGGCCATTGCGCACGTCGGCCGACAATGTTGCAAAAGCGGCCTGAGCCTCGCCGACAGTCAACGGATATGCACGCCAGTCGGTCAGCATTACGACCGACATCTCGTCGTCCGGATGGCGTTTAACATAAGCTTTTATGGAATCGGCAGCCGATTCCATAAAGCCCCAGTTGGCAAGAAGACGCAGTACGGCCGAATACTTTTCATAAAAAGGCGAGCCGCTATAGGCCGTCCCGCCATTTAAAATAAGATGCTCACCGGGTACGGCTATGAAGCGGTCGACCTTGGGATCGCCGTCAATCTTGATGCCATAATTGCTGTCTGCAATATCAATGGTGGTTATATGTTGCAGGGGAAGTGTAAAATCGAAGACGCCATTCTTCCGGACAAAAGTCTCTTCTTTATGCTGGTCGTAGGCAATATAGATGGTATCGGCCCAG
>JABCNV010000044.1 GCA_013333935.1 Prevotella sp. | reverse complement strand
TGAGCTGACTCATCTCATTGAGCAAAATCATACAGATAAATTCAGGCATATCCTTGGGACTTACCTCCCAGGATGGCAAAAGATAAAAGAACAATTAAATGAATTCCCCCTATAAGACTATGGCAACGTATCAAGAACAAAGGGAAAGAGATTATCAGAATAAGCTCGTCAAGCGTTTTGTTGACGAACTTCATTATAAATATCTCGGTAATTGGCAGTATGCCAAAGGCGAGACAGTCAACAGTTTGGGCAAGCAAAACTCTCCCATCCTTGATGATGAGGTTCGGTTATACCTGAAAGCCCAGAAGAAAAAGGACAAAACGCCGAAATACACGGAACGGCAGATAGAAGATGTCCTATTTCAGCTAAAAAGCAAAGCCAGACTTGGAAATGCCAAGATGAGCGGCCTGATGCAATGTAACACAGACTTGTATGATGTCTTGATGTCCGGCATAAAATCTCAACCAGATCCAGAATCCAATCATGAGGATGTGATGTTCTTCGACTTTGACGACTATAGCAACAACAATTTTGCCATAGCCGAAGAAGTTAGTTATATAGACCCATTGTTGGGAAAAAACAAGCGTCCTGATATTGTTGTCTATGTGAACGGCATCGCCTTAGCTGTCATTGAGCTGAAACGCAGCCTTGTCAACTATGAAGAGGGCATCAAGCAACATCTGTCAAACGAGCGAGACTTCATCCCTTCTTTCTTTACAACAATCCAGTTCACCATCGCCTCCAACGACGGAGTGGAGTTCCGTTATGGAACGATAGGCACACCTTTGAAGTTCTGGTGCAAGTGGAAACGTGATACTACCAAGTTGGGCGATATCCTCACAGAACAGGAATCTTATAGCATGTTTTTCAACAAAGAGAATTTCATGTTCTTCTTCCGCTATGGCGTGTTGAACGACGGCGGTATCAAGAAAGTGCTTCGACCGCATCAGATATATGCCATCAAGGCAGCAGCCGCACGTATGCCAAAGAAAGAGAGTGGAGTTATTTGGCATTCGCAAGGTTCTGGAAAAAGCCTTACAATGGTAGCACTGGCTTCATATATACGTCGTAATTATGAGAATCCTCGTGTCGTGGTCATCACTGACCGTAAGGAACTCGATTTACAGTTGGCTGGAACCTTTATAAAGGGAGGCAACACGCTTCATCGAGCCACTTCCAGTAGCGACCTTCTCGACACACTTAATAAAGGTGAGGAATGGCTCATCTGCTCACTCATCCACAAGTTCGGTGCAAACGGTTCTGAGGATGAAGCAGAGAAAGACGAATCTGGTACAAAGGTAAGTTTAGACGAATACCTTGATGAACTGCAAGCTATCATTGCACAGAAATATGGCAACAATTTCAGTGTTAAGGGTGACAATATCTTTGTCTTTGTCGATGAATGCCACCGTACACAGAGTGGTCGGCTTCATGAAGCCATGCGAACTATCATGGGTAAAGAGATTATGCTCATCGGTTTCACAGGCACACCTCTCTTGAAAAAAGACAAAGGTGATATGTTTAACCGCATCAAGAGCATGTCAGAACGTACCTTTGGCCCGTATATCCACAAGTATTTACACAAACAAGCTGTGGAAGACAAGGTTGTCCTTGACCTGCAATATGAATATCGCAACGTAGAACAGCAACTTACCAACAAACAGAAAGTTGACCAGAAACTGGCTGCTTTGACAACTGGGCGTGAACTGACCGACGAGCAACGAAGGATGGTAGAAGACCGCTGGGCAACCTTGGAAAAAGTCTATTCGACGAAGGAACGCATTGAGCGAATTGGGTACAGCATCCTCGATGATATAGGATTTGGCTTGTTGCAGCACGACTGGAGCAACGCCATGTTGGTTGCCGGTTCCATCTATCAGGCTTACCGCTACTACAAATTCTTTACACAAGACAGCAGTAACACCCTGCTTAGAAGACGTGTTGCTGTGGTAACGAGCTACGACCCGATGGATAGCGACATTGCCAATGATTCGGCTGATACCAGCAAAGAAACGGAGGCTAAGTTCAAATATGATTGGGCAAAGCAGTCATTCAAGGATGCTGGCGATGGTATCAACAACGCTGATGACTATGAGAAATGGGCTAAGAATCTCTTCATCAAGCGTCCAGCTCAGATGAAACTACTCATTGTTGTAAACAAGTTGCTCACAGGATTTGATGCCCCATGTGCTACAGTCCTCTACATTGATAATGATATTAAAGACCATACATTGTTCCAGGCAGTATGCCGTGTGAACCGCCTTGGCGAGGACATCAAGGACGAGGAAGGCAACGTAATTGTCAGGACACACAAGGATTTTGGCCGTATCATCAGCTTTAAGAACTTGTTCGACAGTATTGAGGATGCCGTTGTTAAGTTCAACGATGGTGAAGGTTTCTCTGGTCTTGATGATGTTGACGTGGAAGGACTGCTCGATAGTGCAGTCAACAAATGCAAGGAAAAACTGAAGGCTGCAACAGAAGCCTATGAAGGGCTGAAAGCTATTTGGGAAAGCAAAGGCTTGACAGAGTTAGAATTACTTGCGGACTACTACGTGACCGAACAGAAAGGTGAAACCCCTGCACAATGCCGCCGAAACCTTATGTATAGTATAACAGGTGGTATGGTTGCGACATATAACAACATATCCGACTATTTCAGACAGACAGACTTCACGCCAAAACAGATAGAACGCTTTGCCTCGCTCTCCCGTGAGGCTGGAACCATACAGCGCAAGGTGCGCCAGAAGTCAGGTGATGACTTCGATCCACGCACTCTTGACCCCGATATGCGTCAACTTCTTGACCAGCATATCCGTGCGGAAGATGCTGAGACGTTAGTGGAAGCTTCTGCCGACTTCTCTTTCCTCGACCTTATCAATGATGCTACCGACACAGACAAGGCTGCTGATGAAGCCATCCGTCAAGCAGGTGGTAATGCCAATGGAGCTGCTGAAGTCATTGAGGGTAAGGCTCGCCGTGTCAATACCGACTGGAACAGTGGTGACCAGGAGGAACAAAGGGCTTTCAGCGAGAGGTTGCAGGCTTTGCTTGACCAACTGAGGGAAAGCAATGCTACCGCCAAAGAGAGAATCAAGGCACTCATTGAGCATATCAAAGCTATCAAGCATGGCAGTGAGGTGCCAGAAGGCCTTAATAACAAGCGTCGCAAGGCTTTATGGAACAACCGTGCAGCATGGAATGCTCCTGCAGATGACAGCGAGGTGATAGAAATCATCAAGAAGATAGATGACTTCATTTACCGCAATGCAGGGGCTAACTGGCAAGATCCCGACAGCAATGCCAGTTGGGACTTGCGTGACGACCTGCAAGCAATGTTCCCATCGTTCAGCGAACAAGACATTTATGAGATTTACCGTCTCGCTTCACAAAATTCATAACAGATAATTGAAATATAATATATGGCAATAAAGAAATCACAGTTATACAGTGCACTCTGGGAGTCGTGCAATGCACTACGCGGCTCGATGGATGCCAGTCAGTATAAGGACTACGTGCTGATAGTCCTCTTTGTAAAGTATCTTTCAGATAAGGTTGGACAGCCGGGCTTCCGTCTTAGAGTGCCAGAGGGATGCCGTTTCAAGGACTTTGTAGCCCTGAAGCAGGATGACAAGATTGGCGAGAAGATGAACACCAAACTGGAGGCCATCAAGGAAATGAATGCCCGACAGATTGGTGACCTTGCGCTGCCTAACTTCAACGACCCCACAAAACTGGGCCGTGGACGCACGATGGTTGATACCTTGTCAAAGCTTATCGGCGTATTTGAAAATGATGCACTCGACTTCTCGCATAACCGTGCTGCTGATGATGACCTTCTGGGCGATGCTTATGAATACTTGATGAAGAACTTTGCTGCCGAGAGCGGTAAGAGTAAAGGACAATTTTATACCCCTGCTGAGGTGAGCCGTGTAATGGCAAAGTTACTTCGTATCGACGAACTTGACCGTGCCGAGCATACTATCTATGACCCCGCCTGTGGCTCTGGCTCTCTATTGCTGAGAGCCTTGGCAGAAGCCAGCAATCCCCGTGTGTCTATCTTCGGACAGGAGAAGGACAGCAGCACGGCGGCATTGGCTAAGTTGAACATGCTGCTTCACGGCATCAGCAGTGCCGACATCAAGGTGGGTGACACTTTGGCCGACCCACAATTCAAGCAGTATGGCATGGTCAGCACTTTTGATGTGTGCGTAGCCAATCCTCCTTTCTCTATGAAGAACTGGCTGGCATCGGGCATGGAAAATGACCAGTATAACCGTTGGACTGCTAACTTGTTGCCACCTGACAAGTGTGGTGACTATGCATTCCTTCTTCACCTCATTGCATCAATGAAGACAGATGAAGGACGTGGTGCTTGCATTCTGCCACATGGTGTTCTTTTCCGTGGCAATGCAGAATACGACATCCGCAAGCATATAGTCAAGCAACATTATATCAAGGGTATCATAGGATTGCCGCCAAACATTTTCTTTGGCACAGGCATTCCAGCTTCCATCGTCATCATAGACAAAAAGAACAAGGATAGCCGCAAGGGAATCTTCTTTATTGATGCAAAGGATGGCTTCAAAAAAGATGGTGCGAAGAACCGTCTGCGCGAGCAGGACATCAAGCGCATTGTGGATGCTTGGAATGCACAGCAACCCATTGACCATTATTGTCGACTGGTGGAATGGAGCGAGATTGAACGCAACGACTACAACTTGAACATTCCACGTTACATCCAACCCAAGGACACCGAGATACAGCATGACATCGAGGCTCATTTGCATGGCGGCCTTCCTGCCCATGATGTGGACGAGATGCAGGAGTACTGGAACGCCTGTCCTTCATTGAAGGTCAGCCTGTTCAACAATACGGCAAACGGTTACTATCATCTCAAGCCAGCAAAGGCAGATATCGCTCAGGTAATAGAGAAAGATCCTTCTTACGTCTCGCAGAATGGTCGCTTTTCAACACTTCTGAATAAATGGAAAGCGGAGATTATGCCACAGATGAAAGCCGTCGGTCAGGGCGCACGCCCCATGGAGCTGATTGCCAAATGGTCAGAGTCGTTACTTGACAAGGCAAAAGAACATAGTGGACTGGTGGATGCATACGAAGTCTATGATGTATTGCTCAACTACTGGGCAGACGTGATGCAGGATGACTGCTACATGATTGCTAACGATGGGTGGACATATCCCGAAGTAAAAGCCTTGAAGTCGTGCAAAGGTGACAAGAAGAAGGCTATCATGTACGACGAGATTGTTTGCGACCTTGTGCCTGTCAGCATAGTTCTTGCAGAATACTTCACTGCCGAGACCACTAAGATTGCAAAATTGTCGTTTTCTATAGAGAGCCTACAACAGGAATTGTCCTACCTCGTGGAGTCGAATACCGACGTATTCCGTTTCAACTATGATGACGAAGACGATAAGCCTGTCAATGTGAAGATTGCTGATGTGAAGAAAGCCATCAAGAATGCAAAGACTGATGGCACGAGCAAGGAGGACTTGGCAATCCTGAAGCTTTGGGAATCTACATATACGAAGAAGGAGGGGTATGTTTCCCAATGGAAGCAGAAGCGAACCGAACTCACTGAGGCAGTTGTGGCGAAATATGCCGCCCTGACAGAGGATGAAATACAGATGTTAGTGGTTGAACGCAAGTGGCTTGCAAGTGTTGTCGGTGCTTGTGAAGCCTTGATGCAAAACGTCACACACCAAATAACAAGCGATGTAACCTCTCTTGCCGAGCGTTATGAGGTGACACTGGACGCAACCAAGGGCAAAGTGAACGATTTGGAGCAGGAGGTACTTCGTTCACTCAAAGAGATGGGATTCTCCTTGTAAAATATATTTTTATATGAACAAGAGAAAAGCAAAACATACAGAAATAACTGTTCTATATAACTTGCCAGAAAATTGGGCAGATGAGACGGCGTTTTCATTCGAGCATCTGTCTGAACTGGTGTTGCAGTTGCACGATTCCGCCTATTCGGCAACTGTGAAAGCGATATACCGCTTTGCCACGATAAGAAACTATGTCATCGGATTCTACATCGTGGAGTATGAACAGCATGGCAATGACCGTGCCACGTATGGCGACCGTCTGCTAAAGCGTTTGGCTGAGCGTGTGGACAAAAGGGGAATCAATGAAACATTGCTCACAAATAGTCGTAAGTTCTATTTGACTTATCCTCAAATAAAAGACTACCTGACTGCAATTTCTCCGACAGCATCGGAGAAATCTTTGGAGAAAAGTCCGACGGCGTCGGATAAATTCACTACACCGGCAGAAAAGTTGATGTCTAATCTATCCTTTTCCCATATCGTTGAGCTGTTGACAGTTGATGATTCTTTAGCACGTTTTTTCTACGAAACAGAGAGTGTCCGTTGCTGCTGGAGTGTAAAAGAGCTACGCAGACAAATCTCGACAAACCTCTACTTCCGTGCAGGAGTGAGTGAAAAGCCTGAACTCTTGCTGGAAAGGACAGAAGTTAACACATCGCCAACTCTTACCATTAGGGATCCATTCTCGTTTGAGTTTCTTGGCTTGCGCCCAGAAGCCTTCACGGAAAGCGATTTGGAGAATGCACTGATAACGCATCTGCAAGACTTCCTACTCGAAATGGGCAAGGGATTTTGTTTCGAGGCACGGCAGAAACGGATGATTATAGACGATGAATACTATTTTGCCGACTTGGTTTTCTATAATCGTATATTGCATTGCAATGTAATCATCGAACTGAAAGACGACGAGTTCCGCCATGCCGACCTCAGCCAGCTCAATGCCTACGTTTCATATTTCAGGGAGAATGAAATAAACCCAGGTGACAATCCTCCTGTTGGCATACTGCTTTGCACTCGCAAAGGCGACAAGATGGTGGAGTATGCTTTGGCAGGCATGGACAACAACCTGTTTGTGTCCACCTATATGCTTTCGTTGCCCGACAAGAAAACATTACAAGACTTCCTGTTAAAAGAGATTACCAAATGATTGAAACAAGATTCAAAGATACAGAGGTCGGGAGGATTCCTGAGGATTGGAAAGTGAAACTTATCAAGGATATTTGTGCTGTAAAAAGAGGAGTACGCGTTACACGTCAGATATTGAATCCTACCGGCATTTACCCTGTTTATCAAAACACTGATTATCCCATGGGGTTCTACAGTAAGTATAACGTAGAAGCTAACATACCATTTGTAATAGTTGGTGGTTCTGCTGGATTAATAGGAAAAAGTCCCGTCAGATATTGGGCAGCTGATGATTGTGCTTATTTTGCCAATCTTAATGGCATTAGTAAAGATTTTCTTTATTATGAATTACTCTTTAGACATCTTGATATAAAAAAAGAGGTACGTACCGCAAGTATTCCACGGCTTGACAGGTCAGCCATAGAGAAGTTAGTATTGGGACTTCCCCCTATTTCCGAGCAGACTCGCATAGCCACAGCACTTTCTAATGTCGATGCCCTAATCTCGGAGTTGGATAAACTGATAGAAAAGAAACGTGCCATTAAGCAAGGTGCCATGCAGCAACTCCTTACAGGCAAGAAACGCCTCAAAGGATTCTCCGAGCCATGGGTGGAGAAGAAGTTGGGTGAAGATGCTACAATTCTTCGTGGTGGTTCACCACGTCCTATTGAGGACTATATAACTGATAGTCAAGATGGGTTAAATTGGATAAAAATCGGTGATGTGAAGCCCGAAGATAAGTATCTACGTAAAACTGCTGAGAAAATCAAAAAAGAGGGTTTATCTAAAACTCGTCAAGTGAAGAAGGGTGACTTTATTCTCTCTAACTCTATGAGTTTTGGAAGACCTTATATATTAGATATAGATGGTTGTATTCATGACGGATGGCTTGTTATACAAGACTATCAAGAGGCTTACGATATGCAGTTCTTGTATTATATCCTTTGTTCGGATGCCATTATGAACCAATATGTATCAATGGCGGCAGGTAGCAGCGTACAGAACCTTAATAAGGAAAAAGTTACCAACGTATTGCTATATGCACCAACTTCATTACAAGAGCAATCAGCCATAGCCTCCGTCCTCACCTCGATGGACAACGAAATCTCTGCTCTTGAAGCCAAGGAAGCGAAATATGAGCAGATAAAGCAAGGAATGATGCAGCAGTTACTCACTGGTAAAATAAGACTGGTGGAAACTGCGGTCAAGACTAATACAACATCGGCAAATGTTCATTTCCGAAGGAGTGTTTTGGCGGCAGAGATTGCAGATAGGCTATGTGAAGAGCCGACATTTGGACATGTGAAGATGGAGAAAATACTGTTCCTTTCCGAACGCTTATGTCATATAGAAACCGGCTCGCATTACCACCGAGATGCGGCAGGTCCTTATGACAACCGCGCCCTACGCTCCATTGATAGTCAGTTGAAAAAGCAGAAGTGGTTTGAGGTGCGACGGACAGAAAAAGGAAACAGGTATGTGCCAATGCAAAACCGTGGCAAGCATAAAACGTATTTTGACAAATACTTTTCTGCCGTTTTGCCCACATTCGATAAAATAATTGAGACGTTCAAGACACAAAACACAGAGCGTTGTGAAATTGTTGCCACACTCTATAGCGCATGGGAAGATTTGCTGCATAGCAACAAGTCCTTCACAGATGCCGACATCGTGAACGAAGTGCTGAACAACTGGCATGAATCAAAGAAGCGAATATCACAAGACCGTTGGCTATCAGCCATCCAGTGGATGCGTGAGAACGGTTTTGCACCAAATGTTTAGAACATGACTAATAAACTAAAAGATAATTATGAGATTCGTCTTCGCTGCGCCACATGTGGTTGTGAAGATCAATTTGAGTTCAATGAAGACAAATCATACATCAAATGTACATTCTGTAACAGAGAATACTTTGGTGGCATTGAGGAACTGAAAGAACTCAACCAAGAAGCCTTTGATGATGTCAAAGAAGAAATACAGAAGGATGCTGCATCTTACATCAAAGACCAGTTAAAAAAGGCTTTCAAAGGTAACAAACATATCAAAATAAAGTAAATATGGATTGGATTGAATTTGTAAAAGATTGGGGCGGACTGATTCTTTCTGCTTTAGGAATAACT
>JABCNV010000008.1 GCA_013333935.1 Prevotella sp. | reverse complement strand
GCACTGCTGCTCACGGCTTTCAGCGATATGCCCTCTTTCTCTGCTGCGATGGAGAGTTTCCAATAAGGAACGGAAGAAAAATCACGATTCTCTATGTACCGACGGCAGACCATAGCGAGTGTCGGGGTCTGTACCCGCCCCAAAGAGTAACCGCCTTTGCGAGCGATGGACAGGGCACGGCTGGCATTGATGCCCACAAGCCAGTCGGCTTCGCTTCTTGCCTTGGCGGAGTGATAGAGATTGTCATACGCGCCTCCTGCCTTGAGATGGGCAAGTCCCTCACGAATGGCTTTGTCTGTAAGCGAGGAAATCCAAAGTCTTTCAAAAGGCTTATGGCAGTTCAAATGGTGATAGATATAGCGGAAGATGAGTTCACCTTCTCGCCCTGCATCGGTGGCTACGATGATGCGGTCGGCTCTGTCGAAACAACCTCGAATAGCTTTGAGCTGTTTGAGTGCTGCGGGGTCTGACGTGTACTCCTTATCCTTGCGCACTTGTCGCACGATAAGCTGGAAAGGATTGGGACGAATGGGCAGGTCTTCGGCTTTATAGGCAGCAAAACCGTAGGCTTCGGGCATGGCAAGGGTGATGAGATGTCCCATCGCCCATGTTACCACATAACCGCTACCTTCTAAAAATCCGTCTTGCCTATTGTTTGCTCCTACAATACGGGCTATATCTCTGGCGACCGAGGGCTTCTCGGCAATAATACAAGTAATCATATTCGGGTATTATTTTAAGGGTTACATCTTACGTCCACGGCGCTGTTGTTTCTTCTCGTCCTGCTTCTGCTTTTGGGCAGCAGTGGGCTGTGTCTGCCCGGACTTTAACGGCTCGTTCACGTTCTTGGTGGCTTCGTTGGTCTTACCTTGGTTGTTTACGGCAATCTGTGTTTTGTGTTCTTCGGCTACGGCTACCACCTTTTCCTTGCCGGTCTCCTGCTTCTTGTCAGGATTCCACTTGTAAAAGCGGGGGCGGTTCTGTTCCTTGTCCATCTTGACGTAGGCATTAAAAGGTTGCCCTTCCTTGTCCACCATATTTTTCAGATAAAGCGTGCGACCGCTATCCAATGCCTCACGCTGCTTGTCGGAGAGTTCCAAACCGCAGAGCTTATGTGGTGCGCCTTGTTGCTGAGAGTGCTGCTGTCGCTCCTTCAAGCCTTGCTTGTTCTCGAAGATAAACTCGATGCCTTTCTTCTCGGCATTGACTTGCAGAGTGGCATTGAAGGACTTACCACTCTTGGCGGTCATTCCTTCCACTTTCACGGCTTTGCCCTCAACAAGGTCTTTATACTGTGCATCAGAAAGTGTAACGCCCTTGATTTCCTTAGGGATGTTCACACGGTCAGCACGCAAGGCAATGAGTTCATTGGTCTGCGGGTCAATGGAAATGTAGGCGGCAAATGGCTCACCATTCTTGGGTGTAATTTCGATGGTCTTGCCAAGATTGCCCGTTGCAAGGAGTTGCTCTTTCTCTTCGGGAGAGAACTTGTGTCCCATATAGGGGAAGTCGAGCTGTGGCTCTTTGCGAAGAGGGTGAACTGCCAAGCCGATGTTGCCCTCGCCATCGGTACGGAATGCCAAACGGGCATCGGTATAGATGGTCGTATTGCCCATAGGGATAGCGATGGTAACGAGGTCGCTCTTCTGCCAGTTCAGCATCTTGTCTAACTCTCCGCTCTGCTCCAATCGCTCACGGGTAAGTCCGAGGTTGTCGAGCTGCTTCCAATCAATCTTCGACTCGTCGATGGCGGTGGCGTTCTTCTGCTTGGGCAGGAAATCATCAAAACGCACCTGACTGTCTGCCAACTGCTGCTTATTCTCCGGCTTCTCACGGTTCTGCAGCATGGTGTGGAGCGATGCCACACCTTGCTCCACGTTGTTTGCCACTACCTTGTAAAGTCCAAAGCGTGACGGCTCGTTGAACTGTTTGAGGAAATTGGTCATGAAGTTCTTCAACAAGCCGTCCTTGTTATTGAACTTGAAAAAGGCTGCCTGATGCACGTTTTTGGCTTCCGTTGTTTGGAGCTTGCCTTTGTCGTCAATCCCAGAGACCACTGAGAGTTTTCCTGCTTCTTTCTCGTTCTTCACTTCCGTGCGGTCTTCCAATACCAGCACATAATTGTCATTGTTGTTCGATTCCATAAATCATTGTTTTTAAGATGAATAAATCATTGTCGAATAGCAAAATTAAAGCAATAATATTATAGATTTTGAATTAAAGAAAAGGCGGGAACTCGTGAGAAAAGCAAGGAAATCTCCCATTATTGAATAATGCGTTTTATAAGAAATCACTATTTTTGGGTATTGTGGAGAAATGTCATTATTTCTAACTTTGCAGCATCTAAAAAAAGTTTATGACAAAGGATAAATATCATATACAAAGAGTTTCTGTATTGAAACAGCATAGAAGCGCATCATTCATCATAGAATGGTGCGCTTTTTTTTGTGAACAAAACTAACTATTGTTCATTTTTGAGAAAAAGAATAGAACAAGTACTTTTTGCAAAAGAATAATGGAGTTTAATAGTAATCATGAGTAATAAAAATATTTTTCACAACTTCCTATTGGTGCTAATTTTCTCATTCACATGGCAGAATATGTTAGCTCAAAAAATCGTTTATGGGCAAATTACGGATGAGCAAACTCACCTGCCGTTAGATGGAGCTTCTATTATTTTAGAAAATACTAATATCGGAACAATTTCGAATCATGCAGGCGTGTTTAGAATGGAACTTCCTCCAAAAAGCAGTAAAAAGATTATTGTTCAATATGTAGGATATAATAGTCGTAACATAATACTCAATAAAAAATCATATGTCAAGGACAGCATTTGCTGTAATGTGGAATTACAGCCATTAAACAACATCTTATCTGATGTACTGGTGTTTGGAAAGAGTAAGGCTCAAAAGCACCGTGAAGTCCCGTCCGCAGTTACCATTATAGATGGTCAATCTCTTAAATACAAGACTGCGACATTAAACGAGATTCTTGACAATGCCGCAGGTATCAAAGTAGCTCAACAAGGCGGACTGGGCAATGCTTCACGTATTATCGTACAAGGGATGGACGGTAAGCGCGTCGGTATTTTTGTCAATGGTATGCCTATGGGAAATTCCGATGAATTTCAACTCAGCAGCATTCCTCTTGATATGGTAGATGAAGTGGAGATATACAAAGGCATCATCCCTGCATGGCTGGGAGGTGACGGATTAGGCGGTGCCGTGAACATCCGGCTGAAAGACTTCAACAAAAATCATTTGGAAATGGCATTTGAGGTAGCATCATACAATACCTATATCGGCAGTCTGCAACTGAAGCAATATATTGGCAAGACCTCAACGGCTTTCCACGCCGGTGCCACGATGAACTATGCTAAAAACAATTATAGTTTTTCTTCTCCTTTTGAATTGGGGCGCATTATCCATCGCGACCACGATGCGTACACGCATGGAGGTTTTAACGTGGGTGTGAGCAGCCAACAATTATGGTTCGACCGATTTGACATCACATTGAGTGCCGACTACTATCGCAAAGAGATACAAGGAGGATTGATGAACGTGCAAAATAATATTCAGCATGCCTTTACGCGGACACGTTCTGCCAATGCGGCACTGAGTCTTGAGAAAAGTTTCTTAAACGGTAAACTCACCGCACAACTACATTCCATTGTTGGTCTTAGTCTCGTCAATCAAGTAGATACTTCACATTATTGTTACGATTTCATAGGTAACAGATTCCCAAGCGGTTCAGGACGCGGAGAGATTGGCTCTGTTCCAAACGATTCACATGACAGGCATACTACCATTCGTGAATTACTCAACCTGACTTATAAGATTGGTGGCAATCAACTTATCACATGGAACACCAATTACCGATATGGTCGGAAGATGCCAAAAGACGAACTTGCCGACCAATACTCGCGTCTGCCTACAAGCGGATACCCAAGTACGGTACACGCCATAGTATCCGGATTGTCTCATAAATTGAATCTAAACAGTGGTAAATTTACCAACGAAATAGGAGTAAAACTTTTTAGTCACCACTCGGAAGTCCTTCCGTTTGCCGAAGCAATCATGTTGCAAGACAAGCTTAAAACATCGACCAACCACAGCACAATGATTGGCTGGAGCGAGGCAATGGCATTTCATCTTCTCCCCAATAATGCACTGACACTGAAAGCCTCAGTGCAATCAACCGTGAGAATGCCCATAGCCGATGAGCTGTTTGGTGACGGAGTATTGCTCCTCCCTTCAGAGAAACTTCGTCCGGAGCGTAGTTTTAACGTCAATGCAGGTGCAATATGG
The DNA here is from genome assembly GCA_013333935.1 of Prevotella sp. Lineage (GTDB taxonomy): Bacteria > Bacteroidota > Bacteroidia > Bacteroidales > Bacteroidaceae > Prevotella. Next base: position 3,774 of record JABCNV010000008.1, on the reverse strand, counting down.
CTTAGTGATGCCAACTCTTATCCGCAGGTGCGAATCGGGGTGAATGCATTCTACATGAGTGCAAAAGACATGATTAAACTGATGTATAGCTCCATGAACATGGCTTATGACAATATCGGCAAGGTTCGGGTGATGGGGCTGGATATGGAAATCGACAGCAAGCTGAACCGCTGGCTGGACATACAGGGAAATATCACATGGCAAGATGCCCGCGACATGAGAAAGGATGCCGTAGGCGGCGGAGAAAATTTTCACTACCGCTACCGAATCCCCAATATGCCTTATCTGTTTGGCAACGTCGGATTACGCCTGCACAAAGATGGTTTGCTGGGCAAGACTTCTTCTTCAGCCTTTTCCTCTACGTTCGGATTTACCAAAGAATTCAGCTACAACTGGGAAGCAAGCAATAACAATACAATGCTTATACCGGCAAGATACAGTTGGGACGTTGCCGTTCACCATTCTTTCAACAAACATTGCCAGCTTAGCTTTGAGATACGGAGCCTACTCAACCGTGAAAACTGGGCAGAATTTCGCTATCCGATGGAAAGGCGCACATTTCACTTGAAGATAAAATATATTATTAACTAAATATAAACATAAGTAAAAAGCATGAAAGCAAAAAAAATCTTTTGGGTACTGCCTTGTCTTACCCTGCTGTTTGCAACAACAGTGTCATCTTGTTCAGAAAACAATGACGACCATCCACAGTCTGAAAAGAAGCATCATTTCCTAATGTCTGCACAATCAGACAACAGCTTCTTCATCACCAGCTTCGAGAATTTCAACGAGGGTACGTCCGTGTCTTACGACAAGGCCATAACGCTTCCCACAGGACACCTCTTCATGGAGAAACTTGGAAAGTATGTTTATCTTCAATCCGGCTCGATGTATGGTTATGGTGGCGAGCAAACTCTCCACAAATACGAAGTAAACGCAAATGGACAACTGTCTTCTCATCCTGTGGGTTCACTTTCCTTCCCGGGTTCACCCAATGTGGTTGAAATCATATTTGCGAATGATACCAAAGCTTATGCAGTCACATGTGCAAGCCGCGGACAACTTATCGTGTTCAATCCGAGCACAATGAGCGTAACGAAGGAAATAGACCTGTCTCCCTATGCAGAGGGTGATAAAGATCCGGACGGAGGCAATGGCATTGTGCGTGACGGCAAGCTGTTCCTCCCTCTCAACCAAGCAAAGTCTATGAAGGAAATTCTTGCGACGCCTGCTCAAGTAGCTGTCATTGACGTAGCTTCCGATAAGGTAGAAAAGGTTATAAAGGATGACCGTGCAACGAGCCTCGGTATGGTCGGACATACATCGCCTGTTATGGATGAAGCCGGTAACATCTATTTCAACACGGGACCTCGTGCGGCAATGATGTGTCAGTTTATGCCCGGCAAGGGGTACAAAGACGGACTGCTGCGCATCAAGAAGGGAGAAACGGATTTTGACAAGGACTTCTATATGAGCCTGCAAACAACCGAAGGCGCGGAAGTTGGCTCCTACGGTATGTACATGACCTATGGCGGCAATGGAAAAATCTACACGTTCCTCTATAAACCTTCACTCGTAAAGGATCCCAACGATCAGACTTATATCGTCAACAAATGTTATGTCCCTTACGAGATTGACGTAAACAAGAAAACAGGTCGTATACTTCCTCTTCCAGCGTCATGCGGCTGGGCTGCCAATGCCATCATCAAGGTGGAAAGCTCCATTTATTTCGGTGAACATACCGACAACGGCATAGGATTCTATCGTTACGATATGGCAACAGGGAAGGGTTCCACGCAACCAAGCGTGAAGACGCCAAGTGGTGCCTATAAAGTGATTTCACTCGACTAAACGAGTTGAGGGTGTATCAAAAAAGTTGGCACATTCTCTTAAATGAAAGAATAAGCGCTGTCCCACACCGGGACAATGCTTCTCGAAAAGAAAAAGCGCTGTCCCGCTTTGAACAGCACTTCATTAGGAAACCTGCCGGATTCGTCCGGTAATTAAACATTCAAAATTAAAAACATATAAGGATGAAAAAGAATCTTAAAATTTCAATTCTATGGGTTGCCATAGTCGCAGGCATGTCCGCGCATTCTCTGACTGACATGATACCTCTTTTCTGGAATGCCAACATTGCCGTTTATAACGATGGTGTAGCACCGATGTCAATGCTCGTATTGATGGCCGTTGTTTCACTCACGATACCAATGACAGGATTGCTCCTTTCGCTCTATGCCCGCAAGCGCTGGCATAAGACGGTACATCTCTGTCTCGCCGCCTTCACAGCCCTGTTCTGTACGGTACATAGCACGGAACTGATATTCAGCTTTGAGCTTCCGCAGCTCTTTATCCATCCTATGCTGGTCATAGTGAGCATTGCGCTCGCTTATGAAGCGTGGAAATGGAATAATAAAGAATAAATCATTCCGAACGTTCATTCTACAAATAAAAAACGCATTATATCAAAATGATAAGTGCGTTTTTTAACCTGTCAGATTGAACGGCGTTCACTTTTCTTATAGCTATCAATAAACTTTTTGATAATGAAAAAACAGCTATTTATATTTATCCTATCACTCGTTCCACTCATCGGCCGGACGCAAGAGCAACACACTTCGGCTTTTCAAGAAGACGATCATGAAGAGGGATTGTTCATAGGCGGTGCCGTTACTTATTGGAACAACACGAAAACCAAAGCCACCACTTTGCAGTTCTGCCCCGAGATAGGCTGGCACTTCAATGAAACGTGGGCCGCGGGCATCATGTTGGGTTATGCCTTCAACTCCGAGCGTGGCGATAATGAGCGCGAAAAGACACACACCCTTAAAATTTCGCCTTTCGCGCGCTACTATTATCTTCACAAAGGCCCGTTCAACCTCTACTTAGACGGTGGCATCGGCTACAACTACATCTCTCCAACCGATCCGAACAAAACAGATAAGCACCACGGCTTCGAGATAGGACTGCGTCCGGGCGCATGCGTGGACCTGACAAAAGGACTGTGCCTCTGTATGCGCATGGGGTTTGCGGGCTATCGGAAAAACTATTTCACAGGTGAGGAGCGGGAAATCGGCAATGACGGCTTTGGGATCCACTTTGCTCCGGAGGAAGTGATGATCGGTCTGGAACTGGAGTTCTGAAGATACCGTATTCTCACCGATTACCCATGCGATATGAATGAATTATATTCCCTTTCCTTAAAATTTGACTATGCAGACATTGAAGACAGACATAAAGCAACGCATATTGCAAGTTGCCCATAGAGAGTTTATCAAAAATGGTGTGCAGCGTACGTGCATTAGAAACGTGGCGCGTAAGGCTGGCGTGACTGTGGGAAACCTGTATCATTATTTTGACAGTAAGGATACACTGTTTTGTGCGGTATTGCAACCATTGCTGACCGCGCTTGACCGCTATATCCTCTCGCATAATGATGAGGAATTTCTCTCGCTCGACGTGTTCGATTTGCGGCAACAGCAAATCAATCACATCATGGCGATGCTCACTCTTGTCAAGCAGTTCCGCCCCGAACTGCGCCTGTTGCTGTTCAATGCCGAGGGAACTTCGTTGGAGGGGTATAAAAACAAAATCATTGATCACCAAATGAAGGTCGGCATGGAATACCTCCGACTGATGAAAGAACGATACCCACACATCAACACCAACATCTCTCCATTTCTGATTCATCTCACCAGTTCGGCTTGGACGACTCTCTTCTGCGAATTGGTGGAACACGAGGAATATAGTGAGGAGGAAGTCAAACAAGCACTC
>JABCNV010000050.1 GCA_013333935.1 Prevotella sp. | reverse complement strand
TCGTCATGCCATAGCGGATGTTTTGCCATAACTTCAGCCTTTTGTTTGTACAAAGGCAAAGTTATTAAATATTTCGTAAATGGCGTTTCTTTGTTTCGAAAATGTTGTAACAAAAGAGCGCGTCCCTTGTCGGGTTGCGCTCTTAATATAAATAGGTGGTAAAAATACTGTTATTTTGCATATGGAAGTTCTTCGAGCATCTTGCGCGAATCCCACGGTGCGGGTGCACCTCCAAGGTATTTGTGGAACCACTCCAAGTGGGCATTGTAATAAAGCGGCATCGATTTCAGCGTGCTCGGCCAGTGTCCGTCGTTCTTAAAGACGATGAGGCGCGAGGGTATTCCCATCGTCTGAAGCGTGTTGAAATAGGCCAGACTCTGATTGTAACTTACACGATAGTCGCGCTCGCCCGTAATAATGAGCGTGGGTGTAGCAAAGTTTCGTGCATACTCGGCAGGGTTCCACGTTTTGTAAAGAGGCGAGTTCCACGGCTGCCCTTCGAGCTCAAAGTTCGGGAACCACAGCTCTTCGGTGGTGCCCCACATGGCCGGAAGGTCGAAGACTCCCATCATTGAGGCCAGGCATTTGAACCTGCGGGTGTGCCCTTGCAGCCAGTTCATGAAATAGCCGCCGTAGCTCCAGCCCATTGCTCCCATGCGTGTTGAGTCGACATAATTAAGCGAAGCCAGCATGTCGGTTACCTTCATCACGTCCTCGTACGGGCGTCCGCCCCATGAACCGCTTATATCTCGGCAGAATTTCTGGCCGTAGCCGGTCGACCCGTGCGGGTTAGGGTAGGCCAGAACATAGCCTGCGGCGGGATAGACCTGCCAGTCGGCACGGAACGAATTCATCCATTGCATCTGTGGTCCACCGTGTACGTTGATGATGAGCGGGTATTTTTTGCCCTGTTCAAAGCCGTGAGGCTTCACCACAAACACCTCTACGCTGTCGCCCTCAGCACCCTTTACCCATATGGCTTCTGATGGACGGAGGTCTACAGCAGTCTCAAGGCTGTCGTTCAGATGGGTGATTTGGGTCTCCCTGAAGGTATTGGCAGGCGAATGTTTTCTGCCTGAAACCACCGTTGCCTTGTACAGCGCCGACGGCTTATCGGTGCGTGAAGAGGTATAATATATGTCGCCGTTCGGGGCCAAATCAAAGCTGCCGATGGCACGATTTGGTATAACTTCAGATATGCGTCCGCCATCAATGCTCACCTTGTACAGCGGCTGGTATCCGCGAACAGGTGCTGTGAAGTAGATGCTGCGCGAGTCGGCGCTCCATTTAAAGCCGTCAACCCAGTTGTCGAAAGCCTCTGTGAGCACGGTTTTTCGGCCGGTCTTTCGGTCGATTAAGCCTAATATAAACCGATCGCTTTCGTAGCCCGGGGTGCGCTGAAAGCGGTAAGCGATGTAGCGTCCATTGGGGCTATACTGCGGGTCGCCGTCCCAGGCTTTGTTCTCGGCAGTAAGGTTGCGCGCCTCGCCACCCGTGACGGGCACGGTCCAGAGGTCGCAGTTGGTCGATGCTTCGGGGTGACTGTCGTGATTGCTCAGATAGCAAAGCTCCCTGCTGTCGGGCGAGAAGACGAACCCTGACGGGCCGCCAGGTGAGAAAACAGGACTGTGGAACGGTCCGGGCGTGACGTCGGTGTAGTTTTTTTTCACCGTATCATAAATGATGATGTGCCAGAATTTGCCGTCGGTATAGGTTGTCCAGTGGCGGTATAGCAGGCTGTCGGCAATGTGTGCCTGCAAGGTGTTGCGGACCATCCTGTCGATGCGCTCCTTGTTTGCCTTGCCGTCGGCGCCGCCCAAATCGGGGAAAACCTCGGCGGCAAAGGCCACATAGCGGCCGTCGGGTGACACGGTTGCGCCGTCTGTGCCCAGCGGATAATTGGTGATTTGTTCTATTTTCCCGTCTTTCCACAGGTAAAGCTGGGTTGTACCGCTTGCATAAGAGCACAGGTAGAGGTCCGGGTTGCGCTGCGACCACATGGGCGAGAAACTCTTTCCATCCGTTGTAACGGGCTTCCCGTCAACGATAACGTTGGTTGTTGAGCGTTGATTTTTCAAATCAGATTTGCTGACGGTGTAGGCCAAACGGCCGTCCTTTGAAACAGCGGGCGACGTAGCATACTGCAGGCGATAGATGTCTTCTATCGTGAATGCGCGCTTCTGCGCCAGGGCCGGCGTAAGGGCCAGCAGGGCAAGAGATAGTATAAATGTTTTCTTCATATCGTGAAAATTGTATGATGCAAAGATACTTATTTTATCTCTGAACAGTAAATTGCGCGCGATAAATATGGCTTTTAGAGGCGATGACGACGGAAGTGCGACAAAAAAGTGTAAAGTTTTCGGATGATTTTGTCTTGAAAATTCTGAAAATTTCAGGCTTATGAAAAGTATGAAACAGCGCCGAGAAGAAGGGGAAAAAGGCTGCGGACAGGACAAAAAAGGCATGCAGACATCAGCCTTATGACGCCCTTGGGTATGCTTTACGCCGTAAACGTCGGCCGGTTACGATGTAATCACCGGCCGGTTACGATGTAATAGTCTGGTGATTAGGGCGTAAAGGGCAGACGATTACGCCGTAAAGGCAGGGCCAGGGCGATGCGTTGGAAGGACGGATATGACCTACTGATTTATAAAACGCTGTGGATTAACGGATTATATACACGCGCCATTTTTGGCGTATTTCAAATAAAAAGCCCTCCGGTTCGGAATAATCGAAGCACGGGGAGCCTTTTGTCAAGATGTTTCTATAAAATAAAGTTTTCGGTCTAAGGCTTGATGAGCGTCAGCAATTCGCGCATTCCGGCCGACGTTCCCTTCCTGATATGCGTCACGCTACGGAGGTTTCCGCCGCTGACGGCATCGGGGTCAATAAGGTAAACGGGGCAATCGGCAGGGGCATACTGTACCAGTCCGGCCGCAGGATAAACGTTGAGCGACGTGCCTATAATGACAAAAATATCCGCCTTTTCGGCCTCATCGATGGCTGCATTCAGCATGGGGACGCTCTCTCCAAAGAAGACAATGAACGGCCTTAGCAGGCTGCCGTCGGCCGCTTTCGTGCCCGGGACGACGTCGCTGTGACGGGGCGTGAGCGTCTCGATGCAGCGCTCGTCGTACGGATTGCGGCTCGAGCACGCCTTTGCAAGCTCTCCGTGCAGGTGGATGACGTGCGTAGAGCCCGCCTTTTCGTGCAGATTGTCGACGTTCTGCGTCACTACGGTTACGTCGAACGCGTCCTCCATGCCGGCAATCAAGCGGTGACCCTCGCAGGGTTCAGCCTGCCAGAGCTTTCGCCGCAGCATGTTATAGAAGTTGGTTACCAGCGTGGGGTCGGCCTCCCAACCCTCATGCGAGGCCACCTGCTCAACGGGATAGTTCTCCCATAAGCCGTCATTTCCACGAAAAGTCTTGAAGCCACTCTCGACCGACATACCGGCACCGGTAAGGAATACCACTTTCTTTTTCATACGCTATCGACTAAATTTCAACGTTTTGTTATCATATGACAAAAATAATAATTTTTTGAGAATTCTGTCGTTTTGCAATCTAAAAATGGTAACTTTGCACAATACATACTATTATTTAGAAACAAACCGGACAAAAAGACAATGAATCAAGTTAGCTATGCTTTAGGAATGAGTATAGGTCATCAGCTCCAGCAGATGAACGCTACCGAGTTGAATATTGAAGATTTCGCCAAGGGTATCAAGGATGTATTCGGCGGAAAAACCGAAATGACAGAGGCCGAGGCACAGGCTGCCGTGCAGGGTTTCTTCCAGCAAAAGGCCAAAGAGCAGGCCGATACGGCAAAATCGGAGGGTAAAGCTTTCCTTACCGAGAACGGAAAAAAGGAGAAAGTGGTAACCCTGCCGTCGGGATTGCAGTATCAGGTGCTGCGCGAGGGCAACGGCCGCAAGCCTAATGCCACCGACCAGGTGGAGTGCCACTACGAAGGAACGCTCATAAACGGTCAGGTTTTCGACTCAAGTTATCAGCGCGGTGAGACGGCAACGTTCGGCCTTAATCAGGTTATCAAGGGCTGGACAGAGGGTTTGCAGCTGATGCAGGAGGGCGCAAAGTATCGCTTCTTCATCCCCTACAACCTCGCTTATGGCGAGCAGGGCGCGGGCCAGTCGATACCGCCTTTTGCAACTTTAATCTTTGACGTAGAGCTTATTAAGGTAAAATAAGACGCCTTGCAGCCGGTTCCTCGCTGCACCGGCATCATACATACCGCATCAACACAGAAAAATTCATCAAAACATATTGAACATTAATGAAAAGTTTAAAAGCCATGGCCGTTATGGCCATCGCCGCAGCTACATTCTCTGCTTGCGGCAATTCGTCGGCTCCAAAGGCTGATTTGAAGACAGATCTTGACTCAATGAGCTATGCTATCGGCTATTTGCAGTCGCAGTATGTACGTCAGGCCATCGAGCAGGGCCAGGTAGTTGACACCACTTACATGGACGAGTTCGTGAAAGGCATCAATGAAGGCGCCAACGCTGGCGACGACAAAAAGCGCGCTGCCTACATCATGGGTCTGCAGGTAGGTCAGCAAATCTCATCGCAGCTTGTGAAAGGTGTGAACCGTGAGGTCTTCGGTGACGACTCAACCAAGACTATTTCGCTGAAGAACCTGCTGGCAGGATTCATCAGTGGCGCCACAGGCAAGAAGGGATTGATGACGCAGGAGAACGCCAACCAGATTGCACAGAGCAAGATGGAGGCCATCAAGGCAAAGACCATGCAGAAGCAATACGGCCCCAATAAGGCTGCCGGTGAGAAGTTTCTCGCTGCCAACAAGAAGAAGGCAGGCGTTGTAACACTGCCCTCCGGCCTGCAATATAAGGTTATCAAGGAAGGCAAGGGCGCCATTCCTGCCGATACAACCACGGTAAAGGTACAGTATGAAGGCCGCACCATTGACGGCAAGGTGTTCGAAAGCTCATACAAGAACGGTCAGGGCCCGATGACCATGCAGCCCCGTCAGATGATACCGGGATGGACAGAAGCCCTTACACACATGCCCGAAGGCTCGGTATGGGAGGTTTATATCCCGCAGAACCTGGCTTATAAAGACCGTCAGGCCGGACAGATTAAGCCTTATTCAGCTCTTATTTTCAAGATTGAACTGGTTAAAGTAGGTGCAAAATAAAATGAAAAAAGCATTATTTTTAGCTGCTATCGTTTTGGCAAGTGCGTTCTCTTCGAACGTATTTGCTGAAAAGAAAAAGCCTAAAAAGGCAGAGCCTGTTGTTGCAGAGCCTGTAACAAAGCTCGTAACTCCGAGCGATTCAGTAAGCTATGCAGCAGGCTATAGCGCAACCGACGGGCTGCTTGGCTATCTTATCGGGACGCTTCATGTGGATACAGCTTACATGAGTGAGTTTGTACGTGGTTACATGGACGCTTATTTCAAGGCGAAAGACCCTGCTTTTCAGGCTTACACGGCGGGTGCAAACATAGGCTCTCAGGTCAAGGACCGTGTGTTTCCTGGTATGAGTAAGGACCTCGTTGGCACCGACGACTCGCTTACCGTATTGCCTTTCCATGCCGGTTTCCTTGCCGGTGTGCGTCAGGATACCAGCGTCTTTAAAATGGCCGATGCCCGTAAGCTCTTCCAAACACGCAGCTTAGCTGCTCGTGATTTGCGCAATAAGGTGTATCGTGAAGAAAACGAAGCCTGGCTGAAGAGCAACGCAACGAAGCCAGGGGTGGTTGTTCTGCCTTCGGGATTGCAGTATAAAGTGCTCAAGGAAGGGGACGGAGCAATGCCTAAAGCAACCGATCAGGTAAAGGTTGTATATGAAGGTAAGACTATCGATGGCAACGTATTTGATGCTACATCACGTCACGGAGATGTTAAGTTTGATACGTTCCGTTGCGACCAGGTCATCAAGGGTTGGACCGAAGCACTGACTAATATGAAGGTCGGTAGCAAATGGGAGATCTACATTCCTCAAGAACTGGCTTATGGAGCAAGTGAGGCAGGGCAGATTAAACCTTACTCAACACTTATCTTTACTGTCGAGCTGGTTGGCATTTCGGATGCTGTTGCTGCAGAGCCTGCACCGAAAGCAGAAGCTCCTGCCAGTAAAAAGCCCGCAAAAAGCAAAGGTAAAAGAAGCTCCCGCAAGTAAGTAAACTTAGAATAATACATGACAGATTGCACGGATATTTTAAAATATTCGTGCAATTTGTTGTTTGTATCATTTAAAGTTTATACTTTTGCTATCATATTGTTATATTTTAGAAAGTCAGAAGAAATGGACAAAATTGATAAACTTGACAAGAAAATACTTGCTATTCTTTCAACTAACGCCCGCATCCCGTTTAAAGATGTTGCTGCCGAGTGTGGCGTATCGAGAGCCGCAATACATCAGCGTGTGCAACACCTGATGGAAGCCGGGGTTATCACGGGCAGCGGTTTTGATGTCAATCCCAAGAGCCTTGGCTACTCGACATGCACCTACGTCGGACTTAATTTAGAGCGTGGCTCGATGTATAAAGATGTGGTAGCGCGGTTGCTTAACATCCCCGAGATAGTGGAATGCCACTTCACAACCGGTCCCTATACGATGTTAATCAAGCTTTATGCCCGCGATAATGAACAGCTGATGGACTTGCTGAACAACAAGATGCAAACCATTCCGGGGGTGGTTTCTACCGAGACGCTGATATCTCTTGAGCAGAGTATAAAGCGAGAGATTGCGGTAAATACAGAAGAGTAAATGAGTAACTTTGATATTGAAGCATATTTAAATAAAATCTATGCGACGTTTCCAGAAGCCCGTCGCAGGCCTTTGATTGGCATTACAGCCAATTTTTCAGAAGGCGGAGACGCGTCTTTGCGCGACCGTTATTACAAACAGGTAGTAAGAGCAGGGGGTACACCCGTTATCATTCCACCGGTAGCCGACAAGGATGTAATCATCAATACGCTGGAAAACATAGACGGACTGTTGCTCACTGGGGGCGCAGACATCAACCCTCTTTGGGCCGGGGAGGAACCTTCACCGCGTCTTCATGGTATCAATGCAGAACGCGACTTGCCCGAATTGCTTATTACGCGTCTGGCATATAACCGACAGATACCCATTCTGGGGATATGCAGGGGAATACAAATGCTTGCAATGGCCCTGGGAGGAAAGGTAGAACAGGATATATCGGCTACAGCAAGTATTCGTCATTCGCAGGACGCCGACCGCTCACAAGCCACGCATTCTGTGGCATTTCAACCCGATTCTTATCTCAATAAAATATATAAGGAGGCATCCGCAGGCGGTGAAGAGAGGAAGCTTTTTGTGAACAGTTTCCATCATCAGGCTGTTACAGATGCAGGAAAACGCTTTCGTGTGACGGCAAAAGCGCCGGACGGCACGATAGAAGCCATCGAAAGCACCGAGTTTAAACCCCTTATGGGTGTGCAGTGGCATCCGGAATGGCTGGGTGATGAAGGCCTGAAGTTGTTTACATGGCTTGTAGATGAGGCTGCTTGTTTTCAGGAAGCCAAGCGCCTTCACGACCGCATTCTGACGCTTGATACCCATTGTGATACTCCGATGTTTTTCCCACAGGGCGTGCGTTTCGACCAACGCGACCCGCGAATACTGTATGATTTGCACAAGATGACGGACGGACGGCAGGACGCTGTTATCATGGCTGCCTATCTTCCACAGCCTGCAATTGGTGAGAAATTTTCGCAGACGGTGGATATTGCCGGTATTATTAAGCATAATCCACAGCTTCAGGGACTATCGACAAGCCTGTCGCCAACAGCCTACGCCGACCTTATTTTTGATAAGCTGGAGCAGATTGTTGCACAGAACAGCCAATACATCAGCATAGCCCGCACGCCAGCCGACTTGTATGAAGACAAGCGAAACGGCAGGAAATCGATTATGTTCGGTATAGAGAACGGTCTTGCTCTTGGGCAGGACTTGGCTAACGTCCGTCATTTCTCACAGCGAGGTGTGGTGTATATCACCCTTTGTCATAATGGAGATAACGATATTTGCGACAGCAACAAGGGTGCTTCGATGCATAATGGCGTATCATCTTTCGGCGAGAAAGTGATACAAAAGATGAACGATGAGGGAATAATGGTTGACCTTAGCCATGCTTCAGAGAAGTCGTTTTATGACGCATTGGACATCAGTCGCATGCCAATTGTATGCTCTCACAGCAATAGTCGAGAGCTTTGCGACGTGCCGAGGAATCTTACTGACGACCAAATGCGTGCACTTGCACGTAAGGGGGGTGTGGCCCATGTAACGCTTTATCATGGCTTTTTACGTAAGGATGGTGAAGCCACTGTGATGGATGCGATAGACCATTTGGAGCATGCCATCAGCATAATGGGCATTGATCATGTAGGTTTTGGGACCGATTTTGACGGCGACGGCACCGTACGCGGATGTGCTGATGCCTCAGAACTGATATGCCTTACACGACAATTGCTGAAACGTAAGTACAGCGAGCACGACCTTCGTAAGATATGGGGTGGCAACTGGCTGCGCGTAATGGCACAGGTGCAGGCTGAAAAGCAGAAGGCTTAAGCTTGTGGCGTATTAAAAAATATATCATGAAGAAAAAGAAAATATTATTTATCGTGATAGCAATCATAGCGTGTGCGGCCGTGGCTGCCGTCGTATGGAATCCGTTTGCAGCCCCAAAGATAGAGGATACAGAGGAAGAAGAGGAGGTCCTTGCGCCTGCAGGGCCAGCGTTTAATGCCGATTCAGCCTATGCCTTTGTGAAGGCACAGTGTGATTTCGGCACGCGAGAAATGAACTCAGTAGGGCATGAACGCTGTGCCAAATGGATTATCGAGAAGTTCAAATCGTATGGTTGTGAAGTGAAAACACAGCAGGCGAACCTCAAAGGTTACGATGGAACGACGCTTCGAAGCACCAATATTATGGCCAGCTTTAACCCTAAAGCTACAACACGTATCATGCTTTGTGCTCATTGGGATAGTAGACCTTGGGCCGACAATGACCCTGATTCGTTGAACTGGCACAAGCCAATCCTCGCAGCAAATGATGCAGCAAGTGGTATAGCTGTTATGCTTGAGATAGCACGATTATTGGGTTCAAAGGAGAAGAAAGCGTTCATGACCGACCTCGGTGTCGATTTTGTTTGCTTTGATGCAGAGGATTGGGGGACGCCCCAATGGAGCAAAACGCCTGACGATGGCTCTTCATGGGCGTTGGGTGCACAGTATTTTGCTGCCAACCTGCCACAGGGATATGCTCCCCGTTATGGCATTTTGTTAGACATGGTAGGTGGGCAGGGTGCTAAGTTTTACCAGGAAGGCATGTCAAAACAATATGCTCCGGATATTGTGAAAAAGGTGTGGAGGGCAGCTCGTCAGGCCGGTTATGGGTCGTATTTCCCCAAGAGCGAAGGCGGAATGATTACGGACGACCATATCCCTGTCAATCAAACAGCCAAAATTCCATGTATCGATATTATCCCTTATTACCCGCAATGTCAGCAAAGCAGCTTCGGACCGACGTGGCATACACTGGCTGATAACATAGACCATATTGATAAAAATACGCTGAAAGCTGTCGGTCAAACCTTGCTTCAAGTGCTTTTTACAGAAAGGTAAACGTCAATATGTTGAAGTTTTTTGTGCGATAAGTCGTACTTCGGATATCAATATAATTTCGTGTTCAATAAATACTAATATTTCTTTTAGGAAATTAGTCAAGGGTGCAATAGTAAAAAGATTGCACCCCTGCTTGAGCTTTATATAGATTCTTTTTGCTATCTTTGCAAGTAATAATTGTGTAAAGACAGCAAATTTATGGACGCTTTGTCGTATCTTGAGAGCCGATGCAGCCTGCGTCGTAATGTGTTAACCGGTGAGATTAGCTATGCACCGCACCGTTCAAACGATTATAAGCCTTTGTCAAAGGAGGGTATCAATACCCTCATTCTGGAAGCAGGACGCGATGGTGTAGCCCTAACCGAAACACTGATAAACCGTTATGTGAACTCAACGCTTGTGGAACGGTGGAACCCTGCCGAAGCATGGTTGTCGACACTTGGCGAGTGGGACGGTGGAGATCATGTGTATAGTCTCTCCCAGCGCATCATTACATCGAACCCAGACTGGGGAAAACGCTTCCACAAATGGATGCTTCAGATGGTGGTCCGTTGGGCTGGATGCGAGGTAAAACAGCGCGATGTAATGATGCCAGTGCTGGTGGGGCAGTTCGGATTTGGCAAGACAACCTTCTGCAGTATGCTGTTGCCTCCCGAACTTCGCAATTATTATGCAGGGTCGGTACACTTAAAATCCTCGGCCGAAGTGCAGGATTTGGTAACCGGTAATCTGCTTATCAACATGGATGAGTTTTATCAGGACAATACCGAACAACGCTATCTGGCACGCTATCTCTTTTCAAGGAGCACACCAGTATTTCGCCAACCCTATGACGTGACGACAGAGCCACGACGCAATTATGCTGCCCTGATAGCTACAACAGGCAATCTTCATCCTATGACTGATGCAGCAGGAGCTGCCCATCTCGTTTGTGTGGAGGTTGAACGCCCTATAGATTTAAAGACGCCTATTCCCTACGAGCAACTCTATGCTCAGCTGAAGGCTGAGCTTGACACGGGTGTTGATTTTGCGCTTACCGAAGAAGAGCGCGAAGCCATGGCCGTACAGAACTCTCCTTTTCAGGAGGCCGATAACCTGGTTAAGATGGTGAGGCTGCTCTATGCTTCCCCTGCGAAAGGCAAAAAAGCCAAGGCCGTTTATATTGATACGATTATAGACCGCCTGATGCAGGAGTATCCTTACTGGACACCGGGTAAGCATGTCAACCAGGATGTGGGCTTTGCCTTGCAGGAAGCCGGCTTTACGCGCAGCAGGATACACGGGCGTTCGGCCTATCGTATTGTGCCACGTGACCCGCGTCGCTTCGATTTTGTGGAAGAAGCACCTGCACAAGAGCAGGAGACGTTTGACAATAACCCGCTGGCTAAGGCTTTACTTTCCGGATTAGGCGGATTGGTTAAGAAATAAATGACGATTAAAACGAAAGGAAATACTGATATGGCGAAAGACGATAAAGGTCTTACTCCTATGATGAAACAGTTCTTCTCGATGAAGGCTAAGCACCCCGACGCGTTGATGCTATTCCGTTGTGGCGACTTCTATGAAACGTATTGTGACGACGCTATCGAGGCTTCTCGCATCCTTGGTATTACGTTAACGAGACGCAATAATGGTGGAACGGGTGAGGGAGCAGAAATGGCAGGCTTCCCCCATCATGCGTTAGACACCTACCTCCCCAAGCTTATCCGTGCAGGAAAACGTGTAGCTATCTGCGACCAGCTTGAAGATCCGAAGAAGAAGCGCGCCATGATTAAGGGCAAAAAAGGATTGAGCGAGATGGACAAGATGGTGAAACGCGGCATTACGGAGCTTGTAACACCGGGTGTTGCCATGAGTGATAACGTGCTCAACTATAAGGAAAACAACTTCCTTGCTGCCGTACATTTCGGCAAATCGTCGTGTGGTGTGAGCTTCCTTGACATATCAACGGGCGAGTTTCTCACCGGACAGGGTACGTATGACTATGTGGAAAAGCTCATCGGCAGCTTCTCACCGAAGGAAGTTCTTTTCGATAAGACCCGCAAGCAAGACTTTGATCGCTACTTCGGAACAAAGATATGCGTGTTCGAACTCGACGACTGGGTATTTACAGAACAGAATGCACGCCAAAAGTTGCTGAAACATTTCGGTACCAAATCGCTCAAAGGCTTTGGTATCGAACATCTCAAAGACGGCATCATTGCTTCGGGAGCTATTATGCAATACCTCGAAATGACGCAGCATACCAACCTGAATCATATCACCTCGCTGAAGCGTCTGGAGGAAGAACGCTTTGTGCGTCTCGACAGGTTTACGGTGCGTTCGCTCGAGCTTTTGCAGCCCATGCAGGAGGATGGCAAGTCATTGCTTGATGTGGTTGACCGCACAGTTACGCCGATGGGTGGCCGTATGCTTCGCCGGTGGCTGGTTTTTCCACTGAAGGATACGAAGTTGATAGAGGACCGTCTGGATGTAGTGGAGTACTTTTTTAAGAAGCCTGACTTCCGTCGTGTGGTGGATGAGCAGCTTCATCATGTTGGCGACTTGGAGCGAATTATCTCAAAAGTAGCTGTCGGCAGGGTGAGTCCGCGCGAAGTTGTGCAGCTAAAGAATGCGCTTAAAGCCGTACAACCCATTAAAACGGCGTGCCTTTATACCGATAACGACAGCCTGAAACGCATTGGAGAACAGCTGAATTTGTGTGAGAGCCTGCGCGAAAGGATAGAGAAAGAGATTCAACCCGACCCGCCTTTGCAGATAAACAAGGGCGGCGTTATTGCTGATGGATTTAATCCTGAGCTTGACGAACTGCGGTCAATCTCACGCAATAGCAAAGACTATCTGATGCAAATTCAGCAGCGTGAAATCGAGGAGACGGGTATCAGCTCGCTGAAAGTAGGGTTCAATAACGTGTTTGGTTATTACCTTGAGGTACGCAACACGTTTAAAGATAAGGTGCCTGAAACCTGGATTCGCAAGCAGACACTTGCCCAGGCCGAGCGTTATATCACGCCTGAACTAAAGGAATATGAGGAGAAAATACTTGGAGCTGATGAGAAAATCCTCGAAACCGAGTCGCGTCTGTTCTCTGAACTCATTGTCTCCATGCAGGAATTTATCCCCCAGATACAAATTAACGCCAATATTTTAGCGCGTATCGACTGCCTTTTAGGATTCGAAAAGGTGTCGGAAGATAACCTGTATGTGCGTCCCGTTGTTGACGACAGCGATGTCATTGACATCAGCCAGGGCCGCCATCCGGTTATAGAAACCCAGATGCCGCTGGGCGAACGTTATGTGCCTAACGATGTATATCTTGACACAGAAAAGCAGCAAATCATGATGATTACGGGCCCGAATATGGCAGGTAAGTCCGCCCTGTTGCGACAAACGGCCTTAATTGTGCTACTCTCCCAAGTAGGATGTTTCGTGCCCGCAGAGCGTGCAAGAATAGGCTTGGTGGATAAAATCTTCACTCGTGTAGGTGCCAGCGACAACCTTTCGTTGGGTGAATCGACCTTTATGGTGGAAATGACGGAGGCTTCCGACATCCTTAACAACGTGTCTCCACGCTCTCTTGTGCTCTTCGATGAGCTGGGACGTGGTACCAGTACTTACGATGGCATATCCATTGCATGGGCTATTGTTGAATACCTGCACGAACATCAGTCGAGCCGTGCGCGCACACTCTTTGCCACCCACTATCACGAACTGAACGAGATGGAGAAGCTTTTCCCTCGCATCAAGAACTTTAACGTGTCGGTAAAAGAGCTGGATGGCAAGGTTATTTTTATGCGTAAGCTCGTCGCCGGCGGTTCAGAGCACTCGTTTGGTATACATGTTGCCGACATTGCAGGCATGCCAAAGAGCATCGTAAAGCGCGCCGAGGAAGTGCTAAAACAGTTGGAAGCCGACAACGCCGAAGTGGGATCGGCAGGCCGTCCCAAGGTACAGAACATAGGAAAAGACCGCGACGGCGTGCAGCTTAGCATTTTTCAGCTCGACGACCCCGTGCTTTCGCAGGTGCGTGATGAGATAATAGGCCTCGACATTAATAACTTAACACCCATGGAAGCACTCAACAAGCTGAGCGATATTAAGAAGATTGTTACGGGGAAAAGCCATTAATCAAACTGTCATAAAACGAACAGGGCAGAGGCTTGATAACATAAAGAGCCATGCCTGACATTGATGTCGGGCATGGCTCTTGCTGTTTTCGGTATGGGTGTTTTACGATAAGAGATGTAAAACACCTTTATTTTATTTGTTGATTCTTATGATGCTGATGAATCAGAGCTTAAGAATCTTATTATTCTGACGTTGTCAGGGTCTTTACTTTTTCTTCTTCTGGTCTTCCAAATACGAGTGTGCGCCGAGCTTTCTCTTCCATTTTCCGTCCATCATACAGGCAATACCGATGATAATGAATGGGATAGAGAGCAGTTGTCCCATGTCTAAAGGCATATTGGCTTCGAAGTCAACCTGTATGTCTTTGGTAAACTCGATGAAGAAACGGGCAATGAAAACCAGTGACAAACAAAGGCCAAAGAAGAACCCTGTGCCCACTTTCTCGCGGTGACGGCGATATACGGCGTAGATGATACAGAAGAAAAGTGCATACGACAATGCCTCATAGAGCTGCCCGGGGTGGCGAGGATACTGGTCGACACGCTCGAAGATGAACGCCCATGGCACGTCTGTCACGCGCCCGATTATCTCTGAATTCATCAGGTTACCGAGGCGAATGAACGTAGCTGTAATGCACGAGCAGATACCCATATTGTCTAAAACAATCCAAACCGAAAGCTTATTGCGATAGCTGTAAATAAGGATGGCAATAATCATACCTATAACTCCGCCATGCGATGCGAGGCCTTCGTATCCCACAAACTTCCACGAGCCGTCGGCCATGTGATGGAAAGGTATCAGCATTTCGACGAAATGGTCCCACGATGACAGAAAGTAATCGGGCTGATAAAACAGGCAATGGCTCAGCCTTGCGCCAATAAGCACACTGACAAAGATATAGATAAACAGCGGGTCGAACTTCTCATCGGGTATGCGTTGTTCCTTATAGAGGCGGCTCATCAACAGGTAACCCAGCAAAAGTCCGACGAGCCAGCACATTGAATACCAGCGAATGCTTAAACCGCCAATATGGAAAAGCACTTCGGATGGGTTCCAGACAATGTATAAAAAGTCGTAGATCATAATTTAAAACGGATATAGGGGGTGATATATTCCTGTGATTATACGTTGAAACGGAAGTGCATAATGTCGCCGTCCTGCACCTCATAGTCCTTGCCTTCAATGCCAAGTTTGCCGGCTTCACGTACGGCAGCTTCGGAGCCATACTTGATATAGTCGTCGTATTTAATCACTTCGGCACGGATAAAACCCTTTTCAAAGTCGGTGTGTATGACGCCGGCGCACTGCGGTGCTTTCCATCCCTTGTGGAAAGTCCAGGCTTTTACTTCCATCTCACCGGCTGTTATGAACGTCTGAAGATTGAGTAAATGGTATGCTTTTTTGATGAGGCGGTTTACCCCGGGTTCTGTCATGCCCAGCTCGTCAAGGAATAATTTCTTGTCGTCATAACTGTCGAGCGAAGCAATATCTTCTTCTGTCCTGGCAGCAATTACCATGGCTTCGGCATCCTCGCCGGCGGCAATGTCTTCAATTATTTTGCTGTACGCGTTGCCTGTTTTGGCACTTGCCTCGTCAACATTGCAAACATACAGCACGGGTTTCGTCGTGAGCAGGAACAAATCGTGGGCTGCTTTCTGCTCCTCCTTGCTTTCAAAGGTTACCGATCGCGCGTTCTGGCCCTTGTCAAGCACCTCTTTATAGGCTTTCAATACGCTTACAAGTGTCCTGGCTTCCTTGTTACCCGTGGCAGCAATCTTCTCTTGTTTGGCCAGCTGACTGTCGATAGTCTCGAGGTCTTTCAGCTGAAGCTCGGTATCAATAGTGTCTTTATCGGCTGCGGGGTCGACGGGAGCACCACCTTCGCGCACCACGTTGTCATCGTCAAAACAGCGTATTACATGGATGATGGCATCACACTCGCGGATGTTGCCCAGGAATTTGTTGCCCAGTCCCTCGCCTTTTGATGCGCCCTTTACGAGGCCAGCGATGTCAACTATCTCGCAAGTGGCGGGTACAATGCGCCCGGGATGTACTATCTCGGCGAGCTTTGTAAGGCGCTCGTCAGGCACACTGATGACACCTAAATTAGGCTCTATAGTACAGAAAGGGAAGTTAGCGGCCTGCGCCTTAGCGCTCGACAGGCAATTGAACAGCGTGGATTTGCCTACGTTTGGCAAGCCTACGATACCACATTTTAATGACATATCTTCTAAAGTGTTATTCGCCGGACGACCGGTGACATACAAAACGTTTTATATTCCTGTTTGCAAAGTTAGCAAATTATTCATAATCGGGCAGGTAAAAACAACATTTATCGTGAACCTTTCGCTACCTTTCGTGCTGTATCCACAGGCGTAACAGCGGGTCGGAAATGTGGTATTGCCGTTCCTGTTCGGTGATGAGGTCAAGCTCTAACAGCCTTTTTATGGCAAATTGCACACTGCTTTGCGACTTCAAATTGTGATTACGTACAAAAGCTGCCGATGTAATGTGCCGGGCTGTGCCCTCTTTACAAACGGCGTATAGCAAGGCTTTCTGTTGCTCTGATATAAAAGCCATCATCTCGCGTAGCCGTGTATCATTTTCCTGCACGAAACGCTGAATAATCTTTTTCGTAAGTATCTCGGTGCAAATCTCATGTGATGGCACTTCCATAAAGCAGTCGTGCATCATTCGTTGCATATAGTAAGTAACGCCCTCAAAGGTGTTATACACGTTTGTTACGGCTTCTTTTTCTATGTTTTTCTGACCGTCATCGAAGTGCTTTTTTACGAATTTCAGATAAGTTTCTTTTGGGATGGGGTCTAATTGTATTAGTGTAGCACTCTGATAAAAGGGGCGTTTGTTCGATAAAAACATCTCGTTGAGAATGCGTCTGCGACTTCCTGCAAATATAAAATTGGCGTTACTGCATCGTTGTATGCGCGTGCGGAGGATAGCTTCTACATTTTTTTCGGCATAGTTGGTGATTTGTTGAAACTCGTCAATGGCAATTATGCACCGCTTATCGGCCTTTTCGATGTAGGTAAATATCTCGTCGAGGGTATATTCGGGAGCTGTAATATCACCCAATTTTATATCGAAAGTAGGCGTATTTTGTATGGGATCGAAACCGAAACTGGCACTCAACGACCGGAGTGTAGCTGCAAAAAGTTTGAACAAACGCTCGCTACGTCGGGCCAGTTGCTTGTAAACTACACAGCCCAATACCTGTATAAACTCCTGCAAAGAGGTTGTTTGCAGAATGTCTGCTTCAAGCGTGTAGTAGCTGTTACGTATGGCAGACTTGTCGAAACAATAGTCGATAAGTTTCGATTTGCCCATACGTCGCGGCGAAATCAGCACTACATTCTCCTGATTTTGTATACAATCGGTGAGCCGTGCCGACTCTTCTTTCCTGTCACAAAAATACTTTGCGGGAATCTTTCCTGCTACAATAAAGGGGTTTATGGTCATTGTCATACGTCTTTCCTTTTTGCAAATATATTAAATTATTTCCAGATTATTTTATTTACATAATTCTTTTAACATAATATTAAGCACGTAATAGGTTTATAGTAGTGTGTGAAATAATAGATAATCAAGTAGTTATCAATAATGATTGCTTGATGAAAGAGAAGAGAATAGAGCAAAACCGACTGATACTGACAACACAAAATATGCCTAAAAAACGAATAAAAATTTTCTCGAAGCCTTACATGGTTCATCTTGTAAGGGCGTAATACAATCAGAATAAAGCCGCACTGTTTGTTGAAAGAGCATGCCTTGTTGTTTACAATAGCGTGTAATTGTCATTGTTCGGCGGCCGTCGCACGCTCGTATGACAGTCGTCGCACACGTGTACGGCGGCCGCCGTACAAACCGTATGACGGCCGTCACACTCCGCCGTTACGGCATAACCGGCCAGCTATTACGCAATAATACATTTCCCATCATGTAATAATCTGACAAAAAAGAGCCTGTCCGTCTCTCCGAATTTGCCGTAGGGTACATTCTTCAGAAGTAATAGCTTGATGGCAAAAGGCCTGTCCATGCTTCTAAATTTATCACGGATGATATTCTTTGGATGAAATAATTCGGGAATAGGAAAGCAGGACGGACGGAGAACGTATACAGATGCTGAACCCTTTGGATGAAATAATTCGGCAATGGGGAAGCTGGCCGTGTCTCCGATTTTGCTGTGAATCATATTCTTCAGATGAAACAATATGAAAAAAGAAAGGCAAGCAGCGCGTCGTTAAAACGTACTGCTTGCCTTTCTTACTCTTTTACCTTTTTACCTTTTTCCTTTTCAGGCTTTCTTTTTACTCTTTTACTTTTTTACCTTTTTACTTTTAAATCAGTGTGCCTCCAGCCAGTTGTCGCCCCATCCGGCGTCAGCAATGAGCGGCACGTTAAGCCGGCATGCCTTCTGCATTTCGTCGATAACGATTTGCTCTACTTTCGCAGCCTCATCGGGATAAACCGAGAAATTAAGCTCGTCGTGCACCTGAAGAATCATCTTTGAGCGAATACCCTCGGCCTTGAAACGGCGCCAGATGCGAATCATCGCAATCTTGATGATGTCGGCTTCCGACCCCTGGATGGGCGCGTTGATGGCGTTTCGCTCGGCAAAACCGCGCACGGTAGCGTTGCGCGACGTAATATCGGGCAGATAACGACGGCGCCCGAACATGGTCTCGGCATAGCCCTTTTCGCGTGCTTCCTGTTTAGCCTGCTCCATATAAGCGTGTACCTTGGGAAAGGTTCGGAAGTAATCGTCTATCAGCTGGCGTGCTTCGGCGTTGCCAATACCCATGCGTTGGGCCAGTCCATAAGTGGTAATGCCGTATATTATGCCAAAATTGGCCTGCTTTGCCTTTTTGCGTTGCTGGTCAGTAACGTCGGCAATGTTCTCCTTCCATATTTTTGCGGCGGTGGCCCGGTGTATGTCAAAGCCCTCACGAAACGCCTCAATCATGTTCTCGTCACCCGATAGATGGGCCATGATTCTGAGCTCAATCTGACTGTAATCGGCCGAAAAGAAACGGCATCCAGGCTCTGGAATAAAACACTTTCTGATTTCTTTCCCGTCGTCGTCGCGCACAGGGATGTTCTGTAAATTGGGGTCTGACGATGACAGTCGGCCGGTAGCGGTCACCGCTTGGTTAAAGGAGGTGTGGATATGATGCGTGCGGGGGTTGATAAGTTTGGGCAAAGCCTCAACGTATGTGCCCAGAAGCTTCTTCATTCCACGATAGTTAAGGATATCTTCGACGATGGGGGCGCGGTCCCTCAGTTGCAGCAACACCTCTTCAGAAGTAACAAATTGTCCCGTCTTTGTTTTCTTGGGCTTGTCAATTATCTTCATTTTGCCGAAGAGAATATCGCCTACCTGCTTCGGCGACGAGATGTTAAACTCTTCGCCTGCCAGCTCATAGGCGTGGCGTTCGTAGGCCTGCATGCGCTCGGTAAAGACGCGGTGGGTTTCTTTCAGCGATTCGGTGTCGAGACAAACACCGTTTAATTCCATGTCGGCCAGCACCTTGACGAGCGGCATTTCAATGTCATGGAACAGACGTTCGCCCCCAACTTCCCTGAGCCTTGGCTCGAGAACGTTCTTCAGGCGCAGCGTTACGTCGGCGTCTTCGGCGGCATAATCGCATACGTCGGCGGGGGAAAGGTCGCGCATCGACTTCTGATTCTTCCCCTTTTGACCTATTAATTCCTCAATGTGTATGGTTTGATAGTTCAGCAATGTTTCGGCCATGTAGTCCATGTTATGGCGCAGTTCGGGCTGGATGATGTAGTGGGCGAGCATCGTGTCAAACATGGGGCCCTGCAAATCAATGCCATATCGGCGCAGCACCATGTAGTCGTACTTGATGTTCTGGCCCACTTTCACGATGTCTTTATTCTCATAAAGCGGCTTGAAAATATTCATCATCGCTTCGGCTTCACGCCGGTCGGAAGGGACGGCTACGTAATAAGCTTCATGCTCGGCCACCGAAAAGCTCAAGCCTACTAATTCGGCATCGATGGCACTTATAGACGTCGTTTCGGTGTCTAAACTTAATATTTTGTTTGTCAATAAAAAGTCACAAAGCTGTGTTGCTTCCCTTTGATTATCAACCAATTGGTATTTATGCGGCATAGTTTTTATGCTCTCATGGCTCGAAAATTCCGGGACGGTCGGACTCTCGGCCGCAAATTCGTCAAAGAGAGAGGGCTGGTTGTTTACAGGTTTTGACTTAATTTCAGACTTATTAAGGAATCTTTCCGTGAACTTCTTGAACTCAAGGCTTTCAAAGATGGCGCGCAACTTCTCTTCATCGGGTGCCTGACGCTTAAGTGTTTCGAGGTCGAGGCTCAGCGGAACGTCCGTACGGATGGTGGCTAAAAACTTAGACATCTTGATATCATCGACGGCAGCTTCGACCTTTTCGCGCATTTTGCCCTTTAGCTGACTGCTGTTTTCGATGAGCCCCTCGCAGGAACCAAACTCCTTGATCAGCTTAACGGCCGTCTTTTCACCCACACCAGGGCAGCCCGGATAATTGTCGGCCGAGTCTCCCATCAGCGCCAGAAGGTCTACAACCTGATGTGCAGATGCAACCCCGTACTTGTCTTCTATCTGCTTTTCGCCGATAACGTCATACCCTCCGCCATGCCGCGGCCGGTACATATAGACGTTTTCGCGTATCAGTTGCCCGTAATCCTTGTCGGGAGTAAGCATATAGGTCTCTACCCCTGCCTGCGCGGCCTGCAGGGCCAACGTGCCAATTACGTCGTCGGCCTCAAAGCCGGGCGATACCAGTACGGGGATATGCATGGCACTTAATATATCTTTTATGATGGGAACGGCGAGCTTAATGTCCTCGGGTGTGGCCTGACGCTGCGCCTTGTAAGGCGGAAAAGCCTCGTGGCGAAAGGTCTTTCCTTCGTCAAAAGCCACGCCAATGTAGGCAGGATGCTCCTTGTCGGTAATCTCCTTGAGCGTGTTGCAGAACCCTAAAATGGCCGATGTGTTCAAGCCTTTTGAATTGATTGTGGGCCGGTTTATGAAAGCATAATACGACCTGAAGATAATTGCGTATGCGTCAAGAAGAAAGAGTTTGTCCATTTAAATGATTATTTTTCACGGTAAAATTACTAAAAACTTGCCACAATATCCAATAAAATATCTAATTTTGTGACAATGAACACGACTGAAACAGATTATCTTTCAATTATCAAAGAGCCAATAAGTTCGGATTTGGCTGATTTCATCGCGCTTTTTAACCAGTCACTTTCTCATACCGATGGCATGCTTTCGCAGGTGCTCGACCACATAAGGCAGCGTGCGGGCAAGCGTATGCGTCCCATGCTTATTCTGCTGATGGCGAAGAATTTCGGCCAGATTACCAGTGCCACACAGCATGCAGCCGTGGGCCTGGAGCTGTTACACACGGCCTCGCTCGTGCACGACGACGTGGTAGATGAGAGTGCAGAGCGGCGCGGACAGGCGTCAGTGAACAAGGTGTTCGACAATAAGGTGGCCGTTTTAGTGGGCGATTACATCCTCTCTACTGCGCTTTTGCAGGTAAGTTTTACCCATTCTGAAGAGATTGTGCGCTATCTGGCTGAGCTCGGCCGCACGTTGTCGAATGGCGAAATACTGCAATTGTCGAACATTCAGAATCAGGAAATATCAGAGAATGTTTACTATCAGGTAATCAAGCAGAAAACAGCGGCACTGTTTGAAGCCTGTGCAGCCCTGGGCGCACTGTCGGCAGGTGCTGACGAAGCCAACATAGAGAGCGCACGACGCTTTGGGCAAAACCTCGGCATTATCTTCCAGATTCGCGACGATATCTTCGATTATTACGACCTTGGTGAGATAGGAAAGCCCACTGGAAACGACATGGTCGAAGGCAAATTAACGCTTCCGGTGATATACGCGCTGAAGTCGACGCAGGACGAGGACATGATGGCGCTGGCGCGGAAAGTGAAGAACGGCAGCGTGACAGCAGAAGAAATTGCACGCCTTGTGGCTTTCACGAAAGCACACGGAGGCATAGAATATGCCGACAGACGCATGTGGGATTTCCACGCCGAGGCTATGCTTTTCCTTGATACAGAGGTGAATGACGAGGCCGTCCGCCGCAGTTTGAAGGCCTATCTCGATTATGTGATAGAGCGAAAGCTCTGATCTCTCCAATCCCTTTCATTGCCTTTACGCCGCAATCTCAAAGCGATTGCGGCGTAAAGGCTTTTTATTTGAATGCACCTTGTTGTTTAACAGGTAATTACGAAGCTCTGAAAAAGCCTGCGATTAGCCCGTAAAGACGCCGCGATTACGCCGTAAACGCAATGCGATTACGCCGTAATGTCCACACGTTTACGCCGTAAAGACAATACGTTTACGATGTAAAGGCAATACCTGCATTCCGTACGGGACTTTTCCTTGCGTCGTAGCGGCCGTATTTTGATATCGTGTGGGCAAGCTTGGGGTGAGGTAAAAAAGGTTCCCTGATATCAGGAAATCTGGGCTTTTATGCCTGAAAGTTGTGTTCTTGCGGATGTACAAGGCATATCCCTGCCGTGTAAGATACAAAAAAATATGTCGCAGGTTGAGAGTGCCTGCGACATAAGTGTATCTGTTATCTGTAGGTATTAGAAGAACTTTACTTCCTTGCCTTCGATTTCGCTCAACAGAAGGTTAGCGAGGCGACTGGTTCCGAGGCGGAACAATTCGTTGGTAAGCCAGGTTTCTCCGCACACTTCCTTGACGATTGTATAATAGGTAACGGCTTGCATAACGGTGTTGATTCCGCCCGCCGGCTTCAGTCCGATGACGATTCCTGTCTCATTATAATACTCCTTGATGGCCTTTGCCATGACGTATACTGCTTCGGGAGTGGCGCCGAATTTCTCTTTTCCCGTGGAGGTTTTGATGTAGTCGGCACCCGAATACATCGACAGGATGGCGGCTTTCTTGACATTAGAGAGGCTGCCGAGGTCGCATGTTTCGAGAATTACTTTCATGGGCACGTCGCCACAGGCCTGTTTCAGTTCGTTGATATCGTCGCTCACGCCCTCGTAATCTTCTGAAAGGAACTTGCCTACGGGCAGTACGATGTCCACATTTTCGGCTCCGTCGCGGATGGCTAATGCCGTTTCGGCAACCTTTACCTCCATGAATGTCTGCGACGACGGGAAAGAACCGGATACCACTGCAATCTGTACGCCGTCAACTTCAAGCGTCTGGCGCACGAGGTGTGCGAAGTTGGGGTAGGTAACGATGGTTGCGACGTGGGGCAGAGCGGGGTAGGCAGAGTCGAACTTGTTTACCTTTTCTACCATAGCCAAGATGTGTTCCTCGGTGTCGGTAGTGCTTAGAGATGTCAGCTCAACGCTGCCGAGCAAGAATTTTTTCACCTCTGTGGTATTGTTTTCCGGCACTTTTTCGGTGATGATTCGGTTGAGTTCCTGCTGCACTTTGGCCTCATCGACGGTGAGGTTATACTTGGCAAAGGCTTGCTCAATCTTGCTACTGTCAACACGTCCCTGGTTTGTCTGGCTTTGGATATCACGTGTAATTTTCTCTTTGATGATTCCCATGATGCTTTTAGTTTAAAGTTTTTATTTTTATTTGTTTGTTACAGGTGGGGTCATAAGCTTGGGGTTATTCTTGTGTCGCGTTGCATCGCGTTTCACTTTCTTCTCCATGCTTTTGTGAAATTCTTCGGTGAGGTCGATACCTGTCTGGTTAGCGAGGCAGCAAAGCACCCATAATACGTCGGCCATTTCTTCACCGAGATTGTCCTTTTCACCGGCTTTGAAGGTTTGTTCACCGTATTTTCGGGCGATGACCTTGGCCAGTTCGCCAACCTCTTCGGTGAGGCAGGCCATGTTTGTTAGTTCGGAGAAGTAACGCACGCCATAGGTTTTAATCCACTGGTCTACGGCATGCTGTGCCCCTCTGAGGGTTGTTTCTTCGTTCATGTTACTTATTTCTTTCGGTTTTTATTGCTGTTTTAAAGATATTTGTCGGTGGTTTTACGGTTGCCTGACGATGTTGTGACGGTTGTTTTCCATCGTCATGGGGTGGCTGTAGCCGCGTGGAGTGGGGGATCTGTGGGCTATTCTTTGTTGTGACTATCCATGCAAATGGTAACGGGCCCGTCGTTAAGCAGGTCAACTTTCATATAAGCACCGAACTCGCCTGTACCTATTTTCTTGCCCAATGCTGATGTCAGGACATCGCAGAAACGATGGTAAAGAGGAATGGAAATCTCGTGAGGTGCGGCGTGTATCCAGCTGGGGCGGTTGCCTTTCTTGCAGCTGGCCATGAGCGTAAACTGCGAAATGACGAGTATTTCGCCCTGGACATCGGTGACGCTAAGGTTCATTGTGCCGGTTTCATCGTCGAAAATGCGCAGTCCGATAAGCTTTTTTACGAGCCATTGCACATCTTCTTCGCCGTCGTTGGCGCCTATTCCCAGGAGGACGAGCAGGCCTTTTCCGATGGAAGATTTTACTTGTCCGTCAATACTTACGGAGGCGCGGCTGACGCGTTGTATCACAATTCGCATGGTATATATTGCTTATATATAGGCAAAGATAGCAAAAAGCTGATGACCTTACAAGCTTTCCACCTCTTTTATTCCCTTTAAGCGTTAGGCGTTCCTGCCGTTTTGTGAAAGAATTCATACACAATTCGTGCTTTCGATGGGCCGACATGGGTAGCAATTTCTTCAAGTGCTGCTACCTTTATGTTGCTGACTGATTTAAAGGAACTTAGCAACTGTTCTTTAGTCTTTGGCCCTATTCCTTTTATATCATCCAATACAGAGTGAAGCGCGTGCCTTGAACGCTTATCCCTGTGAAACGTAATGGCATAGCGATGAACCTCATCTTGTATCTGCGTAAGCACGTGGAAGAGTTCACTATCTGGTTTTAAACCAATAACTTGCGGTGGAAATCCGTAAAGAAGTTCGTTGGTATGGTGATGGTCGTCCTTGGCTAATCCGGCAATGGGTATGTTTATTTTAAGCTCGTCAATCACCTCTTTTACAACGTCCATCTGACCTTTTCCTCCGTCGGTAATGATGAGATCGGGTAGCGTTACTTTCTCTTCTATCATTCGGCTGTAGCGGCGTCTGACCACTTCTTGCATGGACGCATAGTCGTCAGGTCCCGTAACGGTCTTGATATTATACTTGCGATAGTCCTTGCGTGAGGGCTTCATACCTTTATATACAATGCAACCGGCAACGGCATCTGTACCGCTGATATTCGAATTATCGAAACATTCAATCTGATATGGCATCTTGGGAAGTCCGAGCTTCTGCTGTAATTCTTTCATCAAACGGGTATGTTTTTGCTCTGGATTAAGCTTCTCGGTTTGTTTCAAACGGTCAAAACGGTATTGTTTTCCGTTCATCTCTGATAGCTCTAAAAGGTGTTTTTTGTCGCCTCGCTGTGGCACAAAGAAGTCGGCATCCTTTAATTTCCATTCCATATTAAACGGAACGATAATCTCCTTTGCAGTAGAGCTGAAGCGCTCTCTAATCTCAAGAATAGCCTGAATTAATAAGTCTTGGTCGGTCTCGTCGAGCTTACGCTTATACTCGTATGTAAAACTTTGGTTGATAGTACCATTCTTGACGTGGATGTAGTTGATGTAAGCGTTCTTATGTTGTTCGTCATCGACGATGGTAAACACATCTACATCGGTGATACTATGGCTTACAACCTCGCTCTTTGATACAAAGTCCTGCAGCATCATATACCGTTTTTTCAGGTCTTCTGCCTCTTCAAATTTCAGCAGCTTAGCTTGCTCCATCATACGTTTATACAGCCATTCGGAGAGCTCTCGTGTGTTCCCTTTCAATACTTCTTTTGCCTGGCGGATGTTTTCCAGATAGTCTTTGAGACTTTGTTGGCCAAAACAGCATCCTTCACAGTTATGTATATGGTATTCCAGACAAGGCTTATATTTACCGGCTTGTATGCCTTCTTGTGTGATACTCTGACGGCATCGGCGAGGCTTGAAAGCGCGCTTGATAAGCTCTAAAATGTTATGCATGGCGAAAATATGAGGATAAGGTCCAAAGTATGTCCCTAACCTTTTGTCAATATGCCGTGTTTGGAATATGCGTGGAAATAGTTCGTTGGTAACGATAATGCTGGGATAGGTTTTCCCGTCTTTAAGAAGAACGTTATAGCGAGGATTATATTTCTTGATGAGCGAGTTCTCAAGCAGCAGCGCATCTTCTTCAGTGTTGACAACTGTATAGCTGATATCCTTTATCTTGCTTACAAGAACCTTAGTCTTAAAGCGGTCAACCTCTTTATGAAAATAGCTAGAAACCCTTCGCTTCAGGTTCTTGGCCTTCCCTACATATATAATCTGTCCTCCGTTTTCACGTAGTTCATTGTAATACTGATAGCTGCCAGGCTTCTCTGGCATGCTAAGAACAATGTTCTTCAGATAGGCTAATCGTTTCTCATTTTCTTCTTTCGTCATACGCTTTACCCCTTTATTTATTGGTAGTTGTAAAAGTAACGTTTCACATGAAACAATAGCTTGGGCAATAAATGCCGATGAGAATGTATTCTGATTTTTAGTAAGCGGACTTTATTTTTCGGGCTACTTAAAGTTGAAGATTGCTCTTGTCGGAGTTTGTCGACATTATTTTGTTTTTAGAATTCTTTTGTATGGCCTCTAAGAGCTTTAGATTTACTGTCTAAAATTTTAGCAAACTCGTTATTTCAACATCCTTATCAAAGATATCTCGTGCATGTGGAAATTCTGAATTTAACTCTATAATAAAGTTGGCATACACTTTCCTTGGATGGAATTTCTTAACTAAGTCGCATGCAGCTTTCATTGTTCCGCCGGTGGCAAGTAGGTCATCATGCAGCAGAACGATGTCGTTCTCGCAGATTGCGTCTTTATGAATTTCAATGGTGTCAATGCCATATTCCTTAGCATAACTTTTCTGAATAGTCTCGCAAGGCAGTTTCCCTGGCTTACGACAAAGTACTATCCCCGCGCCCAATCGTATGGCGGCTGCCGAACTCATCACGAATCCGCGGCTCTCAATACCCACTATTTTTGTAATACCCTTATCCTTATAAAGGTCAAACAATTCGTTAGTGATAGTCTTTACACACTCTGAACTCTTAAAAAGAGTAGTGACATCCCTAAAGTTTACGCCTTTAATCGGCCAGTCTGGTATACTTCTCAGGTTGTTTAAAAGGGTTTGGTTGTTCATTCTTTACGTTTTACTTAAATATTTGTTTCTCTTATTTTAGATGATTTCTTCGACATTATGTTTCATGTGAAACAATTGTGTGCTCAGAATTATGAGATGTAATCTTATGCTTTTGAAGAAAAGACAATATTTGTTATAGATTGTAATCTGTTCGCCTAAACATGGTTCTTGCTTATCTCCCAAGTAAAATAAGCATAACATTGATATCACTTGGAGACACCCCGGGAATCCTACTTGCTTCGGCTAAAGTCTCTGGATTGATATGCTCAAGCTTTTGACGCCCTTCCGTACTAATCTCATGGATATTACTATAGTTAAAGCGTCCTTTTATTTTTATATCTTCAAGTCGATGCATTTTTTCTGCAACCTGTTTCTCTCTTTGGATATATCCTTTGTATTTTATTTTGATTTCAGCTGCTTCTGTAATCTCTTCTTTTCTGTTTTCTATGTTTTCTATGATTTCTTTTAAGTTAGGAAGTATATCTGATAGTATGGTTATATTAAGCTGAGGACGCCCGATCAAATCGCTTATTTTACAACTAGTCCGTAGTGGTGTTGTATTTAAGCTTTCAAGTAGAGGATTGATATCTTTTGGCTTTACTGTAGTCTGATTGCAATAATCAATGATATGTTGTATAGTCTTGCGCTTTTGTAACCACCAATCATAACGATTTCTTCGGGCGACTCCTAATCCATAGGATGTTTCTGTAAGTCGTGCATCAGCATCGTCTTGACGTAGCAATATACGATATTCTGCTCTTGAGGTAAACATTCTGTAGGGTTCGTCCACACCTTTGGTGGTGAGGTCGTCAATTAATACACCAATATAGCTTTCATCTCTCTTCATGACGAATGGCTTGTTTCCTGCGCATAAAAGTGCAGCATTAATGCCTGCGACAATCCCTTGGCCTCCTGCTTCCTCATATCCCGTGGTACCATTGACTTGACCTGCAAAGAATAGTCCTTGTATGATTTTCGATTCTAAGCTATGCTTTAATTGAGTAGGATCGAAGTAATCGTATTCTATAGCATAGCCAGGACGGTAAATCTTGGCATCACGTAATGCAGGAATTTCGCGCAGAGCATGTAACTGTGTCTCTATGGGCATGGAAGAAGAGAAGCCATTTAAGTACATTTCGTTGGTGTCTTCCCCCTCAGGTTCAATAAAGAGTGGGTGTTTATTCTTGTCAGGGAAAGTAACAAGTTTGGTTTCTATGCTGGGACAATATCGTGGTCCTATGCTTTGTATTTGTCCATTAAATAGTGGAGAGTCTGCAATGTTTTCATGTAAAATTTCATGCACATTCTCGTTTGTATAACACGTCCAGCATGGTAGCTGCTTTAAGGTATGCTGCACCCTCATATAACTGAAGTGATGGAAGTCGGTTTCACCCGGCTGTATTTCTGTATCTTCAAAGTGGATGCTTCGTTTGTCAAGGCGCACAGGTGTTCCTGTTTTCATTCTTGCAGAACGTATTCCCCAGCGGGTAATGGATTCGGTAAAATGATAAACTGCAGGCTCTGCGCACCGTCCTCCCGCTACTCTCTTATGTCCGATGTGCATAAGGCCGTTTAGAAAAGTGCCTGCTGTAACGACTACGGCCTTGGCCCTGAACTCTGCCCCCCAAATAGTTTTTACGCCAACGGCCTTACCTTCTTCCACAATGAGTTCGTCAACTTGGTCTTGCCAAATGTCAAGATTATCGGTATTGTCAAGCGTATGTCTCCATTTCCAAATGAATTTTCCTCTGTCACACTGTGCTCTTGGCGACCAAACGGCAGGGCCTTTTCCTTTATTTAGCATCCTGAATTGTATAGCAGTGGCGTCGGTTATGAGGCCCATCTGGCCTCCTAAAGCGTCTATCTCTCTTACAATTTGTCCTTTCGCGATTCCTCCCACGGCTGGATTGCAACTCATTTGTCCAATCTTATTCATATCCATGGTAATGAGACAGGTTGAGGCACCCATATTAGCTGCGGCTGCTGCGGCTTCACAGCCTGCGTGTCCAGCGCCAATAACAATGACGTCATATTTGAATTTCATTGCTTTTTCCATTTGGCGCAAAAGTAAGCAATTAAATCGATTTTTTATCTCTTTTCGTTTGATTTATCACTAAAATATAGTATTTTTGCAAGCACTTTTACAGCCCATATACCTATATATTAGGGCGTGTAAGTCCAATTTAGAGTATCAATCGTGTTTTTTATCAGTTTATTTTGTTTTAAATTTAATATCTAAATAATTAAAAATCAATCATTTATGTGGTTAATTAATTCTCCAATTGGTAGGAAGGTGGTGATGTCTGTAACAGGGCTTTGCCTTATTCTTTTCCTGACTTTTCATTGCTGCATGAATGTTGCGGCGTTCTTTTCACGAGACGCTTACAACATGGTATGTGAGTTTCTTGGCTCACATTGGTATGCGGTAGCAGGAACGGCAGCTTTGGCTTTCCTTGCAGTGTGTCACATTGTTTATGCTTTTATCCTGACTGCACAGAACCGTCGAGCCCGTGGCCCTCAACGTTATGAGGTGACAAGCCGCCGTCCGGAAGTGAGTTGGGCTTCACAGAACATGCTTGTTCTGGGGCTTATCATTTTTATTGGTCTGCTGCTTCATCTTTACAATTTCTGGGGGCACATGATGTTTGCTGACCTTGCAGGTATTGAGTTTACTCACGGGCCGGCTGATGGTTTTGCATGGATTAAAGATACTTTTAAAAGTCCTGCGTACTCTATTCTGTATCTTATCTGGATTTGTGCCCTTTGGTTCCACCTTACTCACGGCTTTTGGAGCGCGATGCATACACTGGGTATGAGTGGTAAAATCTGGCTGAAGAGATGACAGTGCTTTGGTATGGTTTATGTTACCATACTGATGGGTATCTTCGCTATCCTTATTTTGAGCTTCTGGCTTGGATTTGCACCAAGCATGCGACAATTTATAAATTCCAATCCTTCAATCATTATTTAATATGTCACAAATAGATTCAAAGATTCCAGAAGGCCCTTTGGCTGAGAAATGGACCAATTATAAAGCTCATCAGAAGCTGGTGAACCCTGCCAATAAACGTAAGCTTGATATCATTGTTGTGGGAACGGGTCTCGCTGGTGCCAGTGCTGCTGCCT
>JABCNV010000031.1 GCA_013333935.1 Prevotella sp. | reverse complement strand
TGTGAAGGGCATGATGAATTTATCAAGTTGAAAATTGTATGGGACGATGACTTCTGTAAAAATCGAGAAACAATTCTCAATGTCCAATTATCTTAATAGCGATATCGAAAAATGAACAGACTTGTCATCATAGGAAACGGATTTGACATGGCGCATGGTCTCAAAACCAGTTATATGGACTTTATTAACTGGTATTGGGACAGGCGAGTAGATGCTTTTGTGGGTAACACCTCAAAGGTGTCGGAAGACTGTCTGTGCAATTTGATTTTCAAAGATGGTTCTAACCTTAGTTGCTGGAATGCGTTAGCATTTGAGAACTCATATTTCAGGGATTTTCGTGGAAACAGAAAGTGCTCTGGTTATGAGGTGATAAGGGAAATGCAAGATAATCCTGATATATTCACGATTGACTGCACTCCGTTCTTCGGAACAATCATACAGTCAATAGAAACGAGAGGCTGGGTTGACATTGAGAACGACTACTACCAATTGTTGAAACAGTGTACACAGGGTGAAGACTGCAGCTATACAGTCAAGGAACTTAATGAGCAGTTAGCTTTCCTACAGGATAAACTCATTGAATATCTTCGTAGCATTGGTACGCCCCAGCCCAAAGAAGAGTTGCAGAAGGCCATGATACCCCCCCTCAACCCAGAGGATTTCTCAACGGAAGGAAGAAAGAAAGCATTGGAGGACATAGGGCTTGACATAAAGAGTATTGCAGAGTTGCGATATAATCATGAGGAAAGAAACAAACTATTTCCCGGACGAGTCATGCTCCTGAGTTTCAATTACACACCAACTGCCAATATGTACGGTAATTTCAATCTTGAGCATAACTTCATACATGGAGAGTTGGAACATCCTGAACATATCATCTTTGGCTATGGCGATGAACTTGATAAGTTCTATCAGGACTTACTTGACAAGAATGACAACGAATTGTTGAAGAATGTCAAGTCAGTGAAATATTTGGAAACGAGGCATTACCACGAAATGCTGGAGTTTCTAATGTCAGCACCTTTCCAAGTGCTGATTATGGGACACTCCTGCGGAAATTCTGATAGAACTTTGCTTAACACCGTCTTTGAACATGGGAATTGCGTTTCGATAAAACCTTTCTATCACAAATGGGAAGGCGGTGGTGACAATTATCTGGAACTTGTGCAGAATATCTCACGCAACTTCACTAACATGCGGTTGTTCAGGGATAGAGTAGTGAATAAGGAGCAGTATAAAACAATATAATGCAAAAATTAAAAACTCATAGATATGGCAACAAGAAGATTTGCAGTAGTTCTTTTGAGCGTGTTCATGGCTGTAGCATCATTTGCAGCCAACAAGGATTTAGAAAAGGACATTACAATGGTGTCCTATGAACAAGGATGGCTTGATAGCGAGGGAACTTTGGCCTTGAAAAACAATTCAAGTGAGGAAGTCAAAAATTTAGTGTTCTTGATTACTTATCTTGATATGTCGGGCAACGAACTGGATTATGAAGAGTTTACCAGGCGTGTGAGTATTGCCCCAGGAATGACAAAGAAACTTGATATTCCAGCATACGAACATGGTAGGAACTATCACTATTATAAATCTGAAAACATGCCTGGAGGCTCGCCATCGTTCAAGATAAAGTTCCAACTCAAAGATTATAATGTTGAAGAAGAAGTAACCGAGGAGTCTATTGATGACAATCCATTAAGCACATACGACTATGACCGTTCAAATGGAAATTATGGACTATATACGATTATTGCCATTGTAGGCCTTTTGTTCGTCATCGGTATAGCTGTTGGCCTGTATGTGCTTGTTGCTGTCATGGCTCAAAAACGAAATCGAAGCGTGGTAGTGTGGGTGCTCCTGAGCCTATTGGCCACACCTCTACTGATGATCATCATCCTCTTGGCTATCGGTAAGAATGAAAACTATATCGAAAACCATTATGACAGGGAATAATATGAATCAGAAAGCACTTATACCAAGTCCCGAAGACTGCATCATGTGTGTAAAAGTAGGGAAAGTAAAAAGGGAGAATCTTTATGAGATGACCCGTAAGTATTGGAAGGTTGATATAAACCGAGCGCGAAAGACTACTCACGTTCTTGCTATCGTTAATGGTATTGTGGAAGAAGTCTATAATCCTGTCAATTGGAAATACACAGAAGATCCTAAACACATTGGGAGGTGTGAGTTTCTGGGCGTTTATATTGTATGATTCATGGAGTTAATTCTATCCATACTTTTCATTGTCGCTATCATCGCCATAACCATATTCGGTTGGTGGTATAACTCCCCTCGACAAAAGGGAAAGCGAGGTGAAATGAGAATTCATGATATTCTCATGCAACTACCAGACGAATACCATGTGATGGATGATGTCATGCTAAAGACAACGAATGGCACGACACAAATAGACCACATTGTAGTGTCTAAATATGGAGTCTTTGCCATAGAGACAAAGAACTATCGAGGTGAGATATATGGCAATGATAATATCCAAGAGTGGAAACAGATAATCGTGACTAAAGTAACTTACCCCAAGAAACCTTGGAAGACATACACCTACGTTACCAAGAACCAGTTCTATAATCCAGTAAAACAGGTAGTAGGACACATGTATAGGATTAAGGAGAATCTGAAAGAATGGCCTTACCTAAAAGTTATCCCCATTGTCGTTTTCACTGGCAATGCCGATATTAGTAGAGTTTCGTCTGCAGGCCATGTTATTTATGACACTGCTCTTCTTTCCACAATTCAAGCATATCAAACATCGTACATTACCGATACTGATATAAAAGTAGTTGTGGAACGTCTTTCTTCAAAGAACATACGTGAGGTAGTTGATAACAAGACCCATGTTCGCAACGTAAAAGAAGCAAAGTACAGAACAGATTCAAAAATTTCATCAGGTATATGCCCACAGTGTGGAGGTACGCTTGTACGGCGAACTGGGAAATACGGAAGTTTCTACGGTTGTTCCAATTATCCTCGATGCAAGTTTACTACTCAGTAAGACTGAGTAGAGTCGTATCATCTGCCTAATCTTCTGCAATGATTATCCCTAATCCTCTGTATCTCTTCCTGATGTTCCGCTTCATCGGTGTATAGAAACTCGATGTAATCAGCCTTTCTTGCCCATTCTTCATTGGGTATGGCGAACTCACGAAGCAGTACATGCTTCTCATTGATAGTGTTCAATCGGGCATTGTCATAGGCTATATTTCCATGTGGGCATACAGCCGGAGGCTTCGATAAGGGAACAGAGCCTTACTTGGTGGGGTATTTCCCTCCTTGCTTAAGTATCGGAAAACATGACGAGGTTGATACTTGCATACGTTCTCCCACACGTCTCCCATTGTACACTTGTGCAAGTGAATACGGAGCTGCCGCCCTATGTCCATTCTCATTCCTATTGCCATATCCTTGGTTGCCTGTTCAAATAGGTACAAACAGGTGTTTAGACTTGGGGAATTCGGTATCCCCTCCTACCGGTGAGCACCTGTCTGACGGGGCAAATATAGATGTCCTTCAAGCCAATTTTACCCCCTTTTTATTAGTGCGTACTTGTGGCTTCGATTTGGTTACTTATGGCTTCGTTACTTGTAACTAACTTATACACAATAGGTAGTAACTTTGCACCCAAGCAATGAGCCGGTGCATTGAAGGCATTAGGAGACATTCTTTTCGAGAAGGTAACGCACCGTCCTTCGGGACGGATTTATTTGCGTCCGTGCAAATAGCAAGATATGTCTTGCGTTACCCGAAATTATTTCGGT
>JABCNV010000007.1 GCA_013333935.1 Prevotella sp. | reverse complement strand
TCAGCAAGCACATTTTGCTCCAATTTCGGGTTTTCCTTTGCTTTATTCTCTAACTTTGCCATAATTGATAGTTATGTACCTAAATGCGTATCAAACCGAGTAAAATTATTAACTCGTTAATTTTCAGATGCTTTCTTATTTTGCAAAGATACCAAAAAGTTCCGAAGATCAAAGTGTACTAAAAGTGTACTATCTAACAAAAAACAGGCAAAAAAGGGCAAAATCACTAAATATAAGAAAATTACAAATAACTGATTATCAATATAATATATTCTTTTCATTTCTCTTGTTTTACCTGCTTTGTACCGGGTCTGGGTACTAAAGCCGTAGAAAAACGTTGCGGAAGTCTTGTAAAATAAGGCTTTTGCGATTTTATTTTTTGTGTTAATTTAATTACTTTTGTGCTTGGAACGATAGAGGGGACAGAATGAAAGGATTGAAGTATTAGAATGGAAGGACGATTAAATAATAAGTAACGAGGTTGTAGTTACGAACAATTATTTAATAAAATAAGAATAAATGAAGCGTGTATTATCTATAATTATTACCATGTTAGTGGCTTTTTGTATGTTGTTTTCGTTGTTGTTTTGCTTTGATTCGTCTGACACGATGATACGAATTAAGTTGGTAACTGGATGGGGTGTTTTATGGAGTCTTGTAATATACGGTCTTAAGAAAATAAAAATATTATAGTAAGCATACTAATCAACGTTAGTACAACTGTTAAGTACTATCTTTATGAACATAAGAATATTATGGTAATAAGAATAATCAACATCAGCACAATTTACAAATATCATATCAAGGAAAACTGAAATATTGTAGTAAGATCACTTATTACAATCATCGAAGCTTTCAATTATTAGGTTAAACATGATGAAAATGTTGTGACTTTTATAAAAGATAGTATACGATAATAAACAAAACAAAGGGCTTGAATCTTTGAAAAGATTCAAGCCCTGTCTTGTATTACTAAAATAAATTTTGCGAAAAATGAATGTGCAACCCTACTTTGTCAGGAAGTTTACCGTGCGCTCCGGCGAGCACATCTCCCACAACGACGCTACAGTCCAACCCGGGGCAAACAAGTTGTTGTAGAACCCCTTGCCGTTACGGCCATAGTCCCACGTTGTATGCTGCACCACCTCGGGATAGAAACCGGGTTTAGCAATGTCGAAATGCTGCTCCTTTGTGGGCATAAGCTGGGTGAGAGAAGAGGTTATAACGTCGTACATCTGCTTGAAACGCTTTTCGCCTGTTACCGTGGAGAGCCACCGAACGATGTGTGGAAGTTCGAAAACGAAGACGTCAATATGATTGTTCTCTACCGAGACGTTGCCCCATCCCCGACTGTGAAAGTTGACGTCGCCGAGCATCTGCCCCTTTGCAAAGGGCACATCCCAGGTATAATACCATGTCATTGCGAAGTAGGCGGCACGCTTGCAAAGGTCGATATATCGCTGTCGTTCCTGCCCTTTAGTGACCATTGCCAGATAATATGCGGCGGTAACTGATGCGATGGCTGCCTCTTTGTCTTCACAGTTAGCATCGAGTGTAGACGAGAAATAATCGCTTTTCGAGATAATATTCTTTTCAACATAGTCCATCGTACGTCGGGCAGCCTGCAGATATCGCTTGTCGTCGAAATACTTCCAGCCCATAACCAGCGTGGAAGTTACGGACGGAGTGCTTCCCCCTGAGTTGTCAACGTCCGACCCATCGTCGCGGAATTTGCGCGCAAAATGGCCGTCTTCTTTCTGCAAACTGACAAGATTGTCGAGCAGTTTGTGCATGCGATTCTCCCACTCTTTGAGCTGTTGGCGCTTGTTTTTATCCGCACTCGTGCGTCGTCGCTCATAGTTAAGATAATGGAGAATGGCGTAAACAGCTTCACTTTGCTGGCGGATGGAGTGAAGATCGTCCATCTGAACAGGTGTTTTGCTGTAATTAACAAAATCGTGGAAGAACCCTTTTGCCGAGAAACCATTGTGCAGCCAGCTGTCAAGAATGGCGCGCCCCATATCCGACAATTGCCTGTCGCCGTGTGCATCACCGTATTCTATTTCGTTGAAAGCGTTGAGCAGCACGCGCCCGCAGAAGCCAATCTGCACCTCGCCGTAGGGTTTACAATCGGCCGTAAGGATAGTAATCCCCGAGTTATACTTCAGCGGGTAGCGGTCAACAAACGATTCACGGAAGTATCCGCAGAGGTTATCCTTCACCTCGTTTGCGTTTAAGGTCGTGGCAAGAGGCTGCGGTGCCATCGTGTCGAAACCATATTGCCAGGCCTTTGTAACAAATTCGCCATAGTTTTCAGCCTTTATTCGATGAACTCGCCAGGTAAAAGTAAGCATTTCGCCTGCCGCCATCGGCATGAAAGTCTTTACCGAAGGTGCCAGCGTCAGCTTGCGGATATAGCGCTTCGGCGTCTCAATGTAGGGAAAGCCAAAGGTCAGACGGGTCTCTTTTCCGGTATCGTCAAACCCCAGATAGCCCACTGACGTTGCGGCGGGCAGGATGATTTGTCCCTCGGTATTTTGCATTTGAACGTCCGTTCCTTTCGCGGGAACCATGCGAAGAACAGCTATACCCGTCCTCGTCTGCGCGTCGAAAGAGCCGGCAAGCGGTGTCGAGAGGCGGTCCTCGCGGAAGTTCCAGCTCTTGCTCACGTTATAATTGGGAGCCTCCTGTGGCGAACGCAGGTTGCGGTGATACCATAATCCGGGCATGAAAAACTCGCTCTGCCCGCTCTTCAGGCCTGTTGCCAGCGAGAAACCCAGATTAAAATATATGCTCTCCCTTGCCTTCAGGCTGACCGTGATAAGCTCGTCGCCGCCTGCTTCTGACCGTTTCAGGGTGATATCGAGCGGCAGAGGCTTGTTTGAAATAAGCTGTCCGCCTTGCTGTCTCAGCTCATGGGCAACGGCCACATTGCCGGGAGTTTTCAACATTAAGGTAGCTTTCAAATCCTGGGCAGAGGCTCGTGAGGCAGGCGCCAGCATGCCCGAAAGGCATAAAAGCGATAACGTAATTACGCGAAATGGATACATTTTTAGTTGTTCTATGGTTTTGTTAAATGGTTAAATAATCAATGTTTTCCGGTGCCTCACGCGTCAGCGCCTACTGTTTATCGGCTTCAATCCGGCCTTCTATGGCCTCGATGGTGTTCTTTTGGTTCACTGAACCATTGTAAATGCTGTGTGTATAAGCCAGCCAAACGGTGTTGGCGTC
The DNA here is from genome assembly GCA_013333935.1 of Prevotella sp. Lineage (GTDB taxonomy): Bacteria > Bacteroidota > Bacteroidia > Bacteroidales > Bacteroidaceae > Prevotella. The sequence goes on along the minus strand of JABCNV010000007.1, from coordinate 90,685 downwards.
TTTCAGGAACAGCGAACCGTAGTAGGCTCCGTGACCTGCGGGCAAGGCGGCGAAAGGCAACGTGCGGTGTTTGAAGCCATGCCCCGTGTTGTCTCCTATGCATACAGCCTCACGATTGGTTTGCCAAACGCTTCCGCTTGGGTTCATATGGCCCATGAGAATAACCTCTCCGGATGGTATCTGCAGGATGTAAGGTGCGAGCGCTCCCTTTATAGGGGTTGCAACCCAACGGTCGTTATCGTACAGCCCGTCCCACGTTGCAGCGTCCCATTCGCCGCTAAGAGGCCGGTAAACGAGGGAAGGAGTGTCGTTGGAATTAATACTTTCAATAGAAAAAAGAACGCCCTTGTTGCCTTGCAGGACAACAGGAACGGGCATGCCGTCACGCTTGCCAGGGTTGTAGCTTGCACGCGTAAAGGCTGTCCACGTAAGCCCATTGTCAGTAGAACGAGAGCACAGAATCTCCTGATACAGGTTGTCACGTTGATACAGCCACCACCGGGCCTCGCTCGAAACAAGCAGTTCAAGCTCGCCTCCGGGCAGCTGAACGATCTGTGGTTCCCACATACGGCCGCGCCCAACAGTAATGGGATCGCCCCACGTTGTGCCGCCGTCGCGTGATATGCTGACAAAAACCTGACTGTTCTGATTGGTTTCAGGATTGGCGTTGCCGACAAACTGCATCAGAATCCACCCGTTGGAGAGGCGGGTAAATGTGGGGTCAGCAAAGCGCTTCCAGCCGTAGTCGAGGGTAGAAAACTTCTTGCTGTAGTCCATCATCTTCTCTGGTGACGACCAGGTTTGGCCGTTGTCGGCCGACCGCTGCAGGTAAATGTTCTGCCAATGGTCGGTATTTCCGTCGGTTCCGTCGCCGCCATGATAGGTCAGTAACAGCGTATCGTCGTTCACTCTCACCAGTCGGGCATACTCGGCCTGAACGTTATCGGGCGATAATTTTATACGGTTAGTCTCGTTCCAGACGATGTGATGGCTTACGGGTTTCACCTGCGTGTCGACGGGATAGCTGCTATAATCGGTCCACGTGCGGACGGTCTTCCCGATGGTCTGCACCTTTCCGTCAACCTCTGCGCTTGCCGTTGCCTGATAGTCGGTGGCGGGATTCAGGCCCGTAACCTGTGCTTCGTATATCCCGTTGCCCTTACTCTGGGCCGTGTATTCAGCCTGATTGCCTTTGGGGCCGAACATAAACCTTACCTTTCCTACGGTTGCATGGCCTGCAATCTTGAAGCGGGCGGTGACGGATGTCTTGCCAATCTGCCAGTCTTCTGACGACCAGGCCAGCCCCGCCGTGGTGTTTACCAGCTTGCCCGGGCCATAAACGATGGAGCCTGCACGCGTCTTGAAATAGACGCGCACGTGATTGGAAGAGTTCGGTTCAAGCCCCGTGCATGTCAGGGACAAGGATTCTCCTTCGGGCAAACTTTTGCCCATGGCCTCACGATACATGTTGCTGTAGGTGCGGCTCAGCCCGTTATAGTTATGACAGAAGCCCCATTCTACAATCTCGTTGCGCGGAATATCAAGCCCCCTGACCTTGAAGGTGGCCGTCGTAGGGGTGAGCTTTGCCAGGTCTACCGTAAAGTTTGATATGAGAACGTGGAATGTCCTGACTGTAGGCTCGTCTGTCCCGTCGCCGCTTGCAGTGCAGCGAACCCAGGTCTCGCCTGCTGGCTTGAACTCGATTACGCGGCCCGAGGCACCCGGAATGTCCGTCCAGACCGAATTATTATTTGATTGCTGCCACTTGAGGGTTCCGTATTTGATGTTCCGCCAGTCAAGGGTCAGCGTGACGTTTGCGTTCTTCCGTGCGTAGGCAATGGCTTCCTTCTGCGCAAAAAGCGATGGTGCTGAAAGAAACAGCAACAGCAGTGTTTGAAATATTCTTTTCATATTATAAAGTTTTCATTACAGCGATTTTACTATTTTTCAGAACAACGGTTACGGTTTTGCAAATATAAACATTAGTTTTTGTTTGGTAACTCAATTAAGCATTTTTAGTTTTTGCCTTGCCGTTTGTCGCTTCCGGTCATCGTTTTTGTCTGGTTTCCTTGGGCTTTTGTTGAATTATTTTTTCGGCTTCGGCTGCTTTTCGCTTCACGATGCACCTTGCAGCGTGGTGTGATGACGGCCGCCGTACGTGTGTACGGCGGCCGTGATGCAATGCGTGCGACGGCCGTAGTACGCTCGTGCGGCGGCCGCCATACGGGTAGGAGAATATAAGAAAGGGAGGGCCCATACCTTGTGGAAAGGCAGCGGGTTTTACAGCCTTGGCCGAGGGTTCTGCAAGCCGGCGGTTATTTAGGCAGGGTTATATCTCAGACGAGTCGCGATAAACGGTATCGGCTTCAACAATTACGTTTTCGTTGGCATCAGATGGCGACAAAATGTGCTGGATGAGCAGGTTGGCTGCCGTGCGCCCCATCTCAAACTGATGAGGCTCTACCGTGGTAAGCTTCGGGTATACGATGTTGCTGATTTCTGTTCCGGAGAATCCTGCGATTGCGATGTCGTCGGGAATTCTCCGCCCGATAGAGCGGAGCCGGTTCATGGCTCCTATCGCCAGGGTATCGGTGAAGGCGAACACGGCGTCAATGGGTTTTGAAAGCAGCTTGTCGGCAGCCGAGGCCCCGTCGCTGTAGGTCATGCCTTCAGCATGCACGACGATGTCAGGATTGTAAGGTATGTTATATTGCTTCAGCGCCTCGTAATAGCCTTCGAAACGCAGTGCGGCGTTGTATATTTTATGGTGGTCTTCCGTGATGTGGGCAATGTTCCTGCGTCCGCTTCTGATAAGATGTTCTACGAGGAAGAAGGCCAGTGTCTTGTCGTCGATGCTTACCTGTGGCGCACAAATGCTTGATGACAGACGGTCGTAGAACACGAGAGGTATGCCGGAATCCTTTATTTTCCGGAACATATCCGTGTTCATGCTGTCGTCACACCGGCAGGCAATGATGCCGTCGACCATGAATTGCAGCATGATATCAATGTTTTCCCGCTCGCGTTCAGGGTCTTCTGCCGACGAGGCAATGATTACTTTGTAGTTGTCTTTATAGCATACATTCTGTATGCCGTCGATGACTTTTGCGGCATATGGCGTCGACATCTCCGGAACGATAACGCCTATGGTATGGGTTCTTCCGCTTTTCAGGTTCATGGCTACAGGGTTTTTGAAATATCCCATCTCCTTGGCGGTCGCTATGATTCTGTCTCGGGTTTCCTGCCTGATATTCATATCGTTGTTGAGAGCTCTGGATACAGTAGAAACCGAAACGGTGAGTTTTCGGGCTATGTCTTTAATTGTAACATATTTCATCTTGGCATAGTATTTTTGTTAGTAACCGTTTTTTCGTACAACATCAGGGCGGTTTTCAGTGCTTAGGTTGTTTTTGTGTTGGCTCTTCAGATGTTTCTTTGTTCTTCTGAGCAGGATAAGAGGAGGTCTAAAGCTATATATTTCGGGCAATATTAGCAATATTTTTTTAGAAAAAAATCTTTTTAATATATTTTTATTGTGAAGATTTTTTCTTGTTATATCCATGCAAACGTTCCCAATTTTTTCAAACGTTTGCGGAAACGTTTGCAGAAATAATATCGTGATTATCAACGACAATGACTCTCTGAACCATTTATATTTGCGGCAAACGATTCTAAAACCCTAACTTATAAAAAACTAAAACAAAAGAAGCTATGAACGCTAACGTAAAGACTTTTTCCTTTGACCGGAAGAAAGTTAAGGCAGGAATCCTGCATTTCGGAGTGGGAAACTTTCATCGTGCCCATCTTGAGTTTATTAACAGCCAGCTGCTTGAGACCGGCCCCGACATGTACAAATGGGGTATTTGCGGCGCAATGATTTTGCCTCAGGATGAGCGTATTTACAATGTGCTGAAAGAACAGGACGGCCAGTACACGCTGACCGTATGCGGACGTGACGGGAATAATGAGGCCTATGTTATTACGTCCCTGATTGAACTATACTGGGGATACAGAGACCAGGAGGCTATTCTGAACAAGATTGCTGACCCCGCTATCAGGATTATCACCATGACAATTACGGAGGGAGGATATAATCAGGAAAAGAGTACGGGACGTTTTATGCTGGATGATGAGAAAATCAGGCACGACTTAGGTGACCCGAAGCATCCGGTTACGGCCTTTGGCTATATTGCCGAGGGACTGCGCCGTCGCCGTGATGCGGGAGCAGGGAAAATCACTATTCTGTCGTGTGACAACCTTCAGCACAACGGTGATACGGCCCGACGCACTTTTACGGCCTTTATTGAGGCACAGGATAAAGACCTTGCAGCGTGGCTGAAGGGCAATGTAACGTTCCCTAACAGCATGGTTGACCGCATAACACCGGCTACAAAGCCCGAGGATGTGAAACGCCTGAATGCACAGAATGGTACCCGCGACATGGCACCGGTTTATGCGGAGGACTTTATCCAATGGGTGATAGAGGATAATTTTGCTGCCGGACGCCCTGCATGGGAACGTGTGGGCGTGCAGTTTACGGACGATGTGACCGATTTTGAGAACATGAAACTGTCGTTGCTTAACGCCAGCCACACACTGTTGTCCTACCCTGCATTTTTAAGTGGATACCGAAAGGTGGACGAAGCTATGCACGACGAGCGCATCGTCAGGTTTGTGCGTGCCTTTATGGACAAGGACATTACATCCTATGTGCCGGCTCCCAAGGATACCGACCTTGAAGAATACAAGCAAACTCTGATAGAGCGTTTTGCCAATCGTACGGTGAGTGACCAGATAGCCCGCCTGTGTTTTGACGGTGTAAGCAAGTTTCCTGTTTATGTAATGCCTAACCTGATCAAGATGATACGTGACGGGAAAGACCTTACACGCGTCACGTATCTGCTGGCAGCCTACAGACATTACTTGAAGTATCATACTGATGACAGGGGTATCGGCTTCGAGATTGACGACCCTTGGCTGACAGACAACGACAAGGAACTTATAGCTTCAGACAATCCACGTGCGTTCCTTCATCTGTCTCCGTTCCAAAGTACTGATTTGGAGCAGTCGGATAATTTCTCTGCTCAATATCTGATGTTTGTGGATGCCATAAAGGAAAAGGGAGCCATGAAAACCCTTGAGGCCATTATTTGATAAGACAGTTCAGCTGTTATACATAGTTATTATACACTTATCCTATGATGGAAAGTAAAAAAGCTTATGGTGCTGCGCCCTTTATACTGCTTACGTTCATCTATTTTCTCGTCGGATTTCTGACGACGGTGAACGGGCAGTTTCAAGGGCCGTTGAAGATAGCCTTTCTTGAAGATGCGGGCAGTTTGAAGAATACATTTACGACTTCTGTCTCCTTTTTCTTCTTTCTGGGCTATTTGTTGAACAGTAATCTTGCAGCCAGATGGGTTAATGTCAAAGGTTATCGCGTAACCATGCTCAGGGCTCTGGGGGTGATGGTTATCGGGCTCCTGCTGTATGAGGTGTCAACACTGCTGGTTATTCATTTTGATGATGTGCGCTTTGTATATCAGGGAGGCAGCGTGCCCTGGGGCTTTGCAGTGTTTTTGATAGGCTCGTTCCTGATGGGAACATCGGCAGCTGTGCTGCAGGTGGTTATCAATCCCTATGTTTCAGCTTATAATCTTCGGGGCACCAGTCCTGCACAACGGCTGAATATTACCACGGCCGTAAACTCTTTCGGTACGACTATTGCGCCTTTCTTCGTTACGATGGTTATCTTTTCAGGTGTATCGCTTGACGATGTTACATCACGTCAGTTGTTAGTTCCTTTCGTTCTGCTGGCACTTGTCATCTTTCTGGTTACGTTAGGTGCCGCACGCATGGAGTTGCCTGACCTGTCTTCGACTCGTGCAGAAAAAGGCCAGAGGTTGGAACGCAGCATCTGGTCGTTCCGGCATTTAACGCTGGGGGTTATGGCTATCTTCTTTTATGTGGGTACGGAGGTTGGCATAGGCTCCAATATCAACCTCTATGCCATGGAACTGATCAAGAACGGCGATGGTCCCTCGTTCTTTGGGATGCGTGAGCTTATCGTGGGTAATATGGATATGGGCATACCTGCTCTTCTTGCAACTCTTTATTGGGGTGGATTCCTTGTAGGGCGTGCCGTGTCAAGCTTTTATCGTAATTTCAATCCGCGTAAAGTGCTTATCTTTACAACTTTCGTATCCATGTTGCTTATTCTGCTTAGTGTTTCCATCAAGAATCTCTGGCTACTCTCTGCCGTTGGGCTTTTTCACAGTGTGATGTGGAGCTGTATCTTTACCCTTGCTACGGCAGGTTTACGTGAGTATACCTCTAAGGCTTCGGGAGTGTTCATGATGGGAGTTTTCGGTGGCGCAGTGTTTCCTGTCCTGCAGGGAGTGCTGGCCGACGTGTTGAGTTCCTGGCAGCTAACGTGGTCGATTCCTATTATCTGTGAACTTGTCATGCTTGCCTATGCCGTGTACGGCTATAAGGTAACCGACGAATGGTGTCTTAATAATATACATAATGCTAATTAATAACTTAAAAACCTTATCTCCCTATGGATAATCAAAGAAAACGAATAACATCACTGTTTGTGGGACTTTGTCTGGTATCGCTTACCACACTTGCCCAAAGCGTGATCAATGGTCAGATCAAGGATAGTAATGGCGAGCCCTTGCCTGGGGCAACCATTGTAGAGGTGGGTACCCGTAATGGAGTTACCACCGATAATAATGGTAATTTTGTCATAAAAGTAGCAAAGGGCAAGAGACTTCGTGTAAGCTATGTAGGGTTTGATGACCAAATTGTGACGGCTGGTTCGAACATGAATGTTACCATGAAAGAAAATGCACGTAACCTGGACGAGCTTGTCGTCGTGGGTTATGGCATGCAGCATAAGCGTGATCTTGTGGGTACTATCTCACAAGTAGGCGGCGAGGTGCTCCAAAATCGTACGAATCCTAATATCACCCGTTCGCTTCAGGGTGAAATACCAGGTTTAACCATTACCATGAGAGACGGCAAGCCCATCCGTTCTGGTGGTCTTCATATTCGTGGTGCTGTTAATTCTATTGGTGCCGGTGGCTCTGCTTTGGTACTTGTTGATGGAGTAGAGGGCGACCTTAATGCCGTTAACCCTGACGACGTAGAGAATGTCAGTGTATTGAAAGATGCCTCGTCGGCAGCTATCTATGGTGCCAGGGGAGCTTTTGGCGTTATCCTTGTCACTACGAAGAAAGCAGCAAAAGGAAGTCCACAGGTACATTATTCAGGTTCTGTATCGTTGCAGCAACGCACGGTAAAACCAGAGATGGTGACGAATGGACTTCAATGGGCTACCAATTTCCATGAGGCCTATGTCAACAGTCGTGGTTCTGAGCCGGGCGTAATAGGTAATGTATTTAACGTCAATAACATGATTGGTAACTGGGATAAATATTACCATGAGTTACAAAAACGTAATTCCGATCCTTCTCTGGAAAAGGTTGTGTTGGGAGAAAATGGCTATTACCAATATTATGGCAATACAGATTGGTTTGGCCTGACTTACCGTGATAATTCACTCTCTACGCGCCATAACTTATCAGTAACAGGTGGGAACGATAAAGCTGCTTACTATATATCTGGTGGTTATAACTATAGTAATGGTATTTATAGGATAGGACGTGAGAACTTTCATACGTTTAACTTCAAGTCAAAGGGTATGCTGAAGATACGCCCTTGGCTTACTCTGGAGAATAATACCGAACTATGGCAACGTAAATATCATGAGCCTGTTGTACAGTATACTTACTCGCCTACCAATGCTTCTTCTACCATTCCCATACAGCGACAGTATGAACAGCAGGGCTATCCTGTAGCTGTGCCGCGTAATCCGGATGGAACGTGGACTGAAGCTGCCGTATACTCTGGTTATGCTGCTTTTTATGAGGGAAATTCATGGCGTGAGTATAAGGACCTAAAAATTAAGAGCACGGTTACACTTACAGCTGACGTTATTAAGGATATACTGCAGTTTAAAGGTGATTTTGCCTACAATCACGATCATGCTACTCGTAATCAGGTCGGGCTTACCTATACCGGTTACAACGGGCCTACATTGCCTGTTACTCATCAAACGTTTTCTTATCTTGAGAATCGATTCTACAACAGCGACTATCTTGCTTCAAATATTTATGGAACATTCACTCCGAAGCTTGGGGCTGATAATCATTTTACGGCAATGGCTGGCTGGAATATTGAGGATGACAAGTATAAGTCTACGCGCATATATCGCCGTAACCTGCTTTCCAGAACCAAGGCCAACTTTGATTTTGCCAATGGTGACTATTTCTATATAAACGATAATGGTTCTTATTCATGGGGATTCGTTGGATGGTTCTATCGTCTGAATTATAATTGGAAGGGACGTTATCTCGTTGAAACATCTGGACGTTACGACGGAACATCTAAGTTTCCGACCAATTCCAAGTGGGGTTTCTTTCCGTCGGTTTCTGCAGGATGGCGTATCAGTGATGAGCCATTCATGAAGTCGTTGCACGATAGTTTTCTTGACAATCTGAAGCTTCGTCTTTCTGTTGGTTCTGCCGGCAATGGGCAACTCTCACCTTATCGGTACTTGTCTTTGATGTCACTCTCTACGAGTAATGTCGTAGTAAATGGCAGCCAGCTTACTTATACAACTGCTCCGTCACCGGTCCCTGCTAATCTGACATGGGAGAAGGCTGTTACTTATAATGTGGGCCTTGATGCCGACCTTTTCCGCGGGCGTCTCGGACTTACCTTTGACATTTATCGTAAGAATACGCTTAACATGTATGTTGTAGGGCGGGAACTTCCTGCTGTCTATGGAAACTCTGCACCAAAAGGCAATAACGCTGATTTACGCACCAATGGTTGGGAAGCCAGTGTATCCTGGCGCGACCATTTTATGCTTGGCGGAAAGCCTTTCAAATGGTCAGTCAAGGGAAGTATTTGGGATTCTAAATCAAAGATTACCAAGTATACCTCCACCACCAAAACACTGTCTACAGTTGAAGATACCCACTATTATGAAGGCATGGAGATTGGTGAAATATGGGGCTACAAGGTTGCAGGATTTTTCCAAAGCGATGAGGATGTGCTCAATTCTGCCTCGCAAAGCTACTTCCGAAATACCGACAATGTAGGTGAATGGCATGCAGGAGATATCAAGTTTATGGATATTAATGGTGACAAGAAGATTGATCCGGGAAATAATACGCTTGAAAATCATGGCGACTTGGTGAAGATAGGTAATAAGACGCCGCGTTATTGCTACAGTTTCTCAGCTTCTGCTAACTGGAATGGTATCGGATTATCGATGTTTTGGCAGGGCGTGGGAAAGCGTGACTGGTATCCGGCTGCCGAGTCTCATCTTTTCTGGGGACAATATGGCCGTCCTTATGCTTATGATTTGCCATGGCAGGATGGCAGCAACTGTGCGAGCTATGATGATGAAGGAAACATTGTCAATCCGGGTGCTTACTGGCCGCGCAAGGTAGGATGGATTGCATCTCGCTCCTCCGGTCCCTTTGTCCGCAGCGCCAATGACAAGTATTTACAAAAAGCTTCCTATCTGCGCTTGAAAAACGTTACGTTATCATACGACTTCCCCCAAAGACTGCTTTCGAAGCTTGGATTCTCGCAACTTAAGCTCTATGTGTCTGGAGAGAACCTGCTTACTTTTACTCCTCTGCGCAAGCATGCAAGGAACTTTGACCCTGAAGTTATCGGAGCGGGAGACCCTGACGGATGGAGTACCACGGGTGATGCGGGAGAAGGATATTCCTATCCGATGATGAAGAGTTATACTTTCGGACTGAATATTGGTTTTTGATAATCTTAAAAGTAATAAACAATGAACACAAAGATAATAATAGCCGCGGCACTTGCAGTAGTGACTCTTGCCTCGTGCAATGATTTCCTTACCAGGGAACCCTACGACAGTGAGGACTCGGACAAGTTCTTTTCAAATGAGGAAGAGCTGAAAGTTTATGCTAACGGCCTGTATGTGGCATTTATCCCTGATGCAGGGTCGCTTTCATATGACAATACTACTACCGATAATATTGCCGTTTCCTCAACGCCAACGTTCCTTCAGGCATCGTTTGCAGCTTACCATCAGGGTGGATGGAGGTATTCTTCATGGAAAGATTTGTTCCGCTGCAATTACTTTCTTGAGCATATTGACAAGGCTTCTAAAGCCTGTTCAGCGGAGACTCTCAATCATTATCGGGCGATAGCGCGTTACTGGAGAGCCCAATTCTATTATGGTCAGGTACGTACTTATGGCGATGTTCCATGGTATAGCCATACCATTGCGGCTGAAGATTCCGCGCAACTTTATAAAGGACGTGACAGTCGTGAGATGGTAATGGATTCGGTTTTAAATGATATCAACTATGCTTGTACGTATCTCAGGTCCAGCAAAAGCGAGCCTATTAACCGCAATGTTGCGTTGGCATTTAAGTCGAGACTGTGTCTTTTCGAGGGCACTTTCCGTAAGTACCATCATGTAAATCCGTCTACAGGTGAACCGTGGACAGACAATGGCGCCCCCACACGCTTCCTGCGGGAGTGTGTCAAGGCTTCTGAAGAGCTGATGAATGGCGGAGGCTATTCTTTGTCTACAGGCGATTCGGCTTCCTACCACTCGCTGTTTTCGCAGGAAATTCCCAATCCGCAGGAGGTGATTCTTGCACGGGAATATTCTCGTCAGCTTTCGATAACCAACGATGTTACGCAGGAGTTCAACCTTGCTGCCAACAAAATGGGTGCATCGCAGGAGTTTGTAAACATGTATCTTATGCGCGACGGGAGCCGCTTTACCGACCGTCCGGGCTACAAGAATTACAGCTATAAGCAGAACTTTCAAAACCGCGACTGGCGACTCGGTGAGACTTTCATCAAGCCCGGATATAAAATAAAGCACAACGGTGTTGACATAGACTGTCCGGTAAATTGGGAGATAGGCGTCACGGGTTACCAGGTAATGAAGTTTAATATTGAGGACAAGGCGGCCTGGAATACCGGTAAGGGCTACAATGCCATTCCCATTTTCCGTTATGCGGAGGTTCTGCTTAATGAGGCTGAAGCCAAGGCTGAATTAGGAGAAATGAACGAAAGCGTGTGGAACAAGACCGTAAAGCCGCTGCGCGAGCGCGCCGGCGTCAACGGCAAGGCTCCCACCTCTGCCGACCCTTACCTTGTAAGCTATTATCGCAACCAGACCAACGACCCGTGGATGCTTGAGATACGCCGCGAACGCAGTATAGAATTGTTTATGGAGGCGGGCAATCTTCGTTATTGGGATCTCATACGATGGCACCTCGGAGAGCTGTTCATGAACAAGTGGACATGTGTAAATGGTGCGGCGTCGCATGTTAACTTGAAGTCAAAGTATTACAGCAAGAGCGGCAATACAGTATGGGTTAACAATAACGCAAGCTTTGATGAAAGAAAGTATGTGCGCCCAATTCCACGGTCTGCCCTTGTGATGAATCCGAACCTGAAGCAGAATATAGGCTGGAAGGAGAATTAACAAACCATGCAAATAGATAAGAGTATGAAAATCAACACAATTCACAATATATTCTTTTACATGGCCGCTGCTCTGGCCATAGTGAACGGTCTTACGGCCTGTTCGGACAAAGACGAGAGTTTTCTGGCCGGAACCGGCAGCGTCCTGCGTTCTGCCGATGAGATAAACCTCACGTCAGGCGGTGTGGCCAAGGTGTTTACGGTCTGTGCCAAAGGCGAGTGGAACATTGAGACGGCGGCCTCGTGGCTTCACTTCAGCAAGACATCGGGCACGGGAGACGGCAATAACCGTGAGCAGATTCTGGTCTCGGCTGATCACAATATTTCCGCATCGCGTCTGGACAGCTTTGTTTTAAAGGCTGCGGGCAGGGAGCTGATAACGCGCGTTACCCAGGCCGAGGGGCATGCTACGCTTCTGGGAGAGGCTACGCTTAGCAGCACGCTGCAGGCCGAGAAGTCGCTTGAGGGGGTGAGCATACGTATACCTTACACGTACGGTTACGCAGGACAGAAGATTACCGTCACGCCAACCCTCAAGGGTGTGCCTGCGCAGGGCATAACTGCCAGCCCCGTAACCGTAACCTTAAGCCGTGAGAGCGGCGTCATCGAGCTTCCGCTTTCGGGTGCTCCGTCGGCCAAAGGTAAAGTTGACATCAACATTGTTACGGACGATCCTACCATTAACGCCGTGCAGTTTTCGACCACAGTGGTGGGACGCGTCATCTTCCAGATGCACTTTGACAAGTTTATATGGGGTGGCGACCTTATTACAGGCAAGGGCGGAATCATCGGTTCGAACTGGGTAACCAATGCTGCAGGCGAACGAACGGGCGAGGCAACGTTCTCCGATTGTTCGTGGAGCAGCGAGCCCGGCGACCTGTTGGCTCCCGGCCTGTGGTCGGCGGCGTTCCTGGCGTCTCGCGAAATGACGGGCTGGACCGGCACAAAGGGCATGGAACATCCCGGATATATCAAGATGGGAACGGGCGCAACCGTGGGCATTCTCACCACTCCGGCCATCGGCTCTGTGCCGGCAGACGGTACGGTAAACCTGTCATTCCGCGTGGCAATGTATCCTCACAGGTCGGAACATAGCACGGTAATCGACATTCGGGCAAGCGCCGGCACGCCGTCGGTATCTGCTTATCGGTTCCGGCATGTGTCTGACAACAAGTCGTCTACCTGGGAAGACGTGTCGCTGACGGTTACGGGAGCCACGTCGCTGACGAAGATAACGTTTACCTGTCATGGCGGATGCCGCTTCCTCATTGACGATATAGTAGTGACGGAATAACGGTTGCGGCATGGAAATATCGGGGCAGTTGTCAAATTCTGCAGCAGTATGCTGGCGTTCAATATCGGGCATTGCCTGGCACACTGTGGCGTAAAGCCTGATGTGCGGCGGCCGTGGTACATGCGTACGGCGACTGTGGTACAAGCCGTACGACGGCCGTGGTACGATTGTGTGGCGGCCGCCATACAGGCAGAAGAAAGCAGGAAGGGGAATGCCCTGCCGGAGGGCAGGGGGAGAGCGGAGCGGAGAAAAACCCACATCGCAGGCCTGAAGGCTCGGAAGATACCGGGCAGACGGCGGCCCTTGCTTTTCAGGATTGCCCCGACGAACTGTGCGGAAAACGAGATAAAGCCATGTCTTTTCATGCTCTCTGGTATGATAGTTTGTTGCTTTAAAGACAATAAAGTCACAGCCCTCGGGGTTTCTAAGATGAGAGGTGTCGCAGAGTTGCATGCAAAGATATTCATCAGCCGTGCGGGGAATGCTATTCCCTGCCGGAATATCAAGAAAACAAAGGGCCTTCGTATAGCGGAGGCGTAAGTCAATAACTAAAAACATAAGAAAATGAAAATCATAAGACATATTATCGGTTTTGCCGGTTTATTCATGTTTCCTCTTTTGGTTTTGTCAGGGTGTGGTGGCGTATCTGACGGTCCTGATACGCCGAGTCCCAAGCCGGGCACAGAGAAACCGAAGATAGAGGTAGCCCCCGGGAACGACCTTTACGGCATGGTTTCGGATGCCTCGGGAAAGGCAATGGGCGGCGTTGTTGTATCAGACGGTTACCAATGTGTGGTGACAGACAGCAAAGGTGTGTACCAGATGAAGCGCAATGCCGACTCGAAGTTTGTGTTCTATACCAATCCGAGCGGGTTCCAGCCGGACAACAAGGGCTTTTTCAAGCGCCTGAGCGCTACGGAAAAACGCTACGACTTCAAGCTCGGTGAGAAGACGGGTAACGACTCTCACTTCAATCTGCTGCTCATTACTGACCCGCAGGTGCGCTCAGGTCAGTCGTACCGGCGCTTCCATGAGGAAACGGTTCCGGCTATGAAGCAGGCTATCAGCGAGTCGGCTATTCCTGTAGTGGGATGGAGTTTGGGCGACGACGTGCACGAAGACTGTGCACAATTTGAGAAAATCATGCACAGCCAGATGACTGGAATGGGCATTCCGTTCTTCTCTGCCATCGGCAATCACGACTTCTTCAGGGTGAAAGGTTCTGACGCTACGCCGCGTTCGTCTTCTGACTATGAACGTTATTGGGGGCCCACATGGTATTCGTTCAACAAGGGCGACGTCCATTTCATAAGCCTTAATGACGTGCTTTATTCCTCCGGCACGTCTTATAATGACGACGGTGTGGTAACAAAGGCTCAGTTGGATTGGATAAAAGCTGACCTTGAGCATGTTGACAAGCAGAAGCTAATCATCGTAGGCTATCATATTCCGATGACTTATAAGAACAGCCCTGTGGGGCTCACAGCCTTGCTCAACCAGCTAAAGGACTATCCCAATCGCATACTTTTTGCCGGCCATACCCACTACATGCGCCACCGTGCCGTCGCAACGCCCGTTGCCATAGAGGAGCGCATACATGCCGCTGTGTGCGGAGCGTTCTGGTGGACAACCATTAACAGTGACGGATCGCCCAACGGCTTCTCGATGTATGAGATTAAAAGGAACAAGATTATCAACAATTATTATCAGCCAACAGCCAGCTTGCGCTCCTACCAGATACGCTTACACCATGGTGATGCCAGGTTCGGCGGTCAGTATGCCACCTATAAATACGGTTCCAATGGCAACTATCTTACGTCTGATTATGTTGTAGCCAACGTTTGGAACTGGGACCCGCAGTGGAAGGTTACCATCTCGGAAGATGGCGGTAAGCCAGTAGCGATGACGCCTGGCACCAAGTCTAACCCGCGCGTTATCCACGACGCATGGGCTCCGGGTTATCTTGTCGGTGTTCGTAACAGGGATGAAGACGGCTTCCGTGCCTATAACCAGCATCTCTTTGTCTATAAGCTGAAGAATCCCAATGCACGTGTGGTTGTGACGGCAACAGACAGATACGGCAACACTTATACCCAATCAGAGTTTACTACAGACTTTAAGGAGATGGGCAATGACTTTAATCCGCTTTAAGTTTTGCCGCTTAACATGTCCGCATACTCTTTGACATTCCGGAGAATTCAATTTACAATCAAAAAACCATAAACCATAAAACCTATGATAAAAGATTATTGTACCGGTGTCCAGCACATTGGAATTCCAACAAACAACATTGACAAGACAAAACGTTTTTTTGCCGACCTCGGCTTTTCCCTCGCCTATGCAACCGTCAATGACGGCCAGCAGGTGGCCTTTCTGCAGCTGGGTAACCTCATGATAGAGACATGGGAGAGCGGGGATGCCACGATGCAGGTTGGGGCTATAGACCATATTTCTATTGATGTAAAGGGCGTAGACGAATTGTTTAGAATCGTTGAAGCCAAAGGCTACAAGGCCCTTGAGGGGCACGTATGCGCCTTGCCCTTTTGGGAACACGGGGTAAGGTTCTTTACCATAGAAGGACCAGACAAGGAAAAGATAGAATTTTGTGAAAGACTGTAATACGGTTTGTATACTATTAGGTTGCAGAGTCCATTCTCCATTGTGGGGTGGACTCATGCTTTGTTTTATTGAATACTATTTTCTATGCATATGAAACGTTGTTTATTCTTCCTCTTTTTTGCTCTGTTTTCGGTGCTGGGATTGTCGGCACGCAGCTTTAAGGTAAACGTTACTCCTGATGGAGAGTCTTACATGACTGTCTTTCTTCCCGATGCCGATAAGGCTACAGGTCGCGCCGTCCTTGCCTGCCCGGGTGGCGGATACGCCATGCTGGTAATGGATTATGAGGGGGAGGACTGGGCTGACTGGTTTACACGTCAAGGCATTGCTTACTGTGTCCTGAAATATCGCTTGCCTCATGGCAACCGTTCCCTGCCTCTTTCTGATGCCTACGCTGCCATGAAGATGATTCGTGACAGCGCTGCGGTGTGGAATATTAATGCTAACGATGTCGGAATTATGGGCTTTTCTGCCGGCGGTCATTTAGCAGCCACAGTCAGTACACATGCACCGATAGAGGTCCGTCCAGACTTTTCTATCCTCTTTTATCCTGTCATTACTATGGATTATGCACACAGCCATCACGGGTCGGTTGACAATTTTCTGGGCAGGGACAAGAGCAACAAAACGGTTGTAGACGACTTTTCCAATGAAAAAGCTGTGCGTAAGCATCTTACTCCTCCTGCTATTGTTCTCCTGACTAATGACGACGATATTGTTCCTATCCTGTCCAATGGCGTAGCTTATTTCTCGGCCATGCACCGTGTAGGCAACAATTGCACCTTGTATGCTTACCCTTCAGGAGGTCATGGCTTCGGATTTAGAAAGGGCTTTAAATATCGTAAACAGATGCTTTGCAACCTGCGTGAATGGCTCGGCTCGCTGCCGGAACCCTCTAAAGATGCTTTGAGGGTAGCCTGTATTGGTAATTCTATTACCGATGGCTCTGGCATTTTCATGCGTGATCTTTACGGTTATCCGGCGCAGCTGCAGCAGAAGCTTGGCAACGCTTATGTGGTGAAAAACTTCGGCTTGGGCAGGAGAACGATGCTGAACAAGGGCGATTATCCTTATATGAAAGAGCAGGCATGGAAAGATGTACAGGGCTTTTGTCCTGATATTGTCGTTATCAAGTTCGGCACTAATGATTCAAAGGCGTTCAACTGGAAGTATGGCAGAGAGTTTGCTACCGACTATCAGGCGATGATTGACACATTGAAGCGTCTGCCCTCCCATCCGCGAATCATCCTGGCTACCCCGCTTCCGGCGCTTAAACCGCTGGGTAATATCAACGACAGCGTGATAGGAAATGCCATTTGTCCGCAAATCAAGAAGCTGGCAAAGAAGAACAAATGCCAGCTCATTGACCTGCATACAGTCTATCAGCCTGCCGAAGAGATGATTCAGAATGACGGTATACACCCCACGAGAAAGGGCGCCGGACAGCTGGCTGACATCGTGTACGGATATATTATAGATAAGAATAAGCGATAAATGCAGATGCTTTTATTTACAGATTACGTTATCATGAGAAAGCTGTTCCTTTTTCTTCTGCTTGTCTCTACTGTGCAGTTGCAGGCCCAGACTGACCATTCTTCGTTCCTTGAACCGAGGCAGGCGCCTGATGCTTCCCGTTATCTTCCCGCCCCGCCTGATACGGCAAGCGTTGCCTTTCTTTATGACTACAGTCGTTATCAGTGGGGACGCGCGCAGAGAGCATCGGCGCGCGGCCGTCAGGCAGACTTTGATTCTTACTGGCAACCAGACTCTATCATGAAGGGTTTTGCGCGTTCTTTCGGTCTTCTTATTACGAAACAGACTGCGCCTGTTACCTATGAGCTGATCAGTAAGGTTTGTGAGGATGCCGAACTGGGTGTTATCAGGGCCAAAAAAAGGTACATGCGTAAGCGTCCTTACGTACAGTTTAACGACCATCCAGCAGACAGAACCCAGGAAGAAGAGCTTCGATTTACAGGTTCTTATCCCTCGGGACACTCTGCCCGCGGATGGGCTATGGCCCTGATTCTGTCAGAACTGCGGCCCTCGAAGCAGAACGAGATACTGAAACGAGGCTACGATTATGGGGAAAGCCGCGTTATAGAGGGGTATCATTATCAGAGCGACGTTGAGGCTTCACGCCTGGCGGCAAGCGCCGTTGTGGCGCGATTGCATGCCGATGCCGCCTTTATGAGGCAGCTTGACAAGGCCCGGAAAGAGCTTGCGCCGCTTTTTCCCGACGATTACAGCCAATACCGGCTGACCGATTACAGCCCTTTGGTAAAGGAAGCGAAGGAGTTTTTCCAGGGTCTGGCCGTCTCGGGCGACTACCTTGTGAGCCTGCAGAACAAGGGCTATGCCACCATTTACAGGCTGCCGCACATGAAGAGGCTTACGAAGGCTTTCAAACTGGGCTGTTTCGGTGAATATAACCACGCCAACGTTGCCAGCTTCGGTACAGAGAAATATGCCAAAACCGATGCCCTCCCCTTGCTTTACGTATCACAGGCCCACAAGAAAAAGGTTGACAGTTTGAAAAACGTCTGCTACGTTGAGCGTCTCCGTCTCGACGGCTCGTCAGAGTTAGTGCAGCGAATTGTGCTCGACAGCATCGAACGCTATTACGGTTATGCCCTGCAATGGGCGATTGATCGTGACCGCAACCGCCTCATAGGCTTCGGCAATACCCTGTCCAATCTGGCCGACGGCAACCGCTTCCGCATCATCGTTTTCAAGCTTCCGCGCCTCAGCGACGGGCGGCTTGTGCGTCTTCATCCCCGTGAAGCGATAGACAACTATATTGTACAGGACTTTGACGACCGCTATCCTTCCAAGGTTATCGGGCAGGGGGCATGTGTTTATCAGGACTGTTTGTTCATGCCTACCGGCTATGGCAAGGAGGCTACTCCAAGCATTGTCTATGTGTGGGACTTAAGGAAGAAGGAGCTGCGCAGCGTCTTGGACCTTAGCGAAACGGTGAAGCACGAACTGGAGGACATGGATTTTTACAAGGGTAATGCCTTGATACAAACGAACGGCGAGGGCATTATCATGCTGAAATACAGATAAACTCTCTCTTCTTTCCTTGCCAATTGAGGAATCCGTCCCCTCTCGGGGCGATGTGATGACGGCCGCCGCACACGCGTGTGGCGGCCGTGGTGCAATGCGTACGGCGGCTGTGGTACGCTCGTGCGGCGACCGTGGTACAGTCGGCAGAACGCAGGAAAGGGAGAGACATTGCGCCGTGGGGTGATAACAGTTTTTGCGGTTTGGGTTAGGTTTTCTGTAGGCGAATGGGTATCTTTGCACGATAATCCTCGGTGAACGGGGCGATTTTTTAATTGGAAAATAAAGAAAAGTGTAACATGAAAAGGTTTTTTACGATACTGATGGGCATGCTGGGAATGGTGACGACATCGTGTGCACAGGCCGACAGCATACGCTCGGTGAAGGCCGGCGAGTTTGAAAAGGAGATTAAGGACAGGCACGTTCAGCTCGTTGATGTGCGCACGGCCGACGAGTATGCCGGCGGTTTCATTGCTGGCGCACTGAATATTGACGTCTTCGACGCCCAGTTCATACAGAAGGCCGACAAGGTGCTTGACAAGGCAAAACCGGTTTATGTGTATTGCCGTAGCGGCAAACGGTCGATGTCGGCCGCCCGAAAGCTGGCTCGTGCAGGCTACAGGGTGGTGAATCTTGAGGGTGGAATCATGGGCTGGCAGGCTGCAGGGAAGGCGGTTGTACGGTAGGCCGGTTTGCGGTTTTTTTGCACCTTTCCGCTAGAATAGCCCCGTGTTTGTGGGCTATTTTGCTTATCTTTGCACCTCATTGATACGATTTTGTAAATAAAACATATAATGAAGAAACAGAAGAAATTTATGCTTCGTGAGCAGGACCTGCCCACGAAGTGGTACAATATTCAGGCCGAGATGCCTGTAAAACCCATGGCTTTGCTGAACCCTAAGACGAGGGAGCCGATGGGTGTTGACGATCTGGCTCATATATTCAGCCGCGAATGTTCAATCCAGGAGCTTGACAGGGAGCACGCCTGGATAGATATTCCGGAGGAAGTGCAGGAGAAATACAGCTATTATCGCAGCACGCCGCTCGTCCGTGCCTATGCGCTGGAGGAGGCTCTCGGCACAAAGGCCCACATCTATTTCAAGAACGAGAGCACCAATCCTTTAGGCTCGCACAAGGTAAACTCGGCTATTCCGCAGTGCTATTACTGCAAGCAGGAGGGCGATACCAACGTGACGACCGAGACCGGAGCGGGTCAATGGGGTGCGGCGCTGAGCTATGCGGCCAAGCTCTACGGTCTTGAGGCTGCGGTTTATCAGGTAAAGATAACGATGCAGCAGAAGCCATACCGCTCTTATATCATGCGCGCTTTCGGGGCAACAGTTGAGGGAAGCCCGTCGATGTCGACGCGCGCGGGCAAGGATATCATCACGCGCGACCCCAATCACACGGGTTCTCTCGGGACGGCTATATCGGAGGCCATTGAGCTTGCCACCACAACGCCCGGGTGTAAATATACGTTAGGGTCGGTGTTGAACCACGTTTCGCTGCACCAGACCATCATAGGCCTGGAGGCTGAAAGGCAGATGGAGATGGCCGGTGAATACCCGGACAAGGTCATTGCCTGCTTCGGGGGTGGCAGTAACTTCAGTGGAATAGCCTTCCCCTTTATGCGGCATGTGTTCGATGGCAGCCATAAGAACACGGAATTTATTGCTGCCGAGCCCGAGAGTTGCCCGAAACTGACGCGTGGAAAGTTCGAATACGACTTCGGAGATGAGGCCGGTTACACGCCGTTGCTGCCTATGTACACGCTGGGTCACAACTTTAAGCCGGCCAATATACACGCCGGAGGCTTGCGCTATCATGGCGCAGGCGTGATCATCAGCCAGCTAATCAAGGACGGATACATGCACGGAGTGGACATCCCGCAGCTTGAAAGTTTCAATGCCGGCCTGCTTTTCGCCCGCACAGAAGGCATAATTCCCGCGCCCGAAAGCTGCCACGCCATCGCCGCTACCATCCGCGAGGCACAGCGTGCCGACGCAGAAGGCAAGGCTCCTGTGCTGTTGTTTAACCTTAGTGGCCACGGATTGATTGACATGCCATCATATATAAGCTATATCAATGGCGACTTGTCGGACTACAGTTTAACCGATGCCGATATCACAAAGAATCTGAAAGACGTGCCCGTAGTGTAGTGAAGATATACCTGTAGTGTAATGAAGACGTGCCCGTATTGTAATAAGGCGCTTATCCTTTGCGGTATTCCTGGGGCGTTTTACCCAGGTGTTTCTTGATAAATTTGCAAAAAGCGGAATAGCTCTCGAACCTGAAGTCGAGGGCTATTTCTTTTAAAGGACGGTCGGAATAGCGCAAATCGAGCTTCAAGCATTCCACAGCGTGACAGGTAATCAGCCTGAGAGCCGATTGTCCGCAATAGTAACGGGTGATTTTTGACAGGTATTTAGGCGTGATAAACAGCTTGTCGGCAAAGTAGCCTATGGTGCGGTGGCTGCCGTTGTCTTTGTTTAAGTGTGCGAGAAACAGCTTGTAGAGCTGGACGGTTCTGAAGTGGGAACCCCGCGGTTCCTCTGTTTTTTGCTGGCTGTCAGCGGGTATATGGAAGTCGTTGATGACGTCAAAGAACAGCGTTGCAAACAGATGGTAGACAATTTCGTCCTGATAAACGTCATTCCCCGAGGTGCGATAGCGCAGCATATTGAGGAAAGTGCTGAGGTGATTGTAGACATATCGCTCGTCGTTGCTGATGACAGGTTTCTGCGTCAACATCGCCATGATGCGCCAGACACGCTCTCCTCCCGTGAGCATTCGCGTGAGAATCTCCATTGAGTAGCCCACAATCGTGGCGCTGCTGTGCTCATCATGGCTGATGTTTGCTATCATAGCGTTCGGCGGGCACACCACGCAGCCCCCCGCATCTACGCCTACCGGCCTCGCGTTGAGCGTTAAATTCAGGTGTCCTTCCGTGCAGAAAATGAAGATTAAACAGTTTACACTCATGCCCTTGCAAAGCTCGGGGTAGAGCGCTAAGGGCGAAAGGGCGAAGTAATTGTTGTCGGCATACACTGCCGGATGGTCGAAATCGGCAAAGCTTGATATCTGAAAACTCTTGTCCATAGCTCGTAAGTTTACGCAAATATACTGAAAAGTTTACTTTCTGATAAGCGTAACCCTATGCAAATATAATGAAAAGTTTACTTCTTGATAGGCGTAAGCTTGCGCAAAGACAAGGGGAAAAGCAATGTCTTGACGCTTTCCTTTGCCCGACAAAAAAGTGTGAGAGCTGACACTGGCTGTCCAAAAGCCATTGCCCGACAAGGCTTTGGGCGAATCCTTTCCGGTATAAGAGGCAGGAAATAAAAGCAGGAGAAAACGATGATTGTTTTCTCCTGCCCGATTTATTTGGTTATCCTGTAATACATCTGTTGCCCCAAAGGGACACCCCTCTTTACAGAAGAGGGTTATGTGGTAAGCCTTTTGTTACAGCGGTTTGTACTCAACGAACGCCTCCATAGCCTCATACGAAGCCAGCCCGAGGTCGTCATAGAGTTGTGCCGTGCCGCGATTGCGGTCCTCTGCACGCTGCCAGAACAGGCGCTCGTCGTTGCCAAGGAACGGCGCACTCTCCATCTGGCTTGAGTGTTTCAGTATGGCATTGCGCTTCGCGCGGAGCTCTTCGGGACTCATTGGCACGCACATCTCGATGTTTTCTATAGGCCATTCTGCCCACGCTCCGCGGTACATCCATATACGGCAGTCCTTTAACCACTTGGCACCGGCCTTTTTCTCCAGATCGATGGCGGCCAGAACGGCGTTCGTGCACTTGCGATGGGTTCCGTGAGGGTCGGCTAAATCGCCTGCAACATAAATCTGATGAGGCTTTATTTCCTGGATAAGGTGCCGCACAATCTCCACATCTTTCTCGGTCATTGGCAGCTTTTCTATCTTACCGCTCTCATAGAAGGGCAGGTCAAGGAAGTGTACATGGTCGAGCGGAATGTTGTTAAAGGTGCATGCCGTGCGTGCTTCGCCGCGGCGGATAAGGCCTTTCAGCGTCAGCACATCGCGTGTATCGAAGTCGCCCGGCTTCTTATTCTTGAAGGTTTCCTTTATCTTTTGGTACATGTCAACGATGACCTTGTCTTTCGAATGGTTGAAAATCTGGTTAAAACCGTTGACAAAGTGCATGAAGCGTGTTACCTCTTCGTCGTTCACTGCAATGTTACCGCTTGTCTCATAAGCCACATGAACGTCGTGCTTCTGGTTGACAAGGCGCTGTATGGTGCCGCCCATCGAGATGACATCATCGTCAGGATGGGGTGAGAAAACGAGCACACGCTTGGGGAATGGCTTTGCACGCTCGGGGCGATAAGTGTCATCAGCGTTGGGCTTTCCGCCGGGCCAGCCCGTAATGGTATGCTGAAGGTCGTTGAAAATCTTGATGTTTGCGTTGTAGGCCGAACCGTAGAGGGCCAGCAGTTCGCTCAGTCCGTTGTTGTTATAGTCCTTGTTGGTCAGTTTGAGGATGGGCTTATGGGTTACGCCGCAGAGCCATACGAGGGCCGAACGCACCAGTTTGTCGTCCCACTTGCAGCTGGTAACGAGCCACGGGTGCTTGATGCGCGTCAGCTCCGAAGCCGCACCGAGGTCGATAACCATGTCGGCATCTTCATGCGTCTGCATGAACGAGGCGGGGCAGGTATCCGATATATTGCTCTCAACGGCGGCCTTGACGATTCCCGCTTTCTCTTCACCCCACGCGGTTACATACAGTTTGCGTGCCTTCAGTATGGTGCTCATGCCCATGGTTATGCTGCACGGGGGAACCTGTTCGCCGTTGGCAAAGCTGTTGGTCATTTCCTCACGTGAGAGCGCGTCAATGAGAATAATGCGCGTCATGGAGGCTAAGCTCGAACCCGGCTCGTTGACAGCGATGTTGCCGTTGCGGCCGATGCCGAAGAGGGCAGCGTCCAGTCCGCCGAAGGTTTGTATGCGCTGCTCGTACAGTCGGCAGTATTCCTGCACGGCTTCCTGTGCGATGGTGCCGTCGGGCGAGAAAACATTCTGCTGCTCAATGTCCACTTTGTTGAGGAAACGCTCCTTTAACTGTTTCAGGCTGCTGTTGGTATTCTTCGCCGTAAGCGGAAAATACTCGTAGCCATTGAATACGACAACGTTCTTGAAACTTAGGCCTTCTTTCTTGTGGCGGCGCACAAGCTCGTTGAAGACAGGCGTCAGAGAGGTGCCGGTTCCGAGGGCAATGACGTAGAATTTGCCTGCTGCGCTCTTGGCCTTGATGTCTTTTTCAATGCTGTCGGCAATGTGGCGTGCGCCCTCTTCTATGGTAGAGAAGATGTCTGTAGGAATTTTTTCCATACGCGTAAGCTCGGTACGGTCTACCGCGGTTTTCGGCTGGTAGAACTCCTGCGGCACTTTGTTCAGTACAATCTGTGAAGTTAAATTTAGATTTACCATGTTTGTTTTTTCGTTATATTGATTTTTATTTGTCCGGTTTCCGGTCTGACTGTCAGGCCGTCGTTTGATTGTCGGATGCAAAGAAACGCAATATTTTACGATAAAAACATGTATATTCTGCTATAAAATATGTCTTAAATGCTACTTTATCTTATTTTATCATCTTTTTATACCTGTCTGAAACCCTGCTTCCGGGGGTGGGAGGATGGGGAGAAAACAGTGCAGGGCCGGCAGATTTATGAGGCAGATTTGAGCCGATGCAAGGCTTCTGTCCGTCGTGCGGCGGCCGCCGCACGCGTGTATGGCGGCCGTGGTGAAACCCGTACGGCGGCCGTCAGACGATCGTACCACGGCCGCCGTACAACGGACTCCGCGGCGCAGACGTCTGCCAATAGCTTTGCAACCGAGTTGCAGGAACAATGCAGTAACTTTGCCAGCAGAAAACAAAACATCAACCCTGACATGGATAAAAAACTGTTGTTCAGAATTCTTCTTACGGCCGTTGCCCTGGTGCTGGCCTACCTTTTTGTAAAAGCCACAGCGCTTCCGCTGTGGGCGCAGCTTGGCGTTTATCTGGTGCCTTATCTCATTATCAGCTACGACGTCATGGGCGAAGCCGTGGAAGAGGGCATCAGGGAGCGCAACCCGTTCAACGAAGACTTCCTGATGTGCATAGCAACCATAGGTGCGCTGTGCATCGGTTTCCTGCCCGGGGCCGAGCCGCAGTTCGCCGAGGCAGTGTTTGTCATGCTGTTTTTCCAGGTGGGCGAGCTGTTCGAGGACTATGCCGAGGACAAGAGCCGCCACTCCATTGAGGCTATGATGGACATCCGTCCTGACACGGCCGGCGTAGAACGCGGCGGCGAGGTGACGGTTGTTGCGCCCGACGACGTGCAGATTGGGGAAACCGTGGTGGTGAAAGCCGGTGAAAAGATACCGCTTGACGGCACGGTTCTCGAGGGCCGTTCGAGCCTGAACACCGTGGCTCTGACCGGTGAGAGTATGCCGCGCGAGGTGAAGGAGGGCGACGCTGTTATCAGCGGGTGCGTCAATCTCACCGGTGTGCTGAGGATAAAAGTAGAGAAAAGCTTCGGCGAATCGACGTGCTCGAAGATTCTGGAGCTTGTAGAGCATTCGGGAGAAAACAAGTCGAAGAGCGAGACTTTCATACGCCGCTTCGCCCGTATCTACACGCCGGTGGTGGTTATGCTGGCGCTGGTGTTCGCGTTTGTCCCGCCGTTGTTCAGCGAGAGCTACGGCGCAGGTCTGGCCACGTGGGCTTACCGCGCGCTGAGTTTCCTTGTAGTGAGCTGTCCCTGCGCGCTTGTCATTTCGGTTCCGCTAAGCTTTTTTGGCGGCATCGGCGGCGCATCGCGAAAGGGAATACTGATAAAAGGCGGAAACTATATGGACACTTTGGCACGCCTTTCTACCGTAGTGTTCGACAAGACAGGCACGCTTACCGAGGGCATCTTTGCGGTTGAGGCTGTCCATCCCGACGATATTGATGAACAGGAACTGCTTCATCTTGCCGCCCATGTTGAACGTTTCAGCAGCCACCCCATAGCCGTAGCCTTGCGTGCAGCCTATCCGAACGAGCACGACAGCTGCAAGATAGAAGAGATAGAAGAAACGGCGGGTGAG
The DNA here is from genome assembly GCA_013333935.1 of Prevotella sp. Classification (GTDB taxonomy): domain Bacteria; phylum Bacteroidota; class Bacteroidia; order Bacteroidales; family Bacteroidaceae; genus Prevotella. The sequence goes on along the minus strand of JABCNV010000007.1, from coordinate 65,043 downwards.
GGAATCTCGGCCCTGGTAAACGGTCGCAGGGTGTGCGTGGGTAACGAAAAGATGATGGAGCGCGTGGGTGCACATGTGCATGCATGCACGAAATGCGTGCAGCATGCGGGCACTGTCATCCATGTGGCCGTAGATGGAGCCTATGCGGGGCATGTGGTTATTGCCGATCGCGTGAAAGCTGACAGCCGCGAGGCGCTCACAGCATTGAAGAATGAGGGCGTGAAAAGAACGGTTATGCTTACCGGCGACCATGAAGACGTAGCACGGCAAGTGGCTGCAGAGCTGGGCATTGACGAGTATCATGCCGGTCTGCTGCCTGCCGACAAGGTGGCTTATGTAGAGCGTTTGCTGCACAGTCTGCCGCCCAAGGGAAGCCTTGCCTTCGTGGGCGACGGCATTAATGACGCTCCCGTGCTGGCCCGTGCTGACGTAGGTATAGCCATGGGCGCGCTGGGGAGCGACGCTGCCATAGAGGCTGCCGACGTGGTTCTGATGGACGACAAGCCCCATAAAATAGCTACGGCCGTGCGCATAGCCCGCCGAACCATAGCCATTGCCCATCAGAATGCCTGGTTTGCCATTGCTACGAAGGTGCTTATCCTTGTGCTTGTGGGGCTCGGACTGCTTGGAAATCTTGCCATGCCGGTTGCCGTGTTCGGCGATGTGGGCGTAATGGTGCTGTGTGTGCTCAATGCAACGCGCACGTTAAGGTAAGCCCTTAGCGCACTTTCTCTATACGAACCGTCTTGCGGCCGCTGTAACAGTAAACGTTGTAGCGGCCGTTTGTATAGGCATCCTCGTCACCGGCCATGTCGAGTGTGAAGCCGCCGGTCTTCACCTGTTCAACAAGGTTCTGGTAGGTAGCCGCATTGAATACGCCAATGATGACGCTTTCGGCACCGTCCGGTGTCATGGCCACGTAGCTTGATGTGCCTTTTCGACGGGGCTTCGGCGTGTCGTCGTAAAGGTTTTTGCCCATACTTTTGGCGGGTGTACAGTTTTTATAGAGCATCTTGGCGTAAGTCTCGACACGGTAAACGCCGTAACGGTTAATGACACGATAGCCGTTTGCACGTGCTATGGAGTCGGCCTTGTCAGGATTGTTAAGCAGCAAGGCGGCGTCTTTTATGCTCAAAACGTCGGCGTTGGCAGCGGTTGAGGGGTTGATTTCCTGCGGTACGGCCGGTTGTTGAGCCTGCTGTTGCGAGGTTGTTGTTTGCCTGATGGTGCCACATCCTGTAAGTGAGGTGGTGAGAAAAGAGGCTGCAGCCAATGTGAGGGCAGCCGTAAGGAATGGTGTTTTCTTCATTTTTTGTATGTTATCCTGTTTGTCATATAAAAGCCGTATGTCGGAAGAGCGGAGGGTTAAGCCCCGCGTTCGGCCCAGTCGCCACGGTCGAGCTGGCGGTATCCTATGGCTTCGGCAATGTGTTCCTGCGCTATGCGTTCGGCTCCGGCGAGGTCGGCTATGGTCCGTGCCACTTTGAGAATGCGCGAATAAGCACGTGCCGAGAGGCTGAGGCGCTCCATAGCTACGCGCAATAGTTCAAGCCCTTTGTCGTCGGGCTCGGCATAACGGTGAATCATTCGCTCGGTCATCTGGGCGTTGCAGTGTATAAGGCGGTTATCCTTAAAGCGTTCGGTTTGAAGGGCGCGGGCGGCAATGACGCGCCCGCGTATCGTGGACGAGGGCTCCCCGGGCTGCGCACGCGAGAGATCTTTGAAAGGAAGGGCCGATATTTCGCACTGAATATCTATTCGGTCCATCAGCGGTCCCGATATCTTGTTGAGGTAATGTTGAATTTGCCCGGGCGTACAGACACAGTGATGCGTGGGGTCGCCATAGTAGCCGCAAGGGCAGGGATTCATCGATGCCACAAACATGAATGAGCAAGGATAGGTAACCGTGTATTTGGCTCGGCTTATAGTGATGACCCTGTCTTCAAGAGGCTGGCGCAGAACCTCCAGTGTATGTTTGCTGAATTCGGGCAGCTCGTCGCAGAAAAGTACGCCATTGTGAGCTTGAGAAATCTCTCCGGGCATGGGGTTTGTGCCACCGCCAACGAGGGCTGCTTCTGAAATGGTGTGGTGGGGTGAGCGGAAAGGGCGTTGCGATATGAGCGAAGAGCCGCGGCTAAGCAGGCCCGCGACCGAATGAATCTGCGTGGTTTCGAGGCTCTCGGCAAGGGTAAGGGGTGGCAGAATGGACGGCAGGCGCTTGGCCATCATGCTTTTCCCTGACCCAGGAGGGCCTATCATGATGAGGTTATGGCCTCCTGCAGCGGCCACTTCCAGGGCTCGTTTGACGTTCTCTTGTCCGCGAACGTCAGAGAAATCAAGGTCGAAATTATACTGATGCTCAAAGAATTCCCTGCGCGTGTCAACGACAACGGGCTGGCATTGCGTCTTTCCGTCAAGAAAAGATATGACGTCAGCCATGCTGTCCATGCCGTAAACGTTAAGCTGATTCACAATAGCCGCCTCGCGGGCATTGGCTGTGGGCACGATAAGGCCCTCGTAATGTTCGAGCCTTGCCTTGATGGCAACAGGCAGTACACCCTTGACGGGTTGAAGCTTTCCGTCAAGCCCCAACTCGCCTACCATCATAAAGCGGCTAAGAGCCTGTGAGCTTATCTGGCCGTCGGCGGCGAGAATGGCGATAGCCAACGGCAGGTCGAAACTGCTTCCTTCCTTTTTAAGGTCGGCAGGTGCCATGTTGACGGTGATGTCGGCTTTCGGAAATTTCAGTCCGTTATACTGCATGGCGGCAGCGATGCGGTCGCGTCCTTCGCGCACTGCTTCGTCACCGAGACCGGTTAAATGGTACATAACGCCACGCGTCAGGCTTACTTCAATGGTGACTGGCGTAACATCGAGTCCGTTAACAGCGGCACTATATGTTTTTACAAGCATGTGGAATAGGTGTTTTTAAGGTGTCAGAGCAGGCTCTCTACCTTATCGCGCAAACTGCTTGTGTCCAAGCTGCGGGCAACAATGCGACCGTCTTTGACAACGATATTGTCGGGTACGTTCTGCAAACCTAATATTTTCAGGGGGGCTGTATCGAACATTTCACCCGTGAAGACATTGGGCCATGTAACCTGATTCACGCTAAGATAGGTGTTGCAATCAGCTCGACTGGCATCGACACAAATAGAAAGCACCTTGAAGGTTTTCTGTTTGTCGATTTGTATCTGGTTTAGTTGGCGCAACATGTCGGTACTGGGAAAACTCCATGACGCCCATGTACAGATGACGGCAAGCCCATGACTGAGCGAACTTGAGGTGACCGTGTTGCCCTTCATGTCTTTAATCTTGAAGACCGGAAGCCGTGAACCCACGGTAGTTTGGCTTAACACTTTGATGCTTCGGGCCATGTTGCTGATGACAAAATTATCGGGTTGTCCGGCTTTGAGCAACTTCAGGAGGCGTCCGGCTTCGCGATAGTCGGGACGGGGAGACACTATAAAGTATTTCTTTACCAGATAAATACTGACAGGTGACTGCAAATGGTCTTCTACAAACTGTGTGGCAAGGCGTTTTTCTTCGGGCGGCGAGGCTGTGGCAATCTGCTCACGAAAGGCCGACATCAGCTCGTTGTCGTCGGTACCTTTAATCTTCAACATCTTCAGGTGTGAGGCATCTCCTTCAATGTCTATGGTCTTTCCTGGTTCTGCAAAGATAGGCTGCTCGGAGAAGTTGGGGAAAACAAGCATGAGCGTTGTGGGGTGGTCGCACTCTATTTCATGATTAAAGCGACCGCCCTGCACTTTAATGGTATCAAGGCCGTTGATGCTGCCGTCGGAACTGTAGAGGTAAAATTCACCCTGATTAATCTGTAACAGACGGCCTTCTATTTTGAAGTGTTTGCTATCTTCGCCGCAGGAGGCTAAAAGCAATAGAACAGGAAGAGAGATGAGAAGTAAGCGCTTGAGCATGAAAAAGAATGATTTTTGCTGATGGCGGAGGATGAAAAACAAAGAAGCTAAGGAAGTTAAGGTTTAACCTCTTTAGCTTCTTTGTCAAGTTATATAATGCGCCGAAATGGCTTTTTATTTTAGATTAGCAAACTCTAAGTCTTTCCGGGCATAGTCTGCCAGTGAAGAATCAAGTCTTGTTGCTTTATCGAGAGCCTGCTTGGCTGCCGTGGCATTGCCCTGACGGTTCAGTACAAGCACCTTCAGATAATACGTGATGGCATCGGCATTCTTGACGTTATTTAACGTGGCTGCGGCAGCTGCATAGTCCTTGTTCAACAGTTGAGCGAGGGCAGCACTGTTGGTAAACGAGTCGCCGAAGTCCTTAACGGCGGCAGCATAGTTGCCTTTCGCGATGTTCAAATTGCCGAGAGCCTGGCCGAGATCGTTGGCATCGGTAGCTTTTGAGATAAGATATTCAGCATCTTTCAGCTGTCCGTTCTTCAGTGCAATGAGGCCAAGATTGGCATTTGCTTCAGGAGCATTACCCTTATTCTGGGCTTCGGCGAAGTAGCGCTTGGCAGAAGCCTGGTCGCCTTTGTTAAAGGCGAGGGTACCTAAATTGTTGAATGCGCGATAGTCGGTAGGATAAAGCTCTGATGCTTTCTTATAAATTTCGGCCTTCTTATCGGCGTTTGTTTCAAGACTTGCATTGTATAGCAGCTCGTCTGCGCTCAGTTTTGAAGGGTCGGCAGCATATTGAGCCTTGATCTGTTCGTCAGAACGACCAATTGTTTCATAGTTGATGATGAGGCGGCTTCGGCGGAGTTCGGGCAGGATACCTGTAGCAAGTTCGCGGAAACCTTCACTCATGTTGCGGATTTGACGCTCACGTTCTTCGGGATCCTTGTACATTTCAAGCACCCGAAGAATCACATCCTTGTCTTGAATATTGCTTGCAGCAACAAGCTGTTTGAAGCCATCCCAGTCCTGTGCCGTGTAGTGAGCGTCAACATTAGCGCCTGCAAGTTTTGCAGCCTTGAGCTGTTGGTTGACGTATTTCTCTGTGGTGTTCTGGCGCTTGTTGGCTAACTTGTTGTTGAATGTGTAACCACCCTCGGGTGATGCGTATGCGGCTACTTCGACATTCTTCAGATTAAGGTCTTCGCGTGAGGCGTTAATCTTCTTCAACATCTGTACAAATTCCTGTACGGAATTGTTCTTTAATTCGGTCTTACGCAAGTTGGCCTGGTTAACTAAGAACTTGATGTTGGCTTCCTGACGCTGTGCCTTCACGCGCTGGAAAGAGTCGAGGGCAAGGCATCCGCCAGCATTGTCCATGGCCTTTTTGTACAGTTCGGCTGTAGCAATAACGCCGGTTGCAACTTTTACGGCAGGAATAGTTACCTTTTTGCTGCCTACACGTGCGTTGAATGTGAGGTACATGTCGCTCTGTTGCATAGCAGGTGTATAGTCGAAAGCCGTTTTCATGGTGTACTTTCCACCTACTTTGTAAGGAATAGACTGGTTGTTTCCCTGTACCTTTTCGCCCTGGAAAGTTGTGCTTTGGCCTTGGGCAATCTGCCCGTCAGCACAGCGAAGCTCCGGCGTTACGGTGACAACAGCTTTCTTCTTCATGTATTTCTCGGGGAAAGTACCGTTGATTGTTGCGGGCACTTTTCCACCAAGGGTCTCTAATGGATTCGGTTCGACAGCGAAATTGTCAGCTGAAAGCGGACCCATTTTTGAACACGAAGATAAAGCTAAAAGTGAACAAACGGATAAAGATAGAATCAGATAGTTACGCATAATATAATAAGGAATAAAAAAAATAGGTGTGCCGCGAGCGGGACTCGAACCCGCACAGCCATTACTGGCCAAGGGATTTTAAGTCCCTCGTGTCTACCAATTCCACCATTGCGGCAATGGAATCATCTAAAATATGAGCGGCAAACGGGACTCGGACCCGCGACCTCGACCTTGGCAAGGTCGCGCTCTACCAACTGAGCTATTGCCGCAATTATATATATGCAAAGATATAGGTTAATCTTTAAAAGTACAAGTTTTTTACACAATTTAATAGTAATCGTGCCTAATTGATGAAGAGTATGCCAAACGGTCCTGCTGTCGTGGCTCTATATGTGGTCATTTGTCCGGTATTATTGATGCAATTGCCTCCCGTGTTCAGGTTAAATTGTCGTTTACAATTGGCGCATGTTGCGATGCCACTGCCGTTAATACTGAGCGGATAGCTGCGCATGGGAATGGCATTGTAATCGAAACAGACCGGACATTGGGCGTCAAAGGCGTAAAAATGATACCCACTGCCGTCGTCAGAAAGGTTTGCGTATCCAACGATAAGCCCGTTATTCATGCCTATCCGTGAGCTATTTCCTCGCTCTGTATCCTTGGCGTCAAAGTTGTTTGTGCTGCTTTGCCCCTGATTTGACGTGAAGAAGTAGGCGTTTCGGTTAGGTAAATACTTGATGGTACAGAAAACACCAGGATTCATTGCGTTCATAGCCGAAGCGAGTGTAAGGTCATGATGCGTACTGTTGTCGATGTAAAGGTTACAATGAAAGTTACTGTAGGTAAAGTTTTCACCCTTACATGCCGACATCAAGATGAAAGCTAAGGCTGTCAAAACCTGTATTAACTTGTGAAAAATACGTACAAAGTATGTCATGAATAAAGTGGTCTGTGCATGGCTTTGTTTGCCAAAAAGAATACAGTTTTTAAGTTTTTTCGTAGTGAATGAGCTGTAATGCATCTGCAATTTTCTCTATCCCTTCCTGTAATGGCTTCTTGACCATGCCGGCGATAAAGGGATTAAGGTCGGCTTTAATGGTGAGTTTTATCTTCGACGAAGTCTCACTGACAGGTAGAATCTGTATCCAAAAGTTGAAGGGTATGGGGCTTTCTTGTGTCTCAAACTTAATTTCCTTCGGCTCTTCACGGTTGACAATCACCATTTTTACAGCTCCCATCTGTGTTGAAATGGAAATACTGTCAGCAGTAAAAGTTAAGTCTTTCACTTGTTCATGAGGAATTTTGTCCTGAACTTTTTGAATATTGCTCAGGTCGCTCAGCATATTATAGACTGCTTGTTGCGGGTAAGCTATCTCGCGTATGGTGCTTTCTATCTTTGTCATATCTTTTAACGGCTTCGTTTCCAGTTTGCAGGGTCTTTGCGCCACTCATGCAGAACCTCAATATCGTCTTTTGAAATGTAACCAGTCTGTGCGGCAATTTCAACAGTATGCTCATAGTCCCCGATGGTAACAAGCTTTAAACTGGCTTCCTTAAAGGCTTCTTCGGCAACAGGAAAACCATAAGTATAGCTGGCTACCATGCCAACAACGTCGAATCCTGCCGTACGTAAGGCTTCAACGGCTTTTAGCGAACTGCTTCCCGTTGAGATTAAATCTTCTACAACAACCACTTTAGATCCTTCGGGCAAACGACCTTCTATCTGGCTCTTTGTACCGTGATCTTTCGGTTTTGGCCTCACGTAAGCATAAGGCAACTGCAATAAATCGGCAACAGCCATGCCCATGGCGATGGCCCCCGTGGCAACACCAGCTACAGCCGTAGCCTCTGGGAAATGAGCCAAGACTGCATGGGTAAGTTCGGTTTTAACAAAAGCTCTCACGTCCGGATAACTGAGAACTAAGCGGTTATCAGTGTAAATAGGCGAGTTCCAGCCCGAGGCCCATTGGAAAGGTTCGTTGGGTTGAAGCTTGATAGCCCTTATTTTCAGGAGCTTTTCAGCAAAGGCATATTTCACGTTATCCATATATTTTATGATGTTTTATTTGATGGCAAAGTTAGTGTAAATTGGCGATAATACAAAAGAAAGACGTTGTTTATCTTTCTTCTGGATGGCTGTCTTAGCGTTGTTCATTGGCAAAGCCTATCGACACCAGACTTATTCTGACATCTTCAACCTTTCTCATTTCTTTTCCCAGAGAGCATACGGTAGCTCCCGTGGTCACAACGTCATCTACAATCAGCACATGGGCGCCTCTTATCTTGTCGGTATCTATCAGTTCAAAAGCCCCTTCAACATTGGCAGCCCGCTCTAACCTACCCTTGTTTGTCTGGCTCGAGTGGAAGCTTTTGCGCCTGACAACATGGTTCCATATCGGTAATTGGCTTTCCTCTGCAATACCTTCGGCTATCATCTGGCTTTGATTGTACCCTCGTTTACGTTGATGCTGCCGTGTCAGCGGGACGGGAACCAGAGCATCTATATCGCTGAAGAACCCTGCCTTACACAGTCGTTTCCCCACATAGCGGCCTAATTCTACACCTATTTCCGGTGCATTCAGGTACTTTAGCTTGTATACAGGGTATGAAGATGTAGCGTGAGCAGTATAATACATCAGCGCATAAGCTTTCTCTACAGGCAGGCGTCCCCAGAACATTTGTGTCATAGGATTGTCATCGGGCTGCGTAAGAAAGTCGGTTAAAGGCAAGTGAAGGAGACAGACTGTGCAGAAGAGTGTTTCTTCAGCGCCCAGTCTTTCCCCACAAACAGCACATGCCCGTGGATTCGTAAGGTCGAGTAAACGTTGTAAGAAGCTAACCCTCATCCACTTCTGTGATAATATCCTCGTCTATGCAACGGCGTATAAGCGCCATGTCAAAGCCACGACTCATGGCAAATTTAATCAGTTTCATGCTGCGTTCATAATCGGTTTCGGCATGAATTGTCGGCCATTTGGTTTTCAAAAGCGGTCGCAGAATATCTACGTAAACATTGTCATCAATGCTATCCAATACCGTTTTCGATACATCTTCTGGTATGTGTTTCATCCACAATGCTTGCTCAATCTTCCGGCGTCCCCACTTATTGTATTTGATTTTATCGTTGATAAAAGCCTGGCAATACCTCATATTGTCAACATATTGATGATCGATCAGGTATTCAATATTGCGCTGACGAGCCTCGTCATTAAGGCCCCATCGTCGCATTTTTTCGTCTAAGTCGCCCGTGCAATATTCAGCTTTGGCACAGAGGGCCGCAAGTTTTTTCAAGGCTTCTTCTTCAGTGATGGGTGGACTTTTTCTAAACATCTTCCTGCTATAATATAATAAAGGTGTAAGTTGGCTTGTTTATCTGTTCCATACGGCTTTGGCAAAGCGTTCCCGTTTAAACTGATCGGTAAATATTTGCACATTGTTGAACCCTTCTTGTTGTAACATATTTTTTAGCTCGTTGGCGAATAATGGATTTATCTCGAAATAAAGTTCGCCTCCTCGTTTCAGTGCCAAGCGAGCGTAATGAGCTATAGCACGATAGAAAAGCAGCGGGTTGTCATCGGGCACAAACAACGCTTGTCTCGGCTCATGCTGAAGCACGTTTACGTGCATACTTGCCTTTTCTCGCTCTGTAATGTATGGTGGGTTCGATACTATTATGTCAAACCATCCTTTCTCGCTGTTGGCATAGGGCAGCGTTTCTGCTGGTTGCAATATGTCTTGTAGTAGCAGGTTCACTTTAGCTTTGAGAGAATGGGCGTTCTTGCGTGCTATAATCAAGGCGTCAGCAGATACATCCCACGCAGTAACATCGCTGTTGTCAATACCCAGTGCCAGCGTAATGGCAATACATCCGCTGCCTGTTCCTATGTCTAAAACCCTTATAGGTTCGGGAGGTTGCAACGCACAGTAAGGCCTGTTATATTCATTTTCTATTCGCTTACACAGCATAGCGGTCTCGGGACGTGGAATCAAAACTCCTTTCTCTACATAAAAAGTACGTCCACAAAACTCTTCTGTTCCTATTACATATTGTACAGGTTCTCCTTCTTCTATTCTGTCTATGGCTTGTGTAAGCCACGCTTTTTCTTTTTTATCCAGTCGTTCAACACTGCCCGTAACTATGTCGGTAAGTGTCATATTAAACCGTGAAGCGAGCAACATACGTACAATAGCTCTGGCCTCGCCGTCGTCATAGCATGATCGTAACTGCTGCCATAGCTTTGTATAACTATCTTGTACATTCATATTTATGACAAAGATACTTGTTTTTTTCGGTTTGTAGGTTTTATCTTTAAAAATAAATCATGGCATTTTGTTGTTTCTATCCACTTTATATTATTAAGGTGTACGACAGTCTTTTTCACGCCGGCATGGTATTGTTCTGTCAAAATTCAGGCACGAAAGTTGTTGACTTAGCAAATAAAAAGTATATTTGCGTCTGTAACCCATAGCATAACAGGCTATATGAATCAAAATGAACGAATTCTTAATATACAATCACAACGAACCATCGGCGAACATTTCATGCGACGTTGCCTGCAGCTTGCCCGTAACGGCAGGCTTACAGCCCGCCCTAATCCTTCTGTAGGTGCCGTTATCGTATCGGCTGAAGGCCGTATTCTGGGCGAAGGTTTTACCTCTCCTTACGGTGGGCCACATGCCGAAGTAAATGCTTTTGCTTCAGTGCGTCCGGAAGATGAGGGTTTGCTTACTGATGCTACTATCTATGTTTCATTGGAGCCTTGCTCTCACTGGGGCCACACACCGCCTTGCTGCGACCTTATCATTAGCAAACGTATACGTCGTTGTGTATGTGGCTGTATTGACCCGTTTGCCCGCGTTCAGGGGCGTGGCGTACAGCGAATGCGTGAGGCTGGTGTTGACGTTACGGTGGGGATGCTGGAAAAGGAGTGTATAGAGAGCAACCGTTTCTTCTTTACGTTCAACCGCTTTGCACGCCCGTTTATCCTGCTTAAGTGGGCACAGACATCTAACGGGCTGTTAAACGCCGCATCTTGCAGTAGGCAAAGTGTTCCTCTTCATATTTCTACGCCATACACATTCATGCTGGTTCATCAGCTCCGTGCTGAATATGATGCTATTTTAGTGGGGAGAAACACAATGCAAACCGACCGTCCTCGCTTGGATGTGCGCCTGTGGAGTGGTTCAAATCCTGAGCGATTGGTGCTGACACATCACTCGGAAGGGGTACCCGATGGCTTTAAGGCGTTCAGCAATATTGACGATATGCTGGCTTATTTGCATAACAATCAACGTCAAAGCCTGATGGTAGAAGGCGGAGCTGCTACCCTTAATAGCTTTATTCAGCGGGGTCTTTGGGATGAAATTCGTGTGGAAACAGCTCCCTTAACTGTCAGCGATGGTGTCAAAGCGCCCTGTTTACCTGCTGATGCAGTGCTTAAACGTCAGCAGTTTATTGACGGAAACAGCATATCATGGTATAGAAAACATTAAAGGCTACCATCATGTAGCAGCCTTTAACCTGTATAAAATAAGCAGTAGGTTAGCTTATTTTTTTGATATTTCTTGTATTCCCAACTTCTAATACCGAACCAGTTCTTATTTAATCAGCGTTGTTATTTACACGCTTTTTATAATTATCAAGCCCCTTGTTCAAAAAATTCAGATAGTCTTTTATATTTTCATTGTATGAATAGGCGCCGTTAAGCGGATTTCCCTGGCTGTCAACAGCCACATAAAAAGGCTGTGTATTGGCACCGAATTTGTGGCTTTGCAGATAGCTCCAGCGGTCACCGACGGTACGTAAAGTGCGTATTTCTCCGTTCTCGTCCTTTACTTCTATGGGTTGTGGCAGCTTTGTCTTATCGTCTACATACAATGAAATCAGTACGTAATCGTTCTCAAGCTTGTCGGCTACTGATGGATCGGTCCATACGGTAGCCTCCATTTTACGGCAGTTTACGCAGCCGAATCCGGTGAAGTCAATCAGTACGGGTTTGCCCGCTGCCCTTGCGGCAGTCATGCCGGTTTCGTAATCTGTGAACCGTGCTTCCACAACCTTGGTGTTTAAATTAAAGTCTTGCGTGTTCATTGGCGGTGCAAAGGCTGACACAGCCTTGCAGGGAGCACCCCATAAACCAGGTATCATGTAGACGGCAAAGGCGAAAGAGCACAGCCCCGTCATAATGGCGGGTACCGACATAGGCTTGTTGGTGTCTCCTTCGATGGCGTCATGTGGGAACTTCAACCACCCTACGAGGTAAGCTCCCAAGGCTCCAAAGATAACAATCCAGATAGAAAGGAATACCTCGCGGTCCATCAAGTGCCATCCATAAGCCAAGTCAGCCACGCTGAAAAACTTCAGTGCGAACGCCAATTCTATAAAGCCGAGCACTACCTTTATGTGGTTCATCCAGGCCCCGCTCTTCGGTGTGCGCTTCATTAATGAGGGGAACATGGCGAAAAGTGAGAAAGGGACGGCCAGTGCCAATGCAAATCCGAGCATGCCTATGGCGGGTGCAAGTCGTGCTCCGGAGGTTACAGTTTGTACCAACAGTAGCCCGATGATGGGAGCCGTACATGAAAAGCTTACCAGCACGAGGGTGAACGCCATGAGGAAAATAGACAGCAGGCCCGTGGTATTGCTGGCTTTGGTATCAACCTTATTGGCCCAGCTGTCGGGCAGTTTAATCTCAAACCAGCCGAAAAAGCTTAAGGCAAACACTACCAGCAGCACAAAAAGAAAGATATTGAACACCGCATTTGTCGACAGTGCATTGAGCGTACTCGGTCCGAAACGCGCCGTAACGCCTATTCCCAGTGTAAGGAAGATAACGACAATAGAGGCTCCATAGATAGCGGCATCGCGTACACCGCGCCGCCTGTTGTCCTTTGAGCGCTTCAGGAAGAAGCTTACGGTCATGGGAATAATGGGCCAGATGCACGGCATTACCAGCGCAAGCAGTCCGCCTACTATGCCCATCAGGAAGATGTAAAGCAAAGACTGGTCTGCAATATCGCCCGCACCGCCGAAGGCTTTCAGCTCTTTGATGACGGGTTTCCAGAGGGCCGCCTTGTCAGCGTCAGACGGCATGGCTGCGGAAATAGCGGTTTGAGCCGTAGTGTCGGCTTTTGAAAGAGCAAGCGTGTCAGTGGCAATGGCTGCCATATTAGCGCCGGATGGTGGCGTCTCGGTTATGGCATCCTTTGTCCCGGCTGCTTTAGCCTCTTCAACAGCTTTCCCATCTACTGCCGGACTTTTGCCGCTTTGTTTCAGGTTTACGTCCATAGGGCGCATGCAAGTCTGGTCGCTACACGCTCCGTAATTGAGGTAAACGTCAATGCTGTATGTAGGCTTGGTAAACTTTATCTTTTGTACAAACCTGACGTTGCTTTCGAAAAAGCGCAGATTCATCTCAAAGTTTTTGTCATAAGCAGCTATCTCATGGCCTATCGCCTTCATCTTCCCGACGAGCTTAATACCTTCTATACGGTTGACGTTAAAGGTAGCTTCGGTAGGCCCGTCCTGCCCAAGGTTGGTGGAATAGACGTGCCATCCTTTCTCAATTTTGCCGGTGAAGACAATCTCTGCGTCAGCCGTCCCGTTGGTTTTCAGCTCTGATGTGAATTTCACGGGGTTGAATAGTTGCGCATTTACCATTAAGGTAACGAGCAGAAACAAGGTCAGCGTGATTATTTTTCTCATGTTGTTGCCTTTCTAAATGCGTGTTTTGTATGTTTTTACAAGGGCTGCAGCGGTCCCTGTTGTGACGTGGCGGCTATCCCACCTGGCTGCCGGGCTTCACCTCGCCAAGCGTTGTGGTGACACTTAAGCTGCCATCGAAGTTAACGGCGCTTAGGATCATGCCCTGGCTTTCAAGGCCCATCATCTTGCGCGGAGCGAAGTTTGCCACGAAAAGTACGTCCTTGCCTATGAGCTGTTCCGGCTCATAGTATTTGGCAATACCCGATAGAATGGTACGGTCGGTGCCCGAACCGTCATCAATGGTAAACAGCAACAGCTTGTTCGACTTCTTTACTTTCTGGCAATTCTTGATGTGGCCTACTCGTATATCAAGCTTTTCGAAGGTGTCAAAAGCCACTTCCGGCTTCATCGGTTCGGGCTTATACTCCTTTGCTGCTTCTGCAGCCTCGTTGGCTTTCCTGGTGGCAGCCAGCTTGTCGAGCTGCTTTTGAATCTCCTCGTCTTCAATTTTCTGGAACAGCAGATGCGGTGAAGCCAGCTTGTGTCCGGCCTTGAGCAGGTCAGTCAGGCCCAGTTCGGCCCAGTCGAAACGCTCCATTCCTATCATCTCGCGCAGGTCCTTGCTGCTGAATGGCAGGAAAGGCTCGAAGGCAATAGCCAGATTTGCCACCAGCTGCAGCGAAATATAGAGGATGGTTTCCACGCGTTTGGGATCGGTTTTCCATACTTTCCACGGCTCACATTCGGTGATATACTTGTTGCCGATGCGTGCCAGGTTCATAGCTTCCTTTTGTGCTTCGCGAAACTTAAAGGCGTCGAGATACTGCTCAACTTTTGTTTTTACGTCTTTAAACTCGGCTATGGCCTGACGGTCGGTATCGGTAAGTTCTCCGCATTCGGGCACAACGCCGTCCCAATACTTCCATGTAAGCTGCAGGGCGCGGTTCACGAAGTTACCGTAAATGGCCACAAGCTCCGAATTGTTACGCTCCTGAAAGTCTTTCCACGTGAAGTTATTATCTTTCGTTTCGGGTGCATTGGCGGTAAGAACATATCGCAGAACATCCTGCTTACCGGGGAAATCGCGCAGGTATTCGTCAAGCCAGACGGCCCAATTACGGCTGGTTGATATCTTGTCGTTCTCTAAATTGAGGAACTCGTTAGCCGGTACATTGTCAGGAAGAATGTAGCCGCCGTGAGCCTTCAGCATCGTGGGGAATATTAAACAGTGGAAGACAATGTTGTCCTTACCGATGAAATGAACCAGGCGTGTATCCTCATCCTTCCACCATTTCTCCCAGCTTCCCCAGCGTTCAGGCTCGGCATCGCACAGCTCTTTGGTATTTGAGATGTAACCAATAGGCGCATCAAACCATACGTAAAGCACCTTTCCCTCGGCTCCTTCAACGGGTACGGGTATGCCCCAGTCAAGGTCACGCGTCATGGCGCGCGGCTGAAGGTCCATGTCTAACCAGCTTTTGCATTGGCCGTACACGTTGGGGCGCCACTCCTTGTGCCCCTCGAGAATCCACTGTTTCAGCCATTCCTGATAGTTGTTCAGCGGCAGATACCAGTTCTTGGTGCGCTTAACGACGGGCTGTGCGCCCGATATGGTGCTGTGAGGATGTATTAACTCCATGGGGCTGAGGTCGGAACCGCACTTCTCGCACTGGTCACCGTAGGCATTAGGATTGCCGCAATGCGGGCATGTTCCCATGATATAGCGGTCGGCCAGGAACTGTTTGGCTTCGGGATCGTAGTATTGTTCGCTCTCCTTTTCGATGAGTTTGCCGTCGTCGTACAGCTTGCGGAAGAAGTCGGAAGCCAGCCGGCTGTGCACCTTTGAGGTGGTACGGCTGTACACGTCGAACGAAATGCCGAACTCCTTGAACGATTCTTTGATAATCTTGTGATAGCGGTCGCAGACGTCCTGCGGCGTGATGCCCTCCTTTCTGGCGCGTATGGTGATGGGCACACCGTGCTCGTCGCTGCCGCCGATGAAGATAACGTCCTTTTTCTTCAGACGCAGATAGCGTACATAAATGTCGGCCGGAACATATACACCGGCCAGATGGCCGATGTGAACACCGCCGTTGGCATAGGGCAGGGCGGCGGTGACAGTTGTGCGTTTAAACTTTTTCTCTTCCATATTTTTGTTTTATCTGATTAGCCTCATTGTTCTGCAAAATTACAAATTTCCGTGCAGAATATGGCTATATGCGCCTTATTTTCCTCTCTCGAAGCAGATAACGTGCGCTCTGTGCGGTGCAGGGCTTTTACGGTTGTGGGGCCGAATTCGTGTTACGGCGGCCGTGGCACGCTCGTACGCCGACCGCCGTAACGGTTGTATCACGGCTGCCGCACGCGCGTACCGCGGCCGTCGCACGACGACCTTTTGCGTATAAAAAGGGGAAGATGATGTTGTAAATATTTTTACAAATCATCTTAATGGTCTGGTAATAAAGATGCTGCCTGATTATAACAAACCCCTGCGGCCGATGGCTTCGAGCAGGCGTTCGACGAGCCGCGGGACGGCATAGCGGCTCACGTCTTCCTGTTTTATCCAGACAAAATCGGCCGGAAGCTCGGGACGGACGTCGGTTTGCAGCAGGTAGAAGTCGGCAAGGATAACGCGATGGGTCAATACATGCCGCACGTTGCTGTTTAAAAGCGTCAGCGTTCCGTCCCATTCGGGCAGAGGTTCGCCCTCAAATACGCATGGCTCCCAGAGGCCCTGCCAGATGTCTCCCGCCCCGCGGCGGTGCAGGGCACAATAGCCCTGACAGCTGATGAAGACGTAGGCCATGCGGCGTTCCTTCACCTTTGTGGTGCGGTTCTTGACGGGAAGTTCGGCTACGCGGCCGCTGTGCAGGGCCTCGCAGGTCGCCATGAACGGACATTCGGGGCATTTTGGAGCCTTTGGTGTGCAGCAGGTGGCACCGAAATCCATCATAGCCTGGTTGAAATCGCCCGCTTCTTCGGCGGCGGGAAGGGCGGCAATGAGGCTGTCTGCCAGCTGTTGGAAAAGGTGTTTACCCTCGGTAGAATTGACGGGTGTGTCTATCGCGAAGACGCGCGACAGCACGCGGTAGGCGTTTCCATCTACTGCAGCTGCCCTGATACCGAAGGCAAACGAGGCAACGGCCGCCGCCGTGTAGGTGCCCACACCCTTAAGACGCCGGATGTCGGCAAGGTTATCGGGAAAGCTGCCGCGGCTAACTATCTGGCGTGCAGCCTCATGAAGATTGCGCGCTCGGCTGTAATAGCCCAGCCCCTGCCACATGCGCAGCACCTCATCTTCGCTGGCAGAGGCAAGGCTGGCGACGGTAGGGAAGCGGCTGATGAACCTTTCCCAGTAGGCCCGGCCCTGCACAATGCGTGTTTGTTGCATGATAACCTCGCTAAGCCATATGGCATAGGGGTTGCGCGTATGGCGCCACGGCAGGTCGCGGCCGTGCTGGCGGTACCAGCTTACAAGTGTGGTGGTAAAATGGTTATGGGGCATGCTACTTCAGTTGCTTGCGTGCACACGAGGGACAAAGGCCCTTAACCATATAGTTTATCGAGTTCATGACGAAACCGTGCGGCAGCAGAATGTGGGGGATTGGCGTGTCATAGAAGCAGAATGTCTGGTGACAGTGCTCGCAATAAAAGTGTACGTGCATGTCGTCATCATCGTCATCGTCACTCCCGTGGCTCATGCAGAGCTCGTATTTCACGTTGCCGTTGCCGTCTTCAATGGCGTGAACGAGGTGGTGTTCACGAAAAAGGGCAAGGCTTCTGGATATGCCGCTCTTGTCGATGGTGAGGATAGCCTCTTCCAGTTCGGTCATTGAAGAGGGGTGTTCTTCGGCAGCGAGGGCCTTGACGACGACAATACGGTTGCTCGTTGGCTTAATGCCGTGCCGCTCAAGCAGTTTAACACAGGTTGTTTCGTCCATAGCAAGGCAAAAATACAAAAGAATTTTGATAACGACCTATATATATTGAAGAAGATTGATTACATTTGCACTTAATTAATATTTACGGAGAAACATCAGTTCAGAAGGCATGAAAATAAACTCCCCACAGTTTGAAATATGGCCTCAGAAGCCAGGTTTGGACGGCATGTACCGGCAGGTTGAACGCGCCGGAAGGGTGTGTTATAAAAGCGAAGACCACCGTACCGACTCGTCGGCACGCCCTTTCGTGGAGCGCATGATAAAGAGTCAGCATACCGCTATGCTCGAGCACGCAACGGTTTACTTGCTTTATCGTGATGACGAAACGGCATCGGCTGGTCAGGATAACGCTTCGGTTCTGAGGCCCTGGCAGCGATATGAGGGCAACAAATTCTCGAAAGTGACGACGGTTGACGGCTGTCATTACGTAACAACCAACCTGCGTGTGCTGGCCGAAAACCAGTGGATGGACGACCTTGGCCACCTTACCGAGCCACTTGCCCATCACGAGCGCCGCGTAACCGTGCACTTTACGACGCAGGTTGCCATCACGCGCGAGTTTAACCGGCATCGTGCAAACTCGATGGCCGAGCAGTCGACGCGCTATTGTAACTATTCAAAGGATAAGTTCGGCAACGAGATAACGGTAAACCTTCCGGAGTGGGTGAGAGAGCTTTCTGCTGCCGAGCCGTCAGAAATAAACTTTATGGAGCTGGCGAAAAAGGTGGCCGAGGGTAGCGCTGACGATTATGAGAACTGGCTTTTCGGCAATCTGGCCGCTGAGCGTGCGTACATGAACCTCATAGCTGCGGGCCGGAAGCCGCAGGAAGCACGCGTAATTCTGCCCCTCGATACGAACACCGAGCTGGTGCATACTGCCTTTGTGAGCGACTGGAAACACTTTTTTGACCTGCGCGCTCTGGGCACAACGGGTGCCCCTCACCCTGATGCAAAGGTGCTTGCACGTCCGCTTTACGACGAGTTCTGCTGCCTGGGGCTGATTGAAGCCTAAAGCGAAGGGTCGTCAGGACGCCCCGAATACGTGTTCGTTTGTCCGGACATGTGAATAAAAAACAGTTTTATCAGGTTGGATACACATCTTTTTCATCCGCTGAAGTGGGGCTTTGAGCGCCCTCGGCGCATGAATAATCCCTTTTATTATGAACCTCATCCGTTGGCCCTTCAGGCGGTGGATGAGGTCGTTGCTTTTCTGAAAGGTGACAAGGCACAGCGTTTTCTTCCTGCGAAAGTGGCCGAAAGCTTTGTGCACGACATCAGTAAGGGCAAGATGTTTGGCGTATTGGTGGTTGAGCGAAGGATGGAAAACGGAGACGATAGCGAAACGGGTTATTTGGCCGGATATAGTGGACAGATTGGCGGAAGGGCAGATTGGGAGGGCTTTGTGCCCGCCGTTTTCGACTATCTGCAGCCTGATGGCTACTTCAAACAGCAAGAGGCAGAGATTGTTGGCGTTAGCGAGGAGATACATTCATTGGAAAATTCTTCTGAATATAGCTTGGCTACAAGGCGTTTAGACGATGTAAGGAAGCTGGCCGAACGTGAGATAGCCGATTATAAAATGGTGATGCAACGTTCAAAAAACGAGCGTAACCAGCGGCGAGAAGCCTTGCATGATTCGGAAAATCGGGCAGAAGAGGAAGAAAAAATAATTCGTGAAAGCCAGTTTCAAAAGGCTGAACTCAGACGGATAAAGAAGCGATGGATTGGTGAAATAGCTCTTGCCGAAGATAGCTTGCGGGAGATTGATGAGCGGTTAAAATCGCTTAGACAGAAGCGACACGCCATGAGCGATATGCTGCAACGGTGGCTTTTCTCACGGTTCATGATGTTAAATGCGTGCGGTGAGCGCCATTCGTTGCTTGAAATATGGAAGAATGAGCTGCCTCCTGCAGGAGCAGGAGAGTGTTGTGAGCCCCGTTTGTTGCAGTATGCCTTTAGTAAAGGCTGGCACCCGCTGTGCATGGCGATGTTCTGGTGGGGCGAAAGTCCGAAGGAAGAAGTGTGCCATCATCTTCACTTTTACCCGGCATGCAACAGCAAGTGTAAGCCTATCATGGCATGGATGCTTCGTGGACTGGATGTGGAATCGAATCAATTAGAGGATGAAAAGCATCAAAAGCTGACAATAATATATGAGGACGACAGCATTTGCGTGGTGAATAAGCCGGCCGGTATGCTTGCCGTTCGGGGGAAAAGCAATCGCGAGAGTGTACAGAGCATGATGCAAGAGCGCTACCCTGATGTCGATAGTCCGCTTATTGTACATCGTTTAGACATGGCGACAAGCGGCCTGATGGTGGTAGCAAAAACCATGGAGGCATATCGATGTTTGCAGCAACAGTTTGCAAAACGCGAGGTGAGGAAGCGTTATGTGGCTGTGCTTTCACACGAAGAAAATGGTAAAAAGGGGAAAATTTCGTTGCCGTTACGGCCCGATTTAAGCGATCGTCCACGGCAAATAGTTGATTTTGTGCACGGCAAAAAGGCTGAAACCACTTACGAAACCATCGGCAATTGCCGTATAAACTTATATCCTCATACGGGCCGTACGCACCAGTTGCGCGTGCATTGTGCCCATGCCGACGGGTTAAACAATCCTATTAAGGGTGATGAACTGTATGGAAAGCGGGCCGACAGGCTCTATCTTCATGCTGAAGAACTCTCATTTCTGCATCCCATGACGCATGAAAGGGTAACCTTTCACGCTCCTTGCCCCTTCTGATTATTCAGGCAAGAAACATAATCAACACCTGTGCGATAACTATTCTAATGAATACTCCCAACGGGTATGTGGTGGCATAGCTGATGCTTGCCGTATCATCTTTCAGGGTATCACTTGCATAATCAAGGGCCATTGAATTGGCCATGCTTCCGCACATAATGCCACAGATGGTGCCAAAATCATATTTATTGGTCTTCAAGGCGATGATTCCGATGATGATAACCGGCACAACGGTGATGAGAAAACCTATGCCAACCCATTCGATTCCTTCGGGACGGATAATCGTTGACAGAAAATTCTTGCCGGCGCTCAGTCCTAAACAGCCCAGGTAAAGGGCGAGACCTAACTTGCGTAACATCAGATTGACCGAACGAGTAGTGTAGCTGATAAAGTGCATTCTTGGGCCAAGAGCTCCAACTATAATGCCCATGATGATGGGGCCGCCTGCTATTCCGAGGCGGATTGGCGAATCCATGCCAGGCAAGGAAATAGGAATGGTTCCGATAGCAAGACCTAAAACCAGGCCGAGAAAGATGCTGCCGATGTTGGGTTCTTCAAGCGTCTTGACTGAATTGCCGAGGAAATGCTCGGCGTTATTGACGTCTTCGTGTTCGCCTACCACCGTAAGGCGGTCACCATATTGAAGCCGGAGGTCGTCGCTGGCAAGCAATTTAACGTCGCCTCGCAGCACACGGCTCACGTTTATACCATATGCAACGCGCAGGTGCAGGTTGCCAAGCCTCTTGCCGTTAAGCTCTTTTCGCGTGATAATACATGTGCGACTCTCAACCTTTGAGTCGATATGGTTCCAGTCTACGTCCTGTTTGTTCCAGTCTTTCTCCACCTTTTGTCCGAAGAGAAGCTCCATAGCTTCCTCATCTTCTTTCGTGGTTACGACGAGAAGTGAATCATTTTGCTCGATGACTGTACTGGCAAGCGGAACAATTACTTGCTTACCGCGCCATATTCTTGAGATGATAAACTTCAAGTGTGTCATCCGGGCGATCTGCTCTATCTTCTTACCGACGATGGCAGGATTGACTGCAGTGAACTGCGCAATGTAAGTATGGTCGGCCTCGCTAAGCGATGACACCTCAAGATGATGGGGTTTAACGAAGAACTTACGTATGAAAACCATGGCAAGAATAACGCCAACCACACCGAGAGGATAGGTTACAGCCGTGGCCAGAGCGACGCTGCCGCTCGGCAATCCCATGTGATTCAAGGCCTGTGTAGCGGCTCCGAGAGCGGGCGTATTGGTGGTAGCACCGCACAGTATACCCACCATGTCGGGCAGACTGATGCCTGTAAGCGGTATGAGAATGAGGGAAAAGGCGGTACCGAACAAAATAATGGCAAAGCTCCAAAGGTTAAAAGCCATGCCCTCATGGCGCAGGGAGCCGAAGAAATTAGGCCCTACGTGAAGCCCCAGGCAATATACAAACAGGGCCAGACCGAAAGTTTCCATGTAGTCGAGCGTCACAGAGTCGATGCTGAAACTACAGTTTCCGGCCAAGATTCCAATGAAAAAGACGAACGCAATGCCCAGGGAGATACCCATTACACGTATTTTTCCCAGAGCCAAACCGAGCGCAATGATGGCAGAAAGCACCACTACTGCCTGTACAGATGAGTGTATGGTGAATAAATTGTCAAGCCAATTCATGTTGCTCTGCGGTCAGACGACAATTAAATAAGGTCGAGATAGTTCTCAATGGGTATGCCACGGTTCTTGTCGGCATTGTCTTTATTGAGATCGATAAAACGGTAAACCACGTCCATTGCCTGCCTTGTGGCCTTGCTCAAAGGCTCATTATCGAGCAGATGACCGATGAGAACGGCCGAGAAAATGTCCCCAGTGCCAGGGAAATGTACGGGTATTTCGGTATAGGGAAGCTCGAAATAGTCGCCTGTCATGTGGTTAAAGCCCACGACGCTGTGCTGTCCGTCCACGCAAATAGAGGTGATAAGCGCCGACTTCGTGCCTATGGCGTGCAGCTTTCTGAGCAGTTCCCGCGCTTCGTCAAGGGTTATACCGTCGGCCTTGTACGTCGTATCGGTGAGATAACAAGCCTCGGTATAGTTCGGAAATGTAAGGTCAGCGACGGCCAACATCTCACGCATACTGTTGATGGTTGCGGGCGTAACACCGTTATATAACTTGCCTTCGTCGCCCATAATTGGGTCAACAAAGATAGTAGTTCCGTTTTTTTCCTGTTCCCGACAGTAAGCCGAGACGATGTTTGCCTGACGTTCGGAGGCGATAAAACCGGTTGAGATGGCATCGAATTTAAAGCCAAGCTCTTTCCAGACAGGGAAGACACCCGTAATATAATCGGTGGTATCGAGGATATTGAACTTCCCATAATCAAGCGTATTTGACACTAATGCCGTAGGAAGATTGTAGGTAGGGTGACCCATGTATGAAAGAATGGGCAGCATGGCAGCCGTGGCAACCTTGCCGTATCCTGCCATATCGTTGATTAACAGTATCTGTTTTGTTCTCATAAAATCTCGTAAAACGCTGCAAAGTTAGTAAAAAAGAAATTAGCCGGAGGGATAAATGTTCAAAAAACGTTGTCGTATTTAAAAAATGAACAAATAAGGTACTAAAACCATTGCCATGCCGTTTTATCTTCGTATATTGGGTACACAGAACCAAATCTAATATGAATCTTATGACTGATCATAACTATTGTCTGATCCTTGCCGGAGGAAAGGGCCGTCGTTTATGGCCTTGCAGCAGGGAGAGTTTCCCCAAACAGTTTATTGATTTCTTTGGAACAGGCCGTACACAACTGCAGCAAACCTATGACCGCATGGCCGCAATCATGCCCGAAGACCATATTTTCATCAACACCAACATCAGTTATCTCGACCTTGTCAAGGAGCAATTGCCCGACGTTTCCGACGACCATATCATGGCCGAACCCGTATGTCGCGGAACGGCACCGAGCATAGCGTGGGGAGGGCACCGCATAGCAAAGTTCGATTCGCAGGCTGCACTTATCGCCGTTCCTACTGACCAGATGGTGATTAACGACGAAGCCTTCCGGCGGAATGTGCTCGACGGCCTTGCCTTTGTCCGTAAACACGATTGCTTTCTCACCATGGGGATAACGCCTACTCGTGCGGAACCGGGTTACGGATATATCCAAACCAACAGCCATGTATGTGGTAATATATATAAGGTAAAGACGTTTACCGAGAAGCCCGACCGCGATTTCGCGCGCATGTTCATGGAGAGCGGTGAGTTTGTTTGGAACACGGGGCTCTTCCTGAGCGATGTAAGCTATCTGCGTGAAAGCTTTTCAAGGTTCCTCCCCGAGGTGTTGAGGCGTTTCGACAGCGAGGAAGCGAACGCCCTTCCCGGGCAGGAAGAGCGCTACATGCGCGAGTATTTCTCGGTTTATCCCAACCTTTCGATTGAATCGGGAGTGCTTGAAAAGACCGACATGACGTGCGTAATGAAGTGCGATTTCGGCTGGGCCGACCTCGGAACGTGGCACAGCATCTACGAAGCGCTGCCGAAAACCAATGACGATAACGTCGTAATCGATTCGGACGTAATGATGGAGGACAGCCACCATAACGTCATCAAGATTCCGCGCGGACGGCTTGCCGTCATCAACGGTCTTGAAGGATACATCGTGGCCGAGGAGGGTAACGTGCTGCTGATATGCAAGAAGGAAGACTCGTCGGCGCTTATCCGGAAGTACGTCAGCGAGGTGCAGCTGAAGAAAGGCGATGCTTATGTCTGATAAAAACAGCAGTGCCCTTTCCCGCATGATGGAGAAAGGGCGCTGTCTTTTCTTTTTTCTTGAAACAGGCTTCTATTGTTTTTACCTCGCTCTTCTATAGTTTTTAAAACAAACTTCTGTTGTTTTTGAACCGGACTTCTGCGGTTTTCAAAGCGAGGTTCAGGCTTTTTCAAAGCCGTTTCCTGTGCTTTCCGCGTGGCGGTTTAAAGCTTTTTGAATTCCGTGTAAATCTTTTCGGCCGTGGCTTTCATCTCTTCTTCGGAAAGCTTGACGTGCTTATGAAAGTCGACGTCAGCCTCAGTGTTGATGGGCATAAGGTGTATGTGTGCGTGGTTCACCTCCAGACCGAGCACCACCTGCGCCACCTTCTTACACGGAAAAGCCGCACGAATGGCCTGCGCCACCTTCTTGGCGAAGAGCTCAAACTGTGCCAGGTCATCGTCATCCATATCAAAAATATAGTCGATTTCCTTGCGGGGAATGACCAGTGTGTGGCCTTTCACGACGGGATTAATGTCAAGAAACGCGTAAAAACGGTCGTTCTCGGCACACTTGTAGCTCGGAATCTCACCGGCTGCTATCTTGCTGAACAGTGTCATAAGCCAAGTCTCCTTTCCGATTAAAGGTTTACTGAATACTTATCTTGTCAATCTTCAGCTTCACCGTGCCGCGTGGAATCTGAATCTCTACGGTGTCGCCCACCTTCTTGTTCAGCAGACCCTGCGCGATAGGCGTCTTGATTGATATCTTTCCTTGCTTGAGATTGGCCTCGTTCTCGCTCACGATGGTGTACACCATCTTCTTTTTGTTGGTCAGATTTGTCATCTCAACGGTCGACATAATCTGCACTTCCTCGGTCGAAAGACGGCTGGTATCCACAATCTTTGCTTGCGCCATGGTCCGCTTCAGCTCAACAATCTTAGCCTCTAAATGGGCCTGAGCCTCCTTGGCTGCATCGTATTCAGAGTTCTCACTCAGGTCTCCTTTGTCGGCGGCTTCAGCGATAGCTGCCGATGCTTTCGGGCGCTCGATGGCCTCAAGCCTGTGAATTTCGGCCACGAGCTTGTCGTAGCCTTCTTGTGACATGTATGCCATAACAGTATCGTTTAAAATATTATCGTGTTTTTTTGCAGACAAAAAGAAAAAGAATTCCGAAATCCACGCTCATGAATATCGGAATTCTGAATCCTAAATGTTGTCCTCTTGAGTTGCAAAGGTAGGAATTAAAATTGGATAAAGCAAATGTTTTAGCGTTTATTTACAGTTAGGGGTTGATTTATATCAATAAATAACCTATATATAAAAATAACATAACAGAACAGTTGCCGCCCTGGATATATACTTTTACCTTTGTATCGTGTTTTTCATAGTATTAGATTTAAGGTTAACAAAGGTTGGGACTCGGCGGAGCCCCTTTTTTTGTGTCTTGTTGTAAAAGCACGCTTGTGGCGCGGCCGTTATGCGGTTCTGTTGCGCCGATTCTGTTTTGTTTTTTCTTTAATTATAGTGTAAGCTCCATCGTACGGCGGCCGCCATACCCGTTGTGCGACGGTCGGCGTACGCTCGTTCCACGGCCGTCGCACTCATCATACGGCGCCCGCCGTACAATCGGCCGAAGCAGGTATGAAACGAAGAAGCCATTCCCAATTGCCCGGGCAATTGGGAATGGTTTCAGAAAAAGCGGTCCCTTTTCTGCCCGCGCGGACAGCGTAAGGGCGTGGTGTTCAGGCTTAAAGGGCGAACTTGTAACCTAATGTAATCTGGAAAACACTGTTTTGAGAATTCTTATTTTCCATAGCGCGAGTCAAGCCCCAGTTGTAGCGAGCATCAAGAACAACGTTGTTATATTCGTATGATAAGCCTACAGGGAGAGAGAAATCAAAGGTATTTGCTTTCACGTTTACTGCTTGTGAGCCGCTTCCTGCTGTACCTCTGGTTGATGCTTCTACCGCACTATGCACGTTGAATGCAGGCTGAACACCAAACTTTACTGCAAGTCCCTTTAGCACATATACGTTAGCCATAATTGGGATATTGATGTAATCCAGCTTGTATGTAAGCTTTCCGCTCTGGCTAAAACCCAAGAATGACATCTCGCCTTCGCACTTACCGCCCTGCATTGAGTAAAGAACGCCTGCACTTACACTTGCAATATCTGCAACCTGATACTCCAATTCGGCACCTGCTGCAAGGCCTATGCGGGGGTCAGAACCCTTCATATCTGTGAGGCTTGCCACGTTCATGCCAACCTTGGGCTGAAGGGTAACTGTACCAACTGCGTGTTGTGCATAAGTGGCTGCGGAAGCCAGCATAACGGTTAAGGTCAATAAAATCTTCTTCATTTTACGTTTTGTTTTAAGTTATGGTTAATGGTTATTTTCACATTTTGTCAGGAGGCTGTGCAAAAGCCGCCGTAAAGCAGTTCAGATGCCATCGTAAAGCAGCACCCATGCCGCCGTAAAGCACTGTAAAAACAAGCCTCTTCCTCGGGCCTTGGAAGGATAAATCCCTATATCGTACAGAGAAAAACCCTGATTCGGGCGCCGGAGAAGAGGCTTTATTATAATGTTCTCGCGTGTGGAGAACGTAGTTTAGAAGTTATAATAAACGCCAAACTGGATGTTGTTGCCGTTGAGACCGAGGCCAAAGGCATGAGTATTGTTATGGTCTCCCTCGGGGTTAACAGCCTCGTAGCCGAGGAAACCAACCTTGCTTACAAGGCTGATGTGGCTGTTAAGGTTTACTGTAAGTCCGGGCTGAAGACCGATATGGAATGCCGTAAAGTCCTTATGGGCAGAGGTTCCAGATGCAAATCCAATACCACCGTCAACGAAAAGGTTTACAACTTTAGTGTGCAGGAAGGTGTAACGAGCATAGGGAGCTATCTCGAAAGCCTTTACATCACCGGTAGCTGGTGAGTTTGGGTTCAGCATTGAAAAGCTTCCTTTCTCATAGCCGAGCACGGCACCTACAGCCCAGTTGCTATTAATGTTATAGCCAATCTCGGGCAGAATCTTGAACGTTGTTTCGTCACTTACGCCTTCGCCGCCTGTACTTGCGACGCCTGCAGTTCCACCTACAAATACCTGTGCATTGGCACATACGGCTACAAACAGTATAGCCAGTGTCATTAAAGTCTTTTTCATTTTAATTCTACAATTAGTTAATACTACTTTCTGTATCTGTATCGGCAAAATTATGCAAAAAGACAATAGGGACATTCCTTTTGATGTCAATTTTTATTTTTATTGTCTTTTTTCTTGATTTATATGATTATTCTTATCATTTTTTTTATTTTTAATACAGTTTTGTGTAACAAAAGCTCCTTTCGAACGTATGAAAGCTATCAGCTTGTCAAAGACCGGGCTTGCTGAAAGCGTCGCCGTGTTGCCCGTAAGCAGCAGCTGACGGCGTGCCCTTGTGAGGGCAACGTTCAGCTTCCGGTCAATTATGCGGCCGTCTTCCTGAAAGCTGTTTGATGTCAGGAAGTCGAGTTGGTAATGCCTCTGTATGGTAAAGCTGTAGACAATTACGTCACGTTGTGAGCCCTGATAACGCTCAACGGTATCGATGCTCACGCTTTCGAGCTCGGGAATATGCAGCGCTTCAATCTCCTTTCTTATCATAGCTATCTGGTTCCGGTACGGAACGATGACGCCTACAGTCTTTTCTGGGTCGAATGCTTTGCCATAAAAGCGGTGTATTCGCCGCAGTAAGTCGGCTACAATATACGCTTCCGAGGCGTTCACCTTGTCTGAAACCTCAGGCTGCAAGCATGGTTTTGAAGCAAAAAAAAGCAGTCGGTGTGCCTTCAGAAGGTCGTCAACGCCGTCTTCTGACGCTGCCGTGTAGCCCAGTTCCTGCTCTTTTTGGTGCTTCAATGGCACGGGTTCGATGTGCTCTGCAAAGTAAAAGGCCTGGCCTGGAAAGGCTGCAATGTCGGGGTGCATGCGGCCCTGACGGTGCAAAGTGTCCATAAAGGCGGTGCGACCAGTCTGTATTTCACGACGGATAAGCCGCTCGAAGAGGCTTCCTTTGCATGTTGTCAGTCCTATTTCGCGCAGCAGCGGGTCGGTCACGTCGCTGTCGTTGTCGTTCTGTTGCACCACGGCAGGCAGCTGTTTATAGTCTCCGATGAGAATGAACTTATCGATATCGCATGCCGGTTCACCTCCTGTTGTCCGCCCTCCGCGATGCGACGACAGCAGCCCTATGATGCCGGGTTCGAGAATTTGCGACGCTTCGTCGACGATTGCAAGGGAGAAATGGCGCAGGTTAAAGATGTAGTCGCGCGACTGTATCATCGATGTCGTTCCCACAATTACCCGTGCACGGCCTAACTTTTGCCTGATATGCTCGAGCGTCGGGCGGCTACCCACAACGCTCGACAGCAAGAAAGGCTCGTAGGCCACGGCGCAACTTAGCTTGCTTCCTATCCTGATGAAGTCTGCTCCGGCCTCTACAAGCATGCCGCATATTTCGTCAACGGCGCGGTTTGTGTACGCCATGAGCAGTATTCCACCCTCCGGACACGTTGCCAATTGCTCCTCAACGAGAAACCTCAGTACCATCGACGTCTTGCCTGTACCCGGCGGACCCACGAGCAAAAAGTAGTCAAGGGCCTGCTTTGCTTTCGTCAAGACAGCGTCTAAAGCCTCGTTATAGCTTCGCGATAACGTAATATTTGTATCGGCTTCAGGCTCACGTTGGCTTAGAAGAAGGGCCTTTCGGCGGGCCGTTGACGTCACAAATGTGTATAAAGCACGTATGCCTGCGCTTCCTCCCACGTCGCTACCTGCGTGCTCAATGCACCAAACCCTCCGCCCTCCGCGCCGTGCCATCGACACGTTTTCGCCGTCCGTCACGTTGTATGGTAGCTTTTCGAAGATGTCTGCATTCTGTTGTCCGTCGGTCAGTTTTACGGTAATGCTGTTGCCGTTCAGCGCAGCGATGCCGCCTTTAAACAGTAATGCCTTGCGCACATCGGGCTCTTCGTTCTCCGGATACGAGTAAAGGTAAACCATATCGCCCCGCCGAAAGTTCGGCAGAAAGTCGTTTCTCTGGTCAGGAACAGCCAGCGTGATGAGGTCATAACCGTTTGATTCGCCGCCGTCGACGTCTTTCTCCTTATTAATAATAGTAAGATTGGTGTAGATATTACCCGTTTCCCGCTTCTCGGTGAGGGGCATGTTCCAGAGGTTTGCCACGCTGTTGCCCATGCCTTCGCTTACTCCAACCTTCGACATGATGTTTTCACGAACCACAAATTGCATCATGCGGCAGAAGTAAGACCGCTCTAAAGGCGACATATTTTGCAGCGGAACGAGCACTTCCTGTAACGGAGGGAGGAGATAATGCTCATAGAAAAAACCGCTCATTCCTGCAGTATTCAGCGTCTCGGCCGTCAGCAGGGGCAGCAGATGCTGCGGTCCACGCTCGGCAATGTCGAAATCAAGGGCTACTGCTTCATTGCGAAAGCGCAGGGCTTCATACACTAATGTCATGAGGTTGGCCACGCCAAGCAGTCCGTCGGGCAGTGCATAGCGCGAGTAAAGCAGACGTATATCAGTGTCCGAACGGTTGAAATTGTAGAACAAAATGCCGTAATAGAGCAGCACCTGCACATAGTGTTTCTCAACCGTTAGCGTGCCATGGCTGTTACGTATGGCGCGTTCGAGGAAGATGTTGCGTCCCGATTTCTGCTCGACAAGCAGGCGAAGGTCGGTCGTCATCAGGTCAACGCGCCCCTGAATACCCAGTTTTTCGCAGATAAATGTTGGCTCAAGCACGGCCTTTGACAGGTCATAGTGCTGCCGAAGCTCGGCTATAATCTGTTGCAAATGCTCGATTTGTGTCGCAGCTTCTTGTTTAAACTTTGCAGCATCAAAGTTGGGACACGTGGCATATTCGAGGGCTTTCTCGCGGAAATTGCGCATCAGCGTGCGGCCTGCATTGAAGCAAGGCTGATTGATAATGTCGTCGAGGGCGCGCCCTGCAAAGTTACCGAGCAGTATTGCCTGACTGTTTGCCCGCTCGTTCATACGGCTGACGAGGTAGGATAACGGATGATGGCCATAGTCGTTAAAGCACGAAGCAATGGTGCTGATGTCGAGCAGGCAGTCGGGTTCAACAATAATCAGGCGCGGTGTAACGGTGTTTCCCTCCACCTGGCAGCCCAGAAGGTTCAGGTGCATGCCCGTGCGCAGAATGTCTTTCAGATATTGCATGCAGGCGTGCTGGCTGTCATCGTTGTACCTTACGGTCATGATGTTCTGCTCGCGCTCCTCATCTACCACGACGGTTATCGTGTCTTCGTCCCACCCCTGCACAATACAGCGCTTGTCGGCAGCGTTTACGTGCAGGCCCTTTGCTGCTTTCTGCGGTCCGTGTGGCAGAAGTTTCGTCAGGTCTTCAGGCAGTCGGGCACCGTAAATTCTACTTACCAGACCGGCCAATGCCTGCGCATCATAGCGCAGATCGTCGGCCGAAAGGGCGTCGCTGTGGTTGGAATGGCGGCGCATGCGGCGTATGGCGGCGGCCTCTCCGGCGGGTATATGGAGCATGCGCACGAGGCTTTCAACCTGCGAATTCAGGTCACCGAAGCCGTAATGCGTGCCTTTCAGTCCCTCGGCGCAGGCGATGACGAGCGTCTCGTGCAGCGTTTTGTTGACCACTGCAGGCTTAACGTCTGTGGCCGTAAGCACGAAGCGTATGCGCGAAAATAGCTCGGCGGCATCGTCGCTGCGGTTGCGTGACGGAGCGTCGGCGTGGGGAGGTGCCGACGAATCTGATGTTGTATGGGGTATGGAAGGATGCAATTCTCAGGTCTCTATTATAATAAGGTGTAAAATGTGCGTCAGCTTTTCGCCGCAAGCACGTCGCGTTCCCATTGTATGAGACGCTTTTTCAGGTCGGCTCCCCAGTGATATTGTCCCGTGCTGCCGTCGCTGTGTACCACGCGGTGGCACGGAACCAGCACGGCTACAGGGTTGCGGGCTATGGCGCTGGCTACGGCACGCACGGCCGCGGGCTGCCCTATAGCACAGGCCATCTGCCGGTAACTGGCGGTCTGCCCGAACGGAACGCGCCGCAATGCCGCCCAAACCTTCAGCTGAAAAGCCGTGCCGCGGAGGTCGAGAGCGATGTCATTTCTATGCTCTTCAAACATCATGTGTGCAACCGCGCGTGCCATTTCGTCGTTCTGCGTGGCACGCACGTTATTGCGCCAGCGCCTGCGAAGCTCGCCGAGAGCCTCGCGCGGGGTGGCGGTAACGAACTGCAGGCCACATATTCCTGCCGCCGTCCGTGCAACAATCAGCCCTCCGAAAGGGCTTTCTGCAAAGCCATATTCTATTGTTTCCATCATACGGTGCCGACTCTCCTTCAGTGGTTGCGCCGTGGCTGCGGTGCCGTTGGCGCGTGGTTCCGGCCTCTGGCAAAGATAATCATTTTGCAACGAAACCCCGTCTGCAGCGTGCAAAAACTCGCAGTGTGGGCTTGCAAATTGGCAGAAAAGCCGTAAATTTGCCCTCCGCGTTTAAAAATAGTAAATAAAAAACATAAATGACACGAGAAGATTTAATGCGCCGCGCTATTGCTTTAAGTGAGGAAAGCGTAAAGAATGGGGGCGGACCGTTCGGTGCTGTCGTCGCACGCGACGGCGTTATACTGGCTGAAGCCTCAAACAGTGTGACCATTGATACCGACCCTACCGCCCATGCCGAGGTCAACGCCATACGTAAAGCCTGCTTCCGAATGAAAGCAATCGATCTCTCCGGCTGCGAAATCTATTGCAGCTGCGAGCCTTGTCCCATGTGCTTCGGCGCTATTTACTGGGCACGTATCGACCGCATTTATTATTCGAACAACCGCAGAGATGCAGCCCGCATCGGCTTCAGCGACAACTTTATCTACGATGAGATAGTGCTTGATGCCCGTCTGCGCGAGAAGCAGATGCTGGAACTGCTGCCCTATGAAGGCAAGCGGGCCTTTGAAATGTGGACAGAGAAAACGGACAAAACCGAATATTAATCTCCTTTTTTAATTCTTCCGGCAGAGGCATTCCGGCCTTTTGCCCCGTAATCTGCACCGTATAGCCTGCGTCTTTATGGTGTAGGACTTGTTGTGCGGCGGCCGTGGTACGCGTGTGCGGCGGCGGCCGTAAGATGTGTATGACGGTCGCCGTACAATGCGTGTCACGGCCGTCGTACAATCAGCGTTTGCGCGTTAAAGGTGGAGGAAAAAGGGGCAAAGGTGCGGGCAGAACGGAAGAATCCGCGCGGCATGCCGGCGGGCAGCCTTGCGGATTACGTGTTTTTCAGGGTTTCCGTGTCACGTAAGGGTTACTTCCCTGCAAGCCTTTCGAAGAAGGTTATCACCTCTTCCCAGGTCTTAAACTCGTCACTTCCCAACCGGATGGCGGTGCCGAGGAGGTTCTCGTCGGGCGTGGTGTCGATGAAATAGTCGCCGTAGAGCAGGGCTTTCTGGTTGGTATATATCACGCGGTTGTGCGCAGGGGTCGATAGGTATCGCTCACACCACACGGCCGTTTCGGCAAGGGCGGCGTGGCTGTTCGTCGGAGCGGGTGCCACAATATACACCTGATAAGTTTCGATAAGCATGTTAAATGCTTTCGCTAAGCTTGCGCGGGGCTTGCCGTAAGCATCGGCAAGGCAGCTCGAATCGATGTAAACAATCTGGCGTTCGCGGCTTTCCTGTCGGTCGTCTATCCACCGGATGACGGGCACGACGCCCGAAAGGAACGACCTGTCGTCCATTCGGTGCTCGCCGTGAAAGTGTACGGCCTGCGTGTAATGCGCGCAAAAGATGTCGAAAGTGTGCACAATGGGGTCGGCATCGCCGAATAATCCCCACACGCGGCGGTCTTCAAGGGCGCGCTCCAGCGGCGTCATCGTGTCAAGTTCAGCGAAGCATTGTTCGGTAATTTCGCGATATTCCTTTTCGAGTGCTTTTGTAACCATAAACTCTTTCTCGCCGTCCTGCCGCGGGTTTTGCCATATTTGCCTGCCCGTCATGGCGTGTTCCTTCATGGTTTTACCCATTTCGAAGGCGGGATTTACACAGATGCGGTCGTAGCCGTACAGCATTTCGGTGTACATTCCACCCATGGAAGTGCCGATGATAAGGTCGGGCTGTTCCTGCTTTACCTTTTGTTTCAGGAAGTCGACAGCCTCGGCAGGGTGCAGCGGAAGGTCGTAAGCAACGACCGTTGCCGTGGGGAAAGTCTGTGCGATTAGCCTCACGGTACCCGACGATGCCGACGAACCGAAGCCGTGATTATACATAATTTTCTTCCCCTTCATGAGGTCGGGGAACTGCTTGATATACTGATTCTCCATATCGTTATGCGCTTTTGCGGGTGCAAAGTTACAAAAAAAACGGGGCCGTATATATGAAAAGGTGTCGGTAAAAGGCTGCAATTCTTTTATAGATAGCACGTTTTCATGGTATAAGACGGGCGTAAGAAAAACGGCGGAAAGCTGTCGGGGGCACAGTTTTCCGCCGTATAGTAGGTATGAAATCTTCGTTATAGCGTCAATTCTTTAGAATAATCGTGTTCTTGTTTCCATTAAAACACGCTATTTATTTGATGGGCATAAGCGAAAATTTAAATGTCATGTCCTCGTAACGCAGGCGGTAAGGCTTAAGCGGCAGGGCGCCCCAGCTGTTGATTCCGCCAATGCCGTAGTGGGCATTATCGAGGTAAAGCCAGGTAACGGCGTCCTTTTTGACCTGCGTTGAGTGGCGTTGGTGCTTCTCGTTACCCTCATCAAGGCTTGCAATGCTGTAGTGGAGGGCACTTGCATTGAACCATTCGCCGATGGCTTCTACGCGTAATCCGAAGCCGCCGCCGTCAGTTTGCTGCCACCATCGCATGTCAGTCTTCGTGCCTGTCTCCTGTGGACGGATGTAGGGATAATACTGCTGGTCGGCCGTTAACGTGTAAAAGCCGACGAGCTGACTTTGTT
Source organism: Prevotella sp. (assembly GCA_013333935.1). Taxonomy (GTDB): domain Bacteria; phylum Bacteroidota; class Bacteroidia; order Bacteroidales; family Bacteroidaceae; genus Prevotella. Next base: position 31,238 of record JABCNV010000007.1, on the reverse strand, counting down.
TTCTGTCGACGTAATTTTCTATAGGGCCGCGACCGTAGAACGTACTGCGGTCCATATTCTTGGGCAATTGAAGGGCTACGCCGAAGCGGAGCATCGGTTCTACCGTCGCACCGTGCGTAGTTTTCAGCTTTTGTTCCACGCCTATTTCGCCAGTTTCATATACTAAATACGTCATAACGAGCTGGCTTTTCACCGCAGGCATATCGTAAATAGCCTCTACAGACACCGCAGATTTTCCGACGGGACGGGCCGTTAACGACGTCAGCGTCATGTCCGGATTGCGCCATGCCTGGAACTTTGTTTGCAAATTGGCTCCCATATCATTGTCAGTGACGGCGCGCCAAAAGCATGGACGCATCGTGCCGCCGTCGGCAAAGAGGTTGCGTCCTGCCGTGGTGTATGACGAAATAAAGCCTGTTTTCTTGTCGAAACTGACGGTAGCCGCTGCCGCCGACACCGTAATCTGCGTGTCGTTCTTGCGGTTTTGCAGTTTTATTTTGCCCTTGGGGGCAGTCGGATAGAACGTCTTCTCGGGCCCTTTCTTGTTTATAACAAGCTGCCTGTAGGCGATAAGCTGACCGGCTTTCATCAGCGGCTCGGCCTTTTTCAGACGGAATTCGATGTTGAGCATGTCGTCATTGGGCACCAATTTCATGAAAGAAAGCGTGTAAATGCGCTCTTGCTGCGGCGCAATATCGAGGTCATGGATGTCGCCTTGCTGCACAATATGGCCCGCTTGCTGCAGTGACCAGTGCATGGTAACGTTGGAAAGGTCGCGGAAAAAGAACTCATTCTTCACCTTGATACGTCCTTTTTCGAGGTCGACTGCGTCGGCCCAGACGTTCTGATACGTGTAAGCCACCTCGTAAGCATGGGGGTTAAGCTGGCGGTCGGGGCCGATAATGCCGTTGCAATTGAAGTTATTGTCCGAGGCATCCTTGCGGTTATAGTCGCCGCCGTAAGTGTATTCGGGTGGTATATTGCCCGTTCCCGGCTCATATTTAGCCGCTGTTGCCTCATAGTTTTCGATGCTTCTTGCGGCGTCAAAACGGGGCGAACGGTGCAAGGCCTGGTCGACAAAGTCCCAGATATAGCCGCCTTGGAGCTTGGGATATTTGCGTATGAGGTTCCAGTAATCGGTGATGACGGCACCCGAATTGCCCATAGTGTGGTTATATTCGCACTGGATGAGCGGGCGCTTTACGGTGGCATCGCGGGCGTATGCTTCGCAATCCTCAACGGGATAATACATGGGACAGAAGATTTCTGTGTTGGCACCGTCGCGCAATGCGCGCTCATACTGCACGGGACGACTCTTATCCCGCTGTTTAATCCAGTCGAAAGCGGCGGTGAAATTCGGGCCGTCGGCCGTTTCGTTACCCAAGCTCCACACGATGATGGCGGGGTGATTGTACAGCATTTCCACGTTATGCTGGTTGCGTTGCAGTATTTGTTTGGCAAACTTTTCTTTCTTAGTCTCGGCCGTTTCTCCGTATCCGAAGGCGTGTCCCTCCTGATTTGCCTCGGCGGTTATGTACAAACCGTACTTATCGCACAGGTCATACCAGCGCGGATCATCGGGATAATGGCATGTTCTGACGGCGTTGATGTTCAGGCGTTTCATGATTTTTATATCCTGAATCATGCGTGCAGGGGTGACTACATAGCCGCCGTCGGGGTCAATTTCATGCCTGTCGGCGCCTTTAATCAATACGGGTTTGCCGTTGACAAGCAGCTGCGAGTTTCTGATTTCAACCTTTCTGAAACCCACTTTCTGGGGTATTACCTCGACGACGTTTCCCTGACGGTCCTTGACGGTGGCCAGAAGCGTATAGAGATAAGGTGTTTCGGCCGTCCACGTCTTGACGTTTCGCAGGGTGAAATGCGCCACACCGTGGTTCAGTTTACGAAAGTTTCCCACCGACTTTACGACGGTATTGCCGTTGGCATTCAGCAGTTGAAACTCGATGATTGGGTCGCCCTTTACGTTCACGCCTATCGCCAGCGTGCCGTCCTGATAGTTGTTTTGCAGGTCGGGTGTGACGCGAAGGTTGCTCACTTGCACCTTTGGGTTGCGGGCATACAGGTAGCATTGGCGGGCCACGCCACTGAGACGCCAGAAGTCCTGGTCTTCAGAGAGCGAGCCGTCACACCATCGGAACGTCTGGAAGGCGATGAGATTACGGCCCTTGTGCAGGTAAGGGGTGATGTCAAACTCGGCTGCAACCTTCGAATCTTCGGTGTAACCGACGTAGTGTCCGTTCACAAAGAGGTACATGTTAGACGTGACAGAGCCGAAGTGGGCAATGATCTGGCGGCCGTCCCACGACGCCGGAATGTCTATTGTGCGGCGATACGACCCCACGTGGTTGTCCTTAACGGGAATGCTCGTAGGCCCGGCGTTCTGCGGAGCATATTCTGGTTTCCATCCGTTGCCTACCGTGCCGTTGAACATGTAGCGCCATGCCAGCCCGATATTCAGATATTCAGGGTCGCCATATCCGTTCAGCTCCCAGTTGCCCGGCACGCTCATGGTCTTCCAATGGCTGTCATCAAGGCTGGTTTTATAGAAGTCGACGGGTCGCTCGTCAGCGTTAGCCACCCACAGAAACTTCCACGTTCCCTCGAGCGAAAGGTAGTTGGCCGACTGCGTGATGTCAGCTTTCGTTGCCTCTTGCCGGTTTTGGAAAGCAAAAAAGTGGGTGTGAAGCGGAAAGCGGTTCACCTCGTTTACCGACAAATCGTGCCACTCGGTCCATGTGGGCATGGGCTCCGGTTGTGCCGGCTTTTGCGGAACTGCAGCATAAATGTTCAGGCCTGTTGATATCAGGACTGCGAAAAGAAGAGATTTGCTCATGATTAGGTTTTTGGCAGATTAATAAGACAAAGTTACTGAAAAACTGACGACAGGGTATGCTCTGTACGTTAAAATATGTTTACACCGAGGGCGCAGTGCCGGTTTCCCGCCAAGAGGGTAAGGTGATACGTGCCTTTGGCCTTGATTGCTGCACCTGAAAGCTGCCGCCGGTATGGCGTAACCCCAAGTGTACGGCGGCCGTCGAACGCTCGTGCGACGGTCGCCATACGGGTTGTTCGACGGCCGTGGCACGCGCGTACTGCGGCCGCCGCACGCTGGCCCGATAAGGTAAACGTGCGGATGAAAATACGGGACGGAACTTGGGAAAATTTGCCGCCCGTCTTGCCATCTGTGCCTTTTCGGAACGCAATCAGGGCGTCTCCTGCCGCAGAAGACACCCTGATTGAAAGGTCTGTATTATATATAAGGTGTGGCTTAGTGCATGATTCCCAGCAGCCTGAGAATGTCGTTGAGGTTGGCTACCACCATGAGGAGTATCAGAATAGCGATGCCTGCATACTCGGCGCGTATCATAAAGGTTTCCGAAGGCTTGCGGCGTGCGATGATTTCGTACAACAGAAACAGCACGTGCCCGCCGTCGAGGGCGGGAATGGGCAGAATATTCATAAAAGCCAATATGATGCTGAAGAAGGCCGTCATCTTCCAGAAGAGGAACCAGTCCCACTGTGCAGGGAACAGACTTCCGATGGTAACGAAGCCTCCCAGGCTCTTGGCGCCGTCGGCTGAAAAGATGTATCGCATATCGCTTACGTAGCCCGAGAGTACGTCCCAGCCGTATTTTGCACCGGCCGGAAAGCTTGCAAGGAAGCTGTAGCTGTCGTGCGTCATCTTCGATTCGTACAGGCGGCCAATGTCAGCCACGCTGAATCCGAGTTTCAAATCGGGCGTAAGCATGGTGGTTAACGTGTCGTTCCGGTCGCCGGCCGCCCGCTGAACCACGAGGTTTACATTCATCAGCTTCAGACTGTCGCGGTGATTCTCTGCGGCTGTGAGCTGATCGCTGACACGCCCTATTTCCTCGGTGAACTCGTTGTACGAGTCAATCTCCTTGCCGTTTACGGCCAGAATGCGGTCGCCTTTCCTTAAACCTATCTTCCATGCCGGTGTTTCGATGGTCTCCTTGCTGTTTTGTGGTGACGGCATGCGCTCGAAAACACTGTCGACAACGGCCGGAATGAACGGACGTGTAAACTGCGGTGTCACCTTTATCATATCGAGCAGGTTGAGGTTCCCCGGCATGGCGATGCGCACCTTCCGGCCGTTACGGATGACGTCGGCATAACGGGCCTTGGCCAAATCGCGGTAAACATTGACGTTAAAATCCTTGAACGGGCGGATGTCGGTACCCGTAATGATGTCGTGATCCTTAAAGCCGAGCTGCTTGGCTTCGGTGTTAAACTTCATGCCCTGCGTCATATCGGCCATGCGAACATAGCTTTCGCCCCAGTGGAACATAATCATACTGTAGATGAACAGCGCCAGAACGAAGTTTACCGTTACGCCTGCAACCATGATGATAAGGCGCTGCCAGGCGGGCTTTGTGCGGAATTCCCAGGGCTGAGGCTCACGTTTCATCTGCTCGGTATCCATGCTTTCGTCTATCATTCCGGCAATCTTGCAGTAGCCTCCGAGGGGTAACCATCCCATCCCGTACTCGGTTTCGCTGCCCTTTGGCTTAAAGCTGAAGAGCTTTCCGCCCCATTTCCCGATGCTGACATCGAAGAAGATGAAGAACTTTTCTACCCGCACGCCGAAGAGCCGTGAGGCCAGGAAGTGGCCGCCCTCGTGCAAGAGGACGAGCAATGATATTGACAGGATGAACTGTAATAGCTTGATAAGGAATATTTCCATTGAATTTTGATCTTATGTTTTAATTGATTATGTTAACAGTGACTGGGCTATACGGCGGGCCTCGGCATCGGTTTGGAGATAGGTGTCAAGGGTGGGGTTACCGTCGAAGGCGGCTTGCTGCATCGTCTTTTCGATAACATCGGCCATACCGAGGAACGTACACCTGCCCTCACGAAAGGCCAGATTGGCAACTTCGTTGGCGGCATTGAGGATACATGGCATGTTTCCGCCACGGCTGATAGCCTCATAGGCCAGGGCCAGACAGCGGAATTTGTTGACGTCGGGTTCAAGAAAGTCGAGGTGCTGCGTCTTGAAAAGGTCGAGCCTGTCGCCGTTGAGCCGCAGACGCCGCGGGTAAGAGAAGGCGTATTGTATGGGTAATCGCATGTCGGGCACACCGAGTTGAGCTTTCACTGCGCCGTCAAGGAACTGCACTCCACTGTGTACAACCGACTGTGGATGGATAAGAACCTCGATGCGTTCGGCCGGAACGCCGAAGAGCCAGCGGGCTTCCATCACCTCGAATCCTTTGTTCATGAGCGACGCAGAGTCAATAGTTATCTTGGCTCCCATGCGCCATGTGGGGTGCTTCAGCGCGTCGGCGGCCGTAACCTGTTGCAACTGTTCATGGGTAAACTGGCGGAAAGGGCCGCCCGAACAGGTGAGCAGAATCTTGTCTACCGCGTTTATGTCTTCACCGACAAGGCACTGGAATATGGCGCTGTGCTCGGAATCGACGGGCAATAAGTCGACATGGTATTGCTCAACCAGACTTAAAATAAGTTCTCCGGCTACGACAAGGGTTTCCTTGTTGGCCAGACAAATTTTCTTGTGAGCCTTGATAGCCCTGATGGTTGGCACCAAACCGGAGAAGCCTACCATCGAAGCCAGCACGGTATTTATGGGTTCAGCCTCGACTATTTCGTTCAGGGCTTCGGCCCCTGCATACACTTTGATATCAGGACGGTCGGTAAGCAGCGAGCAGAGCTTGTCGTAGAGGGAGGCGTTGGCAATGACAACGGCGGCCGGATTAAACTCGTGAGCCTGCTGTGCAAGCCTGTCAACGCTGTTGTTTGCCGTCAGGCAGTATACCTCATACAGGTCTGGGTGCTGTCGGATAACGTCGAGCGCCTGGACACCTATCGAGCCTGTACTGCCGAGAATACATATCTGTTGTTTTTTCATAATGGTTGCGTTTAAAGGCCGGGCAAGCCTTCGGGTATGTGCATGGTGATGGTACGGCTGTGGCTGTCAATAGCTGTTACTAAGTCGCCTGTGGCCGGAATAAGAACCTCCTGCCCGTCAGGGGTATCAATTTCAAACAGTGTGTTGATGGTTGAATCGTCTACGGCCTTCAGCTTTCCGATGGTTTTCCCGTTGCCTGCATGAATAATCGAGAAGCCAATGAGCTGTGCTACCGACGGTGTGTCGTCGGCTTCGTCGGCCAGTGCGCGCGGAAAGTAGACGTCGTGGCCTGTTAATTCGCGTGCCTGTTCCTCGGTGTTGATGTCAGTAAACTTTATGAGGGCTGTCTCATCAGAGCGGAAACGGTATTCGTCCATGAAGAAAGGCACAAGAATATCGTCCATATCAAGCACAAGATAATCGGCATCTATGCGGTCGAACACGTCGTCATCGAAGTGGAACGACAGCTCGCCCTTTACGCCGTGAGGCTTGCCGATGCGGCCTATCTTGTAAACATCTTCTTTCTTGATCATCAGTGTGGCGAATGGATTTGCAGGTTAATCGTCGGTGCGGGTGATGTGGGCGCCCAGCTGGTTCAGGCGTAGCTCAATATCCTGATAGCCTCGGTCAATCTGCCCGATGTTGGCAATGCGGCTCGTTCCCGTAGCACTGAGGGCGGCAATGAGCAGGGCGATGCCCGCGCGGATGTCGGGACTTGTCATGTGTCCTGCGCGTAAGGTTATGCGATGGTCCTGTCCTACGACGACGGCACGGTGAGGATCGCAGAGAATTATTTGCGCCCCCATGTCGATTAACTTATCAACAAAGAAAAGCCTGCTTTCAAACATCTTCTGATGAATAAGCACGCTTCCCCGTGCCTGTGTGGCAACAACGAGAAGCACTGACAGCAAATCGGGGGTCAGTCCGGGCCACGGAGCGTCGGCCAAAGTCATGATAGTGCCGTCAAGAAACGTTGGAACCTGGTAGTGACTATGATGTGGAATAATCATGTCGTCGCCCTCAATGCCAATCTTTACGCCCAGACGGCGGAAAGCATCAGGTATCAACCCGAGGTTCTTTACTGAAACATTCTTGATTCTTACGCCGTTACCCATCATGGCTGCCATGCCTATAAACGAGCCCACCTCAATCATATCGGGCAGGATTTTGTGGCTCGCAGCGTGCAGTTTATTTACTCCAACGATGGTAAGAAGATTACTGGCTATACCGCTTATGTTCGCACCCATGTGGTTGAGTAAATGGCACAACTGCTGGATATAAGGCTCGCAGGCGGCATTGTATATAGTGGTGACACCCTTTGCCAGCACTGCAGCCATGATGATATTGGCTGTTCCGGTGACCGATGCTTCGTCAAGGAGCATGTAGGTGCCGTGTAGCTGTTGGGCCTTTATCTGATAAACATTGCGCTGTTCATCGTGTTCGAAGCGGGCTCCCAGCTTCTTGAATCCTAGAAAATGGGTGTCAAGCCGGCGCCGTCCTATCTTGTCGCCCCCGGGTTTACTCACTGTTGCCTTGCCGAAACGGCCAAGAAGTGGGCCTATCATGAGCACGGAGCCACGCAGGGAAGCACATTTTTTCACAAAGTCGACGCTGTCAAGATAATCAAGATTCAGCTCATCGGCCTGGAAGGTATAGTCGTTTCGGCCGTTGCGTTTCACCTTAACGCCTATCTCCTGAAGCAGGCGGATAAGGTTGTTTACATCGAGAATGTCGGGTATGTTACTAATCATGACAGGCTCGCAGGTAAGCAATGAGGCACAGATTACCTGCAAGGCCTCGTTCTTTGCGCCCTGTGGGGTGATGGTTCCCTGTAATGGATGTCCGCCTTCGATGATGAACGACGCCATGGTTTATCTTCTTTTGCGTTTGCGTTCTACGGGTCGGGCTTCAACCCTTTCAAACTTGAAGTGCTTGGGATCAAGCTGAATCTTGCCGTCTGTATAATAGGCAAGATCGTCGGCTACCTTCTCGCCGTCGCTATATCCATGGCTCCACTGTATAAGGTCGCGGTTCATTTGGTTGGCAGTGAGGGCTGCGAGTGCATCACGTTCAGGGCCTGGCTCCATGGTTTTCAGCTGTTCGAAGAGCTCGAAAACGATTTTCCCATAGTGCCTTACAGGAATATGCGACATGGGATAAGTCATAGGCTGGGGCTTCTCTTGGATGGTACGGGCTTGCGAAATGTCAACAGGCCAGTCAATATCAAGCTTGAAATCGCTCATCAGTGCAAGCTGATCCCACAGCTTTTGTTTATAATTTTCTCCTTCTCGCACTTGGGGAAGCATGCGCTCCATTGTCAGAATGATAGTCTCTGCACAACGTTGACGGTCGGCCTTGTCGTCGAGCGAGATGGCATAATCAACCATATTCTGCACTTCACGACCATATTCTGGCAGAACAAGTTTTTCGCGCTGGGTGTTATAATCTAATCCGTCTATATTCATAAATAATCAAAAAAGCAGGTGATTTCCGAAAGGGAAATGATGAATTTTAAGGGAAAAGGGGAGGTGTTACAGTAATTTTCGTGGCAACTTGGCAACGAAATCTTTCAGATAGAAAGGCACAAAGTAGGCCACATCCTCAAACTGCTCTTCAGCAATTCTTTTCTCGGCTAATGGGAAAATGTTCCTGGCCAAGGCTTCAATACCTTTAATAAAGTGAGCATTGGGATGGTTAATGATTTCCCTGCACTTCAATGCACCGTTGCCGAAAAAGTAAATAGGATGCTCGTCAAGATAGTTCTTGTAAGTATCAGCTTCGACAACATCAGCATGGATTGGACGTATTTCCTTGAGGCTGCGGTCAAAAATCTGGGCATAAACTTCCATACGGCGTGCGTCAAGCATAGGACAGAGCAGAGCGTCTTCTTCCTTTATCTTCTCCTGTAGCAACACAGGCACGCAGAGAATCTCCAACGTGGGCACACCGATTAGCTTGACATTACGGCCGTAACAAATGCCTTTTGCCATGCTTACACCTATGCGAAGACCCGTGTAAGAGCCTGGACCGCAGCTAACTGCCACCGCATCAAGTGGTATTGCATGATTGTCAATGAATGAAAGTGCTTGGTCAACAAAGGTACCAAGCTGCTCAGCGTGGTTAGGTCCACTATGGTCTTCTTTCTCGAAAATGCAGCCACCATCCTGACTTACCGCTACTGAGCACACGTTTGTACTCGTATCAATATTCAAAATACAAGACATAGTTCTGTGATAAAACTTAATAATAGGTGCAAATTTACTCTTTTTTCCCTCATTCTTTGTACTTTTGCAGAAAATTAACTTGGATATTATGATACAATCAATGACTGGTTACGGCAAGTCAATCGTAACCTACAAGGGCAAGAAAATCAATGTTGAGATTAAATCATTAAACAGCAAGGCTCTTGATCTCTCCACTCGCATAGCTCCACTTTATCGTGAAAAAGAGATGGAGATACGTCAGATGATTGCACAGGCGTTGAGCCGAGGTAAGGTCGATTTCGCTATTTGGGTAGAAAAAGAAGCCGCTGTTGATGCTGCCCCTATTAATGCATCACTTGTTGAAAACTACTATCACCAATTGAAATCCATATCTGAAAATACAGGTATTCCAGAACCTTCTGACTGGTTTTCAACACTTCTTAGACTGCCTGATGTGGCTATTAAGACTGACATAGAGGAACTAACGGATGAGGAATGGGCTGCTGCTTGCGAGGCGATACATCAGGCAATTGATGCCTTTCAGACTTTCCGCCGTCAGGAAGGTGCCGCATTGGAAAAGAAATTCCATGAGAAAATTGATAACATTGCTGCTCTTTTAGCTTCTATTGAGCCTTATGAAAAGAGCCGTGTTCCAAAGATTCGTGAAACCATTCTGAAAGGATTGCAACAGATTCCCGAAGTCGACTATGACAAGAACCGTCTGGAACAGGAACTGATTTACTACATTGAGAAGCTTGATATTAGCGAAGAGAAGCAGCGTTTGTCCAATCATTTGAAGTATTTCAGAGAGACAATGGACGAAGATCAGCCCGTAGGGAAGAAGCTTGGCTTTATTGCACAGGAGATGGGAAGGGAAATAAACACTACTGGTTCTAAAAGCAACCAGGCAGAAATGCAGAATATTGTAGTTAAAATGAAGGACGAATTAGAGCAGATTAAGGAGCAGGTGTTGAATGCTCTGTAAAATAATTTATTTACTTTGTAGTCCTTTGAAATATAGTCTACAGCGCTTCTCTTTATTTCAGGACAAGCCTTTTGTATTTTTAAAATCAGCTAATTAAATGGCTTTCATATTGTAATTGAAGCATCTTAAAATCGATTTAACATGGAAGTAGCATCAAAAGGGAAATTGATTGTTTTTTCAGCGCCATCGGGAAGTGGCAAGAGCACCATTGTACAATACCTGATGAAGGAGCATCCAGAGCTTATGTTGGTATTCTCGGTCAGCTGTACAAGTCGCGCTCCCAGGGGCACCGAGCGTAATGGTATCGACTATTTCTTTCTTTCTCCTGACGAATTTCGTCAGAAAATTTCAAAAGGAGAGTTCCTTGAATACGAAGAAGTTTATCAGGATAAATTCTATGGAACGCTGAAGTCGCAGGTTGATTCGCAGGCTAATCGTGGCGAAAATGTTGTCTTTGATGTGGATGTTAAAGGTGGCTGTAATATTAAAAAATATTATGGCAACCGTGCTTTGAGTGTCTTTATTCAGCCTCCTTCGGTCGAAGAACTGCGCCGCAGACTGTTAGGGCGCGCCACAGACGCTCCCGAAGTCATAGAACAACGCTTGTCAAAAGCAGCTTATGAACTTACCTTTGCCGATAGGTTTGATAAGGTTATAGTCAATGACGATCTTGCCGTTGCTAAGGCCGAAGCTTACCAGATTGTAAGCGACTTTCTGAAAAAATAACCTTTTCACATTTTCTATCTTTTTGTTTTCTCATGACAGAACAGGCTCAGCGAAAGCGTATTGGCATCTTCGGGGGGAGTTTTAATCCCGTACACACTGGTCATATCTGTCTGGCAAGGCAACTTTTGACGGTGGTTTCTTTGGATGAAATTTGGTTTATGGTGTCGCCTTTAAATCCTTTTAAACAGGATTTTACAGACCTTTTGCCTGACGACGTCAGGCTTGAGTTGACACGTGAAGCCTTAAAAGATGAACCTTGTATGCTGGTATCTGATTATGAATTCAGTCTGCCACGTCCGTCTTATATGTGGAATACTCTTGCTCATTTGAGCTACGACTATCCTCAATACTGCTTTACCCTTATCGTTGGCGCAGACAATTGGCTTGCCTTCGACCGCTGGGCCCGTCATGATTTCATACAGCAACATTACGATATTGCAGTGTATCCTCGCAAGGGTTACGACGTTGATACAGAGTCATTACCGTCGCATGTGAAGTTGGTTCAGGCCGAACTTTATCCTTTTAGCAGCACTGATATCCGGACGATGGTACATCATGGACAGAGTATTAAGGGCTTGGTTCCAGATTCCATCCTCAGCAAGGTTAAGCGACTGTACCGCTAATTAAAAGCTTTATTCCCTTTTGATATCCGCAGAAATTATGCTAAATTTGCATCAGAACACTGAAAAGATAAGATGGGAATAGTTAAAAAGATTGCACGCTTTTTGCTGAAACCGATAGCCCTCAATGCTGTTTTTTTCGTAACCATGTATGTTTTGGGCGTGCTTTGCGCCGTTCTCACTTTGCCAGAACAAAAGGGATCGCATCTTTATGAACATCTATTCTTAGAGCTTTTTCTTGATAATTATCTGGCTTGCGTGTTGCTTTCGCTCATCCCTCGTCGTGTAAGGGGTTTGGTTCGTGGGCTTCTTTATGTTGTGCTTTACGCAGTAGCGATAGTCGATGTTTTCTGTTTCTGGAAATTTTCATCTACATTAACACCAACCATGCTGTTGTTGGTAGGCGAAACAAACAGCCGCGAAGCTGGAGATTTCTTCCATGCTTATCTTTCGCCTGACGTCTTTTTCTCTCCCGTGGGCTGGCTATTGCTGCTTCTTTTGTTGCGTGTTCTCTTTGTATGCAGGCGGTGGTTGTATAGATTTATTCCAGAAAACTACCGGCTTTTAGCTCGTAAAGCCATCGAAAAGCTAATGCTTTTCGGTCATCGATTCTGTTTGAATTTCATAGCCGGTGCAGTGGTATTGGGATTGCTTATAGCCGGAATCGTCACCAGTTTCCATAATAAAGTGCAGATGACACGCCTCATGACAGCTGACACCATAGGCACAGTTGAGCACATCCTTACAGAGCCTGACCACGCTGAATTCTATTTACCCATTTACCGATTAGCCTTTAGTGTGTATAGCAATCACCTTGCATCACAGCAAGTTGACAGATGTATTGTCGCTGCAAAAACGGTGAAAGTCGATTCCTGTTCTTACCGTTCTCCGAATATTGTGTTGATTATCGGCGAAAGCTATGGCAAAGTTCACTCGCAGCTTTACGGCTACAGCTATCCCACAACCCCCCGTCAGCTGAAGCTCGAACAGAGCGGATTGCTGACCAAGTTCGGCGATGTGGTGTCGTGTTGGAACCTGACAAGCTTTGTCTTTAAGAACGTTTTGTCCATGCATGTTGTCGGACAGAAAGGCGAATGGTGCGATTATGCCCTCTTTCCTGAACTGTTTAAAAAGGCTGGTTACAATGTTACCTTCCTTACAAATCAGTTTCTTCCTCAGGCCAAAGAGGCTGTATATGATTTTTCGGGTGGTTTTTTTCTGAATAATCCAGAACTTAGTAAGCTTCTCTTTACAACACGCAACAAGAGCCTGCACCGTTATGACGATGGGCTTTTGTCTGATTATGACGAACTTCGTAAATCGGGAAAGATTGCCGTTCAAGGCACGCGCGGTAAACAATCGTCAGGTAACGATCACAACCTTGTTATTTTTCATCTCATCGGTCAGCACGTCAACTACCATACGCGTGTACCTGATGACCGTCGTGTTTTTACGTCGGCTGACTACGCTGACGGCCGTCCCGACCTTAACGAACGCCGTCGTCGTGTCCTCGCCGACTATGATAATGCCTGCCTTTACAACGATTCCATTGTGGCTTCCATTGTGAAACGCTTCGAAAATACAAACTCAATCGTTATTTATATGCCCGATCACGGCGAGGAATGCTATGAGCCGGGCCGCGACTTTATCTGCCGTAACCACAGCGCCGACGTCGATTGGCCGTTGGCCCACTACGAGTTTGAGATTCCGTTCTGGATTTATTGTACACATCGTTACGCTGTTACCCATCCTGAAATATTCAAGGCTATTAAGGACGCAAAGGACAAACGCTTCATGACCGACGCCCTTCCGCATATGCTCGTATGGCTTGCCGGTATCTCAACCAAAGACTATCGTCCCGAATATAACCTCCTTTCGCTGCAGTATGATGAACGCCGTCCCCGAATTCTTAAGCACTCGGCCGACTATGATAAGCTGCGCGATGTCGAGCGTGCACGTAAGGCAAAGGTGGAAAAAACGAAAAAACACTGACAACATTGTTACCATGGAATATCATCATCACGACCTTTTGACGAGAGCTGAATGTACGGCCTTGCGAGGTCTGGCCATCATGGGCATTGTTCTTCATAATTATTGTCACTGGCTCGGTCCGGTGGTAAAGGAGAACGAATATCAGTTTTTCAAGCATAATGTAAGCTGGCTTTCACAGGTTACTACGTGCATGGATAGTCTCTATCCCGCCCATTTACTTTCTTTTTTCGGCCATTATGGCGTGCCTGTTTTCTTATTTTTGAGTGCCTTTGGCCTTGAAATGAAGTATGGATTGGCATCATTACAGCCGGATACAAAAGCACCACGTCTGGGTGTTTACCGTTTTACGCGCTACCATTTCCTGAAGCTTTTCAAGATGATGATTGCAGGATTTGTAACCTTTATCATCGTCGACGCCATCACTGCAGCCCCGTGGCATTATACCTTTATGCAGGTTATAGGGCAGCTTGGCATGTTTAATAATCTTTTTCCTGCTCCTGATCACAATATCTGGCCCGGGCCTTTCTGGTTCTTCGGACTGATGTTTCAGCTCTACATTGTGTACCGTTTGTTGATATATCGCTGCCATTGGGCATGGACAGCAGGCTTAATGGTTATATGTACGGCGGCACAACTGCTGATGAATCCCGAGGGCGAGATGCTCAACCGCTATCGTTATAACTTCATGGGAGGCATGTTGCCGTTCGGTCTTGGCATCCTTTTCGCCCGCTATGGTGGGCGTATAATTCTCATTACAAGAGGTGGAATGACAAATCTCATGTGTCTTTTCGTCACGTCGTTCCTGATTGTTTCGGCAAGCGAGAACTTCGTTACGTGGACCATCGTGCCGGCTTTGGTGTGCATGGCTGCCATTTATTTTGTCCGCTCTGTTGAAGCCATTCCTTCAAAGAAACTGTCTGCACTTGTCTTTGGTGCCCTTGAATGGCTGGGCGGTATTTCCGCAGCTTTGTTTGTCGTGCATCCTGTTCTGCGCAAGATTTTTATTCCAATCTCCCGTCGTGGCGATGTGTACACGGGTCTTTTGCTGTATGTAATTAGTAGCTTAGCGGTGGCATGGCTTTTCCGCGAAATCATGAAGAAGATACCTTCTCCTAAAATGAACGTACAGTAATGAGAATACCCGATATCGAATTAGCCAATATCAGCCGTTACCGTGGGGAGTTAATGGGGGCCGCCATGCTCTTTATCATCCTCTTTCATGTGGAGCTTTCGCGTTGGGATCCGTTTTTCGGGCTCCGTCGCATGGGCAATATCGGTGTCGATATCTTTTTGTTTCTCAGCGGAATCGGCCTTTGGTTCTCATGGATGAAGCATCCCGACTGGCGCCGGTTCTTCCGTCATCGTTATCTCCGCATATACCCGTCGTGGATTATCATAGCCTGTTTGTATTATATTCCGCGTTTTCATAGCGGCAGCCTCATGTCGTGGGTCGACCTCGCTGGCGACATCACCGTCAACTGGGACTTCTGGCTTCACGACGAACTTACGTTCTGGTATATTCCCGCTACCATGATGCTTTACCTTTTTGCACCGCCTTATATGGAGCTGATCAAGCGCCATCCGGTTTATCGCTGGCTCCCTGTCGTCATGATTATGTGGTGCATTCTGGTGCAGTGGGTGACGCCTATCCATCACGCTGTGGGCCATTTGGAGATATTCTGGAGCCGTGTGCCCATCTTCTTTATAGGCATTAACATGGGCGAGATGGTGCGAAAGCGCCAGACTATAGACGGTACAGGCATCTGGATGATTTTTATTATGTTCGTCATGTCGCTCGCATCAAGCATATTTTTGGAGCAGGTTCGGCACGGCCAGTTCCCGTTATTTATCGAGCGTATGCTCTATATCCCCCTCACGCTCACCAGCATTCTGATTCTGAACCGCGTGTTCCGCCGCACCCCCCGTTGGTTTAACGCGTGCTTCCGATGGGTTGGAGCCCTTAGCCTGGAGTGCTATTTGATACATATTCATTTCGTTCTCGATTATATTCCACGCTCATTGAGCTATTGGCCTACGTTCCTGTTGTGTTTCGCCGTCACGCTACCGCTGGCGTGGGTGCTAAGCAAAATATCAGGTTTTATATCGTCGCGCCTCGGCAAGACGCCCAACTAAGGGCTTGAATCTCTTAATAAAGATAGTATATGGAAATGGTAAACACACCCCCTCTGCATGAGGATCGGCTCCACGCCATGATGCGATTGCTGCGTCCGCAGCAATGGATAAAGAACCTCTTTGTGTTCGGACCTATTATCTTTGGCGGTGCCCTCTTCCGCGGTGAAGCCCTTCTGGCCGGTCTCATTACGTTCTTCGCATTCAGCTTTGCCGCCTCAAGCATCTACTGTTTTAACGATATTCACGACCTTTCCGACGATATACGGCATCCCGAAAAATGCCACCGTCCCATTGCTTCGGGTGTGGTAACGGTCGGTCAGGCTTACGGATTGATGGTGCTTATGTTTGCGCTTTCCATGCTTGCAAGCCTGCTGGCGGGTCACCTGCGCATTACCATCAATCTGCTTTCAGGCATCTGGGGCGCATGCTCTGTGGCAGGAGTCATCCTGATTTACTGGCTGCTGAACCTGGCCTACTGTGCCCGTCTCAAA
This sequence comes from Prevotella sp., assembly GCA_013333935.1. GTDB lineage: Bacteria > Bacteroidota > Bacteroidia > Bacteroidales > Bacteroidaceae > Prevotella. The sequence continues at coordinate 15,174 of JABCNV010000007.1, read as the reverse complement.
CAATATGCCATTATAGACGTGTGCATTGTGGCCTTTGGCTTCGTGCTTCGCTTGTTTGCAGGCGGAGCGGCTACGGGTATCGTGCTGAGTAAATGGATTGTATTGATGACGTTTCTCATTACACTTTTCATGAGCTTTGCGAAGCGTCGCGACGACGTCTTGCGCATGGAGCAAACGGGTTTACCGCCTCGTAAAAACACCATACGCTATAATTCTACGTTCATTAATCAGGCACTCACCATCACGGCCAGCGTTACTCTGGTGTGCTATATTATGTACACCGTCAGTCCCGAGGTCATAGCCCAGTTCCATAACGACAGCCTTTACCTCACGAGTATTTTTGTTTTGGTGGGTCTGCTGCGCTATATTCAGGTGACGGTAGTCGACAAACGCAGCGGAAACCCGACGAAAGTTATCCTCAAAGACCATTTTATCCAGCTCGTCGTACTGGCGTGGCTCGTTGCCTTTATCCTGATTATCTATGCGTCGTAGGGTTTACACATTCGACTTTGACGGCACGCTCACCACACGCGATACGCTGCTTCTCTTCATCCGCTTTGTGTGCGGGTGGTGGGGTTTAGTCGGCGTCCTCATGCGCTATGCCCCTCTGCTGGTGTTGATGAAACTTAAATTATACCCCAACTGGCGCGTCAAGCAAAAGGTTTTCAGCAGTTGTTTCGGCGGCATGACGATGGAAAGGTTCAATGAATATTGCCATAGCTTTGCTATTAAATATAGCGCAACGGTGCTCCGTCCTGCTGGTATGGAAGCCGTCCGGCGGGCTTGGGGCGAGGGTGCTGTGGTGATGATTGTCAGCGCCAGCGTCGACAACTGGGTGCGTCCGTTTTTTAACGATGTTCTCCCGCCGTCGTCCGGACAAGGAACATTGCTCGTTCTCGGCACGCAGGTTGAGGCTGCTGGCGGCCGTCTTACGGGCCGTTTCATGGGTCGTAACTGCTATGGCGCCGAGAAAGTATGCCGAATCAGCGCCGTGCTTCCGGCGCCGCGTGAGGATTGTTATATCGTGGCCTTCGGCGACAGTCGGGGCGACAGGGAAATGTTACAGTATGCAGATGAAGCACATTACAGGCCATTCAGGAGCTGACTGCCGCCGCAAGCTGGGCGAAGTGCTGCGTTTCGGCATCGTGGGCGTGCTGGCCACGCTCATACAGTATGCCGTTTATCGCGGCCTTATTTTTTTTATTCCTGCCGACGCTACGCCGTCGCGGGCACGGCTTTTGTCAAGTTTGTGTATGACCGCAGGCTATGGCGTGAGCTTCGTTTTAACTTTTTTGCCAGTACGCGCTTCACATTCAGGGTAGAAGCCAATGCCCGTCGCGGTGCGGGCTTTGCCTTCAGCCATGCCGTAAACTATCTGTTGCAGATGGCTACACTTAATTTTTTCCTCTGGATAGGGCTGTCAAAGGCCTGGGCTCCCGTGCCCATGTTCTGTATCTGTGTGCCTGTAAACTTTGTCCTTGTTCGCTTTTTCCTGAAGCGGTAGGCTGAAAAAACGAATAGAAAACGGGAGAAACGGTTAGTAATAAGCTAAGGCTTGTTTTTAAATAATTCTGCTTGCTGTTCAAATTCATTGGCAAACATTGTGAAGATTATGGCGTTTAGTCGGTCAATCGACAACTGCCGCATGGATTCTTTTCCTTTCTTTCTCAGTATCCTGCATTAGCTTTTGGTATTCGTCAATGGCCTTTTTCTGCCATTCTTCCTTACGCTGCCTTACTTCACGAAGATGTGCAAGCAGCTCTTCTTTTGAATTGAAGTTAAAATGTTTGCCCATAATCTTGTTCTCTTATTGTTCTTTGCAAATATAGTAAATATTTTTAAAATAGTGAGTTGTTGGGCAATAAATCATGTGAGTTGGTTGAATTGAAAATTACGGGGGCCGTTCTTCGGTAGTCTTTTGTATATTCATGTGGGGTGCTTTAGGGCGTAGGTCTTTTGCCAAACTAACGTTATGTATTGTTCCTTGGGTAGTATCTTTCCTCCCGTTGCGGGCTTTTGTTGACGTTACGGCGGTCGTCGCACGCGCGTGCGGCGGCTGTAGTACGGGTTGTGTGACGGCCGTGGTACGCGCGTGCGGCGCTCGCCGTAACGTCAGTTTCGTATCGTGGCGGCATAAACTTTATGGTGTACACGGGAGCGCGCTATGTCGTAAAGTAGGCAATGATGTGGCGTGAGGTGCAGAAGGGTGTTGCTAAATAATTTCTTCATTCTTTCTGATGTTAAAAACGTTAATTATTTTCAATATGAAAGAAAATATGCTAATTTTGTAACAGAGAAATCTATTTTAATCCTAAAGGCTTATGAACAGAATTTCGCTTTATGCAACGGGTGGTTACACAACAGGGTGTGCACCGTGATATTTATGTTCGTTTTGGGACGTTGAAACCTTAATTGTAAACTGAAACTAACGTATATGTTGATAAGATTATTAGATGTATTGGGTGAGCTTTTTGTGCTTGCTTTCATCATTTGGACACTTGCTGAAGCCCCAAAGCGCATAAGATTGGTGTTTTATTGCATCAGGCGACATGACGTGCAAAACGCCGTAGCTAATGCCATTGTACTGCTTTTTGTGTTTGCTTTTTGCGCGTATGTAATATGGGCTTTCTTTGATTTCCATCGTTCTTGGGGAATTTTGGTACAATAATAATTTAGTTTGTTGCTTTTAATCATTTCATACTATGATTACGATTTTTAATATAATAGTAAGCATTATAGGCGCACTGGCATTGGGTTTTGTATTTATTATCCTTTCAACTCCTGACATGAAGAGCTTGAAGCGTGTCTGGCGAGTTCGTGCAGTAAGGAAGCGTATCTTCGTGGCTTTGGCGATATTTGCCTTGGTTGTGCTCTATCAGTGGCTGCGTGTATGACGTATGCCGTGTGCTGTCAGCCGCACAAGGTACAGCCTTAAGATGCCGAAAGCATGGGCCTGCGAAAAGGATAATAGATGAATTGCTTGCATATTTCAGAAAAAATTGCGAATATTGCAAGGTTAAAAGTTATGAAATCTGTTTTCCGTTTGTTCCGTATCAGGCGCGATGAACGGTGGCCTGCCCTTGCCGTGCTGGTGTATGTGGGGCTGCTGAACGCCTTAGTGGTCGGCCATTATGCCGGCCGTTTCTTTGAGTTGTCGTGCAATTATCACCGTCTTTTTGTACGTTATTTCCATATTTCAGGCTTCGATCCGCTGAGCTATGCGGTGCTGTCGCAGTGGGATACCGAGTATAACATCTTCCGTCACCCGCTGTTAGCTTTCTTCATGTACCTGCCCAACCAGCTCAACCAGGGGCTGATGATGCTTACCGGACGTAATTTTGCGCCGGTGGTAATGGCGTTATTGCTCGTTTTTTGTGCATTTTACAGTTTCGTCTTTCTGTGCAGAATATTCCGTGAAATTATAGGTTTGCCGCGCACGGATGCGCGTTTGCTCGGTATGCTGACGTTCAGTTTTGCCTACGTTATGGTAGGCGTGAGCGTGCCCGACCATTTTAGTTTGTCGATGTTTGCGCTTATTCTGACGCTTTATATTGCCGGTTTGAAGATGAAGGCAGGCCGTCGGTTTACCATCCGGCAAACGGTTTTGCTGTTCGTTATGACGGCAGGCATATCGCTGAACAACGGTGTAAAGGTGTTTCTGGCAGCTCTTTTTGCGAATGGTAAGCGCTTTTGGCGTCCGGCTTTCCTGCTGCTGGCCGTCGTTGTGCCGTCGGGACTGATATGGCTTGGCGCGCGGGCGGAGTGGAATTACTTTGAGAAACCCGACTTCGTGGCGCGGCAGCTGAAACGCGACAGCATTGCCAGCATACGACATGATAAGCTGGCGCGGGTGTTCAAAGACACGACAACGCTGTGCGATACCGTCGCCGTCAGCGCTGCCATACGGGCAATGATTGCTGCCGATGACTCGATACGTGAGGCTCGTCGCAGCAAGGCGTCGGGGCAGGTACAGGCGGCACGCCATATTGCGCAAGGCGGATTTATGCAATGGACTGACATATCGACGCCGCGATTACCCTCAATGGTTGAAAACTTTTTTGGTGAACCGCTGCAGCTTCATCAGGATTATCTGTTGGGAGACGTGCGTAATCACCGGCCCGAAATTGTGCATTACCGCTATGTTTTCAACTATGTGGCAGAGGCTTTGCTGGTGGCGCTGTTCGTTGCCGGCGTGTGGTTCGGGCGCCGTAACCGCCTGTTGTGGCTGGCATTGTTGTTTATGGGGTTCGACTTGCTGATACACGAAGGGCTCGGTTTCAGCATCGAAGAGGTGTATATCATGTCTCCTCACTGGCTCTTTGTGCTGACCGTTGCCGTGGCTTTCGTGTTTAAGGCTGCCCAAAACAGCCGGTGGCAGCGACCGTTGCGTCTGCTCACGCTGGGGCTTACCTTGTGGATGCTCGTGTGGAACGGGCGGCTTTACATACAGTATCTGGCAGGGTAGCATCAACAGGGCTACCTTATCATATACTTGTGCAGCTTGGAAAAGACGGTTATCATGGTGTTATAACCGTATGATTTGCTGATAATTCATGGCTCACAAGCCTTATCAGTCGAAGCGGGAATGCCCTGTCATAATGCGGAAACGGTTGGAAATGGCCGAGGTGATGCGGCTGAAGTTGCCGTGAATAAGGTTAAGCCACAGCTCTTCCAGCGAACGGCCGACCTTGATTAACGGGTGTCCCCAGGCCATTGTCTTGAACATACGGTTCTTGTATCCTACGTCTTCTATCACGTATCGCGGGTGTTTCAGGGGAAAGTTCAGCTCATATCGTCCCATGGTGAAGATGCGGCGGTAGGCCTTTGGCAGGTCGCGGTTGCTTCCCGACAGATGCACTCCCTCGCCGGAAGCACCGGCATTATTGATCATATTCACGCGGGGGACGATGCTTAAACCCGAGTTAAGGAAGATGGCGGCATGGAGAATGGTCTCATAATAGGCCTTCCCCAGCGACCTGTGATACCGGCAGAAGCGGAGGAAGTCTTGCTGATAGCGGCGCTCCCTGATAAGATTGCCAAGGAGACGGGTGGCATATTCGTCGTCGAGAAAGCTGTAGTGCTCGTCCCATTGGTTAACAACGCGCCGCCATGTAGCCCATCCGCTGATGCTGAAGGCTGTGGTAAAGAGATAGTCGTAGGGCATGCCGGGTGTCTTTTCGTCATAGTTGGTTCCCGATATCATGCTGATACGGTCGTCACTTTCATAGCGGTCGAGCATTTCCTTGCAGAAGGGAAAGAACGATTGTGAGGGCACATCGTCGTCCTCAAGCACAATACATTTATCTGCAATAGAGAAGGCCCACTTTTGCGAAATGTACTCAGAGGGGTCACATCCATAGTTTTTTGTCTGGTACATACGGTGTACGTCACACTCCCAGTCGATGTTTTCGTCGGCCACAATTTGCCTGCAGGCTTCTATACCTGCACGGTCACGTTCGCCCCGTGCGCCGTCCTGATAAAGAAAAAGACGCGAAGGGCGCGCTTTCTTTACCTCTTCGAACACAAGTTTAAAGGTATCCGGACGGTTGAAAAAAAGTATTAAAACCGCGATATCTGTCTTGTAAGGTTGCTTCATACCATTAAGTTTTCTTTCTGTGCAAAGTTAGTATATTTCCTCTATACGGCAGAATCGTATTGCTTTTTTCCTGTTTAGCCCGCTTTTGTTCTCTTGAGTTTTACGGATTTCGCCCCGTTAAAAAGTAAGATGAGCAATATAATTAATGTATTTAGAAAGAAGAAAGAGGAGCGGAAACCGGCGGCCATTTCCGTTGATTCTTCGCATTAGCTGTGGTCAGTAATGGCTCTTGTCGTACTGATTATGTTGCTGATTCTTTTGCTTTTGGCCCGTTGTAGCCTATTGTTATTCTGTTATCTGGTGTGGCTGCCGGTTATGTAGGCAGACAGTAAGCCCGAAAGGGTGGTGCGCAGCCACTCAATACCGATGCCGACGACAAAGACGGCGATGCTCGTCACGATACAGTAGGGGATGAGATAAGGCTGCTGAATATAGTCTCTCGGGTGCACGAGGCTGTTCCAAAGCAGCGGTCGGATGAGGGGATTGTCGTGTATGAGATAGACTGCCAGGATGTAAGGACTTATGCTTATGGCCCATTGCCCCATGCGGGTTTCCTTTTGGGAGCGGGTGATAACCCAGGCAAAAACCAGCACAGACATGAACAACGTAATGCTGTTATTGGCCATTCCCTTAATGTGTGGGAAGGTTCCGGCCGGCGCAAAGTGCAGTTGGGCGACGGTTCCCACTGCTGCCAGCGCGAGGTAACCGAGCAAATAAACGTAAATTCCGTATCGGACATATCGGGCAGGGCAGCCATAAAGTCGGAAATATCCGCCAACAAGAAACACAAAAATGTAAAATGGGAGGGGAACAGGGCCCAGGAAAACCGGTCCGTAGCCAACGCCGCTCAGAGCAAAGTTAAGTATCAGCAATACGAGTAACAACCACTGATAATCGCGCTTTGTGAGCGCAGAGGCTCCTTTTGCCAGAAAGAGGGAAAGCAGCAACAGTGGCAGGTACATGGTCATAAACCAATATTGCCGTGACCAGACGGGGAGAATGCAGGCAAGCAATTCCTGCGGGGAGAAAGCTTTTCCGTTTGTCAGAAGGGAAGCTGCCAGCAGTGAGGCAAGACTGTAAAATACGATGACAAGCCATAAATGCAGTGCTTTTCGCAGGGCATAACGGAAGTCACGCGGTTTGATAAGGAAGTAGCCGGTGATTAATATAAACAGATTGGGCCCGATATTTGTGAGATATCCCAACAGCTGGCAGAAGAAAAAGTTTATCTCCCCTGTCAGTGAGGCCGAGAAACCAAGGTCGGGGAAGGTGTCACCTTCCGTCACATGCCTGATGCCATGATAGATGAAATGACAGGTGACAATCATGAGCATGGACACTGCACGCAGAATATCAATTCGACTGTTACGGTTGCTGTTGGCCGCGTTACTCATTGTTTGTATCTGATTTATTGGTATTTGTTATTGCCTTTCCGCTTTGTCAGGTGCTTGCATAAGGTTCGTACGGTGTACGCACCGCGGGCTGTGTGCAGGCTGTCTGAACGGACGACAGACCCTGATAAGCAAATAATTTCTGTTTGTGCAAAGTTAGTATATTTCCTTTATACGGTGGAATCGTATTGCTTTTTTCCTGTTTAGCCCTGCCTTGTTCTTTTAAATTTCAGTAATTTTGCCACGTTAAAAAGGCAAGATGAGCAATCCGTTCAATATATTCAAGCTAAGGAAAGATGAGCGATGGCTGGCCGCCGTCGCCTTGATCGTGTTTGTTGTATTCAACGCGCTGCTTGTAGCCGGCCACTGGGGAGCATGGACAAAGGGAGCCTCTGGAGGTTTCTACTCGTTGTTTACGCGTTGGTTTACCATGTCGGGATATGATTGTTGGTCGTGGATTACGGTGTCGGGGGAGCAGATTTATTTCGTTACCGACCGGCATCCGCTCTATCTAACCTTTCTTTATCCTATGTATTTGCTCAACCATTGGCTCATGGACGCGACGGGCGTAAACTGTGCAGTGTTCATGATATCAGCGGTAATCGTCTTTTCAGCCCTCTATACCGTTGTCTTTATGTATCGAACGCTACGCGAGGTTCTGACTATGTCGAAAGGAGAGTCGCTGCTGTTGGTGGCGTTGCTGTTCTCTTTTGCTCATGTGCTGTTGCCGACAATGGTGCCCGACCATTTTATTATCTCTATGATGTTGCTTGCCATGACGCTGTATATCGTGGGCAAGAAGATGATGACCGGCAGGCCCGTGACGACGTGTCAGTCGGCTTTTTTGCTGTTCTTTACTTTCGGCATAGCTCTGTCCAACGGCGTCAAGACGATACTGTCGGGCTGGTTTGCCAACGGCAGACGTGTGTTCAAACCCAAGTTTGTTATTGTAGGCATTCTTTTACCGTTGGCTGTCCTCTTTGTCATTCAGCGTGTGCAATATGAAGTTTTTGAGGTGCCACAACAGCAAGAAATCAATCATATGTTAGCCGAAAAGGCAAAGAAGTTTCCTGACCAAGTAAAAAAAGAGGAGGCAGAACGAAAAAAACACAAGGTGTGGATAGAGGAAAACGGAATGAAACACGCCGGCGATACGGGTCTTTTAAACTTAATTGACCTGAAGACGCCGCGCATACCAGCGATTGTTGAGAACCTTTTTGGCGAATCCTTTCAGCTGCATGAGGCTCACCTTTTGGAAGATGTGCATGAGAGCCGTCCCGAAATCGTAAGCTATTGTTATCGATACCATTATATAATAGAAGCCGTTATCGTTCTGCTTTTCCTTGCCGGTATCGTGTGCAGCATACGTCACAGGTTCTTCCTGATGCTGCTTTCGTGGATGGGGTTCGCTGTATTCCTTAATATTATATTGGGCTTCGGCATTAACGAAGTGTACATAATGACATCTGGATGGGCTTTTATCGTTCCTGTTTCCTTTGCTTATTTGCTGAAGCGGTGCCGGGGAAAGGCCCGCGCTGCCATGACAGGCGTTCTGCTGTTGCTTACCTGTTATCTCTGGATTTATAACGGAACGCTTATCGTTAAGTACCTTACGACAATGGCATAAGGCTGTCTTCTCAATCCTTTTTTACAATACTCGAATTGGGATTTGGAATAAGTTCTGGTACGATAAAGACTGAATGAATCTTCCTTTTCTCCACCGGCGGTATCTCCATATAGTTACGGTAGAGGTCTTTCAAGTAGGCATCAGGATTATTCGGGCCGAGGAACGGGAAGCTTTCAAAGTTTATTTCTCTCACGGGGAAGATGCTGTCGCGACGGTGTTGTGTGCCATATCCGTTATTAACAGGGATATTTGAGAAATAGATACCCGTTGACTTTACCTTACACAACAGTTTCCAGACGCCCTGATATAGGGCATATTTCGTCCCGAACCAAAAGAATTCGGCTGCAGCCCTGAGCGAGTAGGCATGCTTGTGATGGAGGATAGAATAGCTCTTTGAGATGCCTTTGGTTATCCTTTTTGTCAGCGAGCGTGAGAGCGTAGGATAGGGAACCATCGGAAAAAGGTCGATATAAAGTCCCTTTTGGTACGTGGCAGAGAAGTCGTCGCCGCCTTCTACATAAAACGAATTTAAGTCTCTTACCTTGTTTATCGGCTCTTTGTTGTCGTCTGTTTCGGGAGTTTGAAGAAAAAGATAAGGCGGAAGCTCGCCCGGTGCCACGGCCTTGAACTGCTCCAAACTTGCAGCAGTCATGGCAATATCAATATCATCGTCCCATGGAATAAAGCCTTTATGGCGTACGGCCCCCAGTAATGTTCCACCATCTAGCCAATAATCAATGCCATGCTTGCGGCAAATTCTGTCTACCTCACGCAGAATGTCCAACTGCTTAAGCTGGCATTTGCGCAGCTGTTGTTGCTTATACTCGTCGAGATACTTGTTCTCCATGACTGAAAGTTTGGTTGCAGCAAATTTACTAAAAACCAATAAGAATAAACGTTTATTTGCTTTAAATTCTCCTTTAATGAGCATGAAGCTATATATATTTATGCTTATCTTTGCGCTATGAACATTGCAATTATACTGTCTGGCGGCGTAGGCAGCCGCTTAAAAAAGGATAAGCCCAAACAATATATTAAGGTGGGGGGCAAGCCTGTCATTGGCTATTGCGTGGAAACGTTCTGCAATGACCCGCGCATTGAGGAAGTTGTTATATGTCTTGCCGATGAATGGCGTGACTTTGTACAGGAGGCTTTGAAAGACGTTCTTGCGTCAAAGCCTGTGCTTTACAGCGCGCCGGGCCGAACACGGCAGTTTACCATTTACAATGCTTTGGAGAAATTGAAGGCCGCCGGTGCTGCCGACGATGACCGGGTTATTATTCATGACGCAGCCCGTCCCCTTGTAACGCAGGAGCTTATCGACGCTTGCTTGGACGAAAATCGCCATTGTGACGGGGTGCTTCCCGTTATTCCTGTAAAAGATACCATTTACATGAGCCACGACGGTAGCCATATTGATGCCCTTCTTGAGCGTAACAAGCTCTTCGCAGGCCAGGCACCCGAGAGCTTTGTCTTTGGTAAATATCTGCAGGCACACCGTAACATGTCTGACGCGAAGTTGGAAAAGATAAACGGTAGCACCGAAATTGCCCAAATGGCTGGCTTAAATGTCCATCTCATTAAGGGCGAAAGCATGAACTTTAAAATCACTACTCCCGACGACTTGTCGACGTTCGAGACCATCGTTCGGGACAGAAATATGAAGGAAAACCGATGAAAGCATACGTTCTGCACGCTGTGGGCGACTTGCGTTATGAGGACGTGTCCATGCCCGAATGCCCGGCTTCCGACTGGGTTATCGTCAAAGTTATGGCAGCAGGAATATGCAGTTCTGATATTCCGCGCGTGTTTACCAAGGGCACTTACCATTTTCCCACCATCCCCGGGCATGAGTTTTCGGGCGTAGTATGCCGTGTAGGCAGCGACGTTGGTGCCAGCTGGATTGGTCGAAAAGTAGGTATCTTCCCTTTGATTCCTTGCCGACAGTGTGCACAATGCCGTGAGAAGCATTACGAAATGTGCGAGCACTACGATTATGTAGGCTCGCGGAGGGATGGCGGATGGGCCGAATACGTGGCTGTTCCGGTGTGGAATCTCGTGGCCTTGCCCGATGATTTCTCTTTCTGCGCCGCCGCCATGCTCGAACCTCTGTCCGTGGCTTTGCATGCCATCAAGCGCGGACAAATGCCCTCGGGCGCCGATGTGGCCATCATTGGAACGGGTATGATAGGGATAAGTGCTGCGCAATGGGCCAGGCTTCTGGGTGCCGATCATGTAACAGTTATAGGTCGTCATGAGGACAAACGCCCGTTGGTGGAAGGCTGTGGGGTAAGTTATGCCACGGCAGTTGACCGTACTTACGACTTCGTTCTGGAAGCAGTAGGCAGCTCTACTGCAATAAACGAGGCCATAACGGCCACAAATCCCGGGGGCAGCCTTGTGCTTATGGGCAATCCTGCCGGCGATATTCAGCTTGCACAAGACGTATATTGGCGCATCCTTCGCAAGCAGCTTACGATAAGGGGTACTTGGAACTCGTCGTACGATGGGGCTAAAGCTTCTGACTGGACGGAGGCTGTAGACGCCATTTCTAAGGGTAAGGTGCAGGTTGAAACCCTTATTTCTCACATCTTTCCACAGGAAGAGCTGCGGCGTGGCCTTGATTTGATTGCCGAACACCGCCAGCCTTATTGCAAGGTAATGACTATCTGGAACAATTAATCATACGGAAATGAGACACCCAAGTGAAATATCGGCCTCGATGATGTGCAGCAATCTGGTTGACCTGAAAGAGACTTTGCAGATATTTAAGGAAGAAGGCATTGAACGATTGCACATAGATGTGATGGACGGCGAGTTTGTTCCCAACTTCGGATTGGGCGTGGATTACATACGTGGCCTGCGCGAACTTACCGACATTCCGCTGGACCTGCATCTGATGGTCAAAGATCCCGAGTACAAATTACAGTGGATAGGCATCAGGCCTACCGATATTGTGAGCATTCATTACGAAAGTACCTATCAGGTACAGCGTGCGCTCGACTGGCTCGAGCCGTTCGGATGCAAGCGCTTTCTGGCCATCAGTCCGGCTACTCCAGTTAATGTTCTGGAAGAGGTTCTTGACTATATCGACGGCATTAATCTGCTTATGGTGAACCCGGGCTTTGCTGGACAGCGCATGGTTCCGAGCACCATACGCAAGGCTGCCAAGGTGAGGAGCCTGCTGGACAGGGAGCATCAGGAAGACATTTTGATGGAGGTTGACGGCAATATCACCCCCGCGCATGGAAAAACGCTACGTAGCCTTGGAGCGAGCCTGTTTGTAGGTGGGACTTCTGCCATTTTCAAGGGTGGTCTTGAACAGTACAGAGAGAATATCAGGACGTTCAGAGCGAGCATCCGGTAGCAGGAATCAATGAATCTCCGGTGGGTGTTTTTACGCGTCTTTTCTTCTTCCGCACCGTCCATCATCACCCCTAAGTGTCTTTATTTTACAACATTTTCTCAAGCCGTTTTCCGGCAGGTGCAGGAACCTCCCGAAAATGGTTTTGCACGTTTACGGCGTAAAGGCAAAGCCTTTAGGGTGTAAAGGATTCCTAAAAACAGACATATCATTGTATTACAGCGCTTTATACCCTTTGTCTTTACGCCGTAAAGACAAAACCTTTACGGCGTAAAGGCGTTCCTTTTACGACGTAATCGTCTTGCCTTTACGATGTAATCGCCAGACCTTTACGGCGTAAAGACACACCCCTTCCCGCATCAGCGTAAAACGGGGCCGACCGGCAAGCCCATTCTGACGCCGTACCGGTGTTCTCCCTACCGAAGGGAGGAACGCCTCCCCATGCCGGCAGATAAAACGTTAAAGCCCTGAAAGAGAAGATTTTTAAACAAATATTGCGGCTTTATTCCAAGGGCACTCTTCGTGTTATCCTATTGTTTTCCGGAACGAATTTTGCTGACGATGAACTGCTGGCACTCGGCAAGAATCTGCACCCTTGCCACACGCATGATGACGTAATAGAGCAGGGCAGCCATCGCTATTCTGCAAATCAGAAGCAGCCACAGCGTGCTGATACCGGCCGTGGCAAGGTAGGTTACAGTCATAACGGCGAGGGCTGCCACGGCAAAGGGCGCAGTATCTTTGATAAAGAGCCACAGTCGGTAGCCCGTAAGCAGGTTTACGAAGAACAGCCACACAAAAATCCACAATATATTCAACAGTGTATAGGCAATGACCATTGTCAGAATGCCGTACGGCCACAAAACCAGCATGCTGACAATCTGTACAGCGCCGAGGCCGAAGGTGCAGTAAAGGTAAAGGTTCGACTTGCCCTTGCTGATAACCATATTCGACAGAAGCGTGAATAAAGGCATGGTAGCTCCGGCCAGACACAGTATCTGGACATAGCCTGCGCTGACTAACCATTTGGCCCCGACGGTGATAACGATAAACTCTTTGGCCACTAAGCCGAAGCCCAGCAGCAGCGGGAACGAGAGAAAGGCGGTGAAACGCATCAGCTTCCGGAAAGCATTCAGCTGCCGGTTACTGTCGCTTTGCAGGTCGACAAGCACGGGCTGGGCCACCTGATTCACCATACTCTGCACGAGGCTGAAGCATTTCGAGTCCCACTGATAAGCCTGATTGTAGTTTCCTGTGTCGTGAGCCGTGTAGTAATGGCCCAGCAAAAAGTTGAGGATATTGTTGTTGATGATGGTTGCTATGTTCGACAAGAGAATCTTAAAAGAGAAGCGGAGCATGCGTTTTACAGGCTCAAAGGTGATGCCGTGCAGGCTCGGGCGCCATGGAGAATAGTGCCAGGCCATGAGCGTGTTGATGGAGACGTAGACAAGTCCCTGCGTAGCCAGCGACCAATAAGCCAGTCCGGCAAAGGCGCATACGGCGCCGGTGACGCTTGAAACAACAACGGCTGTCATTGAAGCCTTGGCTTGTTGCCTGGCCTTCAGGTTCTTGAAAAGATAAGCATTCTGCGCCGTTCCGAACGAAGCTATTAAGATACTGAGAAAGGCATAGCGGCAAAGGGGAATAAGGCGCGGCTCATTGTAGTAGGCTGCAATAAGCGGAGCGCAGAAGAAAAGCACGAGATAGGTCGAAAAGCCCACAATAATGTTGAACCAAAATACCGAGTTATAGTCTTCGTCGCGCGGCTCTTTCATGTTGGCCAGCGCCGTGGGGAAGCCGCTGTTCTGGAGTGTTGTGGCGATGAGAGAGAAGACACCTATCATCGCCATCATGCCAAAGTCGGCGTTATCAAGCAGTCGACCGAGAATGATTGCGAAGATAATGCCGATTACCTGTTGCGTCAAACTGTTCAGTCCACCCCAGAAAAGCCCCTTGGCTGTTCTCTCTTTCAGCGTCTCTTTTTCCATGATTGCAAAAATATGCTTTCTTCATTGAAAATCCAAATAAAAGGATTACATTTGCATGAAAATCAGGCATGAGAATCTATTTCTATCATACCCAGAATATACAATCGCAGTTAGCCCGATACCGCAGGGGAGAATACCCCGGGCACCTGCTTTACGGGGCCACCCATCTTGGCGAATACGGCATTGACGTTGTGTGGCATCAGTTCATTCCGGGGGCCTCACGGTTGAGGAATATGCTTGCTACGGCATGGCATGTGCTGAGGCTGGGCAGCAGGATTGACGCTGTATATGCCACCCATTACCGAGGTATAGAGATTCTCATTTTCCTGCGTGCGCTTGGTCTTTTTCATAAACCTGTCGTCATTTGGCATCATCAGCCCATTGTCAAGTCGGCGAGCTGGTGGCGTGAAGCTCTCGGAAAGACGTTCTATCGGGGCGTGGATGAAATGTTCTTCTTCTCGCAAAAGCTTATCGACGACTCGGTCAAAGTGGGGAAAGCTGACCCTCGTAAGTTCCACCTGGGGCACTGGGGAGCCGACCTCGACTTCTACGACCGGTTGCTGGCACGGGGTGTGGAGCGTCGCGGTTTTGTGTCATCGGGCAAGGAAATGCGTGACATGACAACCCTTGCCCAGGCTTTTAACGAGGTGGGCGCGCCTATAGATATTTACCTGAACCATGCCAACGGTGATGTAAACTATCAGAAACTGTTTGCCCGCCTGCCGACGGGCAATAATGTTCACGTTTGTTTTACCAACGAAACGGGGCTTGACGTACCCGATTTGGCGGCGAAAGTCAATGAACATCAGTGTGTCGTAATCTGCTGCCAGAAGACTAAATATACCGTCGGTCTGACCACGCTGGTCGAAGCTCTTGCCCTTGGGCTTCCTGTTTTGTGCAGTCGCAACCCGCAGTTTCCGGTTGATGTTGACCGCGAGGGTTGTGGAATTTCCATACCTTATTATAATAGGGAGGCTTGGGTTGAGGCTATCCGTTATGCCGAAAACCACCCCGAGGAGATGGCTGCCAAGGGGAAACGGGGCAGGAAGCTGGCTGAAGAGCTGTATAATGACCGCCATTGCACAGAAGAGGTAGCCCGGGTTTTGCATGACGCAAGTTCAACATAGAACTGCAATCCCAAGTGCTGGTTTAGCTTAATAATCTATACCAGAAAACACCGAGGGGTTTGGGGGCGAGCAGCTCCCATG
>JABCNV010000048.1 GCA_013333935.1 Prevotella sp. | reverse complement strand
GGGGTAACTGCCTCCCTTGCTTGACAATTGTTCCCTGCAGCGTAAAGATTCATACGTCTTTATGCTGTTCTTTATTTGTCATAACCTAATTTTGCACCGCTGTTTTTAAAGAAATTGTCACAGTCTTTTCAATATGTCAAATCAGCAAGCCGGGAATTATTAAAATATACATAAAATATACAATGGAACAGAAACAACTGAAAAGGAAGGCTTACATAAGGCCGGAAATAGAAACGTTTGCGTTAGAGGTTACCAACTCCATGTTGGGCAATTCGAACGAGATGGATGGCCAGCATAAGCCTATCGAGAGTGACGGTGAGATGCTTGAAGCAAAGCAGAACTTTATCTGGACCGGCGGAGAAGAATTCGATAATTAAGTAGATAAATTATAAATAAAACAAGGTATGAAAACAATGTTTAAAGCTTCCCTGCTGTTTGCCTGCGTTCTGTTGCTGGCAGGTTGCTCTGCTGATGAACTGGCTGATGGCAAGGATAAATTACCACCTGACCTCGAGGGCATGACGTTATTTGAGGCGAAAGCAGCCCCTTCTACCCGTACAGCAGTCATGGCGTGGGGCGTTCCTCCCAACGGATTATTACGTTTGGGATGGGAGATGTTTGATCATATATGGATACAGAAAGCGCCTGGGTCTGCAGAATGGATAAAGAATAGTTCAAGCAGAGCTTTTTCCTGGACGGAATATCAAAGCGGTGATTGGCCGAGAAACGATGCCGTATTCGTTTTCCCTGGCCGGTTGACGGAAGAATCCTACCGCGTCCGCTACACGGGCTATACTACTACTACGGGAGTTTATGAGAGTAAAGCTTATGATAAAGTGGCGATTCCCTCAAAGCAAAGGCTGCCATGGGCATATAAAGGGGATTATACGAAACCTTTCGCTATCGGCGAAAATGGCGACTGTGGCGTAGCCATAGCTCGGAAAAACCAATATGGCAGATATGTATTCCAGCTTGAGCACAAGGCGGCCTATATAGGGATAGCTCCCCATTCATCCAATTATACACTGACAAGCGAGAAAGATCATGGAATATATCTCAAGAGCATTAAAGTGACAGCAGACAATGCAATCTGCGGAACGTTCAATTTCAATGACGATGGCATTGACTTGTCTTCACGTCCGGCGGCTACGGATGCGAACAAGACTATTACCGTTGAAGGATGTAGCATCCCCGGCAAAGAGGAAGAAGAGCATCACACAAATACTACTCTTTCCGTGATGGTGATTGCTCCGGGCACGTATGGTACGTTTAAAGTGGAATATGTGATTGTAAAGAAGGACGATGAGGAAAATGAAGTCACCATTACTCGGGAGTATAAAAATGTTACCTTTACGGCCGGTAAGGTAAAATGGATGCATCCTGACTTCAGGGCCGAAAAGTACTCTCGGATAAAAGGCTATAAAGAATGGTATGACAGAAAGGTCAAAGAGTGCCCGAACATTAACGAAATCCGCTGGTATATAGAGAAGGGTGACCCGCACTGGAGTAAGTTTTTCTATTGGGATACATACCGTGAACGCATTTGTTCCTATGACGGTATATGGGTAAAGAAGCTTAGCGTGATAGCCAAGGAAAACGGAAAAACCGTAGAAGAGCTTAAGGCTACGGCTCCCGACGGTACGAATTATATAGATACGAGAAATAAAGGATTTAAGCAAATAACTGGCATTCCGACCGGCATACCGGCCAATACAAAAGACTATTTTTTCATCCCAGCCCTGGGGCGTCACGACGTTAGTAAGTATGACGGGAAAGAAGGCTTCTTCTGGTCGAGTTCCGAATCATATTATAATAATAATGCTTATGTTCTGCATTTCAAGGAGGGTATGGTCGAGGTAATGAAAGAGAGAAAGGGTAAGGGTCTTTATCTCTGGGAAGGCTTCTAACCGACAAGCGCCATGGAGGGTTGCCTCGTGATGGATAGTGAAAATAGTTATTGACATGAATCCTTATATCATTGAGTGAGCAAGTGATTAATTCTCTAATTTGTAGCGCAAGGCTTGTTGTGAAATAGGGATTGCGCCTGTTTTTATATAACTCTCTTAGTTCTGTCAGCTGGATGGTGATCCAGCTTGACAGAACTTTTTGTTTTCGCCTGACCTCTTGATGATTTTGCCGGTAGTCATTGCAGGTATATGAGCTTCGTATCAACCTTGTGCGCGGTAAAATAGTACATGGCATGGCGTGTTGTATGGGCAAGGTTGGCGTGCAGTTTCGTGCCCCATGCCTGCGAAAGGATACACTTTTTACCTTTATATCCGACTTTTTTCGCTGTCAGGACAGCTTTTTCTGCAGGAAATGCCTATATTTGCAGGCAATCAAACCATAAAATACTGAACTAATGAACTTATCATCTAAACTTATTTTAGTCTTGTGTTGTGCTATGACGCTCATGTTTGGCTCTTGCCAGAAGGTAGCCATTGACGGTAAAGATGACGGCGGTGTGGAAACAAAGACGGGCGGAAAGGTAACACTTACGGTTAATGTCAGTCAGATAGAGTTGGTTCCCTTTGGCGATATGCCTGCAGCAAAACAGGCTTTTGGCGCTACGACGCGCACCACGAATGTGGCTGATGTTTGCCGTCATCTGTGCTTTGCATTATATAAAGGTGGCAAGAGGGTGAAGTATGTTAATCAGAATGTGGGCACGGAAAACTTCGGAACAGTGGCTTTAAGGATTGAGCCAGGCACCTACAAGCTGCTGGTTCTGGCGCATGACGCCGACAAGAATCCCCCTACGACCGACCCCGAACACATTACATTCGGGAAGGATGTCACCGATACGTTCTACGATTTTAAGGAGATAAACGTAGAAAATGCAGGCACGGTCAATGTCTCTTTGAAACGTGCCGTGGCTAAATTCCAGTTGGTAATGACCGACACGGTGCCGCCCGGTTTCTCGCAAATCTATTGCGTTTATACGGGAGGAGGCACTGCTTTCAACGCTGTTAAGGGCGTCGGCGTGACCGTTGCTTCGCAGTATAAGACGTTCGGACTGTCTGCAAGCGACATCGGGAAATCGAAAACGCTGGAGATTTACACTTTCCCGAAAAGCGAAAAAGATACACTTAACATGTTGGTTGAGACGTTTGATGCTGCTAATGAGATACAAAGGAAGATAACTTTACGTGTGCCGATACGGCGCAATATGATATCGCGCTACAGTGGCAGCCTTTTTGACGAGTCGGCTAATGCCACTTTTCATATCGACATGACATCGGCCGACGAGTGGGTTACCGAGGAGCACAGCTTCTAATTTTTATATTTTAAATGATGAAAAAAGTTTTAGTGACGGGAGCCAATAAAGGTATTGGCTTCGAAATTACCCGCCATCTTGGGAAAAGTGGCTGGCAAGTGATTATGGGAGCCCGCAGTCAGGAGCGGGCCGAAGCAGCTATCAGGCAGCTGAAAGCCGAGGGTATTGAGACAGCAGGATGGCAGCATGTAGACCTCTCTGACAATGAATCGCTGGAGATTTCGGCAGCAGAAATCGGGCGGAAACACCCTGATTTGTCTCTCCTTATTAATAATGCTGGTATACCGGGCGACATGGAGGTGATGAGCTATGAGGCCGATCTGGCTGACGTAACGCAGACCGTGCAGGTGAATTACATCGGTACGTTCTGCCTTACAAAGGCGCTTCTGCCGCTGTTGACGAAGAACAAGGGACGCATTGTCAACATAACCGTGCCGACAGAAGTGAGCCCTTACTGGCATCCCATGGCCTATGTGGCAAGCAAGGCCGCACAAAATGTGATGACTTCTATTATGGCCATGGAGTTCGAAAAGAAGCAGATTCCGGTCGAAATATTCGATATTCACCCGGGCGCTACATGCACAGACCTGAACAATCATTACAGCGGGCCCGGGTCGCACCAGCCTGACGTCATCGGTGAAAAGGTTGCCGCTATCATCAATGACGACCAACGGCATCAGGGAGAATTCCTTGAACTATATCCCATTGTGGACGAAGGCCGCGATTAAAAGGACGGGGGCGTAGAAACAGACAGCAGTTTTCTACGCCCTTGTACATATATGTGCATAGTATGTTTCATGAGGAAACATGAAAAGATCCTTTGTAATTATCATCATGTTCCTGCTTTTGTGTGCCGATGCAAGGGCACAAGGCGGAGAGCTTTTGTTCTGGGGCATTCCGTTCGGAAGCAGTAAGGCCGATTTGATAACGGCAATTAAAGCCTGTTCGCCGGATGCAATCGTTGTCGATGAACGGCTTGGAGGCAACACCTTAACATGGCGGGCGAAAGGCTTTCCTGATGAGCATCTGCACTTTGAAGGCTTTGAAGTGTATAGCGCTGCGGCCGAATTTACCCCCGACGATAAGCTTACGGGGGCCTATGTGGGGTTAATTCCCGAATCTGGAAAGAAAGTTTTTGAACTTTATTCTTCCGTTAAAAGCTATCTTACAGCCAGGTATGGAAAGCCGGAAAGCGACTATGCGTTCTTCAAATCGCCCTATCATCAGGAAGGCGGACAGAATAATGTCTGGGCCGTTATAGAAGGGAAGTGCATCTTTACCGCTTTCTGGACTGTTTATCATCACAATAATCCCATTACCATTTCAATAGATATTACCTCTGATCAGCATGTAGAACTTTCTTTTGTCAATGAGCAGGCAAGGACAGAAACACCAGTTTTACAGAAAGAAGAATAGGTTTTTACGACAACAAACTTAGGGGAAAGGAGTACCAAATCCAAGGAAAGGGAACATGCTCCCCAAAGAAAGGGAACACGAAATCCCAATAAAGGGAATGCTACCCCCCAAGAAAGAAAGCATTAAGCTAAACGAAAAAGACAAATAAAAGGCAAAAGAAAAGCGGAGACCCTTTCTAAATTGGATCTCCGCAAGCCTTATTTTCGGGTGGAGGGTGGGACTCGAACCCACGACATTCAGAACCACAAACGGAACAGTGTACATTTGTAATTTACTTATTATCAATGTTTTGTGTATTATATATTGTTTTAATCAGTCAATTGTCAGTCAATTATTCAATATCCTCCAGTTTCTTTTGTAACAGCTTCCTGTCTTCCAGAAGAAGGTCCATTAGCTTATTCTTGATTCGGAGCACCTCGCTGAACCTTTCACCGTCCGCCCTTGCCTGCTCCTGCATTTTGTCAATCTGAATCTGAAGTTTCTCTATCACAGCACGCTGGCTCTTAATAATGTCTATCTGCTTAGTGCTTAGGATTCTTTCCATGATAAAAATCTTCACCACATCCGGACATATAGATTGTTGCCCCGTCTCCCGTGATACTTGTCGGGTTACCGTTCTTTGAACTATTGTTCGATTTTTCGTTTTTATTCATCTTCTCTTTGGTCTTTGAAGTTCTATTACATTGAATATTTTGCGTACATCTTTCAAATCAAGCACCTTATCCTCATACATGTCATTCAGTGAGTGTATCGTTATCAAGTGCTTCTCTACATCGTGTGCAATAATACGCTTTATCAATATACCCTCTGTATGCACGATGACGAAATCCCACTTGCGGATATGCAACTTTGAGTTGGCCCACATGTCCGGATATATTTCCCTTCCAAGAACCCTGTCGCCCTCCATATATCCCTCATCTGTCCCATCATCCATACTGTCACCTCTCACTTCAAAGGCAACATAGTTACCTTTGGCTTCATGGTCGGCAAAGAACGGTACGACGGGGAGGCTTTCGATATACTCTTCATCCGCATATCCGGAAAGATAGCCCGCATAGGCGTACTGGGAGACTAACGGAGCGAAGACTATGTGCTCCAGCTTCATAGGCTTGGCCTCTGTGCCCATATTTACGACAGCATCATTGCCTGTTATAACCGTTGCGCTCCCCGAACCGCTGGTGTTCGTGAAGTCTTTTGATACGTTGCCACCAGTGGTCAGCATGGAACCTTTGCCTGTTAATAACCAATCAATATTCAAATCGGGGCATTGCTCTTTTATTTTTGCCCTGATTTTGCTGCCCATATTTTCACCGGCTTTCTTTACATAGCCGCGACTTATCCCGGCCTCTTCTTCAAACGCGGTCTGCCCCTTTCCCTTATATTTGAGAAATGTTGCAAATCTATCACTTACACTTTCCATAATTTAATTTTTGTTAAAATATAAATAAAATCAGTAACCTTTTTGGGTTTACTGAAAATAATCAGTATATTTGCAACTGTGATAGCACGAAAGTCACAGACATATTGATTTCTATTCCTCGCAAGAGGGCTTTATATAGCTTCAAACCTCGGTGAAATTCGTGCTTTCGCTGGGGTTTGTTGCTTTTTATACAACCGACCTCAATCTGCTTCTGATTGTCCTGTACCACGTGTGGGCGGGAATGCTGACGGTAGAAATTGAACGCTCGTGTCAGAAGACGATGTAAAACAACAACCCTCCGAGGCTTCACGGTAACCAGTCCGTGAGGGGATGTGCGAAAGAGGGGCGTCGATTGGAATAAGGGGACGCGCACGCAAGTGGATTTTGTAATGCCTGAACGCGGGAACATAGAACCACCTACTTGTTCTTGCCGATTGATGGGGCGACGACCGAGTCAGCACAATTAATCGAACTTATCCCCGAGCCAAGCAAAGACTAATGTCAAGCTTGGGTAAGGGGATGATTCACTCAATCCAAAGCTCCTCTCTCGTAGCTTTATTATTCTTTATTGATTGTTAGATAATTATTATAGTATAAATTATGAAAAAATCAAAAATTAGAAAAATTGACAGCCAAAGGATTGGGGAGGCGGACTTTGAGGCGTGGACAGACGGAAGTTGCAATAATTTGTCGCCTTACGGAGAGGGAGGTTCGGCCTACGTGATACTGAAAGATGGAAATGTTGTCCACGAGTCCAAATATGGGCGCATAGGAACAAGTAACAATCGCATGGAGATGCTAGCAATCATCAGTGCGGTAAACAAGATTCCAGAAAAACGCTCCGTTACAATCTACTCCGACTCGCAATATGCAATAAATGTTTTGTCCGGCAGGTGGAAAGCGAAGAAAAACACCGATTTGGTGAGGCTTTATGATACAGTTGCATCGAAACTTTCAGAAATACGTTTCGAGTGGGTCAAAGGGCACTCCGGATTGAAGTGGAATGAGTATGTGGACGGGCTTGCAAGTTCTGAAACGTTGCGTGTCGCGAAAGAGTACAATATTCCCGTTTATACCGCGAGGAACAGTCCAAAAAGTCACCGTTGATGTCGGTTGTATCAGTAAATCAAAGAACTATTAAATATATTTTTGTTATGCGTGATTTCTTTTCAAATTTTTGGGAGTTCCTTTCAGATTCAGAAAACTCCGTTATTCTTTTGTGGATTAGTCAGATAATCCAAGGCTTGACCATTATCGGAATATTAATGGGCAAATAGTTTCTATGATTTTCAACAATCCTCCAATGGCAGCGATTGTTATTCCTATCAGCTGAAAGATGGTAAAAGTTCTGCTTTTCCATCTTTTTGCTTTTTCAGAGTTTCGCTTTAGCAGTGGGAGCATGGCTATTCCCTGTGGTGTTGTGATGTTTCCATGCGGTAGCTTTCCCCACTCTATCTTGATATGCCCGAACTCATCTTCATAGCCATCTGTGGAGCTGTTCTCAATATCCATACACCCAATTCCTTTCAGTCGGTCAACGATTGCGCTCTCGTATATGCCATTGTCTGCATAGAATGTTTCCAGCAATGCAAGCTGCCTGTCATCGGTTGCGGTTCTATCGTGCTTGTATTTCAGCAGGATAAGCCTTGTACGGTCGTTGATGCAGCCAATCTCATTATATCTCATCTTCTCGCTTCTTTATATAAAGGTATATTTGTAAACAAACCTTTCGCGATGTTAAAAATATATTAAATACTGAATAAAATCAGTAACCTTTTTGGGTTTACTGAAAATAATCAGTATATTTGCAACTGTAAACGATTTAGAACAGCGACAAAGATAAGTAATATATCTGAATCTGACAAAAAAAGACTTTAAAACTTACGATTATGAGACAAATAATTGAAGAACTTGCAAAGAAATGCAAAGAGTCTATCGAAGATGCTGCTTACTATAGCTATAGCGACGGCAGCAACCCTTACAGATTTGATGGATGTTGGAGTAAGGTAAAGTTGGACGGCGATGATGTTATAGAAATAGTTTGCGATAAACACGGGTGTCATGATGTGGCAATCAGCAAAAAGCATTTAGAATACCCGAATGTAGAGCAGATTCTTGCAGAGTACTTAGACGCTAATGCCGACGAGTGTAGTGCATGGCAAGATTCGTACGACAACGACATGTGGCGGACTGTTGCCCCAGGCTGTGACCCTGCTTTCCCTCATCACGGCGACTTTGAGCGCTGGGCCTGTGGGTATTAAAATACTGCCCCGTGCGCTGAAATAAGGCGCTGCAATCAAATTGGCGGGGTGGACTTCAAGAGGCACGTTAAGTCGGTAAGTTCCTCAAGCGGTATTTGACAGATTGAGACATGAAAGTCTGAAAGAAAGCGTAAGGGTGAGACGGCAATCTATGACCCCGATAAGCAAGACTTGTGCAGACTATAAATATATGAAATGAACAATAAAGGTCAAAAGTGCGAGAGTCTATACGCATTGAGTGGACGGGATTAAGGCAACCGTCCGTCGCTAAGGCCTGACATTATAACCGCCACATGAGCGAGATGCAGCCGAATCGAATTGGCGTGGCGGTGCTTTAAATTTAAATAATATGATAATACAGATATTGTTCGTATTTGGTTCCACGTGGGCCGTTGCGACCGCTGTTCACGAGGCGGTTTCGTTGTTCCGTGAATTCATGTAATCTTAAAATATACAATTATGGAAATCAAGACTAAATTCAACATCGGTGACACGCTGTTCACCATTGAAAACATGAGAATCACCTCCTTTGAAATAGATACAGTTGGCGTTTTTATGACAAAAAAGAATGTGACTGTAAATTACTATTCGGGTGTTATACCACACAAGGAAACAGAATGTTTCCCCACGAAAGAAGCTCTCATTGATTATATCAGTGGTAAATAATGGGTGTATTTTCCACCCGTTCGGTCCGTGAGGATAGAGCGGGAATTGGTGGCATGGCGGAATTGGTAGACGCGTCCTCAAAACGAGGACGGCATAAGGTTGAGAGTGGCCATGCTAAAGCCTTTGTAAGTCCGTGCAGGTTCGAGTCCTGCTGCCACCACTAATTTTAAAAACCAAAAGAAGATGGAAAGAACATTAAAAGAGAAGATGTACAGCTATGCTGGGCTGTTTAAACATATCGGCGGGGGAAACAAGCTGCATGTACCATTGGATTGCTATACGGCAAATGGAGTACAAGTAGAATGTACTCGGCAAAACAAATATGCGGGTTGCGACCCGATGAACAACAAGTTTGCCACGACTACGATTGAGAAAAAAGGGTATATCACTATTATTCAAAGGTACTAAACTATGAATATTGATATTGGAGAACTGGGCGGAATCATATCTGATTTTGTCCGTGTGGGCTATAACTCTGCCGTGGCTGACTATGACCCGCCACAAGACAGGCTAAGGTTGTCAGAGGTAAAAAAATGGCTCAAATTCCGACATGTAGAATACAAGACATTTCAATCATTGGTAGACAGGGGGTTGATACACACCCGTAGGTTAGGTGCTGCCGTAAACTCTCCCTTGGTCTATTCCAAAGCGGAGATACAGAAAGCACTGGCAACAATGAGAATAGATAGGCTATTTGTAAACGATAAAATAAAGGAAATATGAAAGAATTGATGGAAATTCAGAGTAAACTCAATGTTCCTAAAACTTTGAGAAATAATTTCGGTGGATACAATTACAGGTCTGCCGAATTGATATTGGAAGCCGTGAAGCCACTTCTGAAAGAAAACAAGTGTACGCTGACTATCAATGACGACATTGTAATGGTTGGTGATAGAATCTACATCAAGGCTATCGCTACTATCAGAAACGAGAGTGGAGAAACCGAAACAACGACGGCTTTCGCTCGAGAGGCTTTGACAAAGAAAGGTATGGACGACAGTCAGGTTACAGGTGCTGCGAGTTCCTACGCACGCAAATATGCACTCAATGGACTATTCTGTATTGATGATACGAAAGATGCTGATGCGCTGAATGTGAATAAGGAATACACTCAACCAACAGATGCAAATCTTGAAACGGTTATTGCTAATATCCGAACTGCAAGTAGTGTGGACGAGTTGAGTAGGATTTGGAACGAGTGCTATGCTTTTCAAAGCAACAACGCATTTGTCTCCGCATTGGCAAACCGCAAAAAGGAACTGAAAACAACATGATAGAATTACAAGACAGCGGTGTTAGTTTCGATGCAGAAGCTCACCGCTACTTCCTAAATGGGAAAGAGCTACAAGGTATAACAGGGATATTGCATAAGCATGTGTTTACTGACATGTACGCTGATATACCCCAGTTTGTGTTAGACCGTGCCGCCGAGCGTGGTACTATGATACATGAGAGTATAGAGTTGTATGATGCAGGCTTTGAGCCAAAGGAGAGTACTCCTGAACTTAATAGCTACAAACGCATTAAGGCGGACAACGGATTGAAGACATTGGCTAATGAATACATCGTTTCCGACAATAAACACTTCGCAAGTGGTATCGACCTCGTTTTTACAAATGGTGGAAAGAATATCATCCTTGCCGACATCAAGACAACATCGGTTCTGAACAAGGAATATGTACGGTATCAGCTAAGTATCTACGCCTATCTGTTCGAGCTACAGAACTCCGACCTAAAAGTAAGCAAGTTGTATGCGATTTGGCTTCGTGAAGACAAGTCCGAGTTTGTGGAAGTTGAGAGAATCGATACGGAAATAGTGAAAGAGCTCTTGCAATGCGAGGTAGAGGGCAAACAGTTCGTTAATCCTTTGGCAAAGACAGAGCAGACTGTTCCTGCCGAAATAAAAAACGCTGAAATGGCGGTCTACACCATTATTACACAAATCAAGGAACTTGACGCAAAGAAGAAAGAGCTTTCAAAAGGTCTCTTGAAACTCATGCAAGGCAACGATGTGAAATCTTACAAAGGCGAGTATATCACCTTTTCACGCAAGGCTGCGTATACAAAGAAAAGTATTGACAACAAAAAATTGGAGGAAGAATACCCCGAAGTATATGCAGCTTGCCTTAAAACAACAGATTACCCCGAATCATTACAAATTAAATAATTATGGCAAATCAAGTAATCGGTAGAATTTTTCAGATAGGAAACACCGAGCCTATCAAGTCTAAGGACGGAAGTAAGACCTACTATAAGCGAGAATTGATTTTGGACGCTACTCGTTTTGACGGCATGACGGCGAACGTGGCTTTGACAACTTCCCTACTTTTGAATTCAGCGGCGACAAGTGTTCGGAACTTGACCAGTTCAAAGTTGGCGAGATAGTAACTGTTTCCTTTGACCTGCAAGGCACGAAGTACGAAAAGGAAGGACAAACAAAGTTCTTTACCCGCATTCGTGGATATAAGGTTGAACGTAGGCAGGTGCAGCAACTTGCGCAACAGCAGTACGCACCACAAGGTGGTTGTGCTCCTCAACCTGCACCACAGCAAATAGATAACGATATGCCGTTCTAAAAAAATCAAACAATATGGAAACCAATATAACGATTTTCAATAATCCGCAGTTCGGAGATATTCGAACTGCAGGAACGGCTGACAATCCTTTGTTCTGTTTAGTAGATGTATGTAAGGCATTAGATTTACAGCCATCAGCCGTAATGAGAAGGCTTGATGATGGGGTGATTTCAAGTAACCCCATCTCTGACAGCCTTGGGAGACAACAAATTGCAAACTTTGTGAATGAAGACGGGCTCTATGATGTTATACTTGATAGCCGTAAATCCGAGGCAAAAACTTTTCGTAAGTGGATAACAAGCGATGTCCTTCCATCTATTCGTAAGACTGGCAGTTATTCTTTACCAAGCGGATACTTGCCCGATTTCTCAAATCCAGCCGAAGCAGCAAGGGCATGGGCAGACCAATATGAGAAAGTGCAGACAGAAAGTAAACGCGCACTGGAGGCTGAAAGGCAAGTGCTTGAATTGAGCGATACAGTTGCTTCGATGAAACCGAAAGCAGAATATTACGACATTATCCTTGCAAGTAAGGAAACGGTTACAATCACGCAGATTGCGCAGGATTATGGAATGTCCGCAAAGGCTTTCAATGTATTGTTGCGCAATTTTGGTATTCAACACAAGGTTGCAGGGCAGTGGATATTGTATGCAAAGTATCTTCCATTTGGCTATGTACAGAGTGAGCCTATACTCATTGACCATAAAAATGGCATGAAAGAAACAAAGATGTTTTCTAAATGGACACAGAAAGGCAGGCTCTTCTTGTATGAAGAATTAAAACGTCGCAGTTATATTCCTCTTATTGAAAGGGCTGCATAATGGCTCTTTATGATACATCTAATCCTCTCGATAAGGCCAACTTCTTGCTTCGTGCAAAGAAGTTAGCCGAGAGTGGGAAAATCGTTGAGCTGACGGAGAAAAAGCCACATAGGACACTATCACAGAACGCCTACTGCCATTTGGCGATTGCTTATTTCGCCAGCCAATATGGGTGTTCTTTGGAATGGGCTAAATCGCAATACTTCAAGAAACTTGTAAATCCCGAACTATTTGTAAGAGAAAAGGAAGATAAGTTTCTTGGGAGAGTGAAGTATTTACGCAGCTCGGCTGATTTGGACGTATGCGAAATGTCACTTGCCATTGACCGTTGGCGCAACTGGTGCTCCATGGAGGCAAGCATATACATTCCATCAGCCGACGAAGCGATACTCATTCAGCAGATGGAAATAGAAATAGAACGAAATAAAGAATTTTTATAAAACAATGGGAATAATAAGCAAACACGCAAACCTCTACGATTGTAGAGGAGATTTGATGATAGCAGCAGGTTGCTATCAAAAAGATTATCGCGGCAGTTTTATGCCAGAGACAGTAGGGCGATTGTGCCACAAAACAAATAAAAGAAAGAAACAATGAGAAGCAAAACTACTTCTTGGTTTGAAACCAAGATACGCTACGACAAGACTATGGAAGATGGTCGGGACAAAAAGGTTACAGAGGTCTACACCGTAGAGGCGTTGAGCTTTACGGAAGCAGAGAGCGTCATAACAGAAGAAATGTCGCACTATATCAGCGGTGAGTTTGACGTAAGGGCGATTACTCGTGCTCCTTATGGCGAGATTTTCTTCAGCGATGCTGACAGCGACGATA
Organism: Prevotella sp.; assembly: GCA_013333935.1. GTDB lineage: Bacteria > Bacteroidota > Bacteroidia > Bacteroidales > Bacteroidaceae > Prevotella. Next base: position 18,300 of record JABCNV010000048.1, on the reverse strand, counting down.
AATGGTATCGTGCAAAGCTCGCATTCACTACCATTGATGAAAAGACAGAGAAAGAAAAACGCTCCAACGTTGTCTATCTTGTGCAGGCTGCAAGTCTTGACAATGCACGCCAATACGTAAACGAGGTTATGGGCAAGACAATGATTGATTACGAGGTGGTTTCCATTTCTGAAACACCGATAATGGACGTGTTTGAGAAAACCAAATAAAAAGAGTTCAACGAGTGAGGAAACCTCCCCACACTTGCTTTGGTGGCGGAATTGGTAGACGCACATATCTTAATCGAAGTAGTATCGTATAATGGTAGTACACTCCACGAGGGAGAAATGAAGCGAAGTACAAGCGGTGGGTTCGAATCCCTTTACGAAAAGAAGCGATATGATTTAGACGTAAATGCAGGTTCGATTCCTGCCCAAAGCACATGGAAGTATCTTAAGAAGACTTCCAAGAGGGTGCCACCGAGTAATGCAAGCATAGGTGGATAACACCCTCGCCCAACGAGGTATGGTGTAATGGTAGCACAACAGGCTTTGATTCTGTTAGTGGCGGTTCGAGTCCGTCTACCTTGACTAACTTATTTTTTATATGGAAATAATAACATCAGCAACGATTTTCAAAGCATTTGACGGAAAGATTTTTGAATCTGAAACCAAATGTAAAGAATATGAAAGACAAAGAAAAGAGTTTTTGGATAGGATAAAATTCTTTTTGGTAAGACATTCTCCTGACTTGACAGAAACAGGGCTTTTCACAAGTGGATTACTTGTAGCAGTTTATTCAACAGAGGGATTGCATCAAGAGATTGTGAACAACTATTGCATCAAAAAATTTGGATATTTAGGAGAATCTGTGCAAGGGTGTAGATTTCAGACTTATTTCAGTGTTTCATCGATAGACTTTGAAACATATATGAACGGTGTAATTGAGGAGTGGAAGGGTAAACGACGTTACAACAAAATTCTCCTTAGCCCAACTGAGTTCAAAGGTATAGAAAGGTTTGATTATATGAAAGAATGGGGATTTAAGTAATGCCATACTATATTAAAAAGAGAAAATCAGACAAGCCGAGGAAGCGGCAAACAAGCCAATCAACTTTGGTAAAGAAATTAGATAAGGTCTTTAGTCAGTATATCAGATTGCGAGATGCTTTCCCTAACGGCACATTCCGATGCCCGACTTGTGGAAGAATACTCCCTTTTGCAAAGGGCGATTGTTCTCACCTATATAGCCGTAGGCACATGGCAACGAGATTTGACGAAGATAACTGCGTAATAGAGTGCGCCTACGATAACAGATTTAATTCTGAGCACCTTATCAAACTTAATCAGTATGTACTGAATAGGGTAGGAGAAACAAGATACAAGATGTTAAGCGTAAAAGCGCACAGTATAAAGAAATGGTCTTGTTGGGAATTAGAGGAATTGATTAAGTATTATACAGTCTTAGTAAAGAAACTGAGCGAAGAGAAAGGGATAAAGGTATGAATGAACAGGTAAATTTAACACAGAAACAGTTTGATGAGTTAGCAAAAATGATTGCCTCACAGGTTGCAAACCGTGTGGCAATAAATACTAAGGACGTACTTACAAGTGATGAAGCAGCCATTTATTTGGGTGTATCTAAGTCTTTCCTTTATAAGCTAACCATGAGGAAAGAGATACCCCACTATAAGCCAAACGGCAAACTTTGTTTCTTTGAGCGTCTGGAGCTAAACAGGTGGGCAGAGCAGGGCAGATGTACTACCACAACAGAGCTACAGGATAAGGCAATGGAATATACCCAGGACGGAACAAGACGATGAATGACTTTATACTATGAACATTCAATTACGCGACTACCAAAAGGCTGCATCCGACAAGGCTGTAGCCTTTTTCAATGACAGCAAGGCGAAATATAATGCTATAATGGTGCTGCCTACGGGTGCAGGCAAATCGATTTGCATAGCTGATATAGCAAACAGGCTTGACGGAAACATACTTATCTTCTGCCCGAGTCGTGAAATCTTGTCTCAAAACTTCGATAAGATGTGCGCAATCAACCCATTTGGTTGCACCGTATTCTCTGCGTCTTTCAACTCAAAGGAGGTAGGCAAGATAACTTTCGCTACGATAGGCAGTGCAAAGTCGCACCCTGAATTATTCCAACGGTTCAAATACATCATCGTGGATGAGGCACATCAAACGAACCCCAAGCAGGGAATGTACAAAGATTTCTTCGAGGCGTTGGGAGATACAAAGATATTAGGGCTGACAGCGACGCCCTATCGTCTTTCCTCTTACATGGGTGGTTCTATGTTGAAATTCCTCACCCGCACACGACCGCACATTTTCTCAAAGGTCATCTACCAAGTGCAGATTTCTACTTTGCTTGATATGGGCTTCCTTGCAAATATAGAGTATTATCAATTATCGCCCACAGGGTGGAACGAGGAAAATTTGAAAGTCAATACTACTGGTGCTGACTACACCGACAAGTCGGTGATAAGAGAGTATCAGCGGATAGATTTCTACTCCTACCTTGTGAGTATCGTCCGGAGACTTCTTAAACCAAAGCGTGGCGGTGCGAGAAAGGGCATACTTGTCTTTACTCGATTTGTTAAAGAAGCACAGAGATTAGCCGACAGTATACCAAACTGTGCCGTCATTTCAAGCGACACGCCGAAGACGGAACGGGACAAGATATTGACTGACTTCAAGAGTGGTATAATTAAAGTCGTGGCGAATGCAAACGTATTGACAACTGGCTTTGATTATCCCGAGCTTGACACAGTAGTAATGGCACGTCCCACGATGTCGCTTGCAATGTACTATCAGATAGTAGGCAGGGAGATACGACCTTACAAGGACAAGCAAGCGTGGTTTGTAGACCTCTGTGGCAACATCAACCGCTTCGGCAAGGTGGAGGACTTGAAACTCATAGACACCAACGGCAAGGGCAAGTGGGCGGTATTCAGCAACGGAAAACAATTAACTAACGTATTATTTCAATAAAAAAGATATGGAAAACGAGACGAAAGTATGTGCCAAATGCAAAAGGACACTTCCGTATAACATGTTTTGGAAAAATAACAGTGCACCGGATGGACTTTATTCCTATTGTAAAGAGTGCTGCTCTACAATAAAGAAAAAACAGCGTGAAGAGAAAAAGTTGAGGCAAGGAGGGAATCTGAAAAAGATATATTCTGACCCAGAGCTTGCCAGATTTACGCCCCGTCAGCTTATTGCTGAATTACGAACAAGAGGATACAGCGGTGAATTGAAATACACACAAATAATAAAATTGTAACAGCAATGGACTACATAGATTTTCTCAAAAATAAAATGGCTATCAGCCATGAAACAGGATTTGAAATCAAAGACGAAGATTTAACTCTTACCTTGTACCCACATGTAAAAGATACTGTAAGGTGGGCGGTCAAAGGCGGTTGCCGAGCGATATTCTCTTCATTCGGTATGCAGAAGACGGTAACGCAGCTGGAGATTATCCGCATCATTTTGAAGCACAAGGGAGGCAAGGGGTTGATAGTGTGCCCTAAGCGTGTGGTGGTTGAGTTCGTAAGCCAGGCAAAGAAACATCTTGGCTTAGAAGTGACATACGTCCGCACGATGCAGGAGGTAAAAGACTGCGAGACGGATATAATGATAACGAACTATGAGCGCGTAAGGGACGGCGAAGATGGTGTACGTATCAACCCCAATTATTTCACGGTCACGTCCCTTGACGAGGCAAGTATCTTACGAGGGTTTGGAACAAAAACGTATCAGGAGTTCCTGCCCTTATTCTCAAAAGTACCATACCGTTTTGTGGCCACGGCCACGCCGTCGCCAAACAGATATAAGGAACTTATTCATTATTCTGCATACCTTGGCGTTATGGACAGCGGACAAGCTCTCACCCGCTTTTTCAAAAGGGACAGCACAAAGGCCAACAAGCTCACACTCTACCCCAATAAGGAACGAGAATTTTGGATATGGGTCGCAACGTGGGCCTTGTTTCTTACCAAACCGTCCGACCTTGGCTATCCAGATGATGGCTATAAACTGCCTGAATTACGCGTACATACCGAGATTGTAGAGGTCGACAACTCTACAGCTGGAACAGAGAAGGATGGGCAGGTAAAGATGTTTCGCGATGCAGCCCTGAGCTTGCAAGATGCCGCAAAAGAGAGACGTGATAATATGCCTGCCAAAATAGAAAGGGTTCTTGAAATTATCAACCGCCCTGAAAACCGGAACGACCATTTCCTCATTTGGCACGATTTAGAAAGTGAGCGCGTGGAACTCTGCAAGCGTATTGATGGTTGCAAGGCCGTCTATGGCTCACAGGATGATGACGAAGCAGATAAGGTTATCGAGGACTTTAGAGAGGGACGGTTGAAATATCTTGCAGCAAAACCGGAGATGCTCGGCGAAGGTCTGAACTTTCAATACCATTGTCATAAGGCTATAATGTTCATTGACTACCGTTTCAACGACAAGTTTCAGGCTATCGCACGTATCTACCGTTTCATGCAGCATCATCCCGTAGACCTGTACATTATCTATGCTGAAAGCGAACAGGAGATATACAGGTCGTTTATGCAGAAATGGAAGCAGCATAGAGATATGGTCGAGAACATGACCTCCATCATCCGTGAATACGGACTTTTCGGGCTTGACGCTCAGGAAAAGCTCATGCGCTATATGTTCTCAAAGAGAGAGGAACGAAAGGGTAACCTATATACGGCCATCAACAATGACAATGTGCTTGAGTGCAGGCAAATGTCAGATAACTCTGTCGACCTGATTGTTACATCGGTACCTTTCTCCAATCACTATGAATATACCAGCTCATACAACGACTTCGGATTCAACACCGATAATGACGAATTCTTTAAGCAAATGGACTATCTTACGCCAGAATTGCTTCGCATCTTACGGCCGGGACGTTTGGCTTGCATCCACGTAAAGGACCGTGTTTTGTTTGGAAACGCAACAGGTGACGGTATGCCAACTATTGACCCCTTTAGTGATATGTGTGTATTCCACTATCTTAGGCATGGCTTCAGGTACATGGGACGTATCACCATCGATACGGATGTGGTAAGGGAGAACAACCAAACCTACCGCCTTGGATATTCTGAAATGTGCAAGGACGGTTCTAAGATGGGCGTAGGATGTCCTGAATACGTATTGTTGTTTCGTAAGCTGCCGACTGATACGTCAAAGGCGTATGCAGATACACCTGTGACGAAGGTAAAGTATGGTGATTATTCGCTGGCCCGCTGGCAGATAGATGCGCACGCCGATTGGAAATCATCAGGCGACAGGTTATTGTCATACGATGATGTAAAAGGTCTTAACATTGAGACTATCATGACTTTTTACAAGAAATACGGAAAAGAGCACATTTATAACTTTGAAGAGCATGTAGCATTTTCAGAGGAACTGGAAGTTCACGGGAAAATATCAAAAAAGTTTATGACAACCGCTCCTGTAAGTCATAAGGACTATATTTGGGATGATGTGGTCAGAATGAAGACACTAAACTCGCGTCAGTCACAGAAGAATTTGCAGATGCACATATGCCCCTTACAAATAGACATCGTAAACCGATTAATAGAGCGATATTCAAACAAGGGGGATTTGGTCTTTGACCCGTTTGGTGGAATACAGACTGTTCCATATTGTGCTGTAAAACTTGGACGAAAGGGACTGTCTGTGGAGTTGAACTACGACTATTGGCGGGACGGACTTGCTTATTTGCGCGAAGCCGAAATGGAAGTTTCCTCGCCGACATTGTTTGACTTAATGAACGCTGTATAAGAACGACGAATTTAGCCCAATCATCACAGAGAAAGGCCGCAGGAAAATAGAACGGATATTGTCCGATGCTTGTACGGAAACCTTTGAGAATAAATTTGGTGATGCGATTAAATTCAAAAATCGCTATGCTGACGTATTGAGAAGATTTACTGTTACGAGATGGATTGCATATACAATAGCGTTCAGCGGCTGGGGAGTTGCGGCAGCGTTGATAGCAAACATTATTTTTAAGTAGTATGAAAAGGCAAAATTCGGTAGATGATTATGTCAAGAAAAGTAGAGAATTTGGATATAGGGTCGACTTTCTATAACAACCGAAGCAAATGTCATATTGTTGGCTTCTGCAACACATTTGAAGATAAAGAGAATGTGTTGCTTGTTGTTTACAAATACTGGCTAAAATATAAGCGTTATTGGCGTTATGGAGTAATAGAAGACTGGCGTTTACAGCATTTGCTCGATGATCAAGAAAACAACAAGTAATAAAGAACTAAAAATGTAAGAAATGGAATATTTAAGAGGCGTAATTTCTCAAACAGTATGTTATCACCTCCCGAAAGAAGACTACCTGCAAATGCGCATCAGTTATGAATATCCCCAAGGAATTATATAAGCGATTTAACTCTCACAGGCTTGCGCAGTTCTTTCTCTATCTTCTTTTTACGTCCGATGATGACGGCAATGTAAAGACAACACTCCGGCAAATGGCAGAGGATAATGAACTAAGTACAAAACGAGTTTCAAAAGCACTCGAAGAATTGGAAACTTTAGGTGCTGCTGAAACAAAAACGAAACAAAGAGGAAACAATGGAGGAAGCGTTATAAGTATCTGTAAATATGAATTTTACAAGAAAACTTTAGGTGCTGCTGAAACAAAAACGAAACAAAGAGGAAACAATGGAACGACAACTAAAAAGGTCGCAAAAAAAAGTACTTATGACTATTCTTTTGTTGAACCGAATCTTCAAAAGCCATTTGAAGAGTGGTTGAAATATAAACAGGCAAAAAAACAGATGTACAAACGTCAATGTGACGTGGAACTTTGTTACAAACGGCTGAAAGAGTATAGTGGTAACGATGCAACAAAGGCTATGCAGATAGTGGAGCAGAGTATGACAAATAACTGGAGTGGTCTGTTTGGACTAAAAACGCATGATACGACCTCCACCACTCTTAAATCATCTGAAATGAATTATAAAAATGACGAAGAATGGGGCTGATAGATTTTGATGCAGTAATAAAAAAACTGCGCGACACATCATACAGGCCGATGCCAGACAAGGTACAGATACACATCCCCGATGCGGCAGATAACCTTAAAAGAGGGTTGAAATACTTCTGCGGAAACAAGGCAAAGTGGAACGGTGACTATGACAAGATAGCCGATTGGCTCACCGATAACAAAGGCCGCGGCCTGATGCTCGTTGGCCGTTGCGGCCTTGGCAAGTCTCTCATCGGCATGCGTATTATTCCCTTGTTGCTTAGCCACTATTGCCATAAGATGGTAACTATATGCACCGCAGCAGAACTCAACAAATCTCCTGACGATATGATTAATAATCATCATATCATCTATGTTGATGATGTAGGCACGGAAGACATTTCGAATATCTACGGCAATAAGCGAGTGCCGTTTGCAGAATTGGTTGATTTGGCAGAACGTGACGGCAAACTCCTCATGTTTTCCACCAACTTGGACGATGAGCACCTCGCAGCCAAGTACGGCGACCGTGTTGTCGACCGTCTTCACGCTATCGTCAAAAAAGTAACCATAAACGGAAAATCAAACAGAAAATAACTGAAATAAATTAACATGAAAGAGAACAAGATTATCGCCTATAAAGGCTTTGACAAAGATTTGAAGTGTCACGACATGCAGTACGAAGTCGGCAAGACCTACAAAACGGACGGCGACATCAAGTGTTGTGATAGCGGCTTCCACGCCTACGAGAACCCGTTAGACGTCTTTGGCTATTATGCTCCCGCCGACAGCCGGTATTGCAAGGTTGAGCAGAGTGGCACTCTGTCAAAAGGTGCAGACGACAGCAAGGTAATCAGTAGTAAGCTACGTGTTCAATGTGAAATCGGCCTGAAAGGAATCATCGAGGCAGGAGTTAAATTCATCTTCGACAAGGTGAACTGGAAAGACAATAAGGAGTCAAACACGGGCTACCAGTCCGCTGCCACGAACACGGGCAACTGTTCTGCTGCCACGAACACGGGCGACCGTTCCGCTGCCACGAACACGGGCGACCGTTCCGCTGCGAAAGTTGAAGGCAAAGATTCTATTGCCATTGTAACAGGTAAAGACAGCAAGGCAAGCGGGGCATTAGGCTGCTGGCTCGTCCTCACAGAGCGTGACGAGAACTATCATATCAAGGAAGTCAGGGCGGTAAAAGTCGACGGTAAGCGCATCAAGGCCGGTACCTATTACAAGTTAGTTGACGGAGAGGTTAAGGAGGTTGATTAATATAATGGAATCAATATGAAACAGAAAGATTTAGCAAAAGGGTATGCACTTGCAAGATTGCAAGGTAGATTAAGTGGGGACGAAATCTCATTTTGTGAAAATAAAGTTTTTACAGAGGGTGATATTGAGACCGCTTTCAACGCTGGGCGTGATAGCGTGGTGGAAAACATACCTGACTTAAAGTTTGGGTATGATAAAAGAGAAGGCTATAGAGGTGTTAATAGTATCTTAGGGAATGCCTACTATTTGCGCATTAGTGATGCTTTTAACCCAAAAGGAGAATCCTCATGGGGCTTCTCCTTTGGAGGGGAGAACCTTGTGCAATGGTATGACACTAAGCAAGAAGCTGAACAAGCAGCTAATGAAGACTATAAAAGAAGGATTAAACAAGCATTGGGGTTATGAGTATAAGGAACCTTGTAAAAATAGCGGAACAAAAAGAAAGTGAACTTTCTTTCGCTTTACAAAGGATAGAAAAAGAGTTGGTGTTCAGCGGTTTCCAAGATAAAACACCAAACGTATCAATGTGTACTGGATGCGAGATAATTCTTGAATATCATGGAAGTGAAATTAGTATTAAGAAAGCTATTGAGTTAATGGAGGAAGTAGGATACATAACTAAAAATGACTTTATAGTATGACACGGGAAGAAAAAATAAGGCAAGTAGCACAAAAATATATTGCTACTGATAAACATAACGGAGTTGGGGGTCGGACACAAGCATTCATAGATGGTGCAGAATGGGCAGATGAAAACCCAGCAACCCCTTGGCACTCTGTTGCAGATGGGGATTTGCCTAAAGGGCTTAAGAACGATGATGGGTACATGCCGTTTGTTGTAAAAACAAAAGACGGAAAACAACACCTTGCTTATTATGCCAGTTGGTTTGATGAAGAATATCGCGCAATTAGCCATGACTTTTTTGATGACTGCGACTGTCCGCTTGATGTAGAATATTGGATGGAAATACCAGAGTTACCCAAATAAAAACGAATATAATATGGCAAAAGTAAGAATTATTCAAGCAGGCATTTGTTTATACGAGGTGGAAGTGAAACGCGCTTGGTATCTACCTTGGCAGACCGTCTATGATGGATGTTTGCCTTGGCGCGGCTCATTTGCAAACGCAAAAAAGATTAAAGCTGAAATGTTAGAAAAATATGGTTAAAACTAAAAAGGCAATGAAGATTGGAATTATTCTGCTCCACACGGTGCTGGTCGTTTAATGAGCCGTAATAAAGCTAAAGAAGCAGTTTCTATGAATGAATATAAAGACGCTATGAGCGGTATCTATACGACTTCTGTAAATGACTCTACGATAGATGAAGCCCCACAAGTTTACAAGCCTATTGATGAAATTATGAAGTCAATAGAGCCTACTGCAGATATTGTGGAGGTAATAAAGCCGATTTATAACTACAAAGCAAATTAAACAATGTTCAATCTGTAAATACAAGGAGGTAATATGAAAAGAATAACAGAAATTAATCAACTTAAAAAAGGTGATATTATAGTAGCAATTGTAGACCTCAAGATTGTGAAAAGAGAGTTTGTATGTGTGCATCCACACAACGACAAGTATTCAATATTCTTGGATGAATTGTATGATGGGTGTCCCAAGTTCTACAACGATAATCTCAAACTTAAAGAGTGGTATTTGTTCACGAATAGTAAGGAGGATTTAAAAGAACTCAAGGCTATGATAGTTGAGGAACTCAAAAAATCAATAGCTTTTTACAAAAAATATAGCAAATAAATAAGATTATGAACAGAGAAATATTATTTAGAGGAAAGTCTATCGGCACAGGCAACTGGCTTTACGGGCATTTGTTCAACCATGGACTAACGGCACCAACTAATGTGCCCTGTATTAGCGTTTGTGCGCCGACATCGTGGGAAGAGGTACGTCTTTTCTATGCCGTGCACCCATATACCATCGGTCAGTACACAGGGCTGAAAGATAAGAATAAAAAGAAAATATTTGAGTGGGATATTCTTAAATTCATAGCGCCTGATGGTACTATACGATATTTTGTAGTAGAATGGGCAAGTGAAGATAGGATATTAAGGCCATTGTCTAATTTTGTGCCTGACGGCAACCCAGTTCGTTTCAGCGGTTGGTGTTTCAACTGGAATGGGCACCGTTTATATCCAAGCGTAATAGACGGAGTGCCTGACAATGAGGTAATGGAAGTTGTGGGGAACATTCATGATAACCCCGAATTAATAAAGTAAAATATGGAAAAGGAAAAATCTCTAAGAAGAGACTTTTGTAGAAAATATAATATCCCATATAATCCCAGTGTAGATATTATATTTGACCAATTACGTAATTGTGACTTTTCAGAACTTTTAAAAATTCTTTATACGTGAGGCTTTGCCTATCTTATTAACAAAATCAGCGGCAGGGGCACGTGGGGGAGTAATCCGTTGGTGGTAGCGTATAGTTTTGAATTAGTAGATTAAAATCGGGTATATAATGATTTTGTTTATTATAATAGTTCTATACATATTGATTTTATGTATATTATCAAATAATTAAAATAAAAGCTATGACAGAAGTAAATAAAATTGTACCAAATATAATATTGGATGAAAATAATGTAACTAAGATTCTAAAAGAGCAGCTACGAGATTATCATTCTATTTGTATTGTGCCACACCTATCGCCAACACCCTACGCAAGTAAGAGAAAACGGAAAAAGAGAAAGTAAGATGAAGATATTAGTACAATTCAGTGGCGGTAAAGACAGCCAAGCCTGTTTAATATGGGCTGTTAAAAAATATGGAAAAGAAAATGTGGTTGCATGTTTTGCCGACACAGGCTGGGAGCACGCAGACACATATACCCATATCCACAACGTTTGCGAGCAGTTGGGAATAGAATTGATTACACTCAAAAGCAAGAAGTACAAAGACTTTGTGGATATGAGTATCAAGAAAGGGCGTTTCCCATTATCACAGAGACGGTTCTGCACCTCGGAACTGAAAGTAATCCCGATGATAGATTATATCCTCTCGCAAGATGAGAGTTTTATCATCATTCAAGGCATCAGGGCAAAGGAAAGCAAGGCACGTGCAGGCTATGATGTGGAGTGCTCATATTTCAAGGAGTATTTCAACGACGAAGTGAAAGGGCTATATCACAAGAAAGCCGTGCTTGAGTGGTGCAAGACGCACGATGCCAGCGTGCTGCGACCTATCTTTCATTGGACCGCGCAGGAAGTGATAGATTATATACTCGCCAATGGTCAGCGTCCAAATCCTTTATATGAACGAGGCTTTGCACGTGTCGGCTGTTTCCCTTGCATTATGTGTCGTAAGCGTGAAATACAACTCATTTCTAAGGACAAATGGGCGGCACAACGGCTGATAGACGCAGAGCGGAAAATAAAAAAAGAAACAGAGAGAGGCTCGACTTTCTTTTCACCTGGCTATATTCCCGCCCGTTTTTGCTCCAATGGTCAATATCCAACGGTGCAAGAGGTATTCAAGTATGTGAACCGTTATGATAATCAGCTTGATATGTTTGAGCCAGAGGAAGGTTACAGTTGCATGAGCCTGTATCACGGGCTATGCGAGTAGAATTCAAATATTAAAGGATATGGAAGGTAGAATATTACAAGTACAGCATGAACCCGTAGGGTATCTGGAGCATGAACCCACGAAGACCACAATATCCGTATACAAGCCTATCGGATGGTTCAGACGGATAATGATACAGGGTTGTTTTGGGCTAAAATTTTATAAACTTGAAAAATAAAGAATTATGGAAATCGAAACTATAAAAATCGAATCACATGGTGATAAAATCATCATTCCCGAGGGGTACAAGGCGCAAATCAACGGCAACGAGGTTGTCATTAAGAAGAAAGAGGGAATGTCTAAAGATTTCAACAGGGGCGATATCTTGGTGAGCCTTCATAATGAAATCATACTCGTTGACGATTATGATATCGTAGAAGACTATTTATATAGTTTCGTTCACATTGATTGCTTTGGAGTGCTATCAAAGGTACCATATCGTCAGTGGTGCGAACGGAGCGATTTTAGACTTGCCACCGAAGAAGAAAAGCAGCTTCTATTTGACAAGATGAAAGAGCAAGGTTTAAAATGGAATGCAGAAGAAAAGCGAGTGGAGGAGATTAGGTGGAGAGCCGAAAAAGGAGAAGAGTATCACTTTTTGAGTAATGGTTTAACAGAGGGGAGCGCAACCGAAACCAACGTTAGTTTCGACAAAGAACTTTGGGATTCATTTAACTACTTTCGCACCGAAGAGCAAGCCGAAGAGGCCGCAAGGCGCGTGAAAGAAACGTTGCGTAAGTATCACGAGGAGATAGGAGAATGAAGATAACAGACCTTAAAATCGGGGATTGCGTGTGCAGTCCCCGAGATAAATTCCCTATGACTGTAGTCGGCCTCTATTCCACCCTCGAAGAACTTGCGCAAGGCAAAGGCACTGTATACCTCGACTTCGATGGCAACGAGGGCGATACGTGGGAGGTTGAATTACCCGAAGACGGATTAGAATTTTACAAAAAATAAACAAAAATGAACAAGAAAGAACTTTATTCAGAGTATTTAAAACGTCTTGAAGCCACTGTACAAGCTGCGAAAGACACGGACATCAAGTTCCTTTTCATGGACAATTCTGGGAATATAATCGTCCCGGGCCAGAGAAAGACAGAACTCACGTCGCTCTTTGTGATGAACATGCTGCGGAATGACGATTTCAGGAGTGTTGTTGAGCTTAGCGTAAAATCAATTGATTTTATAAAAGCCTTAACCCCAGATTTACAATCTAAGATGCGGGACGCCGACGCCGAACAGTCGGCGGGCTACATGGTTGAGGACTTGCTTAGAGATAACGGTTTTAAAAAGTCGGAGAATGAAAACTAACGACAACTATCTCTCGCTCCGGCATGGCCTCATCGCCAAAATCCTTGGTATGGACCCCGACAAGCGTCGCTTCTTCCCGCGCGTCATACGCGCCCGTCTGCGCGAAATCGCACGCCTTGACGCCGACTGTACACACCGCGACTTCAACAGCTGCTACAATGCGCTGATAGAAGAGCTTAACCTTACTGAAAAATGATGAAAGTGAACATCACCGAAGTCTTCCCCATCACTACCAGCTCACGGTAGGAGAGAAGAGGCTTTACATGAGCTACGATGGCTTGGAAACCCTCGCAATCGAATTAAGAAAGGTCGTGAAAATATGATTTTACTGATACTCATACCCGTCCTGCTTGCCGCCCTTGCCGGTTACACGTGCATATGCGGCGGTGACGACGGTTAACTTTCGGGGGCTGCGCTATCGGCCATACGGGCATTATTAAAGGCGGGCCATTACAGCTCGCCTTTTTTCGTTTATACAAAGTCTATTCTTTTGCCCAGCGCATGGGCAATCTTCTCCAGCGTGTCAAAGCCCACGGAGTACGTTCCGCTTTCTATGCGGCTTATGTGAGGGCGCCCCAGCCCCGTACGTTCTGCAAGCTCTAACTGTGTCATGCGTTCAATCGTGCGAAGCTCTGCAATGCGCTCGCCTATACGTCGGCGAGCTGCAGTTGTACCGTCTGTCTTTTCCATATTAATAGCGCAGATTACAGTAGTCTCTAAGATATTTTTCGGGTGCGCCGATGCAGAACTTGCTGACCATCTTGCCCTCATATTCAATCGGACTGTCCAGCTTGATTGCCGTTGCTCTCGTGCCGCCACAGTCGTACTGGTCGCAGGTATAGCCGACGTTCATTTTCGGAAGTTTCCACACGCCCCAGTTGCGGCCGTTCAAATGTATGAGCAGCTGTCGGACGTTCTCTGCCGTGCACTCGGCTACCTTGTCACCGCCGAAAATCGCGTTGTACTCGTCCTCGTGCTCTGCAGCATATTCTTCAGTCATGCGCATGTCTGCCAGACGCTCGGCCTTTCTTGCGGCTTTGTCGGCGGCCTTTTTGGCCTGCCATTCGTCCTCGGTGTATTCTTTGCAGCGGGCCAGAACGGCGTCCACGCCGCCCATGTCCTTGATAATCTGGTCTGCATACCTGACCGGTTCATTGCATAAAAGAATAGTCAGTGTACCGTCTTCGTTCTTAACCACGTCGTAGGTTGCTGATTTCGTCTTGAGTTTTAACATAATATTGACTTAACCGTGCTGTCGAGGGCTGATAGGTTTTTATTTAATGAATTATTTTGCCAAAATAGAGTAACACAGCCAGGGGGTCATGATATTCTGAAAATCGGCTATTGAAGCCTTAGCGATTGCATACACGCCATTGAAAATGTAGTTTATGTCCCAAACGCATGTTGCGCACTTGCCCCAATGGTTAGCCTTTCTGTAAACGACGCCGTTCTTTCTGTCAACAAGGTATTCTGAACCGCTACCCTTTGGGCTAACTGTGTGTTCGAAACCCTGCTTTTTCATTTCAGACCAAATTTTGTTGACACCGTCAACGTCGAGGGTCTCATTGTTACGTTCGTCTGTTGATTTCACAATCATATTAAAGCAGACTTTCGTTGCTACGAAATAGTTGTCACAATCGATTACGCGAGCCTCTGCCATCTTTCTGCAATCTTCAATATTCAGACCTTTTGCGCTTGCTGTTGCTTTCATAATTCTGTGCCGCTTATACGTTGCCGCCGTGTTCTAAGTTGTTATTTGTTTTTGTTTACATTGCAAATATAAGAAGATTATTCGAATGTACCAAATATTATACATTATTTTAACGTGTTTTAATAATAAAATCGCATTTTGCCTTTTATTATACATATTTTCACATAAAACCCCCGCTATCCATCGCGGACGGCGGGGGCAGAAAAAACCTAAAAAACCATACAACTAAAAACGAATCAATCTGCGTATTATCTGGAAAACTCTCTTTATAATCGGCATCAGAAGCCTGCGCTTCTTATATAATAAGGTGAGAACCGCACATGCCGCGAAACCCGCGGCAAATGCTTTCGCCATCGTCTTCATCTTCTGCCGCGGCGCCGGTCCCTGTACTATGGGCACGGGCACCTGCTGCATGTCGCGTATAAAGGCGCGCAGGCTGTCGTTGCTTGCCTTGTAATGCGCTATCTCCCGCTGCATTGAGAGATTATCCGCCGACATGTGCCAGCGGTCACGGTAGCGAATGATGAGCCGCTCTTTTACGTTTCCGGCCTCATCCTTTGTAATGACCACACTGTCCCGTATGGCCACCGAATCACGTACGTTCACCACATGGTGCAGTACAACGCTGTCCCTTACATGCACGCTGTCGTGCCTCGCCTTGTATACTGTGTCCGTATGCACGCTCTGCAGCGGCACATACACCCTGTGCGAGCATCCCGCAAGGGCCACAAGGAACAGCAGCAGTACAATGGCCCAGAAGACCACTGCCGCCGCCCCTATACTGTCTCTGTATCTGTTCTCTTCCATAGTCTTATCCTGTAATATTCTTCACACTGTCTATCATCTTCCCCATCAGCACCGCATAGTCCGGTGCCGTGGCATACCGCGCCCCGTGGGCATCGCTGATACGCTTGGCAAACTCCTTGGCCTGCAGCCTGTACGGCCATGCGTCGGCATACATCGGCTTTTTAAACAGCGACTCGTGGTCTTTCAGCGCGTCCTCCAGCGTACTGTAGTCCCTGAAATATCGCCGTACGCAGTAGCGGTACTTCCTATCCCCGAGCTTCTTGATGCTCAACACGCCCTCGGGGGCCGTGAACGTCTTTGCGGGGGTTGCGAAATACTCCGTCGTTGTCACCAGCACCTTGCGGCCCGTCCATGACGAACCCGCCGTCACGCCGAAGATGTTGTTGCCGATGGCTTTGTCGCCCCAGCCGCTCTCCAGCATCGCCTGCGCCGTGGTGAACAGCGGCGACACCGTGTGTCCATTGTCGGCCTCGTAGAGTGCCCGCGCAGCCCTGTACACCTTTAAACAAAACTCTCTCTGCTTTCCCGTAACCATCTTTTTACTCTTTTACTTTTTTACTTTTTCACTCTTTTACTTTTTCCCGCCTTCGACATAGTCGACGACTGATTTAATCACCCGCTTTGCGTCTCTGTCGTTTCCGGCTTCCACCACCTCTTTGATAATCTGCTGCATGTCGGCCACGCTCGCCTTACGCTCCTTTGCGTGCTCAAACAGGCTTTTCAGCTCAATGATAAGCTGAATGAGTGCAAAGCCTATTGTCATGAACGGAGCACTGTAGCGCCCCAACAACGCACATGCCACGAAGACTATGGTGTCTATAATAAATGCTATTGCCAGAAAGCGCCAGTATTCACCTACCTTGTCAATGGTCTTCCGTATCTTGTGACTGAACAGCGGCTTCTTCAGCTTCTTCTGCGTGTACACTCTGTCCCACAGGTCCGTGAAGATGGCGAGTATCACAAGTACCCACATGCCTACGCAAATCAGCAGGTACAAGGCCACGCTGTGTACGAAAGTCGGAGAAAACTCAAAGGTTATTATATCCATTTTTTACCTCTCTTTTTAAAATTATCCTGATTAAAATTTCAAAACATTTCTGACTTTAAAATACATACCACGTATTATGTTCCTTTACAAAAACAACACGGAGAAACGCGTCATTACGGTTATTGTTAATCTCATTCACCCCCGCCCCGTCTGAAGAGTTGAATTTCACAGGGTTTCTTTGGGGGTTATATACAACAAACTCCTCTCCGTCCTCGGGGATTGCAGGCAGCGTCAGTTTATGCCCACCCCCGCCCGAAATGAATATGGCCGAATCCGTTTTTTCAAGTGTTATGTCGTCGCTCGTCACGCGCAGCGTACGCCTGAAGCCCGAAAAGCTGCCGCTAAGCGTATTGATGGCAATATTCTTTTTCAGGGTGTTCGCGGATGGTTTTATGTCAATAACAAGACCCATTCTTCGGGATGCACCATCCGTCTCATCTTTTAGATAAGCCATTATGGTTGCTCCGTAAAAAATACCTGCTGTATTGCCCCCTGCAAGCATTGCTTGCCTTTTACGGTTATCTCCATTGAAAAGTATCAAATCGTTTGATATATATAATCCTTTACCAACGCTTCCGTTTCCAATATACCCTCGTCCGAGTTTCCATCCTGCTATCGAGCCGTCCTCGGTAGTTATTGTCCCACTGAATTTACTATCACCGGTTACGTTGAGGTTCTGGAACGTCGCATTCCCCGCGTCGATGGTCTGCGCCTTGACGCCCTCGGCTACAATCGTCTTCGCATCAACGACGTTCGTGTTCAGCTTCCCGTCCTCATTGATGGCCGCCGTCTCCTCACCATTGTTATTCCTGAATACAAAGTTGTCAGATGTGGCCACAATCTTGCGGTTCTTAATCTCCAGAGCCGTGTCCTGCAGGTTCTCGTCCGCATCATTCACGTTCGGTGCCCACGGCGTGGCCACAGCACCTGCCTCCAGTTGAGGCTCGGCAAACCATGCCTCACCCTTGTCCAGCACAGCCATGTACATGATGATGTACTGCGCCTCCGGCTTGTCCGTGAAGTCCGGCGTAAAGGTTACCTGCACCCGTCGCCACGACCCTGCAGTGAAGTCCTGCGGCAGCCACTGCATACCGCCGCCCACAGCCCCGAGCCTCGTCTTGTCACCTTTGAGGTAGTACATATCGGTGTACACCTTTGACAAGTTCGCGGGGTCTTTCACCAGAACAGCGCATGACAAGGTATACTGCCGTCCGCTCACGAGTTCTTTCAGGGGCACAAGAAAGCCCATCCCCGCATACCGCACCGTAGTCTCCGTACTCATGGGTACGTGTACAACGCCGTGCGAGCCGTACAGGTCAGCCTCCGCATCGCTCCATACAGAGCCTCCCGTCAGCTCGGGCAGCGTCCTCTGGTTCCTGAATCCCGTGCCGTGCAGGATGTTGCCGCGGTTCTTCACCGTTACCGTAACGTCTTCGACCGACTGCCTGATTTCTGTCTCCCGCAGGCTCTGTGCGCGCTTGTCGGCATTGTAGTCCGTTCGGCTCACCTTGCCTGCTATCGCTCCGTTAAGCGTAGAGAGGGCGGTCTCGGTGGTCGTCT
>JABCNV010000022.1 GCA_013333935.1 Prevotella sp. | reverse complement strand
GGAAATTCGGGGGGATGGGTGCGTTTGGGTTCCCGCCTGTGGTGGAACCGGGGGTGGGTCCTGTCTTTGTGCCTCGGCATGTGGGAGATAATCGAGTCGTTGTTAATCTGGCTCTTCATCTCGCTATATTGATTGGCGAACTGCTGATACTCGTTTTCCATTTCCTTTTTATCCAGGGCAGCAAGCTGTTCCATGTCCTGGGCCGCCTGCTTTTGTTGCCGAAGGTTGAAATAAAGGTATGCAATGCCGCCTGCCAGCAAGAGGATTAATAGAATGAGAGGGATGATAATCTTTTTGTTCATGTCGCAAATGGGATTATTCGTATGATGGTAACAGCTTGCAAAATTAGGTTATTTCTGTTAATATCCAAAAATTTTGTCAAGATGATAGTATTATAAATATAAAAATATATATTTTTAAGGACGTTTAGAACAAATTTAAAAGATTAAACCGTAGCTTTGCCATCGAAAACGAATTGTAATCTAAACGTTCGGCATGAAAAGACTTCTTGTTTGGACCATTCTTTTATTTTTACAACTTCCGATGCTGGCACAGGACGGGCAGACTGTTGTTGCCACCGACTCTTCAGCCGCGCGTCATCAGGTTCTTTTACAGACATCAAAGGGCGACATCGTTGTGGAACTTTATAACGAAACGCCAAAACATCGCGACAATTTTCTCAAACTGGTGCGCAGTGGCTATTATAACGGTATTCTCTGGCACCGTGTGATAGCCGGCTTTATGATTCAGACCGGCGATTCCACCACGCGTCATGCACAACCCGGGGAACGTATAGGCGACCACAGCCCGGGCTATACGATACCCGCCGAGATAGTATTCCCCCGATATTTTCATAAGCGGGGCGCCCTTGCTGCGGCGCGCGAAGGCGACAAGGTCAATCCTGAACGCAAATCGTCGGCAGCACAATTCTATATTGTTTACGGTTCTCCGTTCAGCGAAGCAGGGCTTGACAGGGTGCAGCAGCGCCTTGACGAGCGCACCGACAGCACGGTAAAGCTGACATCTGCCATTCGTGAGGTCTACCGCCTGCGCGGCGGAACGCCTCACCTCGACGGCCAGTACACGGTGTTTGGTGAGGTTGTAAGGGGGCTTGACGTGGTGGAAAGGATACAGGCTGTGCCCGTTGACAAGAACAGCCGGCCGCTTGACGACGTCAGGATAACGAAGGCAATGGTGCTGAAATAGCCCATCTTCTCGCTTATGCCACAAGCTTTGAACAATCATAAACCATTATATTTAAGGAGTGCAGGCAGGCTTCTGGCTATGTTCCTGCTCTTGTTTTCCTGTGTCATTGCGCAAGCAAGGGTATGGTCGGCCGACGATGTGCCGATGGTTCACCTGCAGGACCGCAACCGCTATGTGTGCGATCCTGACGGCATTTTAAGCGATCAGGCCCGCGATTCTGCCGATGTTTACCTCAGCCGTCTGCACAGAGCGTGTGGCGTGCAGACGGTTTTCGTCATTGTAAACCGTGTGAAGGATGCCGACTGTTTCCGCATGGCGCAGGACATCGGCAACCATTACGGCGTGGGAACGCGCAAGGAACGGCGCGGCCTCGTGGTGGTGATTGCCGTTGCCGACCGCCGTTACTTCATTGCTCCAGGCAAGGGACTGGAGGCCGATTTGACGGATGTAGACTGCGACGACATTGCACGGGCCTGCATTGTCAGGCACATGCGCGAGGACAATACGGACGAGGCGGTGACCGAAACCTGCAAGGCGCTGTTCCGGAAACTAAGTACGGGCGATGCCGGTACGCAGGAAGAGGATGGCGATTCTGGCAGCAGCAACAATGTCTTAACGCTGATTATCGTCCTCATTTTCTGCTTTGGTTCAACTTTCTGGGCGATAATCGCTTACATTTTAAGGCGTTTGGGCATCATCAAACGCAAGCCCGGGAATCGCCGGAAAAGGGATGATGACGACTGGATGCCGCCGTTTCTCTTTGGCGGCGGTGGCGGTTCCTTCGGCGGTTCGAGCGGTGGAAGCTTTGGCGGAGGCAGCTTTGGTGGCGGAGGTTCCGGCGGCGGCTGGTAGGTATTGCGGGCTGAACTCCGGAGATTTATGCCGCCCGTACTGAACAATTACGTGCTTCACAGCAATTTAATACGAAAATAACAATTAAAAACAACGTGAATATGAAAAAATCAAAATGGACTCCCTGGGTTATTATTCTTGGCGTTTTGGCTCTGGTTGCCGTTTTTATGGTGAATGCCTATAACGGTATGGTGAACACGCAGGAGACGGCAACGACGGCTCTTGCCGACGTACAGGCCACCTATCAGCGCCGTGCAGACCTTATTCCGAACCTCGCCAAAACCGTGCAGGCCTATGCTAAACACGAGAAGACGACGCTTACCGAGGTGATAAAGGCGCGTGCTGCGGCAACGCAGATTAAGCTCGATGCCGATAACCTGACGCCCGATAAGCTCCGCCAGTTTGAAAGCGCGCAGGGCGAACTGGCCCAGGCTTTAGGGCGCCTGATGGTGGTAGCCGAGCGCTATCCCGACCTGAAGGCCAACGAAAACTTCCACAGTTTGCAGATTCAGCTTGAGGGAACCGAAAACCGCATCAACGAAGCGCGCCAGAAATATAACGAGGCCGTGCAGGACTATAACCAGACTATACGCCGTTTTCCCAACGTGCTTGTAGCCGGAATGTTCGGTTTTGACAAGATGGCCAAGTTTGAAGCAGCGGCAGGTGCCGATAAAGCGCCGGAGCTGAATGTTGATTTTAACCTTTAGTTCTCTTATGGGTTAGTTTTGTCTTATTGTTCTTTTCAAAGGGTATAATGGTGTATTGTTAGTCCCATTACAAGGTTATTGCACCCCGTTAGTTGCATCTTACTTCTCGTTCGGCGGCCGTCATACGCGCGTTCGGCGGCTGCCATACCACCTTGACGACGGCCGTCGCACACATCGTATGACGGCTGCCGAACGTTTGGCAGTGCTGCCTTTCCGGTCTGTTTCCCGCCCCCCGAAGCCGATACAAAAGCGTATGCCCGCCCTGCGCGGCTTGCATGTTGTGCACGACTCAAAACAAACCTGATTTTGTCAAGCCGACATTACAATTTTTTCTTTAAAAAAGATGGAGGTTATCGAAAGATTTGCTACCTTTGCCCTCGCTTAAGCGATTACAATTAAATAACGTTATATTTTTTTTATGAATTTCACTTTATTGATTACCGTTTTACTGACGGCTGTCACCCTGGTAGCAGGCGCTTATGTCGTTGCCAAGCTGATTGGTCCCCGTTCATACAATCCGGTAAAGGGTGAACCGTTCGAGTGTGGCATTCCCACACGCGGCAGCAGCTGGATGCCCATGCACGCAGGCTACTACCTTTTTGCCATCCTTTTCCTGATGTTTGACATTGAAACCGTACTGCTTTATCCCTGGGCCGTCGTTGTCAGACAGTTTGGTAAGATGGCGTTGGTGAGCATCGGGTTCTTCCTGTTGGTTTTGGTATTTGGCCTTGCTTATGCCTGGCGGAAAGGAGCTCTGGAATGGAAATAAGAAAACCACATATAAAAAGTATTCCTTACAGCGAGTTTAAGGATAACGACACACTTGAGAAAATCACCGGCCAGCTTAACGATGGCGGCGCGAACGTGATTCTGGGCAACCTCGATCAGGTTATCAACTGGGGCCGAAGCAACTCGCTCTGGTCGCTCACCTTTGGCACATCGTGCTGCGGTATCGAGTTTATGGCCGTGGGTTGTGCCCGTTACGACTTTTCCCGTTTCGGCTTTGAGGTAACACGAAACTCGGCCCGGCAGGCCGACCTTATTATGTGTGCGGGAACCATTACCAACAAGATGGCCCCCGTGTTCAAGCGTCTTTACGACGAGATGGCAGAGCCGAAGTATGTCGTTGCCGTAGGCGGTTGTACCATTAGCGGCGGTCCGTTCAAGAAGAGTTACAGCGTGGTGCGCGGCATTGACGAGCTTGTGCCCGTGGATGTATATATTCCTGGCTGCCCCCCGCGGCCGGAAGCCATACTGTATGGCATGATGCAGCTTCAGCGTAAAGTGAAGATTGAGAAGTTCTTCGGCGGCGCCAACCACAAGATGAACGGCGAAGAGAAGGAACGGAGCCTGGCTCAGGGCGGCCTTCATGGCATTTCGAACGAAAACCTTTCAGGCGAGAGAATCGGCAACAAAGAGCCTATTATCGTGAGCTGTGCACCCGACAGGCAGGAGGTTGAGGAGCTGGGACGCGAACTCGATACGCTGAAAACGGAAGGCGAAAACAGTGTTAATAATAAATAAGGTGGAAAGATATGAAACTGGAAAACAAAGAATTTACCTTTGACAGCTTCCGTCAGGAGATGACGAAACTGAAGCAGGAGAAGCATTTCGACTACCTTGTTACGATAGTAGGTGAGGATTTCGGCCCCGAAGAAGGCCTTGGATGTATTTACATTCTCGAAAACACCGATACCCATGAACGCTTGTCGGTAAAGCAGCTTGCAAGGAAAGTGGGTGACGACTACGTTATCCCGTCGCTCTATTATGTATGGGCTGACGTGAACCTTCTTGAGCGCGAGGTGTTCGATTTCCTCGGAATCAAGTTCCTCGGACATCCTGACATGCGGCGTCTTTACATGCGTAACGACTTTGAAGGATGGCCGCTCCGCAAGGACTTTGACATGAGTCCGGAGAAGAATTGTTTCCCAATGACGGACGAACCGGAGAGCGATTGGACCTCGGAATGGAACTTGGACGAGTTCGGAAACCTGAAGGAGACCCGCCATCGCTTGTTTGATGAGGACGACTTCGTGATGAACTTCGGCCCCAATCACCCTTCAACGCACGGCGTGTTGCGTCTGCAAACCGTTGTCAATGGCGAGACCATCAAGCACGTTTATCCCCATCTGGGATACATCCATCGCGGTATGGAGAAGATGATGGAGAGCATGGTGTATCCTCAAACCCTCGCCTTGACCGACCGTCTGAACTATCTTTGCGCCATGCATCACCGCCACGCGCTGGTAGGTGTCATTGAAGAGGCAATGGGTGTGGAGCTTACTGACCGCATCCAATACATTCGCACGATCATGGATGAGCTTCAACGCATTGACAATCACTTGCTGTTCCTCGGAACCTGTGCGCAGGACTTAAGCGCCCTTACGGCTTTCCTTTACTGCATGCGCGACCGTGAACACCTGCTCAACGTGATGGAAGAGACTACCGGCGGGCGCCTTATCCAGAACTATTATCGTATAGGAGGACTGCAGGATGATATTGATCCTGACTTCGTTCAGAACGTAAAGACTTTCTGTAAATATATGCGTCCGATGGTTCAGGAGTACTTAGACGTATTCGGTGACAACGTAATCACCCATAAACGCCTGGAGGGAGTGGGATACATGAACCTGAAAGATTCAATCGACTATGCCCTGACCGGTCCGGCCGGACGTGCGGCAGGCTGGAAGAACGACGTGCGCAAGAATCATCCGTATGCCCTTTATGACAAGGTTGAATGGGAGCAGGTAACAGGCACCGGGTGCGACTCGATGGAGCGTTATATGATTCATATCAACGAAATCTATCAGAGTCTGAACATCATTGAGCAGCTTATCGACAACATTCCCGAAGGCGATTTCTACGTAAAACAGAAGCCCATCATCAAGGTTCCGGAAGGACAGTGGTACTTCTCTGTAGAAGGCGGTGCGGGAGAATTCGGCGTTTATCTTGACAGCAGGGGCGACAAGAGTCCTTATCGCGTCAAAATGCGTCCGATGGGACTGACGCTTGCCGGTGCCTTTGACAAGATGTTGAAGGGCGAGAAGATAGCCGACCTCGTTGCTACAGGTGCAAGTATCGACTTCGTTATTCCCGACCTTGACCGTTAATCGGCACGAACGTAAAGAGAACAATACAATAAAAGAATAAAGAACTAACAACATTCGAACAATGTTTGACTTTTCAATAGTAACAAAATGGTTCGACAATCTTCTCCGGCAAACCTGTGGTCTCGGCGACTTTTGGACGATCCTGATTGAATGTGTGCTTGTGGGCGTTATCGTTTTAACGCTATATGCCCTCATTGCCATGTTCATGATATTTTTCGAACGTAAGGTCTGCGCCTGGTTTCAGTGCCGTCTCGGGCCTATGCGTGTGGGCCCGTGGGGTGTCTTTCAGGTCATGGCCGATGTGCTTAAGATGCTGATTAAAGAGATCTTTGGCGTTGACCGTTCGGACAAATTCCTCTATGCTCTCGCTCCGTTGCTGACTATTATTGCGTCGGTAGGCACGTTCTCGTTCCTTCCCTGGAACAAGGGAGCGGTGGTTCTCGACTTTAATGTGGGCGTGTTTATGGTGACGGCTATCAGCTCTATCGGCGTGTTGGGCGTTATTCTTGCAGGTTGGGGCTCGAACAATAAGTATTCGGTAGTGTCGGCTATGCGTGGTGCAGTGCAGATGATTTCGTATGAAATGTCGCTCGGTCTTTGCATGGTGACTGCTGTCGTACTGTGTGGAAGCATGCAGCTTACTGACATCATTGCAGCCCAGACAGGACCTTGGAAGTGGCTTATCATCCAGGGACATATCCCCGCGCTTGTGGCTTTTCTGGTATTTCTCATTGCAGGCAATGCGGAAGCAAATCGTGGCCCGTTTGACCTTGCAGAGGCCGAGAGTGAGCTTACTGCCGGATATCATACGGAATATTCGGGCATGGGCTTCGGCTATTTTTACTTGGCTGAATATCTTAATCTTGTTGTCATCTCGGGTTTGGCCGCTACAATCTTCCTCGGAGGGTGGGCACCGTTGAACATTGGCATCGGAGGCTTCGACACAATCATGAATTATATCCCGGGCTTTGTCTGGTTCATTAGCAAGACTTTACTTGTTATCTGGATTCTGATGTGGGCTCGCTGGACCTTCCCCCGCTTGCGAATTGACCATATTCTGAAGCTTGAGTGGAAGTATCTCATGCCTTTGATGTTGCTCACGCTGGTTGTCATGACATGTTGTGTGGCACTGGGGTGGACATTCTAAGAGAGATAAAGTACAAGGATTAAAGAATAAAAATAAAACAATAAGAAATATGTCTGAATCATATTTTGGCGGTATCAGGGATGCTGTAAAGACCTTGGCAACCGGCTTGAAGATTACCATGAAGGAATATTTCACGCCAAAGTCGACCGAACAGTATCCTGAAAACCGAAAGACAACGCTGCATGTTGCCAAGCGTCACCGCGGTCGCCTCGTCTTTAAGCGTGTTACCGAGGATGACTTGCAGGACGCAAAGATACAGGCTTGCGGCCTGAAGCTGGGCGACTATAAGTGTACGGCGTGTACCATGTGCGAGAAAGCATGTCCTAATGAAACCATTAAGATTACGGCTCACATGGAGACTTTGGAGGACGGAAAGAAGAAAAAGCAGCTTGATGATTACCAGTACGATCTGGGAGACTGTATGTTCTGTCAGCTCTGTGTGAACTCTTGTAACTTCGATGCCATCGAATTTACCAATGATTTTGAGAACGCAGTTTTTGACCGTTCAAAGCTTGTTCTTCATCTTGATAAGGAGATTTACAAGGGCAGTTCGCTGCCAAAGCTTATCGATGGCGGCGCTCCTTTGACCATTGGCAAGTTTAACACTAAAACCAAGTAAGCGATTATGGCAAATATTGTAATGTTTAGTATTCTGGCTGTAGTCATACTTGGCTCGGCCATTATGTCGGTAATGACAAAAAGTATCATGCGTGCAGCTACGTGGTTATTGTTTGTGCTGTTCGGAATTGCAGGGCTTTATTTCCTGCTCGACTACACATTCCTCGGGGCTGCACAGATATCTATTTATGCAGGTGGCATTACCATCATGTATATTTTTGCCATCCAGCTGGTATCAAAACAGTCGTTACAGAATCTCGTTGCACGGTTCCGTGGAGTCCGAATCATGCAGGGAGCATTGATAAGCCTGGCTGGATTGGCAGTTGTTGCAGTGATATTGATGAAGAATAAGTTCCTTGATGAGGCCGTTCAAATGGCTGATGTGGAAGTTCCCATGCAACAAATAGGACAGGCTCTCGTCGGTTCCGGTAAGTTTGGATATGTATTACCCTTTGAGTTTATTTCAGTATTTCTGCTGGCCTGCATCGTCGGAGGCGTAATGATAGCAAGAAAGGAGGACGACAAATGATATCTGTTTATTGTTACCTTGCAGTGTCGACGCTGCTGTTTTTCATCGGTGTTTTTGGCTTTGTTACCCATCGTAACCTTGTAGCCATGCTTATTTCCATAGAGCTCGTGCTCAATTCAGTAGACCTTAACTTTGCGGTTTTCAACCGTATTCTGTTCCCCGGACAGTTTGAAGGCTTCTTTTTTACACTGTTTTCCATAGGTGTAAGTGCTGCGGAAACGGCTGTCGCACTGGCTATTATCATCAACGTTTACCGCAATTATCATAGTGATCAGGTGAACAGTATTGAAAACATGAAATTCTAACACACAATGCAATACAGTTATTCATTTTTAATTCTTCTTCTCCCTTTCCTGAGTTTCCTTTTGCTTGGACTCCTGGGAATGAAGATGAGGAAGCCTGTAGCCGGCATTATCGGGACGTGCGTGCTTGCCACTCTGTGGGGATTGAGCGTCTATACAGCCGTTGAATATTTCTTTATTCAGGGCAGAGGCGCTGACGGTTTGTTCCCTACGGTGACGGTATTTAACTTTACCTGGTTAAAGTTTACGGAGCTTCTTACGTTCAATATCGGCTTCCGTCTGACGCCAATCAGTGTGATGATGCTTATCGTAATTACGACAGTCAGTCTGATGGTGCACATATACAGCTTCGGATATATGGCTGAACGCGATGAGAATTATAAGGCCGAAGGCTACGAAAAGGGCTTTCAGCGCTTCTATGCATTCCTGTCACTCTTTACGATGTCAATGTTAGGACTGGTTGTTGCCACCAATATTTTCCAGATGTACTTGTTTTGGGAGCTGGTGGGTGTGTGCTCTTATATGCTCATTGGTTTCTATTACCCCAAGCATACTGCTGTTCATGCCAGCAAGAAAGCGTTTATCGTAACGCGTTTTGCTGACCTGTTCTTCCTTATTGGCATACTGTTTTACAGCTTCTATGTGGGGACATTCAATTACGATCTTACCGCCGATCCATCGTTAACAGCGCATTTACGGAGTGCTTCGTGGATTCTGCCTACTGCTCTTTTCCTCATGTTCATTGGTGGAGCTGGTAAGTCGGCCATGTTCCCGCTGCATATCTGGCTGCCCGATGCCATGGAAGGCCCGACACCTGTCAGTGCGCTTATCCATGCTGCTACGATGGTCGTTGCCGGTGTTTATCAGGTAGCGTCGCTGATGCCTATATGGATTGCCTATGCTCCGGGCACGTTACATTATGTAGCTTACATTGCAGCTTTCACGGCATTCTACGCTGCTGCAGTTGCCTGCTGCCAGCGCGATATCAAACGTGGCCTTGCATTCTCCACCATTTCACAGATAGCTTATATGCTCGTTGCTTTGGGCGTCTGTACCGCTATAGACGGAGAGGGTGCCGTTGGATATATGGCAGGCATGTTCCATCTGTTTACACACGCCATGTTTAAGGCTCTGCTCTTCCTGTGCTCTGGTGCTATTATCGTTATTATTGGCAGCAACTTCAAGGATTATATGGGCGGGCTGCATAAGTATATGCCCTGGACAAACGCCTGCTTCCTGATAGGATGTCTTGCCATTAGCGGTATACCGCCGTTTGCCGGCTTCTTTTCTAAAGACGAGATTGTATCGGCATGCTTCCACTTTTCACCCTATTTGGGTTGGTTCATGACGTTGGTAAGTGGTATGACCGCTTTCTATATGTTCCGCCTTTATTATGTTATTTTCTGGGGCAAAAGTTATTACGAGCAGGACCCTGAGCATCGCCGTCGTCCGGCCGAAGTGCCCTTTATCATGTGGGGTCCGCTTGTATTCCTGGCCATTATCTCCGTATTTGCTGGTATGATTCCTTTTGGGAACTTCGTTTCTGCTGACGGTCATGCCGAAGACATTGCCCTGCAGACTTTCCGGTTCTGGACATGGAGCCCCGTGGCTTATATCTCTATTGCCGTTGCTCTTATTGGTATTGGTCTGGCCACATGGATGTATAAGAGTGGCGAGAACCCTGTCCCCGATATGTTGAAGCGCCGCATGCCCCGTCTGCATGAGGCAGCACTTAACCGCTTCTACATTGATGATGCATGGCAGTTCTTTACCCATAAGGTTGTCTTTGCCTGCTTCTCGGTTCCTATTGCCTGGTTTGACCGCCATGTTATAGACGGTGCTTTCAACTTCTCGGCGTGGGCAACACAGGAAGGTGGCGAAGCTATTCGCCCGTGGCAGAGTGGGGATGTGCGTCAGTATGTGATATGGTTCCTTACCGGAAGTGTAGCATTGACCCTTTTCTTGCTTTGCATTTAAGCTAACTGAATAAAATAATTTGAATAATATAAGCAAATGACCTTTTTAACATTATTCGTAGTTATTCCTGTTCTGATGTTGCTATGCCTCTGGCTTGCGCGCAACGATAGTCAGGTACGCCTTGTAATGGTAGTTGGCTCTACGGCATTGCTGGCTCTTGCCATTTATCTGGTGTTCGCCTTTGTAGACGCACGGCAGACGATGCCTGCTACACAATATCCGTTCCTTTTCGGTACGGCCGTTCCATGGTTTGAACCTTTACATATATTCTATAGGACTGGTGTTGACGGCATTGCCGTCGTAATGATTCTGCTTAGTGCTATTATCGTTTTCACCGGAACTTTCGCTTCGTGGCAGCAACACCCACAGCAGAAGGAGTATTTTCTTTGGTTTACGCTTCTCTCCTCGGGTGTGTTCGGTTTCTTCATCAGTGAAGATCTCTTTACCATGTTTATGTTCTACGAGGTAGCCCTCATCCCCATGTATCTGCTTATTGGCGTGTGGGGCACGGGTGCTAAGGAATATAGTGCCATGAAGCTCACCCTTATGCTGATGGGTGGCTCGGCTTTACTAATTATCGGTATCCTTGGAATATATTTCTTCAACGGCGAATACAGCGGTACTTATACTATGAGTGTTATTGAGATTGGTGCCAGCAACGCCATTCCCGTGGCCATACAGAAAGTGTTCTTCCCATTTATTTTCATAGGCTTTGGCGTGTTGGGAGCGTTGTTCCCCTTCCATACGTGGTCACCTGACGGTCATGCTTCGGCCCCGACGGCTGTGTCAATGCTTCACGCCGGCGTACTGATGAAGCTGGGAGGCTATGGTTGTTTCCGCATCGCCATGTTCTTGTTGCCTGCCGCTGCACAGCAACTCTCATGGATATTCCTTATATTAACCACCATCTCTGTGGTGTATGGTGCCCTCTCGGCCTGTGTACAGACCGACCTTAAGTATATCAATGCCTATTCGTCTGTGTCGCACTGCGGCATGGTGCTCTTCGCACTCTTGATGCTTACACAGACTGCTTCCACCGGCGCCATCCTGCAAATGCTTTCCCATGGCTTGATGACGGCCCTGTTCTTTGCGGTTATTGGTATGATTTATCACCGCGCAGGAACACGTGACGTGCGCCGTTTGGGCGGACTTATGAAGATAATGCCTTTCCTCGCTGTAGCCTATGTGGTTGCCGGTCTGGCCAATCTCGGTCTGCCGGGCTTCTCTGGTTTCGTTGCCGAAATGAACATTTTCATCGGCTCTTTCCAAAACGCCGACCTCTTTCACCGTGCTTGTACCATTATCGCCTGTACGTCAATTGTCATCACGGCCGTCTATATTCTCCGCGTAGTTGGGAAGATTCTTTACCAGAAAGTTCCCAATCCCGAGTACTTGAAGCTCACCGATGCCACGTGGGATGAGCGTCTTGCCGTTGGCGGGCTTATCTTATGTGTTGCCGGTTTGGGTATGGCTCCGTTGTGGGTACAGAATATCATCAACGATGCCGTGGCCCCGATGATTCAGCATATCATGAGTTCCGGTTCTCCATTGTCAGTAATGTAATGCAAGATAAAGTTTAAGATTTACGATTAACGAATAACGATTCATGATGAATATAGATTATAGTCAATTCCTTAACATGCTGCCGGAGGTTACGCTTACGGCCATACTGGTGATTGTCTTCATTGCTGACCTGTTTACAGCTGCCAAGCCTGCCGAGTCGAAACCGCGCAAATGGTTCAACCCGCTCGTCTGTGCGCTGATGCTGGTACATATATTGGTCAACATTTTTCCGGCGGAGGCATCCAGAACTTTCGGCGGAATGTACACTACCGACCATGCCATAGGCGTAGTCAAGACGATATTGGCGTTCGGTACACTCGTCGTCTTCATTCAGGCCCGCGAGTGGCTTCACCGTGTCGATACCTGCTTTAAGGAAGGCGAATTCTATGTGTTGACCCTCTCCACACTGCTCGGAATGAACATGATGGTGAGCGCAAGCCATTTCCTCCTTTTCTTCCTCGGCCTCGAAATGGCCTCTGTTCCCATGGCCTGCCTTGTGGCTTTCGACAAATATCGCCATTATTCTGCCGAGGCCGGAGCCAAGTTTATCCTTACGGCTACGTTCTCAAGTGGCGTGATGCTCTTCGGA
Organism: Prevotella sp.; assembly: GCA_013333935.1. Taxonomy (GTDB): domain Bacteria; phylum Bacteroidota; class Bacteroidia; order Bacteroidales; family Bacteroidaceae; genus Prevotella. Next base: position 68,192 of record JABCNV010000022.1, on the reverse strand, counting down.
ATCAGCTTCCTCTATGGCGCTACGGGTACACTCTATTTTGGCGATATGGTGAGCCGTATCACCGCAACGCCCCTTACCATCATGGGTATGGTGTTCTTCTTCAGCGGACTGGGTTTCAAGATTTCCCTCGTTCCCTTCCACTTCTGGACGGCTGATACCTATCAGGGAGCGCCCACAACGGTAACCGGTTACCTGAGCGTTGTCTCCAAGGGAGCCGCTGCCTTTGCGCTCTGTGCTATCCTGATAAAGGTGTTCGGCCCCATGGCAGCCTACTGGAAATACCTGTTAATGGTTGTGGTTGTGCTGTCAATTACCATCGCCAACCTTTTTGCCATCCACCAGAAAGACCTGAAACGCTTCATGGCTTTCAGCTCAATATCGCAGGCCGGCTACATTATGCTGGCCGTAATAGGCGATTCGGCCATGGGTGTTACGGCGCTGACCTATTACATTCTCGTCTATGTGGTGGCCAACTTAGCCGTGTTTACCATCATTTCTTCGGTTGAAGAGCATAACGGCGGCATCGTAAAGATGGATGCCTACAATGGCTTTTACCAGACTAATCCGCGCCTTAGCTTTATCATGACGCTGGCTTTGTTCTCCCTCGGCGGCATACCACCGTTCGCAGGAATGTTCTCAAAGTTCTTCGTGTTCATGGCTGCAGCCAACGGCGCACAGATATCAACCACTATCGGTGCCTGGACATACGCCGGGGTTTTCATTGCCTTGGTCAACACGGTTATAAGCCTTTACTACTATCTGCTTATTGTCAAGGCTATGTTCATCAAGCATAACGACAAGCCTCTGCCTACGTTTACGGCAGGTTTCAATACCAAGATGGCCCTGGCTGTATGTACGCTGGGCATTGTTGCTTTTGGCGTATGCAGCTATGTTTATGACTGGATTTATACGGCTGTAGCCATGTAAGCCGTTTCCCGTTGTGCCCGAAGGTAGGAGCAACAGGATATGAAATAATGAAGAGAACGTGCTTTCACGTTCTCTTTTTTGTTTGGGCCGTATGCAGATTTTTTTTGTCTTTTACGGTGTTGAAAGCGTATTCCTCCCTCCGTTCTTTCGCGGGAGTCGGAGTGCGGCGGCCGTCAGACGACCGTACGACGGCCGCCGTAAGCTCGTATGGCGGCCGTGGCATGCGTATGATGGCGGCCGCCGCACAACGGGCATGGTGACATAATAGCCATGTCCGGAAGACGAAAGTCTTGATTTCCGAAGTGCCGATTGCCCATCCCTATAACGCAACGGGCATACCGATAAGGGTGTGCCCGTTGCATTTTTCTCGTGCAAGGTGTGGGGAATAGGCCGCGACGCCTGTCGGGCCGACAGCGTATCGGTTATGTTTTTATGCTTTGAAGAGTGGAAGAGTGTGCCCGCCTGCCGTTATTTTTCCAGCACGGTTTTCAGGAATTTTGGCGTGTAGCCTTTCTTGCTTCTGGCCACCTCCTCGGGTGTTCCGGTAGAGAGAATCTGACCTCCGCCGCGGCCGCCCTCGGGCCCGATGTCGATAATATAGTCGGCGAGCTTAATAACGTCGAGGTTATGCTCAATGATAAGTACCGTGTTGCCCCTGTCAACCAGCTTCTGCAACACGCCCATCAGAATGTTTATATCCTCGAAATGCAGACCTGTGGTAGGCTCGTCAAGAATATATAGCGTCTTTCCTGTCTCCTTTTTGCTTAGTTCGGTAGCCAGTTTTACACGCTGACTTTCGCCGCCTGACAGGGTAGTGGAGCTTTGTCCCAACCGGATATATCCCAGGCCTACATCCTGCAGGGCTTTGATTTTCGAAAGGATAGAAGGCACGTTCTCGAAGAATTCAACGGCCATGTTGACCGTCATGTCGAGCACATCAGCAATCGACTTACCCTTATACCTCACTTCGAGCGTCTCCCTGTTATAGCGCTTGCCGTGGCATACCTCGCAAGGCACCATCACATCGGGCAGAAAATTCATTTCGATGGTCTTGTAGCCGTTTCCCCCGCAGGCTTCGCAGCGCCCGCCCTTTACGTTGAACGAGAAGCGCCCGGGCTTGTAGCCGCGTATCTTTGCTTCCGGAAGATTGACGAAAAGTGAACGTATATCGCTGAAGACACCGGTGTAAGTGGCAGGATTTGAGCGCGGTGTGCGTCCTATCGGACTTTGGTCAACATTCACCACCTTGTCTATATTGTCAATGCCTTCGGCCCTGTCGTAGGGCATAGGCTTCTTTAACGACCGGTAGAAATGCTGCGAAAGCAGTGGCTGTAACGTCTCGTTGATGAGCGTCGACTTGCCTGATCCCGACACGCCTGTTACCACAACGAGCCTGCCTAACGGAAACTTCACGTTGACGTTCTTCAGGTTGTTGCCCCTCGCGCCGTAGATATCGATGCTCTTTCCGTTCCCTTTCCGGCGCTTTTTTGGCACTTCGATGGCCCGCGAACCGTTGAGATACTGCGCCGTAATGGTTTGTGTGGACAGCATCTGTGCGGGTGTTCCCTGGAAAACCACTTCGCCGCCCTTGCGTCCTGCGCGCGGACCGATGTCGATAATCCAGTCGGCCGCCCGCATCATATCTTCGTCGTGTTCAACCACAATAACCGTGTTACCGAGGTCGCGCAGCTCTTTAAGCGAGTGGATAAGCCGCTCGTTGTCGCGCTGGTGCAGGCCAATGCTTGGCTCGTCAAGGATGTAAAGCACGTTGACAAGCTGCGAACCAATCTGCGTGGCCAGCCTGATTCGCTGGCTTTCACCGCCCGAGAGCGAGCCCGACTGGCGGTTGAGCGAAAGATAATCAAGCCCCACTTCGAGCAGAAAATTAACGCGGATCTTCAGTTCTTTTACTATTTCGTGCGCTATTTGTTGCTGCTGGGGCTCGAGATGCTCCTCAACATGGTCGAGCCATTCTTTCAGTTCGGCAATGTCCATATTGGCTACCTGCGCAATGTTCTTGTCCCAGATGCGATACGATAACGCTTCGCGTTTCAGGCGCTGACCGTGGCATTTGGGACACTCGGCTTCGGCAAGGAATTGCGATGCCCACTTCTGGCTTGCAACAGAATCGTCGGTTTCCATTACCGTTTTCAGGTATTTTACAACGCCGTCAAAGGCTACAAAGTAGTCGCTTGAGGTGTGGACGATGTCCTTGTCAATACGCACGTTCTCCAAAGTGCCGTTAAGAATCTCGTCGATGGCTTCCTGCGGAATGTCCTTGTACGGCGTCTTCAGCGTGCAATCGTGCTTTTTCAGTATGGCGTCTATCTGCCAGAAAATCATCTGATTCTTGTATTTCCCAAGCGGAATAATGGCTCCTTCGTGAATGCTCAGGCCGGTATCGGGCACCACTTTCTTCATATCAATTTCGTTAACCATGCCCAGACCCTTGCACCTTGGGCAAGCACCTTCGGGCGAGTTGAACGAAAAAATATTGGGTGCAGGCTCACCGTACGAAAGCCCTGAGACAGGATCCATGAGGCGTTTCGAGAAGTTGCGGGCCTTCCCACTGTCTTTCTCCATAACCATAATGACGCCGTCGCCTTGTTTCATGGCCGTAGAAACGGTGCGGCGCAGGCGTTCTTCCTCGTCGGGTTCTACCTTGAGCTTGTCGATAACCACCTCAATGTTATGGTTTTTATACCGGTCGACTTTCATCCCTCTGACTATTTCCTTCACCTCTCCGTCCACACGAATGTAGAGATAACCCTTGCGTCGCATCTGCTCGAAGAGCTCACGGTAGTGCCCCTTGCGCTGTCGGACAAGCGGTGCAAGGATGAAAATGTAATGTCTGTCGTAGTCTTTCAGAATTAAATTAATCACCTTTTCCTCGGTATACTTAACCATTTTCTCGCCGCTCATATAGCTGTAGGCTGTGGCAGCACGGGCGTAAAGCAGTCGCAGGTAATCGTAAATTTCGGTTGTCGTGCCCACTGTAGAGCGGGGGTTCTTGTTCGTCGTCTTCTGCTCGATGCTGATAACGGGCGATAATCCTGTAATTTTGTCGACGTCAGGACGCTCCATATTGCCGAGGAAATTACGGGCATAGGCCGAGAAAGTTTCAATATAGCGGCGTTGTCCTTCGGCAAAAATGGTGTCGAAGGCAAGGGATGATTTACCCGACCCCGAAAGACCGGTAATTACAGTCAGCGAGTTTCGCGGTATTCTGACGTCAATATTTTTCAGATTGTGCACCCTCGCGCCATAAACATTTATCCATTCTTCTGAAAGCACTTTTGCACCAGTATCTTGCTGATGTGTTGTAGAGGGTATCTTTTTATCTGCCATTCTGTATGTAATAGTTCAGTCTTTGTGTAATATGTGTGTGGTTTTAGGGGGTAGTCCGCTCCGTAAATCCGCGAAGAAGATTGACGTCACGCTTGATGTTATACTTCTTGCCGTCGGCTCCCACCGCTTTGACCATGACGTAATAAACGCCTTGCTTGACATCCTTTCCGTTGAATTTTCCGTCCCATCCACCTGCGGGATCAGTCCATGAATAAAGCTTTTGTCCCCACCTGTTGAAGATAACAGCCTCAAATTTTACAATACTTTTCCAACCATCCTTGGCCTTGTATACATCGTTTATGCCGTCGCCGTTGGGCGAAAAGGCATTGGGCATCTCGAGCTTGCTTTCTGCTATGGTGATGCTTAGCGGTGAGGCGTCGGTGGTCCAGTAAGTATTGGTATAGGCAATGGTGTCGTTTCCTTGTATAAATGTGGCCCAAAGCTCTACACGATGTGTACCTGCTTCGGTGAAAGTATAGCTGGTTTCTTCTTCATATCTGGTAAGATAGGGAGCGTCTCTCTTGCCTTCTTTGTAAAACCTCCACTCGTAATGTGCTATCCATCCTTCCGTATTTTCGGCTCCCGAACTAAAGGAAACCGTCAAGGGTGCCGACTCGGAGATTACGGTTTCCGTTTGTGTGTTGCCCTCACTGTTGGTATAAGTGGCTGTCGGTGCTATTGAAGGCATGGTTTGTGCGCTTGCAGAAAGTGTGGAAAATAATAATATCAGGAATGAGAAAAAAGAATAATGCCTCATAGTTGTCATTATATAAAAGAATATTATGCAAAGGTAGCGATTTGCTATATAAAAGTAAACCTTTTACGCTTAAAAGATACCATACGGACAGTTTTTTTATGATTGCGTCAAGCTGATGCAATAATTTTTGTATTTTTGCAGTTGATAAGTCAGTTTCAACTGTTCAGAAAACAAGATAAGATGAAGTTATTTTTAAGATATTTCTTGTCTGCCATATTGCTTTGTCTGTGCCTTCAGGCTGTTGGTCAGAACGCAAAATGGCGTGATGTGTATAAAGTAAAAAAGAAGGATACTGTCTATGGTATCGCCCGCAAGTATAATCTTACAGAGGAAGAACTGGCAAGAGTCAATCCCGAAATGAAATCACAGGGATACGTTTTGAAAGAGGGCGACTTCGTTTTCATTCCTTTTTCCTCTTCTTCTAAAGCGAAACCGTCGGCATCTGCCAAGCCTGCGGTGACGCATGTCGCACAGGGAAAGACTGTCAAGGTAGGCATTATGCTGCCGCTTCACCGTGTTGATGGCGACGGATTGCGTATGACCGAGTATTACAGAGGCTTCTTGATGGCTTGCGATAGTTTGCGGCAGCAAGGTATTTCTGTGGATATTCATGCGTGGAACGTAGCGGCTACAGACGATATTACGCGTGTAACGGCTGATCCTGCAGCCGCGCAATGCAATGTTATTTTTGGTCCGCTTTACTCTACGCAGGTGCATGGGTTGGCAGAATTCTGCCGTGCCCGTGACATCAAGATGGTGATTCCGTTCTCAATCAGCGGTGACGATGTGTCGCTGTACAGTCAGATTTATCAGGTGTGGCAAAGTCCCGATCGTTTGACAAACAACGCAATAGAATATTATTTGAAGACATTTCCGCGTGCCCATGTTGTGTTTGTCGACAGCAATGACAAAACATCGAAGAAAGGAAGCTTTACATTTGGACTGCGCCAACGCCTTGAAGCACTGGGACAACACTATGGAATTACGAACCTTACGAGTTCTGCTGACGCTTTTGCCAAGCAGTTTAGCAGTACGGAGACTAATGTGGTTGTTATCAATACAGGACGTTCCCCCGAGCTTACAGCTCTGTTAGGAAAGCTTCAAACTTTGCGTGCTGCTAATCCCGGACTTCGTATCAGTTTGTGGGGTTATACCGAATGGCTGATGTATTTGGGTATTGACAAGGAGAAATTCCATCAGTTTGACACTTATATACCGTCGACCTTTTTCTATAATCCCTACGATGAGCGAACACGCCGCTTTGAAGCAAGTTACCGCACATGGTTCCATACGGATATGCAACAAGCTCTTCCTCGTTTTGCCATTACGGGCTACGATCAGGCGCAATTTTTCCTTCGCGGTTTTGCAAACTATGGTAAAAACTTCAAGGGTAGGGCTGATCAGAATAGCTATCGAGCCATGCAGTCGCCGTTGAGCTTTAAGCAAATCAGTACGGCTGGTATGCAGAATGATTATTTCCAGCTTGTACATTTCCGTACGGATGGGGGAATTGATGCCTTGAGTTATGCTCGCTGATACAGAAGAAATGGGTAGGCGACACGGTGTTTTCAGTGTTGGTGGTATTGTATGATATAGGAAACCTATTGAGAGTATGATTTCTAAACAGGACATAATCATCAAGTTTAAGAGTGCTTTGGTATGCAAGGCTCTTCTTATTGGGGCGATGATGACTCTGCCTTTTGTGGCAAAGGGCCAGATTGGTGACCATCGCAATACGCTGTCTATAGGCGTTAATGGAGGATATAACCTCACAACCGTTCGTTTTACACCCAAGGTAGTGCAAAATATGAAAGGCGGATTTGCAGGCGGTTTCACCATGCGCTATACGGTTGAAAAGTATTTTTCGACCATCGCTTCGGTACAGGCGGAAGTAAATTTCTCCCAATTGGGATGGAAAGAAGATATAAGGACCATTGACAACCAGCCGGTAATCAATGCTATTACAGGTGTAGCCGAGAAGTATGAACGTACTATCAACTACGTTCAGGTACCGTTTATGGCCCATTTAGCCTGGGGTAGAGAAAATAAAGGAGCTAATTTTTTTGTGAACGCAGGTCCGCAATTTGGATTTTATCTTGGAGAGAAGACGTCGAGTAATTTTGAATTTGCTAATCGCAATACGGCAGATCGTGCTAACAGTGTTGCCGCGCAGGATACGATGCGTGTACAAAAAAAGTTCGACTATGGCATTACAGCAGGCTTAGGTATGGAGTATGCTATACCGCGTGCAGGGCGTTTTCAGGTAGAGGCACGCTACTATTATGGACTCGGTAACATCTATGGTGATTCAAAAAAAGACTATTTCGGATCGAGCAATTTTGGCACCATTACCATTAAGATGGCTTATCTTTTCGATATTATGCACTAACCGTATCTGAAATAAAAATAACAATTACATAACATTAATAAAAACACAAAACTATGTTTGAGAACCAACCTAAGGGCCTTTATGCACTGGCCTTAGCAAACACAGGCGAGCGTTTCGGCTATTATACGATGCTTGCTATCTTCGTGCTTTTTCTTCAGGCCAATTTCGGATGGGGCGAAGGGCTTGCCGGAACGGTTTATTCAACGTTCCTTATGTTAGTTTATTTTCTACCTATTGCAGGTGGGGCCGTTGCTGATAAGATAGGATTCGGTCGCTGTGTCACCTTTGGTATCTTGATTATGTTCCTGGGTTATCTGCTTCTTGCAGTGCCAGCAGGAGCCGGCCCCGTTGCCATCACCATGATGGCAGCCGCTTTACTGATGATCTGTGTGGGCACATCGCTCTTCAAGGGTAACTTGCAAGTAATGGTTGGAAAGCTATATGATGATGCCAATTATAAGGAACAGCGCGACTCTGGCTTCTCAATCTTCTACATGGCCATCAATATTGGTGCGCTCTTTGCACCGACAGCTGCAACCAAATTAATGGCGTGGGCACAGGATTCATTGGGTGCTTCAGAGCAGACAGCGTATCATTATGCCTTTGGTGTAGCTTGTTTGTCGTTGATTGTATCCATTGCAATCTATTACGGTTTCCGCTGGACATTCTCGCATGTTGATAATACTGCAAAGAATGTAGCGATAAAGGCTGATACCAAGGCAAAAGAGAAAGTAGAGAAGGTGCATGTGGAAACTGCAGAAGAAAAGGCCGATACACACAGTCGTCTGGTAGCTTTATTCCTGGTTTTTGCCGTGGTTATCTTCTTTTGGATGGCTTTTCATCAGAACGGATTAACGCTGACGTATTTTGCTCGCGACTTTACGCAAACTGCTGCAACGGGTGTTGTAGCTATGCTTTTTGACGTAACAAACCTCCTTGGCGTTATTTTTATAGTGTATGCACTGTTTGCTCTTTTCCAGAGCAAGACTGTTAAGGGTAAAGTTATTGCCGGATTGGTTATTGTTGCAGCCTGCTGTTTCCTTGGCTACAAATATGGAGCAGTGATTGCTGATGGTGGTACAAAGATTGATGTACCTCTTTTCCAGCAGTTCAACCCGAGCTTTGTGGTAATGCTTACCCCTGTTAGCATGGGAATATTTGGCTGGCTTGCATCGCGTAAGAAAGAGCCGTCTGCTCCCCGTAAGATCGGTTATGGTATGCTTGTAGCGGGTATTGGTTATATTGTTATGGTGCTGGCATCTGTGGGTCTGAGCTATAATCTTACCGATGCACAGCGTGTAAGTCCAATGTGGCTGGTTAGCACGTATCTTATTCTAACATTTGCAGAGTTGCTGCTATCGCCTATGGGTATCAGTTTTGTCAGTAAGGTTGCTCCACAAAAGTATCAGGGATTAATGATGGGATGCTGGTTTGGTGCTACGGCTATTGGTAATTTCTTGGTACAGATACCGGCTTATCTCTGGAACAATATACCTTTACCGGCAGTGTGGGGCGTGCTTGTTGCCCTGTGTGTGGCCAGTTTTATCTTTGTCTTTGCAGTGATGAAGAAACTCGAAAAGGTTTGCTAATTGTAACTTAATTATTTAAGAATAAACATGTGCATGGAGTCTTGATATAGGCTCCATGTCTTTTGCGACTTTACATTTATAAAAAGGCATCAATATTTTTGGTTTATTCAGAAAAATATGTACCTTTGCATCGCATTGCCGATATGGCTCAGTTGGTAGAGCAACGCATTCGTAATGCGTAGGTCCTCGGTTCGAGTCCGAGTATCGGCTCAAGGTAGAGGTCTGCTTTTCAGACAAGCGATGCTTCTTTATTTTTGCGGAATTAGCACATCGGTAGTGCACGGGCTTCCCAAGCCTGGGAGGCGGGTTCGATTCCCGTATTCCGCTCCCTCATTCTGAATATGAAATTAGAATACTGAAAATCAGCCGTCTTTTTTATATTTACCCCTTATTTTTATTTGTAATATAGCATGGCTTTTATTTGCTATTATTGTGTCGCCCTGATATGAAAAGGTAAATAATAGTAGTACATATCTTTTACGTCCTGAAATTCCTTGCTTGTACATGTCTTTCGTATCAGTATTATAAAAGACTATTCGACAGAAATCTTCACAAACTCCTTGTGGAGTATTGGTTGTATTGTTTTTAATAACAGGGGGCTGTATCTTTGATGGATACAGCCCCCTTTATATGAGACATATGTTTGGTTTAATGTGTTATGTCATTGAATTTACAGGCTTTCATCTTCAGGGCGCATAAGACGATGCTTGATTTTTAGCATATGCTTTTTATTTCTTAGCCACGCTTCCTTCCGCTCTTCATATTCGAGCCGATGGCGTTCAAGAAAGTTATCGGCCATTATTTAAACTTACTATAAATGACATCAATCTTAATAGGACTATTGCTTGTGGTGCCTCTTACTAATTTTGTACTTGAAAGAGACATATCATTTGACACTCTTGTTACAGTTGCTGTACTTGAAGCTGATGAATTATAGGGGTAAGAACCATAACGTGAAGAATATGAATTCTGATTAGATGTGGACGTAGTGGATAGTGATACAGGGACAAGAACAACTTTATTCCAATTAGCTGACCGCCTGCTTCTGTCGATATGATACATTGCACTAATCATGCCAGAGATATTATTAAAGTCATAGGTGTTACCGTAAGGGGAAGAACTTGTACCATATGACCATGTAGCAACAAAGGAATTCTTGTTGTTATACATTTTGTTGTTTTCGAAGAAAGAGTAGAGGGAGTCTTTCGGAATCATCAGTACATGCTCTGGAACACGGAAAGCATTGTCGCCGGAGTGTGCATTGTTAATGCGTGAGATGGATAATTTAGCTACAGAGATGGTATCTTTTTCGTGGCCATTCATAATTTCTTCTACAGGGAGAGTCATCTCTGTAAAAATACCAGCCGGAGTCTTCAGGTAAGTGCAGCTTGCGTCTGACGCAAGTGAGGCGATAGCTCTGCTATCATTAGTAATTGTAGTTGACTGGAGCACCTCCTCTGTTCCCCAGAAAACAGTAACACCATGATATACGGTATCCCTATACTGGGTTACCTCATTGCCGCCAACACGCGTCTTATAGGCAACGCGTCCAGAATACTTAAAATAAACATTAAGCTGGGAAATGTTAATATAGGCCATGTTCCAGATGCCGCTCTTGTGTTTAAACAGGAAGCCGGGAACTACATTATTCCTGAATGTATAAGCGTTTTTGAAATTTGCAGGATTGTCATAATACTTGCTCATGACATAGGTACCATAATTGGCATACGACCTGCCTTGGGCATCTGTATATGGCTCGTTCAGCTTAACAGTGATGTAAGGAGTATATGTTGACGTGTCACGGCGATTCTTTGGAACATTGAAATCGGTTAATGTATAAACCTTATCTTTGTGAATGCCGTTAGTGCGGACATAGCCTTCCTGCATAGGATCGAAATTGCTATAATAATTTCTATCTTCATTCATTGGCTTGCTCAGTTCGTAAGCAGTCAGTTTCATCGTCTTCGTACTGTCGCCATAGTGCTTTGAGTAGAAGAGTCTGATTTCGCATGAATCGGCTTTAATCACGCCTTTTACGAGATTGCCACCTGCATCATATGTAACAAGGCTGTCCTTTGCAGGGAACCTATAGTTTTCAAGCGAATAGAATTGGGTCATAAAGTCTCCTGTAACATACGAACCTGTCTCCGGATCAAGCACTTTCCCAAGGTAACCAACGGTATTCCTTGAAAGAACAGAGTCGGCAATTATTGATTGACTTGATACGTCAAAAGAGGTAGACTCGACTTTTACTCCATCTGTCAAGCCAGCAAGTGAAGACCCTATGTTATCTGTTGAATCGTTGCATGATATCATCATACAACTTATAAAAAACAGTCCTGTAAATAACTTAATATTCATCACAATAGAACTTTGTTGTAGGGATTGTGTTGGTTAAAGGTTGTGAGCTGAGGCTCATGAAACTATTCTGCTTCAAAGAGATTATTGTAAAAATCTTTGTATGCTGTGGCATAATCGGTGTCGCCCGGATATCTCATCAGCGGTCGGTTGCTGTTTTTAGCATACTCCAAAAGGTCTTTGTTCACATTTTCTCCAGCCTCAATCACCGCATCACTATAATCAATGGCAAGTTTCCCGAGCTCAATAAAATTAAGATCTTCTGCATAAGGCTTCAGCAAATCAGCCTTTGCATCACCGAATTCTACGCAGCGCTTGAAGTTGCCGCCTAACGATGACTTAAATTGGTTATGGAATAATGATGTAATTACCTTTGCATTGGCAAAAGAAGGATCGTCATGATATGCCGTTTTGATGTACAAAGGCACTACAGCAGCCATCCATCCCTGGCACTGAACGATGTCGGGTGTCCAACGAAGTTTCTTGACTGTTTCAAGGACACCACGGGCAAAAAATATCGCACGTTCTCCATTGTCAGGATATTCATCACCGTTCTCATCTTCGGTCATTGCACGGCGGCGAATGAAATAGTCTTCATTATCTATAAAGTATACCTGAAGTCTTGAAACGGGAATGCTGGCAACCTTAATAATCAAAGGGTGATCAGTGTCATCAATAATGAGATTCATTCCGGAGAGACGAATAACTTCGTGCAGTTGTCCTCTTCTCTCATTTATATTTCCCCACTTCGGCATAAAAGTGCGAATCTCAAATCCGTTCTCCTGTATTTGCTGAGGAAGATCACGTCCCATCCGCGACAATTCTGTTTCAGGGACATAGGGTATAATCTCTTGATTGATGAACAATACCTTTTTTCCAGCCATTACAATTTAATCCTAATTTAATTTATATGGTGCAAAGGTACATAAAAATAATAAGAAAACACCTGATTTTGCATGAATTTATACAAAACCAGGCGTTTTTACGTTTATTCAAGAATTGCCTTGTAACCATCTGCAAAGCGCAGGCAGGCAGCGTATTTATGGCAATATCCAGGACTATTCAACCACTACAAGTGCGTCGTCTTCCATGACACTTTGACCCACTTTTACGCAAACGGCCGTTACCTTGCCGCTCTTTTCTGCCTCAATATTGTTGGCCATCTTCATGGCTTCCAACACAACGACAGTGTCTCCGGCCTTAACCTCGTCACCAACCTTGACGTTAATGCCCGTAATGGTGCCAGGAAGCGGGGCCTTTACAGCGTTGGCGGTATTCACGTTTGCTGCCGGAGCAGCTTCGTTGTCGGCTTCTTCCTGTGCAGGTTTACCCAGAACAATCTTTTGCTTCTCGTCCTCGGCAGGCTTTTCCATGCCCACTTCGTAAGCCTCACCATTTACTTTGAGGCTGGCGACATTTGTATCCTCATTGACGTTTTCAATCTCAACCTGATACTCTTTACCGTTGATTGTATATTTGAATTCTTTCATTTTCTTTATGGTTTAGCTGTGAATGAGAGTATTTTTGCATCCCAAAGGGTTTGCTTGGGCTTGATAGTTATCACCCCGGACTCCTTATCATGTACGTTGTTGCCTTGAAACTCGTACAGAGCCATGGCAATAGCCGCATAAATGTTCTTATCCATCACTATTGATTTTTGCAATTAATGATTTTCTGTTTACAGATAATATACAGGCCTCGTATGCTTACATGGGCATGCAGCCATGCTTCTTTGCAGGAAGCGACTGGCGCTTATGTGCCAGCTGTGCAAGGCCTCTGCAAATGCGGAAACGTGTGTTTCGGGGCTCAATCACATCGTCAATGTAACCGAACTGTGCTGCCTGATATGGATTTGCAAAGGTATTTGTATACTCCTCCTCTTTTTCAGCGAGGAATGTTTGCACGTCTCCACCTTCCTCTTTTACGGCTTTCGCCTCTCTTGCACAGAGCACAGCAACAGCTCCTGATGCTCCCATCACGGCTATTTCAGCCGTAGGCCATGCAAAATTCAAGTCGGCACGAAGCTGCTTGCACCCCATAACGATATGGCTTCCGCCATAGCTTTTGCGCAGGTTGATGGTGATTTTCGGTACCGTTGCCTCGCCGTAGGCGTAAAGCAACTGTGCTCCATGCAGGATAACGGCATTATATTCCTGACCTGTTCCGGGCAGGAAGCCGGGAACATCCACAAGGCTAACAATAGGAATATTGAAAGCGTCGCAGAATCTTACAAACCGTGCGCCCTTGCGACTTGCATTTACATCAAGCACACCGGCATAGGCAGCGGGCTGGTTGGCCACAATGCCGACGCTCTGACCGTTGAAGCGTGCAAAGCCGGTAATGATGTTTTTGGCAAACTTCGGTTGCACTTCGAAGAACTCATTGTTATCGGTAATTGCAGTAATTACCTTGTACATATCATATGCCTTGTTCGGATCGTCTGGCAGAATTTCATTCAAAAGGTCTGACTTGCGGTCAATAGGGTCGTTGCATTCTGTGCACGGAGCCTCTTCGGTATTGTTTGAAGGAATATAGCTCAAGAGCTTTTTCATCATCTCCATAGCCTCTTCCTCGGTCTTCGCAGTGAAGCTTGTCACACCGCTTTTGGAAGAATGTACCGACGCTCCGCCAAGATGTTCGGCGTCAATATCCTCTCCGGTCACGGTCTTTACTACCTTTGGACCTGTAAGAAACATATAGCTTGTGCCTTCAGTCATGAGGATAAAGTCGGTCAACGCGGGTGAATAAACCGCACCTCCGGCACACGGACCCATAATGGCGCTGATTTGAGGTATCACTCCCGAAGCAAGAATGTTTCGCTCAAATATCTCTCCATATCCGGCGAGTGCGGAAATACCTTCCTGGATTCGCGCTCCGCCCGAGTCGTTCATACAGATAACGGGTGCGCCGTTTTGCATGGCCATGTCCATCACCTTGCATATTTTCTGCGCCATTGTCTCTGATAGTGAGCCGCCGTTTACCGTGAAATCCTGTGCATATACGTATATCAGCCTGCCGTCAATTGTTGCGGAACCTGCTACAACGCCGTCGCCGGGGAACTGCTTTTTCTCCATGTCGAAGTTGTGACAACGGTGAAGCTTGAACATGTCGTATTCCTCAAAGCTGCCCTTGTCAACCAGCATGTCGATGCGTTCACGAGCAGTATATTTCCCACGTGCGTGCTGCTTGTCAATAGCTTTCTGCCCACCGCCGAGGTAAGCCTGCTCACGTTTGGCAACAAGCTCTTTAATTTTTTCAGTTTGCTTACTCATATTCTACTTATTATTCAATAATTTACAATTGCCTGCAAAGTTACTAAATTTAAACGATAATCGTTGGATGATGTTTTTAATTTAATGTTATTTTACGGGCTGTCTGTCGTTAACGCGATGCTTGCTTGTCGATAAACCGCTGCAGCAGGCCCGTATATTGGTCTATCCTGCGGTCACGAAGAAACGGCCACCAGCGCCGAACCTGCTCACTGTGTCCCATATCAATGTCAACCACCAGGCTTTCTTCCTCCTGGTCTGAAGCCTGATAGAACAGCTCTCCCTGCGGACCGGCTACGAAACTTGAGCCCCAGAACTGTATGCCTTTGGTCTGATGGCTCGGGTCTTGTTCCAATCCCACGCGGTTAACAGCCACAACGGGCAGCCCGTTGGCTACTGCATGCCCGCGCTGAACCGTTGTCCACGCTTCTCGTTGGCGTGCTTGTTCTTCGGCTGAATCGCTCGATTCGTAACCTATTGCCGTTGGATAAATCAATATTTGTGCACCTTGAAGTGCCATTAGTCTGGCAGCTTCGGGATACCATTGGTCCCAACACACCAGCACCCCCAACCGTCCAACTGATGTGTCGATAGGGTGGAAGCCCAGGTCGCCGGGCGTAAAGTAGAACTTTTCATAGTAGGCAGGGTCGTCGGGGATGTGCATTTTGCGATACATTCCGGCAATAGTGCCGTCCTTTTCCAATACTACAGCCGTGTTGTGATAAAGCCCCGCGGCCCGCTTTTCAAACAGCGAGGTCACGATAACCACACCAAACCGCCGTGTCAGCTCGCCGTAGAGACGCGTAGACGGGCCTGGTACAGGCTCGGCGATGTCAAAATTATCAACATTTTCGGTCTGGCAAAAGTAGAGCGAATTATGCAGTTCCTGCAGCACGATAAGCTGTGCGCCGCGTCGTGCCAGGTCCTCAATGCCCTCGGCAAGACGACGTATATTCTCTTTCGAATCAGCAACATTGTGTTGCTGTAACATTCCAATTCTGGTTTCCATGAAGCTTATTGTTGTAATGAAGTTGTCGTGATGGCTATCTGATTACGTCGCAGGGGTATTGCATGGTAAGGCAATGGAGCGAACCATGCTGTCTGACAACGGTAGCCGCATCTATGCAAACCACTTCCCTTTCAGGAAAAGCCTGCTGCACGATGCGCGCAGCCTTGGCGTCTTTCGTCTTGTTTCCGTATGCAGGTACGATGACCGAGCGGTTCAATATCACGAAATTGGCGTAGGTTGCAGGCAGTCGCTGTCCGTCGTCAAACAGGGCATCGGGCATCGGCAGCTTCAGCAGGCGATAGCCTTTGCCGTGTAGCGTCTTCAGCTGCCGGAGCTCTTCTTCCAGCAATTTAAGGTCGGCAAACTGCTCATCCTTCTCATCATCGCACCCCTGATAGACGATAGTGTTGTCAGGGCACAGCCTTACGATGGTGTCGATATGCCCGTCGGTGTCGTCGCCCACGAGCTTTCCGTGGTGCAGCCACATCACACGCGTGGCATTAAAGTAACGAAGTAACTGCCGTTCTATATCTTCCTGGCTCATAGGCTGGTTACGATTCGGGGAAAGAAGACAGAAGACGGTCGTCATGATGGTGCCTTCGCCGTCGCTTTCTATCGACCCGCCCTCGAGCACAAACTGCTCATGGCTCTCCATTTTTCCGTTGAAAGCCCGTTGTGCGAAGAGGGTTCTGCTGATGCGATTGTCGTCTTGCCAGCCGAATTTTTCGCCCCAGCCGTTAAATTTAAAGTCAAGCAGCAGCGGCCCGTCGGCTTGTGGTGCTGCTCCTCTGGCAGGCATAAGCGTGAGCGGTGCGTGGTCACGGGCCCAGGTATCGTTGCTTTTGCATGCAGACACCCGTATGTTTCTGAGGTTCTCCGACGGCAGATTCTCCTCCAGAATACGCTTTACCTCGTCAGGATTCTGGGCTGCGACAAGCAGCTTTTCCTGTCTGGAAATTTCGCGTGCCAGCTGTATGAAAGTCTGTGTAATTTCAGCGAGACAGGGCTTCCAGTCGGTATTCTGATGGGGCCAGGTCAGTTGAATGCCGCTTTGCGGGGCCCATTCGGCCGGAAGAAAGTATGCTGTGTGCTGGTCTGTCATGGCAGATGTAACTGTTTTTGAATTACTTAGGCTGCAAAATTAAATAATAAACTTGAAATCCGTGCCCCGATGATTGAAAAACTCCGCCTCCGCTTCTCTTTTTTATGGGCTGTTCACGATTCGGTCTCCGTTTTCTGCCCATTTCGCCCTTGCCCTCTGTTGATTGCGAAAATATTTAACAAACCTCGTCCGCTTATGCTGTCAGACTTCTGCCTTTTAAGGCCCGGGGCCATCGTGCGACGGCCGCCATACGGGTGTTCAGGCGACCGCCGTACGCGCGTACCACGGCCGCAGTACAACCTGTACGACGGCCGCCGCACGTTCATCGGAAGCATGTAACCCTGCCGGCCCGTGCAGACAGATTGCCGACCGTTACGCCGCCGTCCTCTCTGCCGTAGCTCGTGATGCCCATCGCCCTTTGATTTTTTAATTCTTTAATCTTTTCATTCGCTCATCGCCCCGTGCGAATGACGAAATAATCAGGGCAACGCGTGAAAAACGTGCGAAAAATGGCGAATGTGCCTGAAAATATCGTATCTTTGTCGTGAGAAATAAGCAGAGCGCATGTTGGAGTTCAAGAATGTCAGTATCAGGCTTCCCGATGGGTCGTCGTCTAACCCTTTCTCGTTGGTTGTCAACGAGGGTGAATGTGTGTGCTTTCAGGGGCCGGAGGGGAGCGGCAAAACCGCCTTGCTTATGGCTGTTATGGGGCTGGTGCCCATAGAGACGGGCTTTATCACCATTGACGGTGAGCTTGTGTCGTCGGGTTCGGGCGGGTATTTCAGGAAGATGATGGCCTACGTTCCGCAGCATGTGCCCCGGGAGGATATGACGCTGCGCGAGCTTTATACTCACGTTGCACAGTTGAAGGTGAACGTTCACGAACCTTACAACGAGTCGTCCATACAGAATAACCTGAAACTTCTCGGCCTCGGTAGTTCGCTTATCAACAAGGAGATGCGCACATTGGATAAAGAAACCATACAGCTTGCCATGCTGGCTGTCGTGCCTTTGCTGAAAAAGAAGATTATCCTGCTTGACAATCTGTCGCAGACGGCCGTGACATCGCAATGGGTATCCGACCTGACGGTAGCAGGATCAGAGGTTATTTACACGTGCGAAACGAATCAGATGCAGTGTCATAAAATCATCAATATTTAAGCTATGTCTATTACTGTTTGGGGAATTCTTGCAGGAGCCCTGCTGCTTGCCATACCGGTTTACATGATTTATAGGTTTGACCTGCGAATCATCAACCGCTTGCTGGCGGCCGTTTGCAGAATGGTGCTGGTGGTTACAGCCACGGCCCTGCTGATTTATGCGGCCGTGAGGCTTGACAGTGTCGGCTTTGACGTTGCGGCTTTCCTTGTCCTGGTATTGGTTTCTTCGGCATTAATTGTGAGAAAGGCCGGCCTGAAACCCGTTAAATTGCTGGTTCCGGTGGCGGGTGGTATGCTGTTGTCGACTGCTGTTACGGGCTTTTACGTGCTGTTTTTTGTGCTGGGAGCAAAGAACCCCTTTGTGCCGCAGCTGTTTCTTCCTGTCATGGGGCTTATCGCTTTCGGCGTGACAGGCGTCAACGCCAGGGCACTTCAGGTTTACTATATGGGGCTTAAGAACCACGCTCAACTATATTATTACCTGCTCGGTAACGGCAGCAGCCATCGCGAGGCCGTCGGTTATCTGCTGCGCCGGTGCCTGCAAGCCTCGATCGTTTCGTCTACCCGTAGGCTTTCGCGCATCATAGTGGTTTCGGCTCCGGTGCTGATGTTCGGTATGATGATGGGCGGGGCAGGTGTAGTTGAAGCCGCAGTGTGTCAGGTGTTGTTCATGATTGTGTTGATGGCTGCGTCGGCAGGGTCGGTGCTTGTCACGCTGCTGCAGGCGCGACAAGGCAGCTTTGACGAGTACGAAAAGCTTAAACCGGTCTTTAAGAATGGGCAGCAACCAGCTTCAAACTCTTCAGCCAGTCCTTCAATACCCCCGCATACTGATCCTGAGAATCAGCTACAAGAAGAATAACCCTTGAACTATCGTTCAGCGTCGGGCCCAGACACATGCCCTCATAGTTGGCTATGTTCTGCTGGGTCAGGTTGAAGCGGGTTTTCCATTGGGCAAGCATTTGTTTCTCCGGCTGGCCTGGGATGAAATGGAAAAGCTTGCAATTGACAAATGATCCAATCTTGATTTTCGGCACAAAGAACTCTCTTTCCAGCAACAGTATGGAGCCGTCGTCCAGGGCGCACAACGTGCCTATGCCGTGTGCGTAGAACAAAGCCTTGGCGGGGTCGGCCTCGGGGGTGTCAAGATGATACCTGAAGGTGCGGCGCGGCTGCAACGATTCGTCGTACGACTGTATGTAAATGGTGTCGCTTTCGTTGCAGGTCCACAGTTCTTTTGTATGTGCATTGTAGCTTAGTGCCTCGAGCCCCAGGTTGCCCGGCAGGCGTTTGTAGATGTCGGTCTGGGGTACGGTTCTGCCCGTGCGGCTGCCATCGAGGTTGTATTCGCGAATCATGTTGTCGGCTTCACAGCTAATCCATAGCGTCTTGGTATTGCTGTCGTAGGCAATTCCTTCGCCGTCGCGGTTGGCATAACCTGATGATCGGAAGCCCATATTGCGCGCCGAGAGAATCTCTCCTGTCTGCATGTCGAGCTTAATCTCGAAGACAAAGAAGCCGTCTTCTTTTGATTTGTCGCTCACCACTGCGTAAAGGTCGCCGCCCAGCCATGTAATACCACTGTAGTTTCCGGCAGGAATGGTTTGCGGAAAGGCGTGTTGGGCATTTTCAATAACCTGTAACTGGGCGTAAAGTTTTATGTGGATGGTAAACGCCATAAGGATAAAACAGATCAGACGTAGCTTTATTTTCATTTTCTTTTAAACGTTTTTGTGGTGATATGATACCATGTCAACGTAAACAAACCTTCGTTTATTGTACCTAAAAAGCGGGGCATTTCTTGGTAATTTGATGGTAAAAGCGTATATTTGCAGCAGAAAAGGAGATACAACTTTGGGGGGATGTTTCGATTCGATCGGGATACTCATCAAATTACTTTGAAAACGGAGAAGGCTTCTTTTGCTCATGGCGGGCCACATTATCGTTATGCGGTATAGCTGAAAAGCCGGTGGATTACAAAGGCGGAGAGCGCTCACAACTTTAATAGCTGGAGTTTTCATCACATCATCGTAATGTCCCCCTTTTTTCATAGAAGGAGAATTGAGTGAGGTTGCTGATTAAATTTTGACTAAACTTGGTTCTCCTTTTAATTTGATAACATTTAAACCGTTGATTATGTTTAGTGGCATTGTTGAGGAAATGGCTACGGTTGTGGCAATCAATATGTATCAGGGAAATATCGATTTCACGCTGAAGTGCCCGTTTGCAGGCGAGCTTAAAATTGACCAAAGCGTTGCACATAACGGTGTTTGCCTCACGGTAGTGAGCATGAAAGGGGATACTTACACGGTAACGGCGATGAAAGAGACACTCGACAGGAGCAATTTACGGCTGCTAAAAGTGGGCGATCGCGTTAACGTTGAACGCTCAATGCTGATGAACGGCAGGCTCGACGGTCACATCGTGCAGGGGCATGTAGACGAAACCGCAACATGTACTGGCGTGGAAGATGCTGACGGAAGCACGTATTTCACCTTTACTTACAAGGCTGACAGGGCAATGGCGCGTCGCGGTTATTTCACCGTCGACAAGGGATCTGTCACCGTTAACGGCATATCGCTGACGGTATGCAATCCTACTGACAATGGTTTTACGGTGGCTATCATCCCTTATACCCGTGAACATACGAACTTTTGTGACATCAAGGTGGGCGATGTGGTGAACGTTGAATTTGATATTCTCGGTAAATATATTGCACGATTGCAGGACTTTAAGGGTTAATCTCAGGTGTCCCGCTGTTGCAAATAGGGGTTTTGCAGCGTGTATCCATCTCATAACTTTTGTTAATAGTGTAGTTGTTGTGCACACAAATAGGTTGAATATGCCGTCTGACAGATAGAAAAATAAAATAGAAACAGATGAAGAAAACAAGTTTGATACGGGCCTGTGCCATCGCTTTGACGTTGCTTCCAGTGTCCTCTTATGCCAGGCAGTGGACGTTGCAAGATTGCATCAGCTACGCATTGCAGCATAATATATCGTTGCAGAAAACGCGCCTGCAAAGGCTAAGCGCTGTAGAAGACGTCAGGGAGAGTCAGGCTGCATTGCTTCCTTCGCTGTCGGGTACGGTGTCACAAAATGTGTCTTACAACCCCTGGCCGCAGAGTGGCTCATATACAATAGCCGGCAACAGGGTGCAGACACAGGTTGACAAGGTTTATTATAACGGCTCGTATGGCATCAATGCCAATTGGACGGTGTGGAACGGTAATCGCAATCACAACCAAATCAAGCTGAATAAAATGGCAGAAGAGCGGTCGTCTCTTGACAGTGCGACGACAGCCAACAGCCTTCAGGAGCAGATTGCACAGCTGTTTGTTCAGATTCTTTATTCGCAAGAGGCCGTACAGGTAAACCGAACCACGCTCGAAACATCGAAGAAAAATGAAGAAAGAGGGCAGGAATTTGTAAAGGTTGGCAGTATGAGCAAGGCCGACTTAGCCCAGCTCACGGCCCAGCGTGCGCAAGATGAGTATGCCGTTATTCAGGCCGAGAGTGCATTAAGCGACTATAAACGCCAGCTGAAACAGCTGTTGCAGATAACCGACCAGGAAGTCTTTGATGTGGTTGTACCCGAGACAACCGACGATATGGCTCTGCAAACTATTCCGCAGGTAACTGAAGTTTACGAGGCAGCATTGAATAACCGACCCGAAATTAAGAACGCCATGCTGGGTATTAAGTACAGCGATATGCAGGCAAAACTGGCCCGCGCCGGAAAGATGCCTACGGTAAGTGTCTTGGGAAACATTGGAACCAACACCACATCAATGGGTAATACGGCATGGGGAACACAGTTAAAGAATAACCTTGTGGGTGGGGCCGGTGTGTCGTTAAGCATTCCCCTGCTTGACCAAAGGCAGACAAAGACGGCCGTCAACAAGGCCGTTCTTTCACGACAAAACTATGAATTGGAGCTGCAAGACAAGCAAACGTCGTTATATTCGGCCATTGAAAACTATTGGCTTCAGGCTACGAACAATCAGGCACAGTTTAAAAGTGCAAAGGTCAGCACCGCCAGCGCTGAGACAAGCTATGGTCTTTTGAACGAACAATTTCGCCAGAATCTGAAGAATGTCATTGAGTTGATGAATGGAAAAGATGCTTTACTGAAAGCCAGGCAGGCCGAATTGCAGGCAAAATATCTCGCTATTCTAAATATAAATTTACTGAAGTTCTACGAGGGAAGCGCTTTAAAGTAAGGCTTGCCCTGAATAGAAAGCCTGCCTCATCTTTGTCAGAGAAGATGGGGCAGGCTTTTTTGTTTTAGGAAGTAGGGGCATAATAGCTGCTTGTTCAAGCGTCAGAGCAGGAAGAAAAGGCTTACACCGATAACCGAGACAACAGCTCCGATGATGCCTTTCAGCGTGACGGGCTGATGGAAAAGCCAGTGCGACGGTAGTAAAATAATAATAGGCGTCATGGCCATAATGGTGGAAGCAATGCCGGCTTCAACGTAATTGGCAGCCATTAACGAAAATCCTACGCCTATGACAGGGCCGGAAAAGACGGCAACGAGCATGGCAAGAAGTCCGCGATGGTCGTGAATGCTGTGACGCAGACGTGGTAGCTCGCCTCGCATGACGAGCCATAGCGAGAAGCATATCAGGCCTGCCACGCAACGAATAAGATTGCTGGCAAACGGCAATTTGTCAATAATGGACGGTAGAACCGTGGCGGGTACATCGGCAATATAATGGTCCATGCCTATCTTGCTGAGCACATAGCCGAATCCCTGCCCCATACCAGCTCCAATTCCAAACAATATTCCTTTAGCCGGAAGCTGTATATTGAATAAGCTTTTACCCTCACCACGTCCCATGATACTGATGGCAATGCCTGTTATTGTAATCGTCATTGCCAGTATTGCCTTCCATGAAAGAGTCTGCCCTAAGGTACCCCAGGCGGCAAAAGCCGTAAACATTGGAGCGAGAGTCATAAAGAGCTGTCCGTAGCGTGAGCCGATAGTGAGGTAACTGTTAAACAGACACCAGTCGCCAAAGAAGTAGCCTACCACGCCGCTTAGCAGCAACCAGCCCCAAGTTTGCAGGCTTGCATATATAGGAAAAGGAGAACCGAGGAGCACGAAACAAAGCAGACATGAGAAGATAAGCGCCAGTGCCATTCGCCAAACATTCATGACAAATACCCCCAAATGCTTGCTGCCAATCTCGCTTGATAGTGCAGCCAGTGTCCATGAAAATGCTACTCCGATAGAGATTATTTCGCCTAAGAGGGCATTTGTGGGCGCACCTTCTGTCATCATCTTTCGTTTACGTTATAATTTGACGCGCAAAATTAGTGATTCTTGCCTAATTGACCAAATGTGCTTTCATGTTCCGCGTGCTTTCTTACTATAGAATCAGCACAGGAAGTTTGATGTATATGACGTGGGTTAGTGGCTGCCTAAATAGAGAAATACCATGCCGAGTATGACTAATAAGAGGTCTACGGCTTTGGTTTTCAGGTTATGCTCACGGAAGATAAGGGCACCAAAGAGGAAGCTGACAATAACACTTCCACGACGAATCATGGATACAACAGATATCATTGCGTGAGGCTGACTGAGTGCATAGAAGTAGACAAAGTCGGCCATACTTAAGAAAAGGCTGATATTCAGGATGCACCAGTCCCAACGAAAAGGCGACTGTTTCCGGCGTGGCCACCATAATACCAGCATCATGATGAGCATCCAGCCCATTTGATATATGTTATACCACGACTGAACAGCCATGCGGTCAAGGCCCACACCACCGTCAGAGGGACTCGCCATAAGGTATTTGTCGTATAAACCACTGGCTGCCCCAAGCAGGGCCGCGATGACAATCGCCGATATCCAACGGTTATGGCGGAAGTCGATACCCTCTTTCTTCCCTGACCGGCTTAGCATGAGGAAAGAGGTAATGGCTAATAACACGCCTATCCATTGGCACAAATTCAGTCGCTCTCCGTATACAAGCATTGCTCCGAGCAGCACAAGCACAGGACGTGTAGCGTTAATTGGGCCTACGATAGTAAGAGGAAGGTGCTTCATTCCCATGTAACCGAATAACCAGCTTGAAAGTACGATGACGCTCTTAAGAAGGATATAACGGTGCATTTCCCATCCTCCTGAAGCAACATGGAACTGTGAACCGTCGAGGATATTGGTCTTGGCGGACAGGATAATGAATGGGAGGAAGATAAGTGAACAGAAGACTGTATTCAGGAAAAGGACAGGAATAATAGCATTTTGCAGCAATGCCTTTTTCTTAAATGAATCGTAAAATCCGAGTAATGCAGCTGAAAGGAAAGCTAATGTTAACCACATAATAGTAGCAGAATCGCGAATATGTGTTATGAATTCATTATCAGGGATACCTGTCAGTCATGTGATAGACAGATTATCCTGCCAATAAGAAGAATTATTGATGACTATAACTTAGTATGTTATATTCCAAAGGAAGAGGCCTCTGGCAGGCATTGATTCGCCCGAATCGGAACGAGAGCCATGCTCTACAATATTTTTGAACTCGTCAATACTAAGTCGGTTTCGTCCCACATCAATAAGAGTTCCGACTATTGCCCTTACCATGTTTCGGAGAAATCGGTTAGCAGTTATTTCGAAATACCAGTTGCCATTATCTTGTTCTACCCATTGGGCTGTTGTAACATGGCATAATGTGGTTTTATTATCAGCGCCAGCCTTACAGAATGCTTTAAAATCGGTTATGCTCAAAAGATATACAGCAGCCTCATTCATGGTTTCAAAATTGAGAGGATAAGTCATTTCAACCGAATAATATCGACTGAAAGGTATCTTTTGTGTGTGAATAAAATAACGGTATGTGCGTGATGTAGCAGAAAAACGAGCATGTAAATCACAACTCACTTCTTCGATATTGTTGCAACTGATATCTGCAGGCAGTATTCGATTAAGTCGGAAACAAGTTTGCTTGCAGTCAAGTTTGCCTGTATAATCAATATGACAGATCATTGTATGAGCGTGTACTCCAGTGTCAGTTCGTCCTGCACCGATAACCTCTATTGTCTGCCGGAGAATGGTCGAAAGACATTGTTGCAGCTTCTCCTGAACAGATATGCCGTTGGGTTGTATCTGCCAGCCATGATAATGTGTGCCGTCAAAGCTTATTCGGATGAAATATCTTCGAGGTTCTGCCGTCGTGAAACGGATATAAGCTCGATCGTCATATGAGACATTTCCTTTCATCAAGCCCTTGGTTGCCTTGAATGACTGTATGTTATAAGGATCGTTTTGTAATTGAACGGCAAGCTTTTTCTCGCTCTTCTCTAACGTAGAACGAAGAAAAGGATAGCCATCAGATGCTAAAACAATGTCGTGTTCCCTATGATCGAGCTTTATAATTTTTATTCCTTTCATAAAGACAGGGAAACCATCAATGACGGCGTAAGTCTTGTTTTCATTCTGCATGCTTTCCAAAAGTTGACCGATAATAGCTTCCCGAGCATAGTCGTGGTAGATATATTTTTCTTCTATCATGTCCTGATGCTGAGCTGAAAGTGTGGGGAAGAGAGATGCACGTTTTTCTGCTAAGCGTGCTTCGTAGGGCTTGGGATTTTCATAAAGTGTCCCATCAACCATACACTGGCAATCACCAATCATCCATATTTCGTTCTTTGCCTTGCTGTATATAATAGCGCTGGCACACAATCGTGTCTCAGGTTGTGTTGCTTGAACAGCTCCATCCTTGGGATAAAGACGGAAAATTTCTTTGGTAATACCTTCACAAAATTCTGAAAGAGTAACATTAGGACATAAATGACGAATATAGTTTGCAATGAGCATCATGCAATATCGCCCGTTTTTCATATCAGGGTTCAGACGAAGTGTGGTTTTACTGGTGCTGCCATCAATGACAGCAATGAAGCTATCCGTGACTACAATCCCGTCTTCACACGTGTCCTGTGTGTGCTTGCCCACAATTTTTTGCTCAATAATCTTCATGCTGAAACGTATATATGGAAGCCTTCTTTTGTCTCTAACTATATGACATAATTAGAGGAATGGTTACCGTTTATCTGCCTTTCTTTCGTTGGTGGTGAGATGTTGTGGATTGAAAATTAGGATTATATGATTTATGTTTCTTGTTAGGACGCCCTGCATTAGGTGAACTTCCTACAGCTTTGGCGTCGTAATGTACACGTCCATGATATGGAACGCCATCATAAAGTTTTACAATGAGGTCGGTACGGCCAATGCGTTTGAGTTCTCGTTCAATATTACGGCGCTCCTCTGGCTTATACCAGAAGAAGAACATACGTTGGGCAAGTTTTTCTTTAGGCATCCTGGCACAGAAGACAGGCTCTAAGGAATAGGGATCATAACCAGTATAGAAAGCCGTTGTGCTGACCGTCATTGGGGTTGGGGTAAAGTCTTGTACCTGTTCAAGATGAAAGTCCAGATTTTTTGTTATCACAGCAAGTTCGGCCATATCCTCTTCTTCACACCCCGGATGACTACTGATAAAATAAGGTATAATTTGTTGTTTAAGGCCTTCCTCCTTATTAATCTTATCAAATAAACGCTTGAAATCGTAGAATAGTTTGAATGAAGGTTTCCTCATAAACTTCAATACTTTGTCAGAGGTGTTTTCAGGGGCAACTTTTAATCGACCGCTAACGTGTTTGGAAATTAGTTCACGAGCATAAGTGATGGCATTTGCATTTGATCGCTCATCCTTGCTTTTATGTAAGATAAGGTCATATCGAACACCGCTGCCAATGAAACTTTTCTTAACCCCTGGCAGAGCATCAACAGCGTGATAAATATCCAACAGTTTTGCATGATCGGTGATAAGGTTGGGACAAACCGCAGGATTTATGCAAGACGGACGCTTACAATGTTCGCAGGCATTGAGGTTACGCCCGTGCATTCCATACATGTTGGCAGAGGGGCCACCAAGATCAGAGATGTATCCTTTAAAGTCAGGCATTTGTGTAATTTGCCGAGCCTCACGAAGTATGCTTTCTTTAGAACGGCAAACAACAAACTTTCCCTGATGGGCTGATATGGTACAGAAAGCACATCCGCCAAAGCACCCGCGATGCATATTGATGGAGAATTTGATCATTTCATATGCGGGAATAGTTTTATCCTTGTATTTTGGGTGGGGGAGTCTTGTGTACGGAAGGTCATATGCTGCATCAACTTCCTCAGTAGTCATAGGTGGAAACATTGGGTTTTGTACAACATAAACGCTTCCTACTGGCTGAAGGATACGTTGGGCGTGCATTCTGTTCGACTCTTCTTCTATGTGTCTAAAATTCTCTGCGTGTGCTTTTTTATTATGTTGACATTCTTCAAACGAGTGTAGTACAATATCATCACTCTTAATTCCTCCAAGTATATTGTTTTTTCTCCTAAGAAATACGGTTTGTGGAATATTGTCAATTTCAGAAATCTTGCGGCCTTCTTCCAATTCACGACATAGCTGTAGTGTGTTTTTTTCTCCCATGCCATAGAGCAGAATATCTGCACCGCTATCGCACAAAATGGGCTTCATGAGTTTATTTTGCCAATAGTCGTAATGAGTAAGACGGCGCAGAGACGCCTCGATTCCGCCGAGTGCTACAGGAACATCTGGGAAAAGATTCTTCAGAATCTGTGTGTAGACGATTGATGGATAATCAGGTCGCATGTCATGTCGTGAGTCAGGGCTGTAAGCATCGTCATGACGCATGCGCCGATTTGCTGTATAGCGGTTGACCATACTGTCCATATTTCCTGGTGATACTGCGAAGAACAGCCTCGGGCGTCCTAACTTTTTGAAGTCACGAAAGTCTCCATGCCAATCAGGCTGCGGAACAATTGCTACCCGATAACCATGGGCCTCTAAGACACGTCCTATGACGGCGGAGCCAAAGGCAGGGTGGTCAACGTAGGCATCGCCAGAAAAAAGAATGACATCAAGCTGGGCCCAGCCACGGAGGTCACATTCTTTTTTGGTAGTCGGAAGAAAATCTGTCAGTTGGAATTGCAGCATACTAATCAGTAGCCTCCTGTAGATTGGCTTCTTCTTCAGGCTCCTGATGACTCTTCCAGTCAATATAAAGAAGCACAAGCTGATGTAGACCGAAGGCTTTCATGTTGTTATTATAAATAACGTCTAAACATAAATCAAGCAGTGCCTTGTCTTTGCCAGCCTCAGCCTCAAGCATAGAGCGTGCATTGAGCTTTAATTTATCGAGAACAGTTTCATCAATAATGCCATTGCTGTCAACAAGATTTCGGAGCAATGAATATTTGTCCAATGTTTTAAGATGTTGTTCTGTTACATCGATACTTCTTGTACCGGAATGATTGGCTTGAATCTTCATGTTAGATATCTTTTAAGGAGTTTATTTTTTCTTATTTTAATAGATAATTCAATATGCCCTGCATGATGCTATTACGCATGGCTTTCTCCTTAATACACTCAAAGGGGAATCCCATAACAAAAGTCTTGCGGTTATCAGCATTGTAGGCCACAGCAGCAGAACTTCCATTACTGTATGTCATGGCACAGAAGGCGTTATCTGTGGGCTGTAATATGTCAGCGTGTGTTGTAGCATAGTGGTCAGCATTGAGATTACGACAAAAATCAAAATTCAATCCTAGCCCTGTTACGCCACTGATAGAATCTGTTTTAATCTGTCCGGCATAAGAAACATGCAACGTCTTATTAAGCCAGTCCACCTCTTCGTTACTTGTCATATCTGAACCTATATAAGCACCACTAACAAGCATTCGCCCCCTGCTAAGCGCATAAGATGAGAGTTTGTTTTGCATTGTAGGCGTAACACTTTTATAATAGTTAACTGCGTCTGGCATAAATTTTTCAAGGCCGAGAATCAAATCAACAGCCGCATAGTTCTCAAGTCTAATGTCCCCGTTCTCAACAGCCTTTGAAGTACAACTAACAACATTATATTGATGTGTTGACGCAATTGCAGCTGTGTGACTCATAATATAGTTAAAATCGTTCCCTGCTATAAATTTGCCTGCTAATTCGTTACCACTATAACCCAAGCCACTGCTTCCTTCGATGCCTATGCGTGACTTCTCAAAATTGATTTGGCGCCCGTTCCAGCCAGCTGTAGGCCCGTAGCTAACACCTATGTCACTGTCAAGGTCGAAACCTTGTTGAGTGTCATTATTGATTACAGCTGGAGCCGACAGTCTGTGAAAACCGTTGACAACCAAAACGGTCTGTGTCGCGGTTGGATTATAGAAAGCAGAGACCGTTTCAGATGGAAAACTTTCTCCACCTCTATTTGCCGCAGTCACCTTAAAGTTATATTGTATACCTGGTTGTAAGTCGATAGTAGTTGAGGTTCCCTTAATTTTAATGCCATTATCAAAACCTAAACTACCGATAGAGGTGTAAAGGATATAGTAAGTTGGTTCGGCTGTTGGTTCTAAGCTATCAATCTGCTGATTCCACGACACAGTGGCCTTATTTCCATGGAGTTTAACTGATATATTCTCAGGTACAAGTGGGGCAATAACGGTAGCATTACCATGCATATCATTAACATAGCGGGCAATTGTCTTATAGATTGAGCGTGCTAATGTGAAACGAAAGTTAGGATCCTGCCCTAAAATCATGTCAGGGAAACTCTGATGTGACATAGTTTCAAGAATGGCTGAGGGAACTTCCGGTACTCTTGTTTCAGAATAATTTCTATCCCATAGATATCTTTTTACCCAATCCTTGTATTTATAACTTAAGTCTCTTGTAACGCCATTAAGAAGCATATCAGCAAAGAGCTTGGAACTCTGTCGTGTTATGCCGGATGCAAGACGTCCGTCGTTAAAGTCAGTTGTGCAAATAGCCAGAGAGCCTATAAGACTTTGTGCATCCTTGGCATATCCTGCATCACTGTGTACGGCAAGGGATAGTTCTATAGGAACACCTTTCCCTTCTTTCGTAGGAACGTATACAGAACTTCCGGCAAGCCAATTGACCATTCTTGAGCGTGCGTTAATATCATCAGCATAATCATCTGTGCCTTGCTGTCCACTGTAAACAGAATAAGGCGCTCCAGCCCATTGAGCGTAATAACGTGCACCTTCAAGTGAGCGTGGATAACCACTGGGTTCTCCGCCTCTTTCAATGTTACCCATGCCTCCACCAAACCTAACAGCATCAGCAGTTACTATTCCCCTTTTATGACTTTGGTTGGTGAGCATAACACAATTGTCTATGCTACTCCCTGCATCGAAAGTGAAAGTTCCGAGATAAACCCAAGTGCCACCTCCTATCTTCTGATTTACCCGGAATTCTGTAGCCTGTCCTTGATGGAATATAATATAGTGTGCGTCGTCTATACTCTTTGGAAGGGTTTGATAGCTAACATATACCGCATAATTAGCTGTCTTAAGAAAGTTAGGTTGCCATTTAGCAAAGGCTTTACTATCTTTCTTCGTTGTTTTTATCTGACGGGCGTGCCCCGCTGTGAAAGGGTTTTCATTGTCAACGTAATTTCCAATATGGGCTGCAAAGCCTGGTAGGGGAGTGGTTATCCATTGTGATGATTCAGAATATTCCCGATAATTGTTAATCGCTGTGTTCAGTCCTCCGTCAAGGTCAACAATGTATTCCTGGGGTTGCCAATCTCGTTCACGTGGTGTGAAAACAATAGCCCCAGCTTTTTCAAGCATGGGTATAAGATAAGGTACAACAATGGTTTGTGTAAAAAGGTCTTCTGTTGTTCCAAATAGATATGGTCTTTGCCAGGCCCATTCATTTCGACTATTATTAAAGTAGCGCCCATGTGAAGCCCATACTGCAATATGATGCCCTTCTAAACCATGAGAAAAGTTTATTGGTCTTGATATATTTGTTACCCAAGGTTGTCCTTCGTATTTAATCTTACCCCATAACGCGTTCCCGTTATTAACTCGTTGCCCTGGCACATAATATTCTATAGGCATACCGTTGCATGTAATAGAAAGATGATATTTCCTCAAGGGCTTAGGCAAAGCCTTTGTAACATGCTTATAAACTTTACCTGTTAACTTGTCATTAAGCTCTTGTTGGGCAAAACTACCATCTACAAGGACTGTTACTATCTGATTCTTATTATCTATTGTAATTCCCTTAAAATAAGAGGAATGTTGAGTAGATGCTATATCTTTAGATGTGTAAGTAGAAAAGTATAAATTGATATTCCTTTCAGCCTCACTTTTTAAGTCATATACTTGAGCATGTGTATGAGACGAGAGGATGATGAGATATATGAACCAAATAAAATATTTCTTCATTTATTATATGTTTCCTATAATGAAGTTTTCAGGGTGTTTACCTTTAAAGTTTCTAAAATATGTTTTTACTTCTTTCATTTCTGAATCTATGTCTCCTGTAGGAAGTATACTTTTAGTGCATTGTATAAGCTTCTTTTCATAGTCAAGACCATAAAGGAGAATAGGAATCTTGGCTTTTAAGGCAATATAATAAAATCCCTTTTTCCAATCTGGATTAGGAGAGCGTGTTCCCTCTGGAGTAATGCATAATTTAAATGATTCGCGTGCATTTGCTTCTTGGGCCAGAATATCTGTCATGCTGGTATGCTTTGAACGATAGACAGGGATGCCACCCATATGCCGGAAGAGAATGCCGAACGGCCAAAAGAACCATTCTTTCTTCATCATAAAGTTAATATTCATACCTTGTGAGTGCATATACAATTGGCCCAGAACAAAGTCCCAGTTACTGGTATGGGGGGCCAGGGCAATAATGAACTTATCAGGATACTTAACTGTCACATTCAGCTTCCATCCCATTTTCTTGAATAAAAGCCAGCTACAGAATTGTCTAAACATGATGTGGAAACTTATCCGAAAGTTTTTATCTGGTCAATTATGTCAGACACCTTGGTATTAAACTCCTTAATAATTTCTTTATAATAATGGTATGGCTTCATACCGGGTTCGGGGTGTGAAATACGCTTGATATAGTCATTTCGCAAAACAATAATTGCTGTAAGAGTATGGTCTACGGTTTCTTGATTTTTACTTGTACCATATAGAGAGGCGGCAACTGTTTCTGCAAATAAATCACTGCAAACATAATTAATAGCACGTTTTAAATCTTTTTTCTTTGCCATATAATATTATCTTTTAATCAGAAAATACTTTTTCAACTTCAAAGATAAAGAAAAAAAGGGAAATGCAAAACTGAGGTTGCAAAAAATGTTCTAAAAAAGGCTTTTCTTGGCTTTTCATTTCCTCTTTTCGTTTAAATCGTGTACTTTTGCACGAGAAAATATATAACCAAACAGAAAATACAAGAAAAATGAAAATGAGTCTTTTGCAGCAAGCTCGTGCTCAGTATCAGCCGAAGCTTCCAAAGGGTCTTCAGGGTGCCGTAAAGGTAAAGGAAGGCGAGCCTACCCAGAGTGTAGGTAATCAAGACGAAATCAAGAAACTGTTCCCTAACACTTATGGCATGCCTCTTATAGAATTTGTTTCTGGTGACAAAGAGGCAACGAACAAAATTAACGTAGGCGTTATTCTCTCTGGAGGTCAGGCGCCAGGCGGGCACAATGTAATCAGTGGTATCTTCGATGCAGTCAAGAAGATGAACGCAAATAACAAGGTCTACGGTTTTCTTATGGGGCCTGGTGGCTTGGTTGACCATAATTATGTGGAGCTTACAAAAGACATTATAGATGAGTATCGCAACACCGGTGGCTTTGACTTGATTGGCTCTGGCCGTACAAAGCTTGAAAAAGAAGACCAGTTCGAGAAGGGTCTTGAAATTATTCGTCAGTTGAACATTAAAGCCATTGTTATTATTGGTGGTGACGATTCTAATACAAATGCTTGTGTTTTGGCAGAATATTATGCTGCTAAAAACTATGGTGTCCAGGTTATTGGTTGCCCGAAGACCATTGACGGCGACTTAAAGAACGACCAGATTGAAACTTCTTTCGGTTTCGATACTGCAACAAAAGTTTATTCAGAAGTCATTGGCAACATCGAGCGCGACGCTAATTCGGCTCGTAAGTATTGGCATTTTGTTAAGCTTATGGGACGTTCGGCTTCACACATTGCCTTGGAATGTGCTTTACAGACACAGCCGAATATTTGCTTAATTTCAGAAGAGATTGAGAAGAAGGACATGACGCTGAACCAGATCGTTGAACAGATTGCTACAGCTGTTGCAAAGCGCGCTGAGGACGGCAACAACTTCGGGGTCGTTCTTATTCCCGAAGGGCTTATCGAGTTTATTCCTGCAATCGGTCGTCTTATAGAGGAGCTCAACGACCTTCTTGCGGCACATGGTGCTGACTATAAAGACCTTGACAAAGACGCTCAGCGTAAGTATATCCTGTCTCATCTTAGTAGAGAGAATGCCGATACGTTCTCGACCCTTCCCGAAGGCGTTGCACGTCAGTTGTCGCTTGACCGTGACCCTCACGGAAACGTACAAGTATCGTTGATTGAGACCGAAAAGCTTATCTCTGATATGGTAGGTGCAAAGCTTTCTGAATGGAAGCAGGGAGGCAAGTTTATTGGCAACTTTGCTGCCCAGCATCATTTCTTTGGCTATGAGGGTCGCTGCGCAGCGCCTTCAAACTTTGATGCCGACTACTGTTATGCCTTGGGAACAAGTGCAGCTAATCTTATTGCCAATGGCAAGACGGGTTACATGGCCATTGTCAAGAATCTGTCTGCTCCTACTGATGAGTGGAAAGCAGGAGGTGTGCCAATCACCATGATGATGAATATGGAACGTCGTAACGGCGAAATGAAGCCTGTTATCCGCAAAGCCCTTGTTGAGCTTGACGGTGCTCCTTTTAAGGAGTTTGCTGCTCATCGTGAAGAGTGGGCTCATAAAACCTGTTACATCTATCCCGGGCCAATTCAGTATTGGGGCCCAGCGGAAGTTTGCGATCGTGAGACAATGACCCTCGCTCTTGAGAATGCATCTAAGAAGTAATTAAAATGTAATATAGCATTTATATGGAAGGGATACCAAAGTCTTAATAAATATGGTATCCCTTTTTGTTTATATCGTAGTCTTTACATGAAGCATCCCCAGTGTTAATGAATAGCAAGAAGCCGACACGACAGCATAGAACATCATCTTCCAGGCGGAGGAGAAATGCGTCACGTCATCGACAGGCCTTTTTGCGAGGTATTCCGTTCTTTCCCAAAAGTGGCCGGAGAGTCTGGGTGTTTGGTGCATTAACTGTGATGGCTCTTTATGTTTGTATCTTCTATTATTTCTTTGTCGGCCCCACTGGATTCCGCTGGCGTGCGCTTTACGGACCGCCAAGTTATCCTGAAGGCTATGAGATTCATGGTATAGATATCTCTCATTTTCAGGGCGAAATCAATTGGGATCGTCTGCATTCTAACGCCACGATAGACGGTTGTCCGTTGCGTTTCATCATTGTTAAGGCAACAGAAGGCGCATCAAAAGTCGATGCCAACTTCAAAGATAATTTTTATCAGACGCGCGAATATGGTTTCATCCGCGGAGCCTACCATTTCTGGAGCAATAACTCTTCTGCTCGCGAGCAGGCCTATTTCTTTCTGAAGAAAGTGCATCTCGAGAACGGCGACTTGCCTCCGGTTCTTGATATTGAGCATGCACCGTCAAACATGAGCGTCGCAGATTTCCAGACAAACGTATTGACGTGGCTGCATATCGTTGAAGATAAATATCACGTAAAGCCCATCATTTACACCTATTATAAATTTAAGGAGAAGTACCTCAGTGCTCCGGTCTTTGACGATTATCCCTATTGGATAGCCCATTACTATGTGGATAAGGTAGAGTATAAGGGTAAATGGAAATTCTGGCAGCATACCGACAGGGGCGTTCTCCCGGGTATTGAGGGAAACGTTGACCTTAATATCTATAATGGTTCTTATTATGATCTTATCCATCTTACGATAGGTGACCAGGACCAGGTGGAAATATCAGAGTAAGAGATTGAAAGACAATATCTTACATGGCTAAATTCTAATCTTTAAATCTTTTGATTGTTCTTTGTACCTTTTTTGTCAAACCGGTATAAGGGAGAATGGCATCAGTTTAAATGACAATAAACTGGATAGGCCATAAATGCTACGGATTCTGACATTATAGGTCCATTATCTAAGGAGGAATCGGTTGCAGAATATATTGATAAGCATTTCTTCTTCCCTGTCTTGGGATGTTATAAGGGTGGTTTAATGGAAAGCAGAATGATGTACGACGGCCGTCGCACGACCGTTTGACGGCCGCCGTACGGAGTGTGTGGCGGGCGTGGTACGTGCGTATGGCGGCCGCCGCACGCGAACGTTACGTACAAAAAGAAGCCGCATGACAATCCTGCGGGGACATCCTGCGGCTTGAAATATTGATTTTTTATGGGGTTTTACTCCAGAATTTTCGTCATGCTCATGGAGGTAATCTGCCCGTCGGGGTTGATGGTGGCCTTGATTTTGTAACGGGCTTCTTTCTCCTTGCTTGCGTCGGTACGCTCAATATTCTGCGTGGCAGAGAAGTTTACGGTATATTCATACTGTTCGTCGCCGACTTCTTTCTTGCTGATTTTATAGTCGTTGTTGATGCGCCAGTTCATGTTTGTAATATCATCTTTGTAGATTTTATTCATGAACGTGACGACATCGGCTTTCGTTGCGTCCTGCTTTCCAAGGAAGTTACTCATAAGCGGTGCGACGCAACCTTCGAGGCCTGACTCGCTGCGCGAGTTGAGGGCCTGAAAGAAATGGCGCATCACGGAAGAGACAAGGGACTTGTCTTCAGGCTGGATGGTCTTGGCTTTCAGCTTTTTCAGCGCGTCGTTAGCTTCGTCAACGTATTCTCCATTGGCGTGTTCGCTGAGATAAGCCTGCAGCATGGCCATGGTGTTTGCCCTTTCGGCCTCGGCCCAGTCAATCGAGTCAATCTTGCGTTCGGCCTCTGATTTGTGCTCCGAATCGGGATGCTTGCTCAGGTAATCCATCAGCGCCTGCTTTGAACCGCTTACTAAGGCGTTGTTCCAGTCGTTGTCAACGCGCTTCAATGCGTCAAGGCGGGCGGTGACAGAATCGAGGTGAGCCTGTGCCGCATCCTTGTAATTGTCAAGATAAGTTTGCAGAACCAGCGGATCGTTGCTTTTCATGGCAAACTCGTATGCCTCCTCTTCCTTTGACGATTTGGCATCGTTGTAAAAGTAAAAACCTATGGCACACACAATCAGTGCGAATATAAAGGCGACGATCAGCGGTGTGCGGCGTTTCTCGGGCTTCTGTGCAGGTTCTGCCGTAGCGTTGTTTTCAGGCGGAACGGGCGGAGTGAGAGGTACAGTTGTAGCCCCCGACTCGTTCATGGATGGGCTCTGGGGCGGGACTGGTGGCGTTGGCCGTGGGGAGACGTTCTGCCTTCCAGGCTCCTGGTTACTGACAGTTTTATTTACAGAATCGGCGCCGTGCGTAAGGTGATGACAGTTGGGACACGACTCCTGATCGCTGAAGTAAGCTTCGCCGCACTGCGGACATAGGGTAATTTTACCTGCTATCTCAACGCCGCAGTTGGGGCAGACGGGTGCTTTGTCGCTGATTTGACGTCCGCACTCTGGACATTTTATCATTGCCATGATGATATTATGTTAAAAGGTTATTTATGTCGGAATCTTATTTCTCGCAGCCTGTGATTGCCCATGAAGCGGCTTTTGTCAACGTATCCGTTGATGCCATTGAGGTGCCCCTTGCCGGTATATTGCCACATTATGAAGTCTAAGCCGTCGGCAGTAACGGGTTCCTGTCGCGTGTATTGGGCAATCATCACTTTGTAGTCTTTCAGTTTGCCGAGGAGGTTTACGTTATAAAAATTGGTGTAAGTGTAAACCAGTGGCTTTTGTCGGTACGCTTTCTCGACGAGGTTCAGGAATTTAAAGAGCGAGTCGCAGAACTCTTCTTTCGGCAATCCGCCTCGCGTTTCAATGTCAATCATAGGGATAAGGTCCTGGTCTCCAGGGCGACACTGGGCCTTAAAGTTGCGAAGCTGTGTCTCCTGGTCAATCTGAGGCCGGTAAAAATGGTAAGAACCTACCTTAAGACCGTATTGATGGGCAAGGTCAATGTTCTGTTTATATTTGTCGTCTATACGGTCGCCGCCCTCGGTTGCCTTCAGATAAACGTAGGCCATCTTGGTTTCTCCAACCGTCTCCCAGAACACATTGCCCTGATAATGGCTCAAATCAATACCGTGAATGTGACTGCATGTATCTTCGCATTCGACTCTGTCAGACTGGGCAAAGCCGCAGGTGAAAATAAATATACTGAATATCAATAGGAAGATTCGCTTCATATTGCAAAGTTAATGAAAAGGAACAGAAAACTATATACGGCCTGTTATAATTATGTTTTATTTATTATTCCTCAATCTCTTGCAGAGAACGTGCGAAACTACTGAAATAGTTGCTGATGGTCTCTATGGGCGCATAGGTGATGTAGCGCAGGCTTCTTCGCAGGTTGCGACGCAGGAGGGTTGAATTGTTTGTTACAAAACCCGAACGGCTTTGGCGGAAATGCCACTCCTCTGCAGTGTCATTTGCGGCATGCTCTACAGAGCGCAGAACCAGATTGTGTGCAGCGGGTTCGAGACGTGTCACAAAGGGGAGCTCGGCGGGTTCGAAGTTAAAGACGGATATGAGCATGCTTCCCTGTAGCTGGGCCATACGGCGAATGTGTAGCTTGTTGAGCCAGGCCTCAACCTTTACATAGTCAACCTTGTCACCCTTGTTCCGCAGATAGCTGCCGAGACGTATCAAACCGCTGAGCATGGAACCGTTATTGAGCATGCCTGAAACATTATCAACAATGATGTTCAGCACGTCGAGTGCACCAATGTTGGTATCTATGGCGTGGCGTTCGTTGCTGACAATACGTTGCAGTCGGGCGTTCAGTATGCGGTTGCTGAGCTGGGCCTGCGGCTGTTGTGCCTCGGCAGGCAGGCTCCCCATAATCAGATGTTCGGGAATATTCATCATTTCGTCATACTGATGATTACGTATGCCCTTCCACGCTGAACCCTCGACATGCTGCGCGTGTACCATTTGCTCAAGCCGTTTCCATTTAAATTCGGACATGGGCTCAATGGGTTCATACTCATTTAAGGCCCCCGAACGAAGCAGACTAAAGAAGTTACGTGTGATGATATTCATGTCTCATATTGTTAGAGAGGGAGAAACGGGAAGGTAAATCTCTGGTTACCGTGCAGACAAAGCTACAGTTGAGTTCGCCGGTAAAAGTTGACATTCTCTCGTGTCAGAAGCTCAATGGGCATGTAATTGACCGCCTGAACATGTTTTTTCAGTACGATGGCCTTAAACAACGTGTCGACACACGAGAAGCCTTGCTGGTAAGCGTGCTGGGCAATGAGGAACGAAATGCTTCCCCGGCGCAGGCATTCGGCGTTCTTGTCAACCATGTCGTAACCCATTATCTGTATATCAGGCCGATTGTTTCTCAGGATATATTCGCCCAAAAGGTGGGCTTTTGAGCCTACCGTAATGCAATGATGGGTGTGTGGATGTTCTTTGAAGTACTGCTCAAAAAGATGATCGTATGCTGCATTGTCGCCGTTGAAGGGCAGTTCGAGCTGGATAATGTTGATTTGAGGAAAATGTTTTCGCATGTAATTTCGGAAGCCCACCTCACGGTTGCTTTGCTGCTGGCTTACCACTTTACCGTCTTTGGTAACCTTCATAAGCATGATTTCAGCTTCTCTGTTGGCAACAAGCATGAGCATGCGTGCGGCAAAATATCCGCTTGAAATAGAGTCCTGACCGAAAAAGGCAAGGGGATGGAGGTCGGGCATATATGAGTCGAGCATGACAAAGGGGATGTCGGCCTTGTGCAGCTTATCCGTAAACGTACGCGTTATCTCCTGCGTGGTGGGCACGATGACAACACCGTCGGGATTGGCTTCAAGGCATTTTTCGGCAACTTCGTTAAACGAGCAG
The DNA here is from genome assembly GCA_013333935.1 of Prevotella sp. GTDB lineage: Bacteria > Bacteroidota > Bacteroidia > Bacteroidales > Bacteroidaceae > Prevotella. The sequence goes on along the minus strand of JABCNV010000022.1, from coordinate 29,293 downwards.
TCGTCAAAACGGTTAAAATACAAGGTCGTTACGTTAATATTGAAGTCCTTTTGTGCCTCTTCGGCCATGCGAACACCTTCCTCAACCTCTTCCCAATAGGTGATTTGAGAATGCTTTGGCAGGATGACACAGAACGAGTATGACCTGTTGTAAGCCAGGGCCGAGGCGTAAACGTTGGGCCGATAGTTACGTTCTTTCAGAGCCTCTTCAACCTTTTTCCGTGCTTTTGCAGACACGTTGGGACGGTTATGCAGAACTCGATCGACCGTCCCTACTGAAACACCGGCACTTTCGGCAATGTCTTTTATTCTGATTTTCTCGGGCATTTTATATGCACTTATTTTGCATGCAAATGTATATAAAAAAGTTTGAATTGTGCGAAAGCACAGTCGTTATTTTAGCCTGTAAACATGATTTTGATAAAATAATTTCGTGCTTTTAGGAATAATCTTTATTTTTGCCCTGACAAACTTGCAAATCATTGAATATTCAGCAACGACTATTATGGATAGTTATGTGGGCGGGCGTTGTGCTTTTATCGGCGTGTGACCAACCGAACTACAAGTTGGTTGACCAGCTCAACGAGGCTTCTTACACATGGCATTACCGTAATCTCGACTCTACAACGTGGTATGCCCGTAAGGCTTACACCCTGTCTGCCGACTATAATGACGGTGCGGTAGAGGCGTTAAACAACCTGGCATTTGTTGATATAGCCAGAATGCGGTATCGTCAGGCTCATGAGAACCTGAACTTGATAGAACGCTTGACAGACAACCAGATTGAATTGTTAGTGGCTGATATCCAGCAGATGAGGCTTTGTCAGAGACGATCGCGTAATAAGGACTTTTATGTCTATTGGGAACGCGCGCGTCAACGTCTGCGTCGTCTTGAAGAAGAGGGGGCGCATTTTACCGAGCATCAGCAGCGAAGACTTATCTATGCGCGGAGCGAATATAGCATTGTTACTTCAGCTTATTTCTATTATGTGGGGCTTACCAGGCAGGCAATGAAAAGCCTTAACATGATTGACCCTTACGGAACTATCAGGCAAGACACGGCACAGTTACTGAATTACTGGTATAATATAGGCGCCGGTGGTATTGTTAACAAGGGTACAGCGGATGAGATAGCCCAGCAGGAATTTGATTATCTGATAAAATGCTTCTGGCTGGCCAGGCAGTATAATTACTCATTTTGGGTTGCACAGTCGATGCAAGCTATTAGTGAGCACCTCGAAGACGCAAGGCAGCGGGCAAAACTTATTGCCAACAATCTGCCTGTTATGAAGTTCCTAAACTCCGATTTAATGCCCGATTCACTCCTCGCCGGCAATTTAGCTCTGCGGTCTCTGGCTATTTTCTCAAAATATGGCGACGTTTATCAAACGGCCGGCTCATATAGAACGCTGGCCGAATGCTACTGGTCGATACACGATTATCGGTCGGCCTTGATATGTCTGCAACGGGCTTTAAGTAAAAATAAGCTGGTAAATCAGGCTCCTGACCTCGTTGCGTCAATTCGTGAACAGTTAAGTTTGGTTTATTCTGCGGTGAACGACAAGAAGAATAGCGACCGAAACCGCAATATTTACCTTGACCTTCAGGAACAGACAAGGCAAGACAGGCAGCTCGAAGCGCGTGCAAGCCAGCTTGATAAATCGTCTGCCCAGCTGAATGCCATGATTTCAGCGGTGTTGTTTATGATACTATTGGTCATCTTCTTGCTGGTAGTTTTTGCCCGCATGAGGAAGCGAAGCGACGACCGTTTCTCCATGACGGTGCTGCTTACTCCCCTTAGACAATGGCAGAAACGCAATAACGAACGCACCAAATGGGTAAACGAACAGTATAACTTGCTTACAGAACAGATGGACGTTGTGCGGCTGCACCTGATGCAAAGCAAGCGGCGTAACCTTGAACAACGCGCCAAAATACAGTTGGTTAACAGTATATTGCCGTTCATTGACCGCATGATAAACGAAGAGAATCGCCTGCTTTTGTACAACGATAATCAGGAAATCAGACATCAACGCTATGAGTATATCGCTGAATTAACGGACAGTATCAACAATTATAACGATATACTGACACAGTGGATACAGATGCGTCAGGGCGAGCTTAGTCTGAAGATAGAGAGTTTTAAGCTTCAGCAGCTTTTCGATTTATTGTCTCATAGTCGCATGAGCTTTCGGTTAAAGGGAATTGACTTAACTGTAAAACCAACTGACTGCATAGTGAAAGCTGACAAGACGCTGACGTTGTTCATGATTAATACCATTGCAGACAATGCACGTAAATTCACTCCGGAGGGTGCCTCGGTGACAGTAGAGGCCGAAGGCAAGCCCGATTATGTTGAGATAAGCGTTAGTGATACAGGATGTGGTATGGACGAAGAGAAGTTAGCTCACATCTTTGACCGCACCTATACAGGAGGTCATGGCTTCGGCCTTAAGAACTGCTATGGCATCATTGAGAAGTATAAGAAGGTAAGTAGAATATTTAATGTATGCCAGATTAAGGCGGAAAGCAAGGTAGGACATGGAACAAGAATCTCGTTTCGCTTGCCAAAAGGCGTTGTCCGGTTTTTGGTTTTACTTTTGACGAACATACTTTCCTGGTGGGGATTGCCTTGTACATCAGTCGGGGCAGCGGTGCCTCGGCGGCCCGTTAATGTCACAAAGGCCTCACGCTATGCGGACAGTGCATACTTCTCTAATATTAACGGCACTTACGATCGCACCTTACAGTTTGCAGACAGCTGCCAGAAATATCTGACGAAAAGGGACACTGCGGTTCTTCTCGATATCAGCAACGAGGCGGCTATAGCCGCTCTTGCCCTGCACAAGTGGGAAGTTTATCGCTATAATAATAAGGTGTACACGAAGCTTTTCCGCGAAGCAAGTGCTGACAGTTCGTTGCCGGAATATGTGCGTACCATGCAACGCAGCCAAACCAACAAGACTGTTGCCGTGGTGCTTCTTGTTATATTGCTTATAGTTATTTTCCCAGCCTATTATTTCCTGTATTATCGTCACAAGCTCAATTATAGCTTTTGTGTTGACCGCGTAAACCGGATGAACGACCTGTTATTGTCTGATGTGTCAGATGAACAAAAGTTACGCGGGATAGAAAGGCTCAACGATTTCAGGAAATTCAATATATCAGTGACCCAGAAACTCACGTTAAACGAGATTGTCGGGAAGATAGAACAGGCATTGCATGATACAATTGAGCGCGTGTCAGACCAGGCAACGCAAATGGAATTGAAAGAAGACGAGTTGCGCCGCCTGCAGATGGAGGACGACCGCCTGCATGTATCGAACAGCGTTCTTGACAATTGCCTGTCTACGTTGAAGCACGAAACGATGTATTATCCATCGCGAATACGTCAGCTTGTTGACGGAACCGATGAAAATTTAAACGGTATTTCCGAGTTGACGAAATACTATTATGAACTTTATCAGATTCTTTCGGAACAGGCTATGCGGCAGATTGCCCCGATTCGTCTGGACAATGAGATGACGAAATATCTCTTTGAGATTTTGAAAAAACTTAACAAGGGGACAAAGCCAATGCTTGAAGTATCGCCCAAAAATGCCCGATATGTTTCCATCACAGCACACATGGCGCAGCTGTCGCTTACGGAAGAGCAGGCCCACGACCTCTTTACGCCCGATACATGCAACCTGCAATTTCTCCTTTGCAGGCAGATAGTGCGTGAGATGGGCGAAGCTACGAACCTGCGGGCCTGTGGTATTTCGGCTTCCGTTGATAAGCAAGGTGGGACGCTTGTCAGCATTGTGATGCCGGAAAAGTGTTGGATTGAATACAACAAAGAGAAATAAAAGATAATTCGAACAGATGAAAGACTTTAATATCATTATTGTAGAAGACGTACCTCTGGAGCTGAAAGGAACCGAGGGTATTATACGCAACGACATACCCGAGGCGCATATTATCGGTACGGCAGAGGACGAACAAAGCTATTGGAGGCTGCTGAAGAATCAGCTTCCCGACCTTGTGCTGTTGGATTTAGGACTTGGAGGCTCAACAACTGTGGGCGTAGAGATTTGCCGGCAGACCAAGGAGACGCATCCCGAAGTAAAGATTCTTATCTTCACAGGCGAGATTCTGAACGAAAAACTGTGGGTAGATGTTCTTGATGCCGGTTGTGACGGCATTATCCTGAAGAGTGGAGAGCTCCTGACAAGGGGCGATGTTGCCAGTGCCATGGACGGCAAGCGCCTTGTTTTCAATGAGCCTATCCTTGAGAAAATTGTTGCACGCTTCAAGCGTAGCGTCAATAACGAACTGATGCGACAGGAGGCTTTGATCAACTATGACATTGATGAGTATGACGAACGCTTCCTGCGCCATCTTGCCTTAGGCTATACGAAGGAGCAGATTACGACCTTGCGGGGTATGCCTTTCGGAGTAAAGAGTCTGGAAAAACGTCAGAATGAGCTGGCCCAAAAGCTGTTTCCCGACGGGAACGGCGGCATGAGCATCAATGCCACACGGCTGGTTGTGCGTGCCCTTGAACTTAGAATACTGGACATTGACAATCTCAGGCCTGACGAAGAATAATGTTATAGCGTGAACAGACGGGTATGGAAGCTAACGATTATCCCCATAAACAACGCAGCGGTTTTACGCGATTGTGCTATATTGCTGCTTTTATATGCCTGGTTGCCCAGGGTGTACTGATTCTGGCATCGTGGCTTTGGACGGCTGCCATGCCCGAATCGAACGTGCGTTCACTTCTCTCTTCGGTAGGCATAAGATGGTTTTTCGGCAGCTTTGCCGATAACGAGGCTTCTGTTTTATTAGTGTGGCTGATACTGCTTTCGATAACCTGGGGAACCATTTTGCAAAGCGGCGTGGCCGAAGCCATACGGCAAGTGCTCCGCGGGCAATCACATCAGCTGGGCAGTCAGAAGATTCTGGCCCTGGAATTTGGTGCCGGAATGCTAGTAATTGAGGTTATCGTGCTGTTGCTGCTAATCCTGATGCCCCATGCAGTATTGCTTAGTGTAACGGGAAATCTGTTCCCGGGGCCTTTCTCGGCAAGCATAATTCCTGCCGTTTCATTTATGTTAGTCTCGTCTTCTGTGTTCTACGGCGTGATGGGCGACAACCTGCACTCGCTGACAGAGATATGTGATTGTCTCTGCTCATGCAGGAAATGGATTATGCCCTTGCTTCTGCTCTATGTCACGGCACGTGAGCTTTGGTGCTCGCTGTGCTATGTTTTGCCCTGATGTTTTTCAGGTATTTTGATGCCATTTCAGGCTGTATGCGTTATGAGAAGAGTCTTTCTGCTAAGTTTTTTTGCCTTGCTGTCCGTTTCCTGCTCTCTTCAACGGAAAGCAGATACTGCGCCTCTGCATTGGTCGAACAGGCTGGTGAAGCCATTATTGTTTTATAACGATTACGTGTTGTCTTATCAATTGAAGCCCAAATACCGCAAACATTCCGTTCCCTTTCCCGATAATGAGAAGGGATTTGTGCCACAGGGCGAGAAGTTCTACTATTCTATGACCAGCACCGACGGTCGATATTATCCGGCAGCTGAATACAAAGACAGGAACGGGCACGCTTACAAGCTCATTGTCTATAATGTGATGGGCGACAACGATACTGAAATTCTGGTCACGCAAATCAACTCATACAAGCAGGATTCGCTCGTAGATGCCTTGATTCTGGAGATGAATTTTACCTTTGAAACGCAAATATCCTCGCGCTATTCCGTAAACGATTCCGTTGCTACCATGGACAGATACGAGATTAACGGCATCCTGTATGATGAGGAAAGCGGGGATATTATCGGCACGAAAACGACGCCCGATACCGCCATCTACCGCTCTGTCTACAAGATAACAGACGGTAGATTTGTGAAAATGTCGGAGAAAAGAATCAAGTAATACTGTCTTTTGCTGTTACAAAGTTGTTTTAATCTAACATCACAATTACAGGAATCGGCGTCCCTTGCTGTCAGAATATATTTTATAGTTGGCTTTTTTCGTGTTACTCCAATACACTACAACATACTTTGATACGCCAAAAATGGTATGGTGTTGTTTCTTTCGGAGCTTACATTCGCTAATGAAATACCTTAGTATCCAAGCGTATTTACCTGGTTCATAGACCTTTGGAAGATGGGAAGGCATGCTTATTCTAATCTTCTTATCATTGAAACAGAATACCATTTCAGCTATATCTGACTTATCAATATCGGGTGCATATATATAATAAAGGTTGTCTAAGGTGTTGGTGTATTCCAGTATTCTGTTTGAATAAAATCTAAATGTTCCGTCTTCGCTTATTTCAATTCGCTTTTTTCGTATGGTTAATACTATGGCACCAAGGAATATGATGCCATAAATAAGTCCTGAAATAGATGTGAATCGCAGCGTTGAATCCATACCATGTTGCGGTGCAAATAAGTAGTTATAGGTAATACCCGATGCTACCATTGCAACAAATGCAATGCCTAATAAGTACCATATGTTTAGCGGTGTTGCGTAGAAGTCGAATATTTGTTTTTTCATTTTGTCTAATTCTCTACCTTACAAACTTTTAATTATTGTTTTTATCCTTATCTCTTCCAGAAATATAAATATCGGTTTTTACGCATATTCTTCTTTTTCGTATACCTTAATATATTGTCTTATCTTAGTGTCGATTAAAAGTTGGTAGGGTTAGGTGAATATTTTCTTATAGTTTTACGTCGTTAAAATGGCTTATGCCTTTTTATAATATAGCGCTCCATAGTGTCTTATTGCGACGATATAGTTTAACGACGAGTCAAAAATCTCAATATCATCAGCCGATGGATACCAAATATCGGTGAAGTATTTGCTGAAGTTTGAAAACAGCATTACGTCGAGATGCTCAAATTTATGATCATTGATATAAACTTCATGGGGGATAGGCAAGCCAATTATTTGAAATATTTTATTCCAATTTATTTCGTTGATTTCAGCATTGAGATGTTCAATTTTAACGAATCCAAGATTCTCTTCACATAGGAAATAATCTTCCTTTTGAAGTGTGAAACTGTGCGTTCCAACCTTTGAAATTATTCTGGCATACGGTTCTGCTCATACGCGTAAAGGTTAGTTCTGTTCATACACATAACGGTTAGTTCTGCTCATACGCATGGCGGTTAGTTCTGTTCATATACACGGCGGCTGGTTCTATTCATACGCATAACGGTCGATGTAGTTGTCGAAGCTTAGTTCTTCGGTGTAGCCATACTCGCGGAAGATGTCGATAATTCCCGCCTGCTGCCCGGGCGTGAGGGTGAGCTGCCCGTTCATGTAGCGGTAGCAGGTGGGACGGCTGCCGAGGTATTGCTGGATTTCCCGGCGTATCGGCGTGTCGTCTACGTGCTTTACGTTGAGAAACAGCTTGCGGAATCCCCATGCTGCGCGTATCACTCGCTTTTTTACGTAGAACCGGCACTTGCCGTTCTGCAGGGCATTGGGATAGACGGCAAAGCCCGTCATCTTGTCGGCAGGCAGATGCTGACCGGCAAAATAGTGCATGCAAGTGGCCTTGTGCGGACAGTGTTCGTTGAAACAGAGGTCCCATGTGGGTGGGGCGGAAGCGAGAGACTTTATGTGTTCTATGTTTTTTCAATTATACTGTCTGTTCCAATATTTGTAAAAATAATCTCTTCAATAGTTTCATTTGAAAGTTGTATGAATATAAGTGAAAAAGAAGAGGGGTTGTTCTTAATCTGGCTATTATACTTTGTATACCATGCAGTTCCTATAACTTCTGTCGAAATAATGGCAATACATTTATACTTCTTCATCTTTTGAGGTATCGGAATTCCATATTGCCTAAACATTGTTTTAATATCTATACCGATTTTGAATGAATCAGACACAAGTAAATTACTTTTAAGATTTCCGTATTCTAATAAATAGTTCTTTTTAATTCCTAATTGATATATAAAAGAATCACATCGATTTGTTATATAGACACTTATGGGTAAATCGTCATCAAAATCAATATCATAGCTTTTATAAAACTGTCTTATCTCCAATTTATCCTTAAACGAACTAATTGAGTTGTTAAACAATCTATCAATATTCGTTATAAGAACAAGCGTATCTCCTCTTTCTAATTCTAAATACACTCCTTTTTTTTGAGATTCAAGAATAGACGTTATTGTATCTTCAAGAGGATAAAGACGTATCCCCTTGAAAAATGTTTTATCCATAGCCCAATTATAAGAAAAAGAATCTCTCTCTTCTATATTTCCCCTTTTCCTTTTTGTATTAAAAGAGCACGAGAGAAACATTCCTACAACAAGTAAAAATACTATTGCCTTTGCCATTTACTCCTTAATGTTTTAACAGAAATCGTTTTCTGGAGATTATGTTTAAAAGTGGCACCAATTCTATCATATTTTTTACCCTTTAGGCGATAGTTATATGTATTCGTTGCTCCTAACAGTTTGTCAAATGCAACTAATTGATTACGACTTTGGACTTTATTATACATAACGCCTTCACTCGTATTTGTATAATCTGAAGATATTACAAAACAAGCTTCTGTCCATTTCCTCGGTTTAGGATATCCTAAATTATTAAAAAGCTTTGTGGTCAACTCTTCACTATCGTGTAATGAAAGGTTTTTTACGATAGGCATATTTCTATGATATAACGTTTTGAAGTTGTCGAGCTTAAATTTTTCCATCGTATTGACGTGTTATAATAGCTTCGATATTAGGATTGTTATTCAGCTATATTGTCGAAAAATCCAAGGCGTAACATGAAGTTCTCAAAACTATCAGCCAGAAAATAAGTGTTACTATCATCGTCCGACTCTTCAAAATTATACGCATGGTCATAGTAATATAAGCCTTTATCTTCGCCGTTAGTGATTAAAAGTAGAAATGCTCCATCCTGAAAGTCGCCTACCAGAGCCGAGTTCTCAGGAATATCCTCGCTGTATTCGCTATTCCAATAGTCGAGAGTTAGTGCCCGGTTTAAGCTGTTATCATTACTGAATAGTACGTTCATCATGACCTCTTCATTAACATCTTCAACCTTGATACAAGCTTCTTCTATACTCATGCCATTATGTTTAGAGAGAAACGAGGTATAATCGGCAGGGAATGATAAGGAGAATTTTTCTTCTGTTTCTTTTAGATTTGCCGTCTTGGAGGATAATATTTCAAAAGTCATATTTAACTACCGATTTGTGTGTAAACTGTTGTTTTGTATGTGAACAAAGATACTGAAATATTCATTATGGGCATAATAAACTGTCATTTTATTGATTTGAATTTTAGTTTACGATGTTTTATTTGGCTAATTCTATTGTTAACCTCGTCGTTCGGCGGCCGCCGCACGCGTGTACCGCGGTCGCCGTACAATGGGTGTGACGGCCGCCATCATGTTTGTACGGCGGCCGCCGTACGGGCAGAATTGCATGGGAAAAGGGACGGCATGCTGCAATATAAGGGACAGCAGACTTGCCCCGAGCCGGAGGGCTGATGCTGGCAGACGGCGGCTCCGGCGGCGGCTTTCCCATGCGTCAGGGGAGCCATGCCTCAAAGATGTAGAGGGTGTTCAGAAACCGGACCGGGGGCGGATAAATGCGGTTCTCTTTGCAATATAAAGCTTCAAAAGTTTGCTTGGTTCAAAAAAAAATACTAATTTTACGCCATTAAAATAAAAGGGCGGAAGCCTCAGAGGGCAAATAAATGCCCTTAAAGCGAATTTTAACAAAAACAACGATAAAGAAAAATGGACGAAAATCAGACGATTGATCAGGACCGGATTATGAAAATCAATATCGAGCAGGAGATGAAGACCTCCTATATCGACTATTCTATGTCGGTAATTGTGGCTCGGGCGCTTCCTGATGTAAGAGATGGTTTCAAGCCTGTACATCGCCGTATTCTGTACGGCATGCTGGGATTGGGAAACACAAGCGACAAACCTTACAAGAAGTGTGCACGTGTTGTAGGTGAGGTTCTGGGCAAATACCATCCCCATGGCGACAGCTCGGTGTATGGTGCACTGGTCAGAATGGGCCAGGATTGGAACATGCGGTACAAGCTTGTCGACGGACAGGGTAACTTCGGTAGCGTGGACGGCGACTCGCCTGCGGCCATGCGATATACCGAATGCCGCCTTTCGAAGATGGGAGAACATATCATGGACGACATCGATAAGGACACCGTCGACATGGTTAACAACTTCGACGACACGCTTCGTGAGCCTGCAGTGATGCCCACAAAGATACCGAACCTGCTGGTTAACGGCGGAAACGGTATTGCCGTAGGTATGGCAACCAACATCCCTACGCACAATCTGGGCGAGGTTATCGACGGTTGCTGTGCATATATTGACAATCCTGACATTACGACAGAGGGCTTGATGCAGTATATTCCTGCCCCCGACTTCCCCACAGGAGCCTATATTTATGGCTTGCAGGGCGTTAAAGATGCCTACGAAACAGGCCGCGGGCGCATCGTGATGCGTGCAAAGGCCGAGATTGAAAGCAGCGAGAAAGGCGACAAGATTGTCGTAACCGAGATTCCCTACGGCGTCAACAAGCAGCAGCTTATTGAATATATTGCCGAGCTTGTCAAGGAAGGCAAACTGGAAGGCATATCTAACGTGAACGACGAAACGGGCCGTCAGGGCATGCGCATCGTCGTAGACGTGAAGCGTGACGCCAATGCAAAGGTTATCCTTAACAAGTTGTTTAAGATGACAGCTTTGCAAAGCTCGTTTTCCGTAAACTGTATTGCGCTGGTTCCCTCGAAGCACGACCACAGTCTGCTGCGCCCGAAACTGCTGAGCTTAAAGGAGTGTATCAACTATTATATTGAACATCGCCACGAGGTTACCATCCGTCGTACACAGTTCGACCTGAAGAAAGCCCGCGAGCGTGCGCATATTTTGGAAGGCCTTATCATTGCCTGCGATAACATTGATGAGGTTGTTCACATCATCCGTGGCAGCCAGACACCGGCCGATGCCCAGCGCAATCTGGAGAAACGTTTCAATCTGGACGAGCTGCAGTCGAAGGCAATTGTCGACATGCGCCTAAGCCAGCTTACCAATTTGCGTATGGATCAGCTGCACGCTGAATATGACGAGCTGATGAAACAAATCGATTATCTGCAGTCGGTACTTGACAATCCCGAGCTCTGCAAGAAGGTAATGAAAGATGAATTGCAGGAAGTGAAGGAGCGTTACGGCGATGTTCGCCGCACCCAGATTATACCGGATGAGCACGAATTCAACGCCGAAGACTTCTATCCTAATGACCCGGTGGTTATCACCGTGAGCCATTTGGGATACATCAAGCGCACGCCGTTGAGCGATTTCCGCGAGCAGGCTCGAGGCGGTGTAGGCTCAAAGGGCGCCCATACCCGTGAAAAGGACTTTACAGAATTCATATATCCCGCAACGATGCACCAGACAATGCTGTTCTTTACCAAAAAGGGACGTTGCTATTGGCTGCATTGTTACGACATTCCGGAGGGCGACAAGACGTCAAAGGGCCGCGCAATTCAGAACCTTCTCAATATAGAACCCGACGACGCCGTGAACGCATTCCTTCGTCTTCGCGGCCGCGGACTCGAGGATGAAGAGTTTGTTCAGAGCCACTTTGTTGTCTTTGCAACAAAGAACGGAACGGTAAAGAAAACGAGCTTAAAGGAATATTCGCGGCCCCGTGCGAACGGAGTGATTGCCATTAACATTGTTGAGGGCGATGAAGTAGTGGATGTTCGTCTGACCAACGGGCAGAACGAGCTGATTCTTGCCGACCGCAACGGTCGTGCCGTACGCTTCGATGAGCAGACCATCCGCACGATGGGACGTTCGGCTACAGGCGTAAGGGGTATGAAAGTTGACGGTGGAGACGACGCTGTAGTAGGCATGATTGTTGTGAACGACGCCGAAAACGAAACGGCTATGGTGGTTAGTGAGAACGGTTATGGCAAGCGTTCGGCCATCGAAGACTATCGCAAGACCAACCGTGGCGGCAAGGGTGTGAAGACGCTGGCTATTACGGAGAAGACCGGTCGTTTGGTATCGTTGAAGAATGTAACGGATGAAAACGACTTGATGATTATTAACAAGAGCGGTATTGTCATCCGTCTGGCAGTGGCTGATGTGCGTGTTATGGGACGCGCCACGCAAGGAGTGAGGCTGATTAATCTTGCAAAGAAGAGCGATGTCATTGCAAGTGTCTGCAAGGTTATGAGCTCGGAACTTGAATCTGCCGTTGAAGAAGAAAGCCGTCAGCAGTGGAATGAAGCCAACGAAAAGTTCAATGAGTCGGGGGCAAACACGCAAACGGAGAGTGAAGTTGAGGCTCCGGACGAGGAAAATACTGTGTCTAAGGAGTAAATCTTCATGTGATTAGAAGTAACTTCTCATACGATTCGGTCGTCTTTTATGACAGTAAACATAGATAAATAAATTTTAAACGGAACATAATTTATGAAAAAGTTAATCATTGCAGCTGCGTTAGTGCTCGGCGCTTCGGCAGCATTCGCAGGTGACAGTGAGCCTTTAAAGGCCATCACCAGCGCTAAAACTTACGCTGATGCCGTTCAGCTTTTGAAACAAAACCTGGGTCAGCTTGCAAACAGTGCAGAGAAAGCAAAGGCCTATAACCATGTAACCAAGCTTGCTTTGGAGAAGTTTGACAAGGAAAATCTTATCCAGACCAATAACGTGCAGGCCCAGCTCACCAAGCAAAAAGAGACTCCTTATGACACGTTGGGCTTCTACGAGGCAGCCTATAACGCCACGGTGAACGGACTGGAATGTATAAAATATGACGCCGAACCTAACGAAAAAGGAAAGGTTAAGCCAAAATATACTGACGGTCTTACACCTTTACTTACCAACGCTCGCCTGCAGCTTGTCACTGCCGGCAACTATTATGCTCAGCGTAATGACCAGAATAACGTGCTGAAATATTGGGGAACGTTCCTCGATACCGACAGCAATCCTGTTTTTGCAAAGGGTAAGGATTCAGAGAAACAGTTCCTCGGGCAGGTGGCTTACTATTCAGCCCTCTATGCAAATCAGGCTCAGGATTATGCAAAGGCAGAGAAATATGCCGACATTGCCATGCAAGACACTGCTATGCGCAAGCAGGCAGAGACCTTCAAATACGCTATGGCAGAGCGTAATCTCAAAACACACGCCGACTCGTTAGCCTTTGCAGAGAAAATGAAAGCGGAGTATGACAAGGATCAGAATAACGAATCGGTGTTCAGTATCCTTTGTAGCGTCTACAGCGGTCTGGGCATGGGAAGCCAGCTTAAGGACGTTATTGATGCCAAAATAGCCAAGGATCCCAAGAATTTTACAGCGTGGGCTATGAAAGGTCAGTCAATACTTAACGCCAATACAACGGCTAAAGAGCCGAACTGGGACGAGTGCATTGATGCCTTTAAGCACGCATCCGAGATTCAACCGGACAATTCAGTGGTGCTCACTTACCTTGGATTTGCCATCAATTCAAAGGCTGCGCAGACCAACGGCAACCCTGAACAGCAGAAACAACTGTTTAAAGAGTCGCTCGGTTTCCTGGAGAAAGCCAAGCAACTTGACCCGAATCGCGAGAAGAGTAACTGGGCATATCCTCTCTATCAGAGCTATTACGTTGTGTATGGAGGCAATGATGCCCGCACAAAAGAGCTCGAAAACCTCGTAAAGGGCAATTAAATTGAAAGTAAACGGCAATTAAATAAGGAGTTTTCCACAATTAAATTTGTAATTGGCAACCATTGAATTTACGGTTAACAGCTGTTGAATTTGTAGTTAACGACCATTGAATTTGCCGTAGACGGCGCTTCAAACTACAGCAAGCGCCGGTATAATCATCACAGCCTCACTTCGTTTTCTCGTCATGAGAAAGACGGAGTGGGGCTGTTGTTCCTCCCTCCTTTATATATATTTTGCATGCTATTTTTGTCAGTTACGCGAATTTATACTATCTTCGCACGGCGTAATCGCCCATGTTGGCTGATGCAAAACTTAGACACTGATTCAAGATGAAGGTAGTAAAAGTTATTTATACGCTTGTATTTTTGCTCGTGATGTCGTCCGCAATGGCCCAGAAAAAGGAGATAAGCATTGCACGCAATTGGGTAAAATCAGGCAATAACCTTGACAAAGCAGAGCAGTCAATGCTGACCTTACTGAAAGATTCTGCGAACCGTAAGAACGAAAAGGTATGGAATATACTCTTTGAATCGCTCCGGAAACAATATGCATCGGGTAACGAAAAGCTCTATTTGAAGCAGAAATATGATACGGCATCGTTGTTCAATATTGCCTCAAGGATGTTTACCGTCATGGCTTCTTACGACAGCATTGATGCCTTGCCTGACAAGAACGGCAAGGTAAATCCGCAGCATCGCAGGGATAACGGCAACCTGCTTAACAGCTTAAGACCCAACCTGTACAATGGCGGACTTTTTTATATACGTAAGCAGGACTTTGCTTCTGCCTACCATTTTTTCGACCAGTATATTGAAACGGCCCGCCAACCCCTCTTTACAGCCTTTCATTATACTGAAAAAGACAAGCGCCTCCCCGAAGCAGCCTACTGGGCCGTATATAGTGCTTACAAGATGAAGGACCCGCAGAAGACCCTACACCACACCTATCTCGCCCTGAAAGATACGGCTCATTATGAAATGATGCTGCAATATCTGGCAGCAACCTATCAGCTTGAAGGCGATTCTGTACGTATGGTTGAGACGTTGAAAGAGGGCTTTTCGCATTATCCTCTTTCCACATATTTCTATCCTCACTTGATAAATTACTACTCGGAAAAGCAGCAATGGCACGAAGCCCTCAGCCTGACGGACGAGGCTTTGCAAAAGGACAGCCTGAACGAAAGCTTCCTGTTGGCCAAAAGTTCCATCCTTCTGAATCTGGGAGATTATAAGGCAAGCTACCGGATAAGCCAGTCGTTGCTGGCCCGTAACGACAGTCTGGCCGAGGCGAATCTCAATGCGGGCCTTGCCTTGTTTAACCAAGGGGTTGACATTGACAAGGAACCTGCGACTACTGCCCGTCGGCGTCGTGATATTCTGAAGTTCTATCATCAGGCCCTGCCTTTCCTCGAGAAGTATCGAAAACAGTGTCCCGACCGTCAGGATAAATGGGCATTACCGTTGTATACCATTTATCTGAACCTGAATATGGGCAAGCAGTTCGATGAGATTGATAAATTATTGAAGTGATGACCTTGAACGAAATCACCGCTAAGCTGGGCATAACGCCCAATCCCATGCAGGCAGCGGCCTATGAAGCTGTATCTGCAGCAAGTGGAAATCTGGTTATTTTAAGTCCCACGGGCACGGGAAAGACATTGGCTTACCTGATGCCTGTCACGCAAAAACTTGACGAAACGAGTGACGATTTGCAGGCCGTCGTCATCGTTCCTGGCCGTGAACTTGCACTGCAATCGGCCACAGTGTTGAAGGATATGGGCATGGGATTTCGTGCCTGTGCCTGTTATGGTGGTCGTCCGACGATGGACGAGCACCGCGTCCTGCGCCAGGTCAGGCCACAAATCATATTTGGAACCCCGGGCCGTCTGATTGATCATATCGATAAGGGCAACGTCGAGACCGGCAAGATACGGTTTATCATCATCGACGAATTTGACAAATGTCTTGAAATGGGTTTCCAAAACGAGATGGCTGCACTGGTGCAGAGGCTGCCCATACGGGCGCGGCGCATCTTCCTTTCAGCCACCGATGCCGAGGAAGACCCGAAGAAAGCCGCTGCAGAATCGTCGTACCGATACCGTGAAATGCCCGCCGAGCTGTCATATAAAGGCTTCAGACGCCTTGACTTCAGGACGGAAAGCACCGCCGTTTCCGACCGAATCAAAGTGTTTTCCGTGCAAAGCCCGTCAAAGGATAAACTCGAAACGCTGGAACGTTTATTGAAGTCGTTGGGTGACGAAAGCACGGTTGTTTTTCTGAATTATCGTGACAGCGTTGAGCGAACGGCGGCTTTCCTGCGCGAGAAAGGGTTTGTTTTGAGTGCCTTTCATGGCGGACTGGACCAGCGGCAACGCGAGGATCAGCTCTTCAGATTTTCGAACGGGTCGGCCTCTGTCATGGTGAGCACCGACCTCGCCAGCCGTGGGCTGGATATCCCTGACATACAAAACATTATACATTATCATCTGCCCGAAACCCACGAAGCCTATATCCATCGCGTGGGCCGCTCGGCAAGATGGGACAAGACGGGCCGAACCTTTTTTCTTCTCAACGATAGTGAGCAGATTCCTGAATATGTAGAGGCTGACGTTGTCGGCTATACCGTTCCTGACGTTGCCGATAATCGGGTTCCCCTGCCAAAAATGTCAACACTTTATATCGGCAAGGGGAAGAAGGATAAGATATCAAAAGCCGACGTCGTAGGCTTCTTATGCAAAACCGGTGGGCTAACATCGGCTGACATCGGCCGTATAGATGTGCGCGACTATTACACGTATGTTGCCGTTGTCCGCGAAAAATTCAGGCAGGCAATACAGCGTACAAGCGGCCAGAAAATCAAGGGACACAAGACGGTTATTGAAGAAATAAGATAGCCATAACGGCGACAGGACAGCGCGGCGCACCTCCAAAAAGAGATGCGCCGCGCTGTTATGAATATATTTTACATATTAAAAGTGGTTTCCCAACACCGCCAGTTCTTTTTCTTACTTTGCGGCCTTGTCCGAGGCGTATGATGAAAATGCCGCCTGTCCAGACAGGTATAACACGGAGAAACCGGCTATGTGCGTTGCTCTGCAGATAATGCGGTTCTTCTTCTCTTTTTTCAATCTGCGAGAGTCTCCACCCGATAAAGGTATTGCTTATCCTGTACGGATTGTGTGTTGATGCGACATTTTGACGCATTGTACACTTGAATAATAAGACTATACGAGGCAGAAACTCCCGACTTTACAGGCTCGGGTTCGTGTTGCGGCGGTCGTGGCACGCTTGTACGGCGGCTGTGGTACACGCGTACGGCGACCGTGGTACGCATGTGATGGCGGCCGCCGCAACACCATCTTTATATGGTATAAGAATTAGGAAAATACTATACAATATGCAGTACCGCGAACAAATGTGAATTAAAAATTTGCTTATTTGGAAATAAAAATGTAGATTTGCAATCAGTAGTTATATTTATAGAAAATAAAAACCTTATATAAATCACGTAGAGATGAAGAAATATAATTTTAATGCGGGCCCCTCAATTCTTCCGCGGGAAGTAATTAAAAACACTGCAAGGCAGATTTTAGACTTCAATGGTTCCGGACTGTCGCTGATGGAAATCAGCCATCGTGCAAAAGACTTTCAGCCGGTTGTTGACGAGGCTCAGGCCCTTATCAAGGAGCTTCTTGATATACCGGAGGGCTACTCCGTGCTCTTCCTCGGCGGCGGCGCCTCTCTACAGTTTATGCAGATTCCTGCCAATTTCCTGATTAAAAAGGCCGGTTACATGAATACCGGAGCATGGGCAAAGAAGGCCATGAAAGAAGCAAAGCTTTTCGGTGAGGTTGTGGAAGTGGCATCATCAGCCGATGACAACTACACCCATCTGCCGCACAACTATACCATTCCGGCCGACCTCGACTATCTTCATATATGTGCAAACAATACCATTTTCGGCACCGAGCTGCGCGAGGACATCGATTCGCCCGTGCCATTGATTAGTGACATGAGTTCGGATATTATGAGCCGACCGGTGGATGTTTCAAAATACACGGCCATTTATGCCGGTGCACAGAAGAACATGGCCATGGCGGGCGTGACGGTTATCATTGTGAAGGACGACATGCTGGGCAAGGCTCCGCGCGAGTTGCCTACGATGATTGACTACCGTACGCACGTTGAAAAAGGCTCGATGTTCAACACGCCGCCCGTTGTTCCCCTGTATTCGCTGCTCGAAACCATGCGCTGGTGCAAGGCCCAAGGCGGTGTAAAGGAGATGGACAGGCGGGCACACGAGCGTGCTCACATCCTTTATGACGAGATTGACCGCAACAAACTGTTCCGCGGAACAGTGGCAGCCGAAGACCGTTCGCTCATGAACATCTGCTTTGTCATGAACGACGAGTATAAGGATCTGGAGAAACCGTTCCTCGATTTCGCAACCGAGTGCGGCATGGTAGGCATCAAGGGGCACCGCTCTGTGGGCGGCTTCCGTGCAAGTTGTTACAATGCGCAGCCGGTAGAAGGTGTAAAAGCTCTCGTCAACTGCATGAAAGCATTTGAATTAAAGTATTAAACTAAAGCATAAAGTGAAGCAAAAGATATATAAATAAAGTTGATACCTATCATTACCTTTTTCTTTCACTATAACTATTATGGAAAAAATTAGCATAAAAAATCTAGTTATCGGTTTTGGCAAAGCTGGGAAAACACTGACAGCTGATTTGGCAAAGCATGGAGAAGAGGTTATATTAGCAGAGAAGAATAGTTCTATGTATGGTGGAACTTGTATTAATATCGGTTGTATTCCATCTAAAAAACTATTAGTTGAAGCGAAAAGAAAACCTTTCGATGCTAACGAAAGTGTTTATTTTCAACAAGCAATGGAACGCAAAAATACTTTGATTTCTGCGTTAAGAGCGGCTAATTACAATAAACTTAACGATTTAGAAGGAGTACGCATTATTAATGCGACGGCATCTTTTCAAAATAAGAATACTGTATTATTAAAAAACGTAGATGATGAAATTGAAGTTACTGCGCAACGAATATTCATCAATACTGGTAGTACATCTGTGCCATTAAATGTAAAAGGTGCAGATGGGAAATATGTTTATAATAGTACACAGTTATTATCTTTAGAAACACTTCCTAAACGTCTTGTTATTATTGGAGGCGGTTATATCTCTTTAGAGTTTGCATGTATGTTTCAGGCTTTCGGAAGTAAAGTAACTGTTTTAGAAGCAAGTGACACTTTCTTGGCACGCGAAGATAGAGATATAGCTGACGAAATGTTGCATATACTTCAGGCACGCGGTATTGAAGTTATACTTAATTGTCAAACAAAGGAATTGCAAGAAAACGACAATTTTACAACGGTGATTACATCAAATGGTAATTTCGATGCTGAAGCTGTATTGGTTGCTATTGGAAGAAAGCCTGCAACAGAAGAATTGCAATTAGATAAAGCTGATATTAAAACAGACGAAAGAGGATACATTATTACTAATGATTACCTACAGGCGCGTGAGAATGTATGGGCAATGGGCGATGTAGCTAAAACCCAACAATTTACCTATATGTCGTTAGATGATTATAGAATTGTGCGTGATCAACTGTTTGGTGATTCTACCAGAAATAGACAGGATCGCCAAAATATTGCGACTTCTGTGTTCACATACCCTACACTTGCGCAAGTAGGTTTAACCGAACAACAAGCAAATGCTTTACAGTTAGAATTTGAAGTTAAAAAGATTATGGCAAATTCTATACCTAAAGCAAAGGTGTTAGGTGAAACCGAAGGGCTGTTAAAGGCTCTTGTAGAAAAGAAAACCAATCGTATATTGGGTGTAACTCTCTTCTGTGCAGAAGCACATGAGCTAATCAATATCTGTAAAATGGCTATAGATAATCACTTAACTGCTGATAAATTAAAGAATCAAATATTCACTCATCCAACAATGGCTGAGGCTTTAAATGATTTATTTGCATAAGTAACGAAATCTAAACGCTGTAATTTATTTGGTAAAAATAAAATATGAAAGTACTAATTGCAACTGAAAAACCTTTTGCCAAAGAGGCATTAGAAGCTATAAAACAAGAAATAATAAGCGGAGGACACTCTGTTGATGTGTTAGAAAAGTACGCTGACAAAGCTCAACTTCTCTCTGCCGTATCTGATGCAAATGCTATGATTGTTCGCTCTGATGTCATAGATAAATCGGTTATTACAGCCGCAAATGATTTAAAAATTGTAGTAAGAGCAGGGGCTGGATACGATACCATAGACACTGATTACGCCAAGACGAAAGGCGTAGTTGTGGAGAACACGCCGGGGCAGAACTCTAACGCCGTGGCAGAACTGGTGTTCGGTTTGCTGGTATATGCCGTGCGCAATTTTTACAACGGCAAGAGTGGTTCAGAGCTGAAGGGCAAGAAGTTAGGCATATTGGCCTTTGGCAATGTAGGCCGCAACGTGGCCCGAATAGCCAAAGGCTTCGGCATGGAAGTGTATGCTTTCGACGAGTATTGCCCGGCAAAGGTCATCGAAGAGGCCGGTGTGCATGCTGTGAAATCGCGTGATGAGCTGTTCAAACAGTGCGATATTGTTTCACTTCACATCCCGGCAACACCCGAAACACAGAAGAGTATCAACTACGATGTGGTGAACTTAATGAAGAAAGGCGGCATATTGGTCAACACTGCCCGCAAGGAAGTGATAGACGAGGCAGGCTTGTTGAAGCTCATGGGCGAGCGTGAGGATCTGAAATTCTTAACCGATATCATGCCCGATGCGACAGAAGAGTTTGCCAAATTCGAAGGACGGTATTTTACGACACCTAAGAAAATGGGAGCCCAGACGGCTGAAGCCAACATCAATGCCGGCATTGCTGCAGCACGACAAATCAATAGTTTCTTCGCAACAGGCGATGAAACGTTCCGCGTGAACAGGTAGAACGTCATTTCCTGACCTTTAAAAAGCCCCTCCTCTTCGTGCGGTGGAGAGGAGGAATATTCAATTTTACCCGAACTTTTGTTACACCTGAAAATCTTTGTTTATGGCTGTTGTAAAACCTTTCAGGGGCATTCGCCCGCCCGAACATCTTGTTGAACGCATCGAATCGCGGCCTTATGACGTGCTCGATTCGGAAGAAGCCCGTCAAGAAGCCTTCGGCAACGAGATGTCTCTCTACCATATCACTAAGCCCGAAATTAACTTTGGGGTTGAAGTTTCCGAGTTTGATGCACGGGCTTATGACAGTGCAAAAGAACAGTTTGAGAAGTTTCAGGAGCGCGGATGGCTCGTGCAGGATGAGGAAGAGTGCTATTATATTTATGCACAGACGATGGACGGGCGGACACAGTATGGGCTGGTGGTATGTGCTTCTGTGCACGATTACATCAACGGTGTGATTAAAAAGCACGAGCTTACCCGTAAGGATAAGGAGGAAAACCGTATGAAACATGTTCGCGCCTGCAATGCAAACATTGAGCCTGTATTCTTTGCTTATCCTGACAATACGTGCCTCGACCGGCTTATTATGCGCTATGCGGCAACGAAACCTGTATATGATTTCGTTGCGCCTGTTGACGGATTCCGGCATCAGTTCTGGGTAATCAGTCGGCCTGATGATATAAAAGCCATCACCGAAGAGTTTGCTGCGATGCCTGCCTTGTACATAGCCGACGGACATCACCGTACGGCAGCTGCTGCCCTTGTGGGGGCTGAGAAAGGGAAGAACAATGCTGCCGGAGGCGGAGAACATGAGCACGATTATTTTATGGCGGTGTGCTTTCAGGCCAGTCAGCTCACAATCCTTGATTATAACAGGGTTGTAAAAGACCTTAACGGGCTGTCATCGGAAGAGTTTCTGGCTCTTCTCAATCATGATTTTGTGATTGAAAAGAAGGGAACAGCGAACTATAAACCACGGCATTTGCACGAATTCTCCCTCTATATTGATGGATATTGGTACAGCTTGACGGCACGCCCGGGAACTTATGACGATGCAGATGCCATTGGTGTGCTGGATGTAGATATCTCGTCAAGGCTTATTTTGGACAAGCTGATAGGAATAAAAGACTTGCGGTCAGACAACAGAATTGACTTCGTTGGAGGCCTTCGGGGGCTTGATGAGCTTAAAAAGCGCGTGGATAGTGGTGAGAGCAGGTGGGCCCTCGCGTTGTATCCTGTATCAATGCAGCAAATCATGAATATTGCAGATTCAGGTAAAATCATGCCGCCCAAGGCTACATGGTTTGAGCCTAAGCTAAGAAGCGGGCTGGTAATACACAAATTAGAGTAGGCTTCATGGATGATGCTTATTTGACAATTAATTCAATAGGTAAAGGATATTTTACAGACAGGCGAAGTAAATTCTATGCTTTTGCCCATCATGTAGAGACGGTAGATGAATGCAAGACGCTGATAAGCGAGTATCATAAAAAGTATTATGATGCCCGTCATTGTTGTTATGCCTATATGTTAGGCCCGGAAAGACAGGAGTGGCGCGCCAATGACGACGGCGAACCATCATCTACAGGCGGCAAGCCTATTATGGGACAGATTAATTCACATGAGCTGACAGACATCCTCGTTTGCGTGGTAAGATATTATGGTGGCGTGAATTTGGGAACGTCAGGACTGATAGAAGCATATCGCTCTGCGGCGGTAGCAGCTATAGAGAATGCTCAAATTGTTGAGTGTTTTCTCCAAAAAGAGGTGAGGTTTCACTTTACTTATCCTATGCTGAACGGCGTAATGCGAATAGTTAAAGAGATGAATCCAACCATCGTTTCGCAAAGTTTTGATAACGATTGCGACATTACGTTATCCATTCGAGCCAGTCAGGCGGAGCTGTTAAAATCTAAATTAGAGAAGCTTGCCTTTGAATAAGCTGTGTCATGTTTATTGAAAGACCACATTTTGTTTTTGCTTAAGCTATACCATGCCTATGCTTAAGCTATTCATAATCTTTGTCTAAGCCTTGCCTCCTGTTTAATAAACGTTAAGAATAATGTTTTATTTATCGCATCTTTTTCATTTACGTACCTTTTTGTTACCTTTGCATTGCTATAAAGGAAGATTGGCAGAGTGACCGAATGCGCTGGACTCGAAATCCGGTATACCCCTTTCGGGTATCGGGGGTTTGAATCCCTCATCTTCCGCTTGTCGCATGAATCCTGACCATTTGTGGTTGGGATTTCTTTTATTTATTGCGTTGCTTTGCAATAAAATTACTTATCTTTGTAGTCTTTATAAGTAGTAAAGAATGGAAAAATCAACGAAAGTTACGGTTAAAGACTCTGTTCTTCGTCAGGCTGCAGAGGCTGGAATGGACGAATTTATTAAGGTCTTTACAGATGCCATATACGATTTTATAGGGGGAGAACTGAATGCAGACAACATGGGTATGCTGAATTCGGATCAGATTACCTTGCTTGCCTACGTTATTTTACGCGATAATGTAATGGACGGTGGCTTTGTAGAGCTTATCCATAACGGTTACGGAGGATTCATTTTCTTGAATCCTTTCGGCAAGGCTGTGAGGGAATGGGGACTTCAAGACTTGTATAAGATCATCCGTAAATGCCATCGTTATTATGTCATTCATCATGAATCGCTTGAAAAGGATTGCACACAGGAAGAGTTTGATGCGCTTTATGAACAGTTTCCTGTGTTTGATGACTTCGACGATGCTTTCGTAGAAAGTGAGGAAAACTTTACATCTGGTGTTGCGCATTACGTGGATGAGCATATTGATAACTTTGCAACGATAGTCAATGAATAAGGCAGAACAGGAACTCCGTCGGAAGAGTCCGGTACAGATAAGGAACAAAAAGGCCTCGTTTGAGTATAATTTCGTCGACACTTATACGGCTGGAATAGTCCTGACAGGGACAGAAATCAAGTCGATTCGCATGGGGAAAGCTTCGCTTGTAGATTCTTTTTGTTATATCAATCGTGGAGAAATATGGGTCAAAGGCATGAATATTTCTCCTTATTTTTATGGTTCTTTTGCCAACGTTCCCGCAAAAAGAGACCGTAAACTTTTGCTTAACAAGCGTGAAATACGACATCTTGCCGAGGACACTAAGGCGCCAGGCTTTACCATTGTGCCCACACTCGTTTTTATTGACAGCCATGGACGCGCGAAGATGGATATAGCATTGGTAAGAGGAAAGAAAGAATATGACAAGCGACAAACATTAAAAGAGAAAGAGGATCGCAGGGAAATGGATCGCGCTATCAAGAATTTTTAGCATGAAAACCATAGAAGACGTCATTCAAAACAGGGTATTAGTGCTTGACGGTGCGATGGGCACGATGATTCAGGATTACCATCTTACAGAAAAAGAATTCCGCGGAGAGCAGTTCCTGAACGTTAAAGGACAATTAAAAGGCAACAATGACGTCTTGAATATCAGTCGTCCGGACATCGTCCGTGCTATACATTGCCGTTATCTTGAGGCCGGAGCCGACATTATAGAAACCAATACCTTCTCATCCCAAAGGGTTTCACAAGCCGATTATCATTTAGAAAACGAAGCGCGAAACATGGCTTTAGCCGGAGCCAGAATTGCGCGAAAGGCTGCCGATGACTATGCAACCGACGAGTGGCCACGCTTTGTTGCCGGAGCAGTTGGCCCGACAAACAAGACCTGTTCCATGAGTCCGGACGTGAGTAATCCGGCTTTTCGTGACCTTACTTACGATGAATTGCTGGCCGATTATGTTGAACAGATAGACGGTTTGGTACAGGGAGGTGTCGACACCATTTTGATAGAGACCATCTTCGACAGCCTTAATGCGAAGTGTGCCATTGATGCAGCCCAACAGGTTATGCAGGAACGTGGCGTGCATTTGCCCATAATGCTGAGCGTTACCATTAGTGATCTGGCCGGAAGAACGCTTAGCGGGCAGACCTTAGATGCCTTTTTAGGCAGCGTAAGTTCGTATGAAATCTTCTCCATTGGCTTAAATTGTTCGTTTGGAGCACGACAGATGAAGCCCTATCTAAAGGCGCTTTCGCGCAAGGCTCCTTATTATATATCGGTGTATCCCAATGCCGGACTGCCCAACTCTATGGGCATTTATGACGAAACTGCCGAAAGCATGTCGCCCCAGATAGGTGAGTTTATCGATGAAGGATTGGTGAATATAGTTGGTGGTTGTTGTGGAACTGACGAGACCTTTATTCGCAGTTACTGCCAGTTGGCAGCAGGAAAGAAACCCCATATCAAGAACAAGAAGCCGTCAACACTATGGTTATCGGGGCTCGAACTGCTGGAAGTTACGCCCGAAGTAGGCTTTGTCAACGTCGGAGAACGCTGCAATGTGGCCGGCTCAAGGAAATTCCTGCGACTTATTTCTGAAAAAAAGTACGACGAAGCCCTGTCTATTGCCCGTAGGCAGGTGGAAGCAGGAGCCATGGTTATTGATGTGAACATGGATGCTCCGCTGCTTGATGCCCGGCACGAAATGGTTACTTTCCTGAACCTTGTCGCCTCCGACCCCGATATTTCACGTGTGCCGGTCATGATCGATTCGTCTGATTGGAACGTCGTTCTTGCCGGTTTGAAGTGCCTTCAAGGCAAGTGTATCGTCAATTCTATTTCGCTGAAGGAGGGCGAAGACGTCTTTCTGGCCCATGCTCGCGACGTAAAACGCTTTGGTGCTGCGGTTGTTGTGATGTGCTTTGACGAAAGAGGGCAGGCCACAACCTTTGACAGAAAGACAGAGATTGCGGCGCGCGCTTATGACCTTCTCACCCGTAAGGCGGGCATAAAAGCCTCTGACATCATCTTCGATCCGAACATTCTGTCGATAGCTACGGGCATAGAGGAGCACGATGCCTATGCAAAAGACTTCATCCGTGCTACGCAGTGGATTCGCAAGAACCTCGCAGGCTCCCATGTAAGCGGGGGTATAAGCAATCTTAGCTTTTCGTTTCGGGGTAATAATTACATCCGCGAAGCGCTGCATGCCGTATTTCTTTATCATGCCACACAGGCAGGAATGGACTTCGGTATCATCAATCCGGCGTCCAAAATAGCCTATGATGACATTCCTTCCACGTATTTAAGTGTGCTTGAAGACGTCGTTCTCGACCGACGGAAAGGTGCTGCTGACGACCTTATTACGCTGGCCGAACGCATACTTGATGAGCAAAATGCCGCGTCTGCAGCCTCTTCATCCTCACTCTCTCCGGCTGCAAAAGGCGAATCGCAGGCCGAATGGCGAAGCGAGAGCTTGCAGAACCGTCTGATTTATGCGCTGCGCAGAGGCATTGCCGACTATCTGGAGGCCGACCTTCATGAGGCGCTTTCCACATACCCACGGGCGGTAGATATCATCGAAGGGCCGCTGATGGACGGCATGAATAAGGTGGGAGAGCTTTTCGGTGCGGGCAAAATGTTTCTGCCGCAGGTTGTCAAGACCGCACGAACCATGAAGCAGGCCGTAGCCATTCTGCAACCATATATCGAGGCCGAGAAAACAAAGGCGTCGTCAAGTGCGGGTAAGGTAGTGATGGCTACGGTTAAAGGCGACGTACACGACATTGGTAAAAACATCGTCAGTGTGGTAATGGGGTGTAACAATTATGAGGTTATCGACATGGGTGTAATGGTTCCGGCCGACCAGATTGTGCGGAAAATTCAGGACACTCACGCCGATGTCGTCGGATTAAGCGGCCTGATAACGCCCTCGTTAGAGGAAATGATTAACACCGTTAAGGAAATGGAGCGTGCGGGAATACGTATTCCGGTGCTCATCGGCGGGGCGACGACGTCCGAACTGCACGTTGCACTGAAAATTTCCCCAGCCTATAGCGGACCGGTAATATGGATGAAGGATGCGTCGCAAAGTGCCCAAATCCTTTCCAAATTAATGAATGCCGACGAGTGCTCTGCCTACTGGAAGCAGCTCCATGACAGGTATGAGACGCTGCGAAAGGGCTATCAGCAAGAGCAGCAACGCATTTTATCGTTGGACGATGCAAGAAAAAATAAGCTGAAATTATTTGACTAATTCGTCCCGTTTTTTTCATACTTCATATATTATAACGGCCGTTTTCTATTCGAAAACTTTAAAAATCTGTTATCTGCCATGGTGCAAAGGGCAGCCCTCTTTGTGCTTTTGCAGAGAGCATGACGCCCGTCACGCTGTTGTCCTGTGGCGTAGGGGCTGGCGCGTGCGCGGGCCAGGTGGCTGGTTTTTAATTTTAAAAGCGTTGGTGATATGCCGGCAACCGGAGCTGTTCGGATGCTGAAAACAGCGTCTCTTTTGCGTTATGGTTCTACGTTTGCGGCGAAGGGGTGGTGTTACGGCGGCCGCCGTATGCGTGTGTGACGGCCGACGTAACATGCGTATGGCGGCCGTGGTACGACTGTTTGACGGCCGTCGTACGCTCACGCTGATGCAGGAAAGTTGCCGACCTGGCGCTTAAATGGTGGCGGAGCTGTGATACAGAGGGGGCGGCCTATGGCTGTACGGATAGTGAAACCACGCCGCACAGGCGTTATTTTCAGGCCTGCAGGGCAAACGCTTGAGAAAATTCTTGCACAATCAAATAATTTTTCCGAATATTGCAGTCGTGTTGTATAAACACGGCTTGCCGATATGGGCGCTCAAACCATTTCTTTAAATTAAGGTAGAGACAAAACACCGTCGCCGGGCTGTTCATGTACACAAATTGAAACTGTTGCTTTAAATTAAAGTAGAGACAAAGGGCTATGATTCGAATAATTGCCTTTTCTTTCATGCTGATGCTGGCCTCGTGTGCCGGCAATGTGCGGAAAACGGCCACGCCCGTTGCCGTGCAGGAGCGGGCGGACAGGCCGGACAGCGTGTCGTGTGACGAAAGACAGAAGTTGCTCATTACCTCATGTCCCAACTATAAAACACCCTTTGACAAACGCCGATTGCATGCCGAAGTGGAGGAAGAACTGGCCGACGGGGTGTACAATATCAGGTTGTTTGTTTACGATTCGGGCGAAAATTCGACGAATTCAGTGGGCTGGGTGGTGCTTGATACGAAGGCAAACACGCTGAAAGACGTCACGCGGGATCCTGATTCGCCCGTGATTCTCAAGTACGACAGGGAAGCATACACGGGCTATGTGGAGCATTGCCTGGGGCGAAAAGTGTCTTTTGCCGGAGCCGAAACGCCGTCAGGGTTCTTCGAGACGTTGCCTGAAATCAGGCCTCCGTTTGAGTATTCGTATGATTTTATATGCAATTTGCCGGGCACACGGGCGCTGAAGAAGTCGGAAATACATTATGTTTCGTCGTTCGTTGACGCGGATACTGATTTGTCTGCTTGCCATATCGCAAGACTTCCCCCGCGTGCAGGTTATCACTTTATCTTGGTTTTTGCCCACAATTCGATGGGCGAAGGCCACTTTTTCCTGTGTGCCCTGAATGGAAAATATCAGTTAACCGACCGTCTGCTCATCTATACGGCCTATGATATGGAGTGGAAAGACCACATCGAAAACTGCTATTTGCACTATCTTATTGATGGAAACGGACAAATTTTGTTGCGTAAAACAGTGACTACGGAGACAGGGGAGGAGGCTCTCGGCAGTACGAAGTATGCGTTTGTGAATGGTAAATTTGTGAAGAAATGAGGCGGAGGTTTACCCGTTGAAATAGCAGAGAGGTGCAAAAATGTGGCTGTCCCTGACATCAGAGAGCACTACGGCCAGAAGTGAAAGCACCTTATAGCAAAGGAATTTTGAGATAAAAGACGTGTCAAGACAAGAGTTTGGGGCAGTCATTAAGCTGTCGCGAGAAGAGCGTTATGCCTATCTTTCATGGTATAGCCTGTTATAAGGAAATATCTCGGCGATAAGCATCTCAATCCATATAAATGTATTAACTTTGCATTTGGAAAATTAAATACGACTATGGTGCTCAATAAGAAAAGGCGCTGGCATTGTCTGCCCGGTGCGCCAATTACAGAATTGGACAAAAAAGTAATGTATTGGGAGAATAAAGGCAAGCTGGTTCCAACTCGTGATATGATTAGAACCCCCGAACAGATTGAGGGTATAAGGATGGCGGGCAGGCTTACAACGCGCTGTCTTGACGCCGTCGCTGCAAAGATAAACGAATGTAAAAACACGCAGGATATTGACGACGTGGTAATGGATTTCTGCAAGGAGAACGCATGTAATCCCACTTGTCTGAACTACGAAGGCTTTCCAAAGGCGGTGTGTACTTCTATCAACGAAGTGGTTTGCCACGGCATTCCGAAGAAGGAAGACGTGCTGAAGGAGGGCGATATTGTCAATGTGGATATTACAATTGATAAGGACGGCTTCTTCGGTGACGCGAGCCGTATGTTCATTATCGGTGGAAAGACTACGCCTGAAAAGGAACAGCTGGTTCGCGTGACGAAAGAATGCCTCGACATTGGTGCCGAAGCAGCCAAGCCTTTTGGTTTTGTAGGCGACATCGGTCATGCCATACAGAAACACGCCGAACGCTACGGATATGGCGTTGTACGCGACCTTTGCGGGCACGGTGTGGGCCTGGCCATGCACGAAGAGCCTG
>JABCNV010000038.1 GCA_013333935.1 Prevotella sp. | reverse complement strand
TCGAAACAAAGAAACGCCATTTACGAAATATTTAATAACTTTGCCTTTGTACAAACAAAAGGCTGAAGTTATGGCAAAACATCCGCTATGGCATGACGAATACAGGTTGTTTCTCATGCAGTTATACCTGAAACGGTCACAGGGCGCGAAGCCATTATACAGCCGTGCCTGCCTTATCCACTCCACTCCGCATGAGATTTCAAACGTAATGGAAGTGTATCGGGCATGCGATCCCTATCTGAATCATGACGCTTCTGCGCTGAATCATGAAGAGCCCGCACCGTCGCCGCTGCTCACTCCCTGCATGCAGGTTTGGAAATGCTTCGGCAACGGCGACCCCAAAAAGCTTACGGTGATGGCTGCGCAGCTAAGGGATTATTGGAAATAATATGCAAAAACTCATACAAACACAAAGTCAGCAGCAGGTTCAACAGCAACGGTTGTCGCAACAGCAAATGCTTCAGGTGAAGCTTTTAGAGATGCCTCTGACCGAGCTTGAGCAGAATATCAACGCCGAACTTGACGATAATCCCGCCCTCGAAGAACGTCATGATGACCCCGATGTGACGGAAAGCAGCACCTCGTCCGACGATAACGCTGACCGTGAAGAGGAGCTTTACGAGGAGAAAACGGAGCGCGAGGAACGCGAAGAAGCCCTTGACAGTGCTCTTGAAAGTCTTGGGAGCGACGACGAACTGCCATCGCCGGAGAGCCATCTGGCTTCGGCGAGCAACCCTGATGCGGATTATGAGGAAACGGTATGGGGCGACACAACCTCCTTTTACGACAAACTGAAAGAGCAAATGGGCGAGATTGAGCTTACCGATACGCAGCGCGATATCATGGAGTACCTCATAGGCTCGCTGGATAATGACGGTCTTTTGCGAAAGAATCTGGGAGATATTGCCGACGAACTGGCTATATACCATAATATAGATGTGCCTGAAAGCGAGATAGAAACGGTGTTGAAGCGTCTTCAAGCTTTCGATCCTGCAGGCATCGGAGCCCGTAATCTGCAAGAGTGCCTGTTGCTGCAGATTGCGCGAAAACCCGCAGGACACCTGCGCGAACTGATGGAAAAGGTCATTAAAAACCATTTTGACGAGTTTACAAAAAAGCATTGGGGCAAGATCATTCAGTCGATGCAGCTCAACCCTGACCAGGCAGAAGTCATCCAAAAAGAGATAAAAAAGCTCAACCCCAAGCCGGGATCGTCACTCGGCGAGACGCAAGGGAGGAACCTTCAACAGATAACTCCCGACTTCATTGTGGACACAGACGACGAGGGAAACGTCACGTTCACCATCAGTCATGGGCGCATTCCTGACCTGAAAATATCGTCGGCGTTCTCAAATATGGTCGATACCTACCGCACAAATCGTGCAAACATGAACCGTCAGGAGAAAGAAGCGCTGCTCTATGCCAAGGAAAAGGTTGAGAAAGCACAGGGATATATCGAGGCCATCAGGCAGCGCAGGCGAACCCTCTACCTCACAATGAAAGCCATTATAGGCTGGCAAAAGAAGTTCTTTACAGGTGGCGACGAAGCCGATCTCAAGCCTATGATACTGAAAGATATTGCAGAAAAGACCGGTCTTGACATCTCAACCATCTCGCGTGTAAGCAATATGAAGTATGCCCAAACGCGCTGGGGAACCTTTCCTTTGCGCTTTTTCTTCACCGATGGATATGTGACAAAGGACGGGGAAGAAATGTCAACGCGCAGGATTAAGCTCGCATTGAAAGACCTTGTAGAGCATGAAAACAAGCAGAAACCGTTGAGCGACGACGCACTCGCTGCCGAAATGAAGCGCCATGGCTTCCCTATTGCACGGCGCACCGTGGCCAAATATCGCGAACAAATGGGCATTCCCGTCGCACGATTACGGAAAAACTGATTCAGCAATCAGGCAGAACAACAGGTATCCAAGGACGAAAAGCAATGAAAGAAAAGCAAATCATACTGGCCGCGCGCGCCATAAGCATGGTGTTTACACCGTTTTATCTACCCCTCGTCGGGCTGGCGGCGCTGTTCACCTTTAGTTATATGAGTCTGCTTCCGTGGCAGTATAAGGCAGTTGTTCTGCTTACCGTTTACGTATTTACCATCCTTTTGCCATCACTTCTCATACGTACCTACCGCCGCTATCAGGGCTGGACGCTTACCCAGCTCGGTATCAGAGAGCGCCGAATGGTGCCTTATATCATTGCCATTATCTGCTATTTTGCGTGCTATTACCTCATGAACTCACAGCGAATACCCCAGTTTATGTCGAACATTCTTGTGGCAGCGCTCGTCATCCAGATAGTATGCGCCATTATAAATGTATGGTGGAAGATCTCCACCCACACGGCAGCTATCGGCGGTTTCGCCGGAGCGCTGCTGGCTTTCTCCATATTGTTCGCCTTCAATCCACTGTGGTGGTTCTGCGCGATTTTAATAATTGCAGGCATGGTAGGCAGTTCACGCATGATATTGCGCCAGCACAGCCTCTCACAAGTCGTCGCAGGTTTCCTCGTCGGAGCCGTTGCAGGCTTCGGGATGATTATTTAATCGTTCCCTGGCAATGATTAAATCTGCTACACATCATTATTAGATTAGCTACATATTATTATTCAATTCGACGCACATTATTATTTTATTTCCCGCCGTTTACATTCAACTCTCAACGATATTCAGACACATGAAACCCTTAGTTAGCATTATCATGGGGTCAACAAGCGACCTTCCCGTCATGGAAAAAGCTTGCAAATGGTTAGAAGAACAGCAGATTCCGTTCGAAGTCAACGCCCTTTCGGCCCACCGAACACCCGATGCAGTAGAAACCTTTGCGAAAGAAGCCCGCAGCCGTGGCATCAGAATCATCATTGCCGGAGCAGGCATGTCGGCAGCTCTTCCTGGCGTAATCGCCGCCTCAACACCGCTGCCTGTCATCGGAGTTCCCATTAAAGGCATGCTCGATGGCCTTGACGCCATGCTCTCTATCATACAGATGCCTCCCGGCATTCCGGTTGCAACGGTAGGCGTCAATGCCGCACAGAACGCGGCCATACTGGCTGCCGAGATGATGGCTCTTGCTGATGAGGCCATCGCCGCAAAGGTAGACGCATGGAAAGCAGGCTTGGGAAAGAAGATAGAACAGGCCAATAAGGAACTGGATGGCATCAGCAACTACAAATTCAAGTGCTGAAAAACGACTCCCCGAAAAGGGCTTTTGTGATAAAAATATAGAGTATTCATCATCACAAAAGCCAATAGAAACATCACGGGGAGACCGGATAAACAACAAGATATGATTGATTTATTTAACTTTCACCGTCGTCAAACATCAGTAACACGCGCGGGAAGCCTCGCCATTGGCGGCGAAAACGCAGTGCGTGTACAGTCGATGACGACTACCAATACCAACGATACCGAAGCCTGTGTAGCACAGGCCGAGCGCATCGTCAGGGCAGGGGGCGAGCTTGTCAGGCTCACGACGCAGGGCATCAGAGAGGCTGAAAACCTGCACAATATCAGCAAAGGTATCCGTAAAGACGGCTTTTCAACGCCACTCGTAGCCGATGTTCACTTCAACCCGCGCGTGGCAGACGTCGCCGCTCTCTATGCCGAGAAGGTGCGAATTAACCCTGGAAACTACGTCGATCCGGCGCGGCGATTCATCAAGCACGATTATACCGACGAGGAATATGCACAGGAACTGCAGAAGATTGAGGAACGGTTTGTGCCCTTTCTCAACATTTGCAAGGAGCATCATACGGCTATCCGCATCGGCGTTAACCACGGATCGCTCTCCGACCGTATCCGCAACCGCTACGGCGACACCCCTGAAGGCATCGTTGAAAGCTGCCTGGAGTTTCTCCGAATCTGCAAAAAGCACGAGTTTCCAGACGTTGTAATCTCCATCAAATCAAGCAATACGGTCGTCATGGTGCGCGCCGTGCGCCTACTTGTCAGCAAGATGGAGGAGGAGGGCATGAGCTATCCGCTCCACCTTGGCGTCACAGAGGCGGGCGAAGGTGAGGACGGACGCATCAAGAGTGCGGTGGGAATAGGCGCGCTTCTTACCGACGGAATAGGCGACACTATCCGCGTATCACTCAGCGAAGAGCCCGAAGAGGAAATTCCGGTTGCACGTCATCTCGTCGACTATATCGGCCGGAAGGCCTCACATCTTTTCATTCCGGGCGAGGCTTACGGTGGTTTCGACTGGCTCCATCCGGAGCGACGACGCACCCACGCCGTCGGAAACATCGGAGGAAAAGCCGTGCCGGTGGTCATCACAACAGCGCCAAAGGACGGCCTCCTGCCCGAAAAGCCCAAGGCCGATTATATATACATGGGTGCCGACGTGCCCGAAAAGCTGACAAAAGGACAGCGGTATATCGTCGACTATAACGCCTACGCTTCGCTCAAACAGAGCGGACAGCTGAAAGCCCTGCAGGGTGAAAGCGAGCAGATTTTTCCCATTTTTCCGGCCAATGCCATGCCTTTCACAGGTGCTGTACAGGCCAGTCTGAAGTTCGTCGTGCTGCAATTCGGCACCCCTGCCGACGAATACATCGCCTGCCTGAAGGCTCATCCCGAAATCGTTGTCGTGTGCACGAGCAACCATCAGAACCGTTTGGGCGACCAGCGCGCCCTCGTTCACGAGATGATGACGGCGGGAGTGCAGAACCCTGTCGTCTTTGCGCAGATGTATAGGCTTAACGATAAGGAAGAGTTTCAGCTGCTGTCAGCGGCCGATATGGGCGCGCTCATGATGGACGGACTCACTGACGGCCTCTGGTTGATGAACGAAGGACAGATAGGTTACGACGATATCGAGTCGACATCCTTCGGCATTCTGCAGGCCGGAAGGCTCAGAACGTCGAAAACCGAATATATAAGTTGCCCGGGATGCGGCCGTACTTTGTACGACTTGCGCGATACCATCAAGAAAATTCGTGCGGCTACGGCCGACCTGAAAGAGCTCAAGATAGGCATCATGGGCTGCATAGTGAACGGCCCCGGTGAGATGGCAGATGCCGACTATGGCTACGTAGGGGCCGGCCCCGGCCACATATCGCTCTACCGTGGCAAGGAGTGTGTAGAGAAAAATCTGCCCGAAGACGAGGCCGTGGAGCACCTGCTGCGCCTTATCCGAGCCGACAGAGCCAACGCAAAGAAGTAAGCATCGCAGCACGTACGGCATGTTTTTGCCGGCCGACTGGTATAGAATTACCATTCGGCCGGCATTTTTTTATTCTCCCATTGGCATGCAATCGCCGGAACATCAGGTGTTTATTCACCGTCCGGTCAGCATTTAAATCGTGACAATTCGGATATTTTCTTACCACCTGTTCTGGTATTTCAATACCATTTTTGGCATTTAATTACCATCTGTTTTAGTGTTTAAATACCATATTCGGGCATTTAATTACCATCAGTTTTGATGTTCCAAAACCATAAAAAGCCCGGCGAACAATAGCCCGCTTTGGCCTTTGTTCCCCCTTGCACAACGTAAACCTGACCGTGCGGCGGTCGTCGCACGCGCGTACCACGGCCGCCGTAACACGCGTATGGCAGCCGTCAAAAGATCATACGACGGCCGCCGCACAACCGCCAATCCGCCATAAGGAGAGCAGCGTTATACGGTATCCGGAGAAAGGTAGGCGGCCTTTGCCGTCAAGAATCTGCGTTTAGTCGGGAACTCCGGCGCTGCGACAGCATTTCAAACAGCAACTACCGGCACTTCACAGTGCAATTACCGACATTTCAAACAACAACTACCGGCACAACACACACGATGACGACACGCCCCGATGCAAGCGCACCGTGGCAATGCCGGCACAAGCGTGGGGTTCTCATGACATGCCTGAGAACCCGTCATGCAGCAATAATCGTGTTATTTTATCTTCCGGAGCGGCGGCCCTTTCCTTTGGGAATGAGTCTCTCTGCCTTTGGAGCCGGTTTGCGAGGACCGTCAGAAGCCAGGACGAAATCAAGCTGGCGCCTCTCCAAATTGGCCTTGGCCACCTCTATTTTTATGGGGTCGCCCAACTGATATTTGTGGTGATGACGGCGGCCGCGCAGCATAAAGTTCTTTTCGTCAAACTCATAATAGTCGTCAACCAGCTCGCGCATGGGAATCATTCCCTCGCAATGGTTCTCGTCAATCTCCGCATAAATGCCGTAACTTGTCACGCCGCTGATGTGGGCATCATACACAGAGCCTATCTTGTCACCCATGAATTCCACCATCTTATACTTGATGGAGTCGCGCTCTGCGTTCTGCGCAATCTGCTCCATCTCCGAGCAATGGTCGCAAAGGTCCTCGTAATGCTTCTCATTGGCCGACCTTCCCCCTGCCGCATAACGCGTCAACAGGCGGTGCACCATTGTGTCGGGATAGCGCCGGATGGGCGATGTGAAATGGGTATAATAGTCGAATCCCAAGCCGAAATGGCCAATATTATGCACGCTGTATTTGGCTTTCATCATGGCCCGCAGGGCAACAGCCTGCACGAGCTTGCCCTCACGCTTGCCCTCTACCTCGCCAATGAGCTTGTTAATCGACTTGATCATGGCGTTGCGTGTGCCGTCAGTCTTCACCTTCAAGCCAAAATTGACGATGAACTTGCGCAGGTTTTCCATCTTCTCGGGGTCGGGATTGTCATGAATTCTATAAGGCAACACCTTGGCCTTCCTGCCTTTAGCCACACGTCCTATACTCTCCGCGACCGTGCGGTTAGCCAATAACATGAACTCCTCTATGAGCTTATTGGCATCCTTCGAGCGCTTGAAATAACAGCGCACAGGATGGCCTTTCTCATCGATGTCAAAGTGAAGCTCCTCCGTATCAAAGTTTACGGAACCCGCCTTGAACCGTTTTTCGCGAAGTTTTTTGGCAAGACGGTCAAGCGTGCAAATCTCCCAGCCAAACTCGTCCTTGAAGCCTTTCTTGCCGGGATTGGGCGCAGGCTGCCCCGTTCCGTCAACGACACCATTGTCTTCCAATACCTGTTGCGCCTCCTCATAGGCGTAACGGCGGTTCGAGCGGATAATAGTGTGCACAATCCGATAGCGTTTTACATTACCCTCGTCGTCAATATCAAACACTACGCTATACGCCAACTTGTCCTCATCAGGACGTAACGAGCAGATGAAATTGCACAAACGCTCGGGAAGCATGGGAATAGTCCGGTCAACAAGATAGACAGATGTCGCCCGCTTTTCGGCTTCGCGGTCGATGATACTGCCCTCAGTAACGTAATGAGATACATCGGCAATATGCACACCTACCTCGTAAAGGCCCTTGCCAAGGCTCCTGATTGAAAGCGCATCATCAAAGTCCTTGGCATCCTTCGGGTCAATGGTGCAGGTCCATGTATTGCGGAAATCCTCACGCTCTGCAATGTCCCGAGGGGTAATTTCTCCCGAAATCTTCTCGGCAGCAGCCTCTACAGCCCTGGGGTATTTGTAGGGCAGGCCATATTGTGCCAATATGGTGTTCATCTCTACATCGTTATTTCCTGTCTGTCCCAGCACGTCAACCACTTCTCCTATGAGGTTTTTATGCTCGGCATCAGGCCACTGTATAATCCTTACCACAGCCTTGTCGTCGGTCTTTCCGCCTTTTAACTTACGCTTCGGAATAAGGATATCATGAACGAATGTGTTTTCAGGAGTAACAAGAAAGGCAATATCGTTATCCACACGCAAGCGTCCGACGAACTGGTCTTTGGCACGTTTGAGCACCGCTATCACCTGTGCCTCCTTGATATGCTTCTGCCGACGAGCCATAAATGAGACCCTGACGCGGTCGCCAGAGAGCGCAGACATTGAGTTGCGCTCGGCTACAAAGATGGGCTTCCCGCCATCATCGGGCAGGAAAGAGTTCTTACCGTTCGACTTTCTAAGAAAGGTTCCTTCCTGCACCTGCCCCTTGGTATTCAGCGCATACGACGTATCAGAAACTTTCATTATGACGTCATCCCACGACATTTCTTCCAAAATGTCAAGGGCTATCATCTTTAAAGGGTGGGTGTCAAGGTGCAGATTACGAAAGATGTCTTTCAAGGTGAGGGTTACTCCAGGTTGAGAGGAAAAATATTTTTCTATGACGGCAGACAATTGTTTCTTCGACATTCGTTTGCCATTCTTCTTCTCTTTCTTTCCCATAATGTTGTAATTTATTAAAAACTTATATATATGCAAATTAACAAAAAAGAATTGAAGTATCCTAATTTCATTTTGAATATTTTGCCCTATTATATAAATGTAGTAACTTTGTCACATATTTGATTATGAAGATATTAATAACAGGTGCCAGCGGATTCATTGGCAGTTTTATCGTTGAAGAGGCCCTGAATCGTGGCTTTGAAACTTGGGCTGGCGTGAGAACGTCCAGTTCGAGGAAGTATCTGCAAGATAATCGTATACACTTTCTTGACCTTGACTTCTCCTCGGAGGACAGACTGGTGGAGGCCTTACGCAATCACGAATTCGACTATATTGTTCACGCAGCCGGCGCTACCAAGTGTCTTCACAAGGAAGACTTCTATAGAATCAACTACGAAGGGACGAAAAACTTCGTCCATGCCATCCTCAAGACTCAGACTTCCTTGAAGCGATTTGTCTACATGAGCAGCCTGAGCGTCTTTGGTGCCATCAAGGAACATCGGCCTTATCTGGAAATTGACGAAAACGATACGCCGAGACCTAACACAGCCTATGGCAAGAGTAAACTTAAATCAGAACAGTTTCTCGACTCGATTGGTAACGATTTCAACTACGTTATCCTCCGTCCCACGGGCGTTTACGGGCCTCGTGAGAAAGACTATTTTTTGATGGCGAAGAGCATCAAGCAGCATATCGACTTCAGTGTAGGCTATAAACAACAGGACATTACTTTCGTATATGTCAAGGATGTCGTGCAGGCCGTCTTCCTTTCACTTGACCACGGCATGTCGGGACGCAAATATTTTCTGTCCGACGGCAATGTCTATCAAAGCAAAACCTTTAGTGATTATCTTTACAACGAGCTTGGATTGCATTGGTGGATACGCATCAAGGCACCTATCTGGCTGCTGCGAATCGTTACCTTCTTTGGCGAATATATCGGACGTATTACCGGGCACATGACCACTCTGAACAATGATAAATTCAACATTCTTAAACAACGTAACTGGCGTTGTAACATTGAGGCGGCCTGCGATGAGCTCGGATATCATCCCCATTACGGCCTAAGACAGGGTGTCAGCGAAGCCGTAGCCTGGTATAAAGCTAACGGATGGTTATGAAAAAGGCCGGAAAACTCCGTAAATATCTTGAGATAGAGAAAAAGCCCCGCAAAGGATTGATGGGGCTTGAGTGGGTTATCCTTGTCTATACACTGATAACATTGCTCATCACCCTTTTCTGTTTTACCAAGCTTCAGAACCCTGATGCCATGATATGGGGGCGCGTAAGGATTGCTGCTATTACCATTGCCATGTGTATTGTCTATCGACTTGTCCCTTGCAAAATGATGAAATTTCTGCGTATCTTCACGCAAATGCTATTATTAGGATGGTGGTATGCCGACACTTATCATATCAACAGCCTTTTCCCTAATCTCGACCACATCGTGGCCCACTGGGACCAATTGCTCTTCGGTTGCCAACCGGCGATGCTCTTTTCCGAACATTTTGCAAGCCCTCTGCTAAGTGAAGTACTCAACTTCGCATATGTCAGCTATTTCCCTATCATCCTTGCCGTATGTGCATTCTATTTCTTTGCAAGATACAATCAGCTTGAACGTGCCTGCTTTATTATCGTAGCCTCGTTCTTTAGCTTTTATCTTTTATTCGATCTTTTTCCTGTCACAGGACCTATGTATTATTATAAGGCTGTGGGAATGGACAAGATTGCACATGGCTTTTTCCCTGCAATCGGAAATTATTTCTGTACGCATGACGAGATGCTTCCACCACCGGGGTGGACGGATGGGATAGGATACTACTTGCTGGTAGCCATACATCGTGGCGAACACCCTACAGGAGCATTCCCCAGCTCACACGTAGGGATAGCTGTTGTAAGTATGATTTTAGCATGGAAAAGCCATAATAAAACCCTCTTTTTCACCCTGTTGCCCTTTGCCTTGCTGATATTTTTTGCCACTGTTTACATACGAGCCCACTACGCCATTGACGTTATCGCCGGACTGATTGCCGGTATCGTTTTATACTTGTTTTGGAACACTGTGGCAAAAAAATATAATATTTAATATTGAAAATGAAAAAACTATACATAGAGACTTACGGTTGTCAGATGAATGTAGCCGATTCAGAGGTTGTTGCTTCGGTCATGAAAATGGCTGGATATGAGCCTACTGACCGCGAAGAAGAAGCTGATGCCGTCTTTCTCAACACGTGCTCGGTTCGCGAAAACGCCGAAAACAAGATTTATCATCGTCTGGATCAGCTCTACGCTGAACAGAAAAGGCGCATGCACGGGGTACGTAATGACCAAGACACCACGCCACAGCATCCCACACTTATCCTCGGTGTCCTGGGATGTATGGCCGAGAGAGTAAAGGGCGATCTGATTAACAACCACCACGCTAACCTCGTATGCGGCCCTGATGCCTATATGAGTTTGCCCGAGATGATAGCCGCAGCCGAATTAGGACAACCCGCAGTCGACGTTGCCCTTTCAACGACCGAGACTTATCGCGACATCATACCGTCACGCATTGGAGGCAATCACGTCTCAGGCTTTGTAAGCATTATGCGTGGTTGTAATAACTTTTGCCACTACTGCATTGTGCCTTATACCCGCGGCCGTGAGCGCAGTAGGGATGTTGAAAGCATTCTTGCCGAGGTCCGTGACTTGCACGATAAGGGGTTCAAAGAGGTTACACTTCTTGGTCAAAACGTCAATTCGTATGGGCTTTTGCCCAATGGTAATCGCCCTGAAAACGGAGTAATTATTGAAGAAGAGGGAGGAAAGGAACTGCATGTATGTTCTTTTGCCGAACTGTTAAGACGTGTAGCCCGAACCGTGCCCGATATGCGAGTGCGCTTCACCACCAGTAATCCCGAGGATATGAGTGAAGATATTCTGCATGCTATCGCCGACGAGCCTAACCTTTGCCACCATATTCACTTCCCCGCGCAGAGTGGAAGCAACAGCACGCTCAAGCTGATGAACCGCAAATATACGCGCGAAGATTATCTTAAAAAGGTAGCAGCAATACGCCAAATTATACCTGATTGCGGTCTCACAACAGACATTTTTGTAGGTTATCACAACGAAAGTGAAGATGATTTTGAGCAGACAATGAGCCTTGTTCGTGAAGTAGAGTATGACTCTGCTTTCATGTTCAAATACAGTGAACGCCCTGGGACCTATGCCGCTAAGCACTTACCTGACAACGTTTCGGAAGAGGAGAAGATTTGCCGACTCAATAAACTCATCCACTTGCAAACAGCCATCAGTGCCAATCAGAATAAAAAGGACGAAGGAAAAGTATTTGAGATTCTTGTCGAACGCTTCGGAAAACGCAGTCGTGAGCAGCTCATGGGTCGCACACCACAGAATAAGGCCGTCATCATTCCCCGTGGCAACCACCATATCGGCGACTTTGTGAAAGTACGAATCACCGGTTCTTCATCAGCCACGCTATTTGGAGAAGAGGCAGAATAAGCTTTAACGATAGCAAGAGTACAGGTCACAAGGCGCCCGCGCCAAACGAAATAATATGAAGGAATTTCTTATAGTCTTACGCCGTTTCATCCCGCCATACAAGAAGTATCTTGTATTATCCATCGTGTTCAACATTCTTTCCGCAGTGCTGAACATCTTTTCCTTTGCGGCAATCATTCCTATTCTGCAAATTCTCTTTAAAACAGAAGATGCCGTTCGGGCTACACAGCTCATGAACTTTGGAAGCGGAAGCTTGAAAGAAGTAATGAGTAATAATGCCGATTACTACGTACGGCAACTTATCGACTCGTGTGGAGCCACTACGACGCTTCTGCTCATCGGCCTGTTTCTGGCCTTGATGACTTTCCTTAAAACAGGTGCTTATTTTCTCTCTTCAGCAAGCATCATCCCTATCCGAACAGGTGTGGTGCGCGATATCCGTAACCTTCTCTATCAGAAAATTACAAGTTTACATTTAGGTTTCTTCTCTGAAGAACGCAAAGGAGACATTATTGCTCGCATGAGTGGCGATGTACAAGAGATAGAAAACTCTATCATGTCAAGCCTAGACATGCTTTTTAAAAACCCCATTCTTATTATTTTCTACTTCGGTACCCTCGTTTTTATCAGCTGGCAACTAACACTTTTCACCCTCTTTTTTATACCCATCTTCGGATGGTTCATGGGATTCGTAGGACGAAAACTAAAGCAAAAGAGCATCAAAGCACAGGCTTTATGGAGCGATACCATGAGCCAGGTAGAGGAAACACTGGGCGGGCTGCGTATTATCAAGGCTTTTTGTGCCGAAGAAAAGATGAACAAGCGCTTCGATAAAGTAAATAGCGATTACCGCAATAACATCATGAAGGTGAATATCCGTCAGCAAATGGCCCATCCTATGAGTGAGTTTCTCGGCACCGTTATGATTGTTATCGTGCTCTGGTTCGGCGGGACGCTTGTGCTTAGTAACAATTCTGTCATCTCCGGCCCGACGTTCATCTACTATCTTGTCATTCTATACAGCATTATCAACCCTCTGAAAGAGTTCTCACGTGCGGGCTACAACATTCCCAAAGGGCTCGCATCGATGGAGCGTGTAGACAAGATTATGTTAGCCGAAGTGGAGATAAAGGAGGCCGACAAGCCACGACATATCAACACATTTGAGCATGAAATCGAATTCCGTCACGTGTCGTTTGCCTATAATTCTCCCGTAACACTTCACCCAACACAGGAAAATGGTGAAAAACCAGACGGAGAAAACAGACCGTCTTCCATAGACAACAAGGTTGAAAAAACATCGTTACACTGGGTGCTCCGTGATATTAACATCGTTATTCCCAAGGGCAAGACCATCGCGCTCGTAGGCCAAAGCGGTAGTGGAAAGTCAACCCTTGTCGACCTGATACCCCGCTATTATGATGTCCAGAAAGGCAAAGTGCTCATTGATGGCATCAATGTCAAGGACCTTGGCATACACGATCTACGGCAGCTTATTGGCAACGTCAACCAAGAAGCCATACTTTTCAACGACACTTTTTATAATAACATCACCTTCGGTGTGGACAATGCTTCCCGCGAGAACGTCGAACAGGCAGCTCGAATAGCCAATGCCTACGACTTCATTATGGAATCGGAGCATGGCTTTGACACCAATATCGGTGACCGTGGAGGCCGTCTCTCCGGAGGCCAGCGCCAACGAGTCAGCATTGCGCGCGCCATATTGAAGAATCCTCCCATCCTTATTCTCGATGAGGCTACGTCGGCACTCGATACCGAATCCGAAAGACTGGTGCAGGATGCCCTTTACAAATTGATGAAAACGCGCACAACGGTGGCCATTGCACACCGCCTGTCAACCATCAAGAATGCTGACGAAATATACGTTCTTCACGAAGGACGAATCGTCGAACAAGGCACACACGACGACCTTATTCGCAAAAACGGATACTACAAGAAACTGCATGACATGCAGAGCTGACCCTGTTAAAGGTCACGCCCGCCGTAGTGAAAGGCTGCAAAATATGTTGTAACATCATGTCAAAAGTTATTTATAGCACCTTCTATCTCATCTCGTTGTTGCCATTCGGTGTGCTTTATGCCCTGAGCGACGTAGCCTATCTGCTCATCTACAGGCTCATAGGCTATCGTAGGGTAGTGGTAAGAAACAACCTTACGACATCGTTCCCCGAAAAAAATATAGATGAAATCAAAGATATTGAGCGCAAGTTTTACCATTGGTTCTGCGACTATTTCTTCGAATCCATCAAGCTATTGAGCATCAGCAACCGTGAGCTTAACCGCCGCCTGCATGTGTTAAACCCCGAAGTTCACGAACAATGGTTCCGGCAAGGGCGCAATACAGCCGCTTTCCTGGGCCACTATTGCAACTGGGAGTGGCTCTCACGCGTGGGAAAAGACATGAATCAGGAGCGCCGATTATGCCTTATATATGATCCGCTCCACTCCAAACCTTTCGACTATTTGTTCTTGAAAATACGCACCTATCCTCCCACAGGGGTACCCACTCCCAAGCGCGACATCCTTCGACAACTCACAGAATGGAAACACCAAGGCATATTATCACTAAGCGGATATATAGCCGACCAGGCTCCTAAATGGAAGAACATACATCTGTGGATACCTTTTTTAAACCATCCCCACAGCCCCGTCTTCACGGGTGCAGAGCGTATTGCCCGCAAGATGAACAACGCAATATACTATGCTAAGATGAGCAGGCCGCGGCGAGGATACTACGAAATGGAGTACATGCTGATTACAGCCGACCCCGATTCCATGGCCGAAGGCGACATTACGCGCCGTTTCTTCAGCATGTTGGAGGAGAGCATACGTCTTCATCCCGAGTTTTATCTCTGGACACACAACCGCTGGAAGCGAACGAAAGAAGAGTTTGACCACCGCTTCAACACTGTCAACGGAAAAATAATTGAGAAAGAAGACTCATGAATATTGCCCTAAATCCTAAATATGAAGCCTTGCGGCCCTTCCTGCTGACGATACCCGAGAGTTTTGATACCGTTGGAGAGGTAATCTATCAAAAGCGAAATACCATCAAGGTTATAACGGAACCAGGAGGGCTCCGCCTCAACGTAAAGCGATATCATGTGCCCAAGGAGCCAAACCGCCTTATTTATTCGTGGGGCCTGCGCAAGCCAAAGGGACTGCGTGCCTTTCAGTATCCTTCCATTCTTCTTGCCAAAGGCATTCCAACTCCGGAGCCTGTTGCCTACATTGAAGAACGGGAAAGATTCAATCTTTTGGGTTATACTTATTTCATCAGCCTGCAGATTGATTACGGTCATACGTTCTACGAATTTGGCGATGCCGCCGAAGGAACCTACGAAGAAGCCGCTGAAGCCCTGGGCCGCTTTGCGGCTTCCATTCACGAAAAGGACGTCCTGCACAAGGATTTTACCCCTGGAAACGTGCTTTGGCGCAAAGACAGCGAGGGCTTTCACTTCATGCTTGTTGACATAAACCGTATGGCTTTCGGTCCCGTAAGCGTGAAA
Source organism: Prevotella sp. (assembly GCA_013333935.1). GTDB lineage: Bacteria > Bacteroidota > Bacteroidia > Bacteroidales > Bacteroidaceae > Prevotella. The sequence continues at coordinate 68,589 of JABCNV010000038.1, read as the reverse complement.
CAAGGCCTGCCTTACCTCATCAGGTTTTGGGGGCCCCGTCGTTTTACCGAGCTTCTTATTGAAGCTTACTGCCATACCCGCAACGCCGACGTGCAACAGGCCTTGGCCTGTGCCATGCCCCAAAGGGAACGCTTCTGGAGGCATTACCGGAAAAAGCACGACGTTCCGTTTAAATTAGAACTATAAAGAACCATAATCAGAATTAAAGGTATGAGAATTCTTGTTGTCCGATTCCGCCAGATGGGAGATGCCATTCTCACAACAGTTGTCATGAATTCATTAAAGGCCTCCTTCCCAGACTGTACTATTGATTTTGTCTTGAACGAGAAAATATGTCCTCTTTTCAATGGCCATCCTTCCATCGACAATATTATTCCCTTCTCAGATAGCGTGCGGAGCAACACCTTTAAATATATCAGGAAGGTATGGCAAACGGTTCATCGCACACACTATGATGTCATTATTGACATGAGATCTACGCTGAACACCATGCTTTTTGCGCTGTTTTCTCCTGAAACGAAATATAGAATCGGCTTGAAAAAGAGCTATACCCGTCTGGCATTCAATTATTTTGTCAATCCATGTCAGGAAGACGAGAACATGATTGACCACAATCTTGCCATGCTAAAACCATTGGAAGCTTTGGCAAAGATTAAATATGACCGACAATTTTCCTTATCAATTACACAAGCTGAAGAAGAAAAATATAAAGAATACCTTCTTAAAAAAGGTATCTCTTTTGACAAACCCATTTTATTAATAGGTGTAACCGCTAAACTGGCACATAAAACATGGTCAGAAGAAAGCATGAAAGAAATTATCCGTAAAATTATAAATGCTTATCCTGACAGCCAATTAATATTTAATTATGCGCCCGGAGAAGAAGAGGATAATGCCCGTAAAATTTATACAGAACTTGGTAACCCCCAACAGGTTTTTATTGATATTCAGGCTAAATCGCAGCGAGAGTTAGTAGCTTTAGCATCTGTTATTACCTTCTATTTTGGCAATGAGGGCGGCGCTCGTCATATTGTTCATGCCTGTGGTAAGCCTTCTTTTGTCGTATGTTCGCCACAAATTAGCACTAAAACATGGATACCCCAAAACAATATTCCAGCTAAAGGTATCTATAATACCGTATCAGAAGATATTGTATGGGAAAAAATGCAGCAGTTTATTATAGATAATAATGTTAGAATGAAGTAAACAAATGAGTATAACATCAACCCAAAAGCCTACCCTTGTTAAAGTTGTTATTCCCATATATCGTAATCTTAATGATGAAGAAACAGCGTCTTTAAATAATACGATGGAAATACTTGGCCAGCATCCTATTGCTTTTTTACTCCCTGAAAGCTATAAAGCCGATTATCTTCTTTCGAAATATCCAAAAGCAGAAGCTATCCGGGTAAGTGATAAATGGTTGGGAATACAATGTGGTATTGCCGGATATAATAATATGATGAAACAAAAAAGCTTCTACAGTCTTTTTTCATCATGCGAGTATATCCTTATATGTCATACTGATGCATGGATTTTTCGTGACGAACTTACATCATGGTGTCAACTAAATTATGATGTGGTGGCTGCGCCTTGGCCTATGCGAAAAAAGTATGGTTATTTCCCTCTTAAACAAATTCTACGTTTAAGACGTCTTTTAACGCCAAAAACACGACTCATGCATCAGGATAAATACAACCGTATAGGCAATGGTGGACTAAGCTTGCGACGTATTGATTCCTTTATCAAGGCTTGTGATGACTATCAACAAGAAGCCGCTTTCTTTGATACCTTTACCGATGTACATTATGGTGAGGACATGTTTTGGGCACTTGTTCCTAAGAATTTCCGTTACCCCAGTGTCAACGAAGCGCTTAAATTTTCTTTCGATAGCAACCCATGGTTATGCTATCAGCTTGCCAACAAACAAATGCCAATGGGTTGTCATGGCTTCAACCACAAAGATAAAAGAGCCTTTTGGAAGAATATCATTCCTGTGAAATCGCTTAAGCAACCTATAAAATAATACTACTTTTTAGGCTTAACTTTTATATAAATAACTTTTCGTTAGTCTTTCTTTAATATTGGAAGCGGTTGCTCCATATTGTATCGTATCACCCAGTCGGCAATGATATGGGCCTGCGTGAGACGGCTTATTTCAACCTTCGAAGTGTGCGGAATGTCGCCCTCAACGTTCATCTGTGAACCCACGGCCACCGCTTTTTTGCGCTTGTCAAGCAGGCTTTGCCCCATCCCGCGCCAATAATAGTTGTCAAGATGCATCAGATTGAGAATGGTCGGATACATGTCAACCTGTCCCAGAACGCCGTCATAGCGCATCGCAACCGGCGAGTTGAGCACGATAAACGGTGTATATTGCCCGGCCGGAACAACGCGGCGGCCCACCGCCGAGCGGCGAATGTCGGCACGGTCGGCAGCCAGTCCTTCATGGTCGCCAACGATAACGACCATCGTTTCACGCCAGTCGGGCCTACTTTTCAGATAGCGGAGCAGGATGCCGAGCGCGTGGTCGGTATAGTTGGCCATCGTCATGTAGTCGAGCATCTTCTGTGGATAGTTCCCCCGCAGGTGAATACGCTTCAGCTTGTCGGGCAGAACGAACGGGTTATGCCCCGAGTAAGTAACCAGCTGAAGGTAAACATGTTCGCGCGGTTTCCATATCTGGCCCGCCTTCATCTTCTCTACGGCCTGGCGCATAAAGGAGACGTCGCCGAGCTTTTTGCGCGAACCCACCTTCTCATCGAGCCGCCACGAGTTCTTCGAAAGCAGGGTATCTATGCCAAAGGCTTTCGCCACCTGTGCCTGATTCCAGGTTACAGGCTTGTCGACCGTGAGCAGATAGCTGCGGGCGTTACGCTCAGAGGCCATGGCCTTTGTCAGTGTATGGAAGTTGTTGCCGGTATATTTCATGGCATAACAGCCGCTGCGCAGCGGCAGAAGACCGGCATTGAGCAGCAGCTGACAATCGATAGAACGCCCGCCTTTCACCTGCGTAAGGGTATACGGAGCGTACAGGGTATGTGCGTTGGCAACAGCACGGTTCAGATTCGGCGTAATTTCGATACCCTCCATACGCAGGTTTATCACCCAGCTTTCGAGCGATTCGCACAGCACTACCACCAGATTCTGCCGTGCCTTCACGCTGTCAGGCAACGGAATATAGCCGGGTTGCTGCGCAAACCACGCCTCAACCTCATGGCGAATCTGCGGCGTGCAGGGCGCATCGGTATGCAAAGCGTCGTACAATAAGCTCCCGAAGAAAGTGTATTCAGGGGTTACACAACTATAGTAATTGGCCGATTGCATGTCGTCTATCGTCTTCGAGAACCCGCCCTTTGGCACAAGAAGCAGACCGCATACGGCCCCGACGACGGCTGTTGTGCCCAGATAGCGGGCCACGCCACGCCATGCAAGCCGAGCCTCAGGCCCGTAGCGGCGAACCCACAAGCCTGCAAAAAGCGTGGAAAGAGGGAAGAGGAGGTCGGCCCATCGCATGGAATCGACCACACTTGCCGTAAAATCGCTCAGGTTTCCGGCCAGTAAATAGCTTTCCAAAGGGATGACGGTGTTGTACGTTCTGCTATACATCAGGTTGCTGATCAGCAGGCCGTCGATGACAAGCATCAGCACAATCTGCACCCAACGACGACGTGAAAGCACGTAGGGTAGGGCGAAGACGAGCGCAACCAGCGCCGTATTGAGGTATAGTGCTGCGCTTGAAAAGGCCGTGAACGTGGTTTGCAGGCACCATATTATGTCAAAGAGGATGAACTTAAAAAACAGTACGGCCACAAAGCTTGTGGTTACAGGCGTCCACAAAGTGGCCGGAAACAGTCGGCTAAACAGCAATTTCAACGAATTCTTCATTGCGTAACGAATTTAAAAATCAAATGGAATGAGGCAACAAATCAAATGAAATAAGGCAATGCTGACGAATAAAATGCCGGTTCATCGTTGCCGGTTGAGCATGAATTGAGCCGTTTGTTCCATCGCAAATACATACTTTCTAAGCGGGGTAAAAGCTTTCGTGTCGTGGCTTTCACGCAGTTTCCACCCTGGCAGTGCATCATAGCAAAAAGCCTTTTGCATACCGGGGTTATACACAAAACAGCGCTGATAATCGCGGGCAACGACCTGATTGTCGGCCGAATAGAACACCATTTGCCTGCGGGTCTTCAACAAGTCGACGCCGAAACCATCGTAATCGTAACTCAATCCCAATAATCCAAGCACCGTCGGTACGATGTCAACCTGTTGCGCCAAGCCATCATAAAGCTGCGGCTTTACGTCGGGACCGAATATCAATAACGGAATATGGTTGTACGAAACAGGCAGTTCTCCGTCTGCTTTTCCTACCATCTTGCCGTGGTCAGCGTAAATAACGAATACGGTATTCCTATACCACGGCTCACGCCGTGCGGCCTTCAGAAACTGGCCTATCGACCAGTCGGCATACTCAACTATCTGTTTTTCCGCCTCCTTGCTGCGGGCATGAAACCACGTCGGCACCTTATAGGGCGGATGATTACTGATGGTAAGAATGGTGGCAAGGAAAGGATTGTGTCTTCTGGCCGCTGCATTGATTTTGCCTAAAGCAAAGTTCATCTCGAAATGATCGCCTACACCGAAACTGTTTACCACCGAATCTCTGGGATAATTCTCCTGCGAATAAATGTCGTCATAGCCGTTAGTCGAGAAAAACGCCTTCATATTGTCATACTGAGCTTCATGTGTCATGAAGAACATATTGTGGTAACCCTCGCGACGCAAGACGGTAGGAATGCCCTCCCGATGAGGTGTTACCGTCCCTTTCATAAGGTTACGGAACATCAATGCCGGAAAACTGTAGAGCGAAGCAGTAAGTCCATGGTTGGTGTGTATGCCGGCACTGTAACAGTTTGTGAACGCCAGCGAACAGCGATAAAGGCTGTCGAGCGTGGGCGTCAGCTCGTCAGACTGTCCAAAAGTTTTAAGAAGGCTGGCAGACATTGACTCCATAAGGATGACGACAACGTTGTGACGACGTGGAGAAATAGCCGAAACGACGCGACGACGGAGGACGTAATTGCTGTCTGCTTTACCTTGAATGCCAAGGCTCGCACGGGCATAGCTGATGGCTTCGGCGTAAGGCATGAGGTGAAGTTCTCGGTTTTCCTTGCGCAAATCATCCAACACGCTCGTCAGCAAATTGAAAGAAGGGTTGATGCCTAACTGATTTAAGAACGAATCGTCACAATAGTAAGCCTCGCTCACCTTGATGGGATTATATCCTCTTCGCCCACGAATGCCGAACAGGCAAAGCAGCACTGCCAACACCCAGACGATGCCACGGCCTGCAATGCAGCGCACATTAAGACTGTCCGCAGGCTGTTGTTCTATGCGCTTTCTGAAAATATTTGTCAGTTTGAACACCGTCCAGACAAACCCTCCTGCCAGTAAAAAATACAACAAAATGTACAGCCAGTAGCTTTTTTCCTCAAATAACATGCCTGCCGTTGTGGCGGTATAGCCGAACCATAAGAAAATACTTGAGTTGATATTCTTGAAGAAATAGGCGAAGTAAGGGGTGTTGGCGGCCGACGCCATGAACGCAAGGGCATATAAAATAGAGAACCACCAGGCCGTGAATCGGTAAACCAGACGATGACTCCGCCCCACAACGGCAGCAGCCCCTGCCACAACAAGCGGAACCAAAAGGATGTAACAGCCTATAACATTGTCAAACCAGACACCCCGAATAAAGGCTCCAAAGACACTCGCTTCAGGGTGAACAATCTGGCTATGGAGGCAAACGAACTCTGTAAAACGAAACAGAGAAAAGACCAGAAGGCCTGCAATGTGGATACTAATCAGCCACAAAAGAGATTGATAAAGACGTTTCATCATATCATATTAGCTCTGCAAAAGTAGCCATTAGGCACGAATTGTACAAGAAAGGCAACAGAAATATATAGAAATTATCTAATTTTGCAACTGTCATTAAAACAGCACAATACCCTTTATCATGAACAAACGTGACCGCAATATGGCGTGGATAGTTCTGCTAATGGCCGTTCTGACGCTGCTTCCTTTTCTGGGACTGAACGAATTCAGCACGAAAGGTGAACCCCGTGAGGCCGTCGTTGCCATGTCAATGCTGCAGCAACACAACTGGATTCTGCCTGAAAACAACGGCTTTGACATCCCTTACAAGCCGCCTTTCTTCCACTGGTGTATCGCTGCACTGTCGATATTACAAGGCTATGTAAGCGAATTTACCTCACGTCTGCCGTCTGCCGTGGCGCTGATTGTGTTGCTGGTGAGCAGTTTCTGCTTCTTTGCCCGTCGTAAAAACAGCGATGTAAGTCTCGTTGCTACCCTCTTGACAATGACCGCTTTCGAGGTACACCGCGCGGGAACCAACTGCAGGGTCGATATGGTTCTGACGGTCTTTATCGTCGGTGCCCTTTATCTGATGTACCGATGGTGGGAGAGAGGCAGCCGCAACCTGCCGTGGATGGCCATTCTCTGCATGAGCGGGGCCACGCTTACCAAAGGTCCGGTGGGTATCATTCTACCGTGCATGGTGATGTTTGTCTTCATGCTCACCGAACGTGAACAGCCTGTAAAACTTGCCTTAAAGCTTACGGCATGTGCCCTTTTGAGCCTTGTCATACCGGCTATGTGGTATTATGCCGCCTACCTTCAGGGCGGAGACCAGCTCCTGAACCTCGTCATGGAGGAAAACATAGGACGTTTTGCCGGCAAGATGACGTATGAATCGCACGACAACCCTGCCAGTTATAACGTGCTGATGCTTATTGCAGGGTGGGCACCCTGGACGTTGATGCTGGTAGCTTCGCTGTTTATCCTGCCCTGGAAAACGATGTCGCGAAGCGCCTTTGTCACCAAAATGCGCACGGCCGAACCCTTGCAAAAGTTCACGTGGCTGGCGTTCTTGCTTATCTTTATTTTCTATTGCATACCGAAAAGCAAGCGCGGAGTGTACCTGCTGCCGTGCTATCCATTCATGGCCATGCTCATAGCCGAGTATATTCTATGGTTTGTAAAGCGCAGCAAAGGGCCGGTAAGGTTCTACATCGGCTTCCTTTCCATGGTAGGAATATTGCTTACCTCCGCCCTCATTACGACACGAGCGGGAGCTGTTCCCGACACAATTTTCCACGGCCGGCACGCCTGGGAGAACACCAATATGCTGCACGCCATAGCCTATGCGCCTATGAGCGCGGCCGACATACTGCTGGCTGCGGTACCGTTTCTGGCAGCATTAATCGGCATCTCGACCCTTACGCGCAAGGGTTTCCGCGGATTTGCCCGTCGTCCCGTGCTGGTATCGTGCCTGATGACCATGCTGATGTTCGTTGCTTTCGACGGTTTTTATGCGCCCCGTGTGATGAATGCCAAGAGCCTGAAGCCTTTCGCCATGGATATAAAACGGAATTATGGCCATGAGCCGCTGTACGCATTTACGGGCTTTAACAGGCACGGGGGCAACACCATGCACTTTTTTGGCATCGACTTTTACACGAACGATGCCGTACGTCAGTTCGATATAGACCGTCCCGAAAAGGGTATTCTGTTAATCAATGCAGACAATAAGCCGCTGTTCAGCAAAACTTTTGCCGGACAATATAAGCTGACAGAGCTTTCGCATACGGCACACCGTGTAACCGAATTGAAAGATACCATTTATATTTACAGATTCAATCGCTGTTCAATGAAGTAGCGGGGACGGTGCTTTACTTCAATGTAGATTTTACCAACATACAGTCCGGTAACACCTATTGAGGTGGTAACGATGCCGCCTATAAACCATAACGACACCAGCAAAGAGGTCCATCCCTGTATGGTTTCGCCCTCCAGATTGCGCACTAAGGCGTAAACGATGAAGACAAAAGCTATAAATGTCATCATCATTCCGACGCAAGTGATAAACCTTAACGGTGCTACAGAGAACGACGTTATGCCGTCGACGCTGAACGCTATCATCTTTTTAAGCGGATACTTTGAGTCGCCGGCCTCGCGCGCCTTACGGTCATAGTAGACGTAACCCTCCTGAAAACCCAGTTGCCTGACGATGCCGCGCAGGAACAAATTGCGCTCGGGGTAGGCCATCAAAGCCTTTACCGTGCGGTTCGACATCATGCGGAAGTCGGCATGATTGAAGATAATTTCGTCGTCAACACGCTTCATGAGCTTATAGAATGCTTCGGCCGAAAAACGCTTGAACCACGTGTCGGTGCGCCTTTCCTTACGTACACCGTACACAATATCCCTACCTTCGTTCACCTGCCGCGCCATGTCGACGATGGCATTTTCGTCATCCTGCAGGTCGGCATCGATTGATACCATGGCATCGCACGTGTCAACGCCCTGTTCCATACCTGCCCAGAGGGCGTTCTGATGGCCCTCATTGTGCGACAGTTTCAGGCCGCAAACCATGTCGTCGTCCTTTGCAGCGCGGGCTATCAGCTCCCAGGTGCGGTCCTTGCTGCCGTCATCGACAAGCAGAAGACGGGCTTCGGTGTCGGCCTCTGCCTTCAGGCGCCCCGCCAAAACCTTCATGCGGACAAGCGTCTGAGGCAGCACTTCCTCTTCGTTATAGCAGGGAATAACGATATTCAGTTTCATAAGCTCAAAGTGTTTATCTCATGTTGCAAAGATAATCATTTTCTACGGACAACGGGCCGCCGTCGGAAAATAATCTGCCACATCCCCTTTACGGCGTATTCTGCACCCGGAACAGCATCATTACGACGTAAAGAAGGGCTGCCCTTATTTCATAAAAATTAAAACTATTGTCTTTGCTTTTGCGAAAATACATTGTACTTTTGCGGCCTATGTTAAGAGTTTTCGTCACCATCGTATTGCTGTTTTTCCTGCACATCGGGCTGCAGGCCCAGAACAATGACGTCAATCCTGAAGACCGAGACGTGGATATGGACGCCCCCACCTTTGTGCCAATGGTGAAGGTGGGCAAGGTAAAGCAGGGCAAAGACAGCATACAATACGTCGAGCTTAACAACGTATGGGTTTACCCCGAGCCCGTTTTCAAGGATGCCCGCCAGCGTCAGGCCTACAACCGCCTTGTGTACAACGTGAAGCTGGTGCTCCCCATCGCCAAGGAGGTAAACCGTATTATCATCGAGACGGGCGACTATCTGGACATGCTTCCCAACAAGCGGGCGCGCGACCTGCACATGAAACAGGTTGAGAAAGACATACGAAAAGAGTACACGCCGCGCATGAAGAAGCTGACCTATGCACAGGGAAAACTGCTGATAAGGCTGATTTACCGCGAGTGTAACAGTTCATCGTACGAGCTGATACAGGGTTTTCTCGGCCCCATACGCGCAGGATTCTGGCAGACTTTCGCCTTTGTCTTCGGGGCTTCGCTCAAGAAGAAGTACGACCCCAACGGCGTTGACCGGCTTACCGAGCGCGTTGTGAGGCAGGTTGAGGCCGGGCAGCTCTGAAGCCCTATACCTTTCCTTTCTTGTCTTTATACTTTGTTCCTCCCGCCCTTACCGGCTCGGGGTGATGTTACGGCGGCCGTCATACACGCGTGCGGCGGCCATGGTACGAGCATGACGACGGTCGCCACACGCGCGTGCGACGGCCGTCGCAACACCGGCAACAGGGCGTAAGGGCCGGGGCTTTTCGGACAGAAGGCTCTGTTATTTCGGCTTTTTCCTTTGAATATTCTGCTTTTTCCACTAACTTTGCATACATCTTTATATATATTATCCGACAGATAACAAGAAACAACGAAATAACGATGGAATACGATTTCAAGGAAATTGAGAAGAAGTGGCAAAAGGCCTGGGCCGACCATAATACCTACGAGGTAACCGAAGACAAGAGCCGTCCCAAGTTCTATGTGCTCAACATGTTTCCCTATCCTTCAGGGGCGGGCCTGCATGTAGGCCATCCGCTGGGCTACATTGCCAGCGATATATACGCCCGTTACAAGCGCCAGAGGGGGTTTAACGTGCTCAATCCGATGGGCTATGATGCGTACGGGCTGCCCGCTGAGCAGTATGCCATCAAGACCGGACAGCATCCGGCCATCACCACTGAGAAGAACATTGCACACTATCGCGAGCAACTGGACAAGATAGGCTTCTCATTTGACTGGAGCCGTGAGGTGAGAACGTGCGACCCTAAGTATTATCATTGGACACAATGGGCCTTTGAACGGATGTTCAATTCGTTTTACTGCAATGGCTGCCAGAGCGCAAAACCCATTGAAAAACTGATTGAACACTTCGAGCAGCAGGGCACCGAGGGCCTCGATGTGGCGCAGGGCGAGGAGCTTTCGTTTACGGCCGACGAGTGGAAGGCGATGGACGAGAAACAGAAATCGGACACGCTCATGAACTACCGGCTGGCTTACAAGGGCGAGACAATGGTGAACTGGTGCGCGGGTTTGGGCACCGTTCTGGCCAATGATGAGGTGGTAGACGGCGTGAGTGTGCGCGGAGGATTCCCCGTTGTGCAGAAAAAGATGAGCCAATGGTGCCTGCGCGTGTCGGCCTACGCACAACGGTTGCTGGACGGTCTCGACACCGTCGACTGGTCAGACTCCATAAAAGAGACGCAGAAAAACTGGATAGGGCGGTCGGAAGGCACCGAAATGCAGTTCCGCATAGCCGGCAGCGACGAAACGTTCACTATCTTTACCACACGCGCCGACACCATTTTCGGCGTTACTTTCATGGTGCTTGCACCCGAGAGTGAGCTGGTAGAGCGGCTTACTACCGACGGGCAGAGAGCCGAAGTAGACCGATATTTAGACTATGTTAAGAGCCGAACAGAGCTTGATCGCATGAGCGATCGCAAGGTTACAGGCGTATTTAGCGGCTCGTATGCGGTTAACCCGTTCACCGGTGACAATATACCCGTATGGATAAGTGAGTATGTTTTGGCAGGCTATGGCACGGGAGCCATCATGGCTGTGCCCGCACACGACAGTCGTGACTATGCTTTTGCCCGCCACTTTAACCTGCCTATTATTCCGCTTATCGAAGGTGCCGATGTGTCAGAAGAGAGTTTTGATGCTAAGGAAGGCACGGTAATGAACTCGCCTGCTGCCGGTAAGCAAACGTTAGATGGGTTTACACTGAACGGCTGCACCGTGAAAGAGGCCATCGAAAAAACCAAGAAGTTTGTTACCGAACACCATTTAGGACGTGTAAAAGTGAACTACCGGCTGCGCGATGCCATCTTTTCGCGTCAGCGTTACTGGGGTGAACCGTTCCCCGTTTACTATGAAAACGGCATACCCCGCATGGTTCCCGAAGCGTGTTTACCCATTGAACTGCCCGAAATAAAAGAATATAAGCCCACCGAAAACGGCGAACCTCCTTTAGGAAGAGCCACGAAATGGGCATGGGATACCGTCGGAAATAAGGTGGTTGAAAACAGTAAGATAGACGGAAAAACGGTGTTCCCGCTCGACCTTTACACCATGCCGGGCTTTGCAGGCTCGTCTGCTTACTACTTAAGATACATGGACCCGCACAACGACAAGGCGCTTGTTTCGACAGAAGCAGCACAGTATTGGCGGCACGTTGACCTGTACGTGGGCGGTACCGAGCATGCAACGGGGCACCTGATATACAGTAGGTTCTGGAACAAATTCCTCTTCGACTACGGCGTCAGCTGCGAGGAAGAACCTTATCAGAAGCTGATTAACCAGGGAATGATTCAGGGAAGGTCGAACTTTGTTTACCGTGTCAACGAGCTAAGCAGTGAGAAAAAGCCCGTGTTCGTGAGCTACAACCTGCGCAAAAACTACAAGGACGTCACACCCATACACGTTTGGGTGAACCTCGTTAAGAATGATATGCTCGACGTTGATGCTTTTAAGGCATGGAGCCCTGAATATAAAGACGCCGAATTTATTCTTGAAAACGGCAGGTATATTTGCGGATGGGCCATCGAAAAAATGTCTAAATCGATGTACAATGTGGTGAATCCTGACGACATTGTGAACGACTACGGAGCCGATACACTGCGTCTTTACGAGATGTTTCTTGGCCCCGTCGAGGCCAGCAAGCCCTGGGACACGAACGGTATAGACGGTTGTTTCCGCTTCCTTAAGAAATTATGGAGCCTGTTTTGGGAAAACAGAACCGACAAATGGCTTGTAAACGACGACGAGCCAACGAAAGAAAGCTTGAAGAGTGTGCACAAACTGATTAAGAAAGTAACGCAGGATGTGGAGAGCTTCAGCTACAACACGTCGATATCTGCTTTCATGATTTGCGTGAACGAATTGGGTCAGCAGAAGTGCCATAGCCGCAAAATTCTTCGTGATGTCGTTATTCTTATCGCCCCGTTTGCCCCACATATTGCCGAAGAACTGTGGCACGAATTGGGCGAAAACGGCACGGTTTGCGATGCACAGTGGCCTGAATGGGACGAAAAATACCTTGTAGAGGATGAAATTCAGCTCACGGTGTCGTTCAATGGCAAGGCTCGTTTCCAGAAGATGTTTGCCGCAGATGCATCCAAAGACGACATAGAGAAACAGACCCTTGAGGACGATCGCACAGCCAAATATACGGAAGGCAGGCAGATTGTGAAAGTAATTGTAGTGCCAAAAAAGATTATCAACATCGTTGTTAAATGACAATCAACCATCAAATCATATGGAACGAGGCAAAGGATTATATCTTTATAACCCTCGGATTATGCTTGTATGCCTTTGCCTGGACAATATTTCTGTTGCCCTATGAAATCGTTACGGGAGGTATTACAGGCTTGTCAGCCATTATCTTTTATGCAGTAAATGTGCCCATTGAGAACAGTAATTTCATCATAAATGTGCTGCTTCTCATCCCCGCACTGAAGATATTGGGATTCAAATTCCTTATAAAGACCATCTATGCCATATTAGTTCTGTCGTTCCTGCTGTGGTTAACGCAGGAACTTATGCCCGTTGACGCACAGGGACACTATGTAAAAATACTGGGCGAAGGGCAGGATTTCATGTCACTTCTCATCGGTTGTATGATGACTGGTACCTCTCTTGCCATTGTGTTTATGAACAACGGGTCGACGGGTGGCACCGATATTATAGCAGCTTCGGTAAACAAATTTTTCAACTTTTCACTGGGACAGGTGCTCATTGGCGTCGACCTTTGCATCATTGGCAGCTGTCTTTTCATTCCCGAATTTGGCGACAGCCTGTCACGAATACACAAGGTTGTGTTCGGATTGTGTACGATGGTGGTTGAGAATTTTATGTTAGACTACGTGATGAACGCAAGAAGGGAGTCGGTTCAATTCATGATTTTCTCGAAAAAATATATGGAAATTGCCAATGCCATAGGTACAGAGATGGACCATGGAGTGACTATTCTCGACGGCCACGGGTGGTACACGGGACAGGAAATGAAGGTTCTCTGTATACTTGCCAAGCGCCGGGAGAGCACAAGTATTTTCAGATTGATTAAGATGATTGACCCGAACGCCTTTGTTTCACAGAGTTCAGTCATAGGCGTTTACGGAGAAGGGTTCGACAAGATAAAGGTAAAAATACCGAAAGAAAAGAAGAAAGGCAGCACCGGTAAACCAGCACCGACAAGTAAGGACAACGTAAAAGCAGAAAAATGAAGATAGTATTTGCTACCAATAACAAGCATAAGCTACAGGAAATAAGAGATATTCTGGGGAGCGATATTGAAATAGTATCGTTAGAAGACATCGGTTGTCACGAGGAAATACCCGAAACAGGCAGCACATTAGAAGCCAATGCACACCAAAAAGCCGAATATATCTTTGACCATTACCACCTGAATTGCTTTGCCGATGACACGGGACTTGAGGTAGATGCCCTGGACGGGGCCCCGGGTGTACACTCGGCACGCTACGCCGATGGCACTGATCACGACAGCGAAGCCAACATGAAGAAACTGCTTCGTGAGCTTGGCGACAACACGAACAGGAAAGCACGCTTCCGCACGGTCATCAGTCTGATACAGATGGAAGGCGACAATCCGCTGTGCAGCAGAGAGTATCAGTTTGAAGGTGAGGTAATGGGACATATCGCAAAAGAGAAGCACGGCACCGCGGGCTTTGGCTACGACCCGCTGTTTATCCCCGACGGCTACGACAAAAGCTTTGCTGAACTGGGCGAAGAAATCAAGAACAAGATAAGCCACAGGGCAAGGGCCGTTACCCGTCTGGCGGAGCATCTTAAGGCCAAATAAGGCACAATATTTTCTTCAAAAAACGTAACGACTTTCCCTTTACATCGTAAAGGCCTGACGATTACATCGTAAAGGCACGGCGATTACGCCGTAATCGTTTCGTCTTTACGCCGTAATCACAAACCCATTACATCGTAATCATAAACCCCCTGTCATGAAAAAGAAAATTCTTTCTGTTTTAGTGCTTTTCTTCTCGCTTGCTTCGCATGCAGCGTCGGGACTGTGGAAAACCTATCTGAGCTACTATGAGCCTACGGAAATAGAGAAGGGAAACGAGGGCAAAATATATGTTCTTGCCTCACAGGGCCTTTACAGCTACAACCAGAATGACCACAGTCTGCAGACCTATGACAAGCTGAACGCGCTAAGCGACTGTAACATTGCACACATTGCATGGTGCAAGGCGGCAGGAAAACTGGTTATCGTGTACAACAACAACAACATCGATCTGCTGTTGGCCAACGGAAACGTGCAGAACATTGCCGACTACATGAATGCCTCGATAACCGAAAACAAGACGGTAAACAGCATTGATGTAACCGGAAAATATGCCTACCTGTCGACGGGTTTCGGCATTGTCAAACTGAATGTACAGAACGCTGAAATAAGCAATACATACAAACTGGGCTTCAACGTAAACTATACCCATGTTGAAGGCAAGTATATTTACGCCGAGTCGAGCGCGCAGGGGGCCTATCGCGGCTTGCTCACAGCCAATCTCATCGACCGGAACAATTGGACGCGCACGGGTAATTTCACTGCACGCAACAAGGTGATGGACCCCGCCTTGCTGGCTCTTGTGAAGACGCTCAACCCGGGAGGACCCAAATATAACTATTTCGGATTTACCAAATTCTACAACGGAAAACTCTACTCGGCAGGGGCAGGATATATGTTTCCCGACGAACTTTACAGGCCCGGATGCGTGCAAGTGTATGACGGAAGTACGTGGACTATCTATCAGGACGACATCATGGCGCTGACAGGACATGAATATATGGATGTAGGTTCGCTGGATATTGATCCTAAAAACGAAAGCCACGTGTTCGCATCAGGCCGCACAGGAATGTACGAATTTATGAACGGACGGTTCGTCAAGGAATATAATTGTCATAACAGTCCGCTGCAAAGTGCCTCCACTGTAAGGCCGAACAACAAGGATTACTGCATAGTTGTCGGCATAAAATACGACAAAACGGGTAATCTCTGGGTCACAAACAGCATCAGTTCCTCAACATCAATCCTCGAACTTACATCGGAAGGACGCTGGAATAACTACCATCACGCCGAATTAGTTAACAACAATCGTTCGCTCGAACGCATGACAACACCTGTGTTCGACAGCCGCGGGATGATGTGGATACCCAACAACTTCTACCGCTACCCGATGGCCGTATGTTATACGCCTGCAACAAACACGGTTAAATTATTCAATCAATTCATCAACGAAGAGGGCGAACAAACCAGCATCATGTACGTTCGCGCTATCGCTGAAGACCACGAAAACAACATGTGGATATGTACCGACAAGGGACCTTTCGTGCTGAAACCCGACCAAATAACGGCATCCAACCCTGTGTTTCATCAGGTAAAGGTGCCCCGCAACGACGGAACCAACTATGCCGACTACCTGCTTGCCGGCGTAGATATCAGCTGCATGTATATAGATAAGGCCAACCGAAAATGGTTTGGCACACCTGGAAGCGGCATCTATCTGATTAGTTCGGACAATATCCACCAGCTGAAGCATTTCACTACAAGCAACAGCAAGCTGCTCTCTGACAACATAGAGTCGCTCAGTATGAACGAAACGACCGGCGAATTATTCATTGGAACCGACAACGGTCTGTGCTCGTACATGAGCGATACGCCCAAGGCAGGGCAGGGAATGAACAAGGATAACGTCTACGCTTACCCCAATCCTGTCCGTCCCGACTACACAGGCGTTATCACCATAACGGGTCTTGACGAAAACGCTGACGTGAAAATAACAACGTCGAACGGCGTACTTGTCAACAGCGGCAAGGCTGCAAACGGACAATATAAATGGTACGGGCTCGACAGGAGCGGCAAGCGGGTGGCCTCCGGAGTGTATATGGTAGAGGTGGCTACTGAAGAGGGAGATAAAGGTGTGGTATGCAAGATAGCCATTATAAACTGATAAGGACAGCTATCTGCTAAAATATTGTTACAAGTTTAAACCGATCCCTCCTTTTCATCAGCTGTGAAAAGGAGGGATTGAACGTTCTGCGGAGGCCTATATATAATAAGGTGTATATGCCCTCTGCTTTTTCGTTATATTTTCATATCATCAGAAACGCCACGGGGAATGCACACACTCTTCTTATTTATTGTTTGATTCAATTATTTAAAAAGGAAATAAAGAATAAACAAGAAAGAGCGTGGATAAGTTGAAAACTGATGGCCTGAAAATTTGGTTATTTCGTTATCAACTTTTTTTGATGCGTTTTAATCACTGTGATTGTATATTTCAAGTTTCACATTCAAGCGGTTAAAAAGTTATCAACGCTTTTGAGAGATAGTGGATAATGTGCGTGTTGATAATATTTTTAAGTTGAAAATAGTTGATAAGTCTTCCATACAGAAATAACAAACATGTTGATATCCACAGAACGATAGGCGTTGGAAAGCGGATGTGGATAACAGCAGGGTTATGGATAAACTTATGAACGGGTTATGAACAAGGTTTTCAACAGAGTTATCCACGGTTGTTAAGTACAGCCTGAACTTTGCTGAAAACCATGTCAGGAGTGATGAGATTGAGGCACGCATAATCGCCACGCAGGCAGGGTTTGTTGCCAAAGACGGAACATGGACGGCAGGGAAGGTCAACCTGTACGGCGTTTTCTTCCCGTTGATTCCATCCCATGAATCCGGCATAAGGATGTGTGGCGCCCCAGATGCTTACAACGGGGGTGGCAACAAGCGATGCAAGGTGCATGTTTGCACTGTCCATAGATACCATGACGTCAAGGTTACTCATGAGCATCAACTCTTGCCGGAGACCCTGAAGCAGGCCTGCAACGTTCGTGCAATGGGGGTCTTTGACGGCAATATCTTCCAAAAGAGTCTTCTCTTTCTGTCCTCCACCGAAGAGAAAAATACGACAAGAGGGATAAGTTTTCGTTATTTTTTCAATTACTTTCTTCATTAACGGCAGTGGATAAGCTTTACCTTGATGTGCTGCAAACGGCGCAATGCCTATCCATTGTTGAAAGTTTTTTTTCTCGCCTATGACTGCAGGGAGAATTCGTAAGTTAGGTTTTGATTGTGGAAAAAGTGTGGAAAACTCAAGATTGACGGGAAAACCTAATTCTTCAAACACCTTTGCATAGTTTTGAAAAGCGGTAGGAATAGGTTTGAAAACCTTATTGTAAGCTCTCGTCAACGCCCTTCTTTCCTTGCGATGCTTGTCAATATGTGCCACGCGGTAATTGTCAACGTTGAAACGCATGCGCAGATATTTCGACCTTAGAACATTGTGAAAGTCGGCAATGGCTGTGAAATTCTTGACTGTTAACCTTTTATAAAGGGTATTTAAACCCCTTATACCATGATATTCACCATTTAAATCAGCTTCCATAAAGCTCACATTCGAAGCCAGACCCTCAAAGAAAGGTCGGGCGAAAGGCTTTGAAAGCATGGTTATCCTGATGCTGGGGTATTGTCTGGCAAGAGCATATATTACCGGAACAGTCATGGCAACGTCACCCATTGCAGAGAAACGGATGACGAGTATATGCTCTGTCTTCATTAAAAAACAGGTATTAGGTTGTTTTGAATAAAGCGTTATTCGTTATTGTTTTTGTAGAGAATGGGATTCGTGCTCGGGTCATTGTACATCTTCATCTGCCGATAAACTTTCATGTATTTGCGGCCGGCCTGAATATCTTCCAGCAGTTGGTCAATGGCTGTAGACAAATCGGTCTGTTGCTCAAGCAGCACATCCAGCTTTGCTTTGCAGCGTTTAACGTGTTCTTCAGACGCATCTTTTCTCTCGACTTGTTCGCGCATGTGATATATTTTCAGTGCAAGGATGGAGAGACGGTCTACTGCCCATGCCGGACTTTCGGTGTTCAGACGGGCATCGGGCAGGGGATTGACGTCAGAATAAATCTGTCGGAAGTAAGAATCAATCTGCTCAACAAGGTCGGTTCTGTCCTGATTGCTTCTGTCAATACGGCGTTTTAAAGCCAAGGCTTCTAAGGGATCAATATGCGGATCGCGGATAATGTCTTCAAGATGCCATTGAACGGTATCTATCCAACATTTTAAATAAAGACGGTTTTCTATGGAGCCTTTCTCATAAGGATTGCTGATTGGGGTATCAATGTTGTCTCTAAGGTGGTAATCTTCTATAACTTTATTGAAGATTTCATTACATTGTTGAGTAAAAGTCATATCTTCCATGATTGATTTAGATTTGTGCAAAGTTACCAACTTATTTTGAACTATGCAATAGCTTTTCATCGAAAAAGGAAAATGTTTCTATGCACAATCAGGTATGAGTTGTGCAATATGAGGACATTTTTTTTATCTTTTATTTGTGTAATTGCCAAAAAGTTAGTTACTTTGCAACCGATTTTGTGATAAAATATATTCATAACATTTAATAATATTACAATTATGTCAGAAATTGAATCTAAAGTTAAGGCTATTATCGTTGATAAACTTGGTGTAGATGAAGCAGAGGTAAAGCCCGAAGCAAGTTTCACAAATGACCTTGGTGCAGACTCACTTGACACCGTAGAGCTTATTATGGAATTTGAGAAGGAGTTCGGTATCTCGATCCCTGATGATAAGGCTGAAACCATTCAGACCGTACAGGACGCTATCAACTATATACAGGAAAACGCTAAGTAATAAGTTGAGCGAAAGGCCTTTAGCGTTTAATGTCAATCATGTCATTAAACGCTAATTTTTTTAAAACTACAGTAATAGATGGAATTAAAAAGAGTAGTTGTAACAGGAATGGGAGCTGTTACGCCTTTAGGCAATACTGCAGGTGAAACCTGGCAGAGCCTTTTGGAGGGAAAAAGCGGTGCTGCTCCTTTTACACAGTTTGATGCAACTAATTTCAAAACCCAGTTTGGTTGTGAGGTTAAGAACCTTGACGTTGAGAAATACATCAATCGTAAGGATGCCCGCAAGATGGATCGTTGTACACAGTTGGCCCTTATAAGTGCCATTCAGGGTGTGGAAGATTCTGGTCTTGACCTTGAAAAGGAGGACAAAAACCGCATAGGTGTCATATATGGTATAGGTATTGGCGGTATTAAAACATTTCAGGATGAAGTAATGTATTATGGGAAGCACGCTGATGAAGGTCCCAAATTCAATCCTTATTTCATCCCGAAGATGATCTCTGACATCGCAGCCGGCCAGATAAGCATCCATTTTGGTTTCCACGGACCGAACTATGTAACGACAAGTGCCTGCGCTTCTTCATCCCATGCACTTGCTGATGCCTTTAACTTGTTGCGCTTGGGAAAGGCTGATATCATTGTAGCCGGTGGCGCCGAAGCAGCTGTTTGCGACTGCGGCGTAGGCGGATTCAATGCCATGCACGCGCTTTCTACCCGCAATGATGACCCACAACACGCAAGCCGTCCGTTCAGTGCAAGTCGTGATGGCTTTGTAATGGGTGAGGGTTCAGGGTGTCTTATTCTCGAAACTCTTGAACATGCACAGCAGCGCGGAGCCAAAATCTATGCCGAAATGGTAGGTGAGGGCATGAGCGCCGATGCGTATCATATCACCGCTTCCCACCCTGAGGGCTTGGGTGCAAAGCTTGTTATGCAGGCAGCTCTTGAAGATGCAGGCATGAAAACTTCTGATATCGACTACATCAACGTACATGGAACGTCTACACATGTGGGCGATATTTCAGAGGCCAAGGCTATCAAAGACCTCTTTGGTGAGGATGCTTACAAGCTGAATATCAGCTCAACGAAGAGCATGACCGGCCATCTTCTGGGTGCTGCAGGCGCTGTTGAGGCTATGGTTTGCGTGCTGAGCGTAAAGAACGACGTCGTGCCTCCTACGATTAACCATGAAGAGGGCGACAATGATCCAGAACTTGACTACAACATGAATTTCACCTTCAACCACGCTCAGAAGCGTGAGGTGCGTGCCGCTCTGTCGAATACCTTCGGCTTCGGTGGTCACAACGCATGTGTAGTATTCAAAAAGTATGCTGAATAATAGATTTATGTTAGTCAACATAATCGACCGGATAAAGCTCCCTTTCCGCAAGGAGAAGGAGCTTTATTCTTCTTTATATCAAATCATTGGCTTGTATCCCCACGACATCAGCTATTATCAGATGGCGCTGATGCACAAGAGCGTGATGCACCGTAACAAGAAAGGCAAGCCGGTTAACAACGAACGTCTCGAATTTTTAGGCGATGCAATACTCGACGCTGCGGTGGGCGATATCGTCTATCGTCATTTTCCGGGCAAGCGCGAAGGCTTTCTGACCAACACCCGCTCGAAGCTCGTGCAGCGCGAAACGCTCAACAAGCTGGCCCAGGAAATGGGTATCAACAAGCTGATTCTGTCGAGTGGCCACACGGTTTCCCATAACAGTTACATGGGAGGCAACGCTTTCGAGGCCCTCGTCGGCGCGCTTTATCTCGACCGTGGCTACGATGCCTGCATGGTTTTTCTGAAGGAACGCATTCTCAAGCAGATGATCAACATTGACAAGGTTGCCTATAAGGAAGTGAATTTCAAGAGCAAACTTATCGAGTGGAGCCAGAAAAACCGCGTCAAGCTCAATTTCAAGCTTCTTGAAGAAAACAAGGATAAGAACGGAAGCCCCGTCTTTTCATATCAGGCTGTCCTTGAAGGAGTTGAAGGATGCTGCGGCAAAGGATTCTCAAAAAAGGAGAGTCAGCAGAAAGCTTCCAAGGATACGCTTGACAAGCTGAAGAAAGAACCCCAGTTCATTGACCAGGTTTTTGCTGCAAAGGGCGAGCGAACGAAGATGGAAGAGGAGCCAACGGGCGCCGTCCCTGACACGAGTGAGGCCCAGGCCTTCATCGTAACCTCGGGCGCCGAAGACAACACTGCCGACAAGCACGAGACGGCTTTCCGTGCAACGGTTTTCAGCGAAGCCGAGAGTGCAGAGGAAGAACGGCACGAAACGGTGATGGAGCAGAGTGCAGACGATGCCCTGCACACCGACGAATTCGACCTGAGCGATATCAGTGCCAAGGCAAAAAGTCGCGAGGATATCATTGCAGCGGCCGAACAAGCTGCCTTTCGCGGAGAAAACTAAATGAAAATAAAGCGCCGGGTTTACGATATAATCCCGTTGGCCTTATTTTCCACAGCTATATCAATTAAGGAAAAACGATAAAGAGGAATTCTGCACAGAATTCCTCTTTTTTATTGTATGGGGGTTGTTTGGCGGCCGTCGAACGGTCGTGCGGCGGCCGCCGTACAGGTTATGCCACGGCCATGATACAATGCGTACGACGACCGCCGTACCACGAGCCATATTACGTAAAGTGTCCTATGATATGCGCCGCACCATCAGTCATAAACCGCTTTCTGAAAGACCATAAAGATGTTAATATTCACCAGTTTAAACCATCTTAAAACGTTAAATTTTTAATTTTTCTTTCGTTTTTCGCTTTTTTAATCCTTATTTTTTTAAATCTTTTAATTTTTCTTCTTACCTTTGTCCCCATGGAGAGTTTAGCAGTTACATATCAAGGCTTTAGCGCAATACAGAGAATTTTTGGTTTCCTCGCATCTTTCAGCGCATTATATTTGGCCGTTTCAGATATTTTGCTAACACACACACACACACACACACAGGCGCACCGCCGCTAACTATTCCTTTAAACTTTTTCGCATACGCGCGCGCGAAGCGTGTCGCAGCAACAATAAACAAAGGGCTTTCGGAAGTTCCCTTTGTTCGTCTTTTTATTTCTTTGCAAAAGTATCATAAAAGATAATAAATATACATTTGATATGTATTCAATAACTAAATCATAATAAAGCATGAAGAAGTTTTTACTTTTCTTATTTGTGCTATTAAGTACAGAAGTTGTATTAGCACAAACACCCTCTCCTTTTCTCGTTCCAACAGCAGAAGGTGTTCCTTTGTATTTTCAGGTTACAGATGCTGTAAATAAGAAAGTTGAAGTTGTATCGAAACCAGGTTTAAATTATAATGATCCAGCTACAAGAGTACATTATGATAAGGTTATCATACCATCAACGGTTATGCATGATGGTGTAACGTATAATGTAGATAAGATAGCTCGATTGGTTTCAATGGAAATAGATTCTCTTTATATTCCAGACGACTGTAAATTAAGTTATCAATGTTTTGCTAATTTTAAGTTGAAGAGACTTATTTTGCCAAAGAATCTTATAGTATTTCCTAATAACTGTTTATGGGCTTTATATGTGGCAAACGGAGATATAGAGGAAGTATGGGTTAATTCAAAGTTAAAAAGAATAGAATCTTTTAGTACGTGGTGTGTAGGCTGGAGTATAAAACGTTTTCGTGGATTTGTAGCTTCAAACATAGAAGAAATTCAAAATATGTCTTTTAACGTTATGCCTACTGCAACAGATCTTATAAATGATCTTTCAATACTACCTCAAACAATTCGTGTAATAGACAATGGAGCTTTTTTTCCAGCACTTCCTTTAGATAAGTTGACAATCCCTCTTTCTATGGAGAATTTAGGCGGTGGAAATTATGATATTTCAGGAGATGTTTATATTTCTCACACTTCGCCTTTTACATTTGGTAGTAATGCTTTTGGTACCCAATCGACTTTAAAAGTTCATGTGCCTGTAGATCGCAGCTTTGCATTTAAGCCTGAAACAGGTTGGTCAGAATATACTGATAAAATAGTTGAGGACATCAATATTGGTCCTCACGGTTATACTTCCTTTTATTTGGAGAACGAGAACTTTGAGGTGCCTGCAGGCTGTACGGCTTATATTATTAAGAGCGTAACGCAGCAAGGCTCTGCAAATTTAGGTAAAACTACAGAAGCAGCCTTTACTGCAGGTAGTGTTATTCCGAAGCAAACGGGCTTTATTCTTAAAGGAACAGCTGGTAGCACAGTATCTTATCGTGCAGCGCTTACGGGTGCAACAGAAGTTGATGTAACCGGAAACTTGCTTGTAGGTACGGCTACTGAACAGGAGTTTAGCGGTGCAGGCTATAAATATTATCTCTTTGGCTACGGAGCCAAAGGTCAGGGCTTCTATCATCAGACGGGCCGCGAGGGTAACTCTATCAAGCTGCCTGCCCATCGTGCAGGCTTGAAACTGTCTACGTCAGACTTTGCTCCTGCCAAGGAATTAATCTTCAACTTCGATGATGCTGCAGCTACCGGTATCAGCACCGTTAAGCCCGAAGCAGAGAAAAAGGCCGATGTTATATACGACCTGCAGGGCCGCCGCGTTGTGAATCCCTCTCACGGCATCTATATCGTGAACAGAAAGAAAGTAGTTATCAGCAAGTAAAGTTTAAAGAGACAGGAATTAACTATGAATAGTAAAATGAAATATGGCGCACCTTATATAAATATAGTAAGCGTTAAAACCGATGATGTGATGCAAGGCTTTGTAGTTACTTCATTCAGCATACCATCTGGCGAGGCCAAAAAAGGTTTCATGATGGATGAAGAAGAAGAGGATAATGCTGCAACGGTTAACGGCAAAGCCATAGGCGGTTATACCAACTGGGAAGAACAGTAATCATTATATCCTGAAAGGCTGCTGCCATAGTAGCAGCAAATATAAAGAGCCGTGCGCCTGATGTTCAACGAACAAGGGTGCATGGCTTTGCTGTTTTTTTAATACAAAATATTTTATATGACTTAAATTTTTTCCTTTTGAGCTTTCTTTTATTACCTTTACAGCATAAACTAAAAACCCTAAAAACTATCATTAATCATGTTATTCAGAAATCTATTTCTTTCTTCATTGTTTCTGCTTACGGCAGGTTCTGTATCAGCCCAAGGCGAGCAAGGCGTTACGAAGTATGTTAATCCGTTCATCGGTACGGGTGCCGTTGACCAGAACAGCCTGATGGGAAACACTTTCCCTGGGGCGTGCGTGCCTTTTGGTTTGGTGCAGCTTAGCCCCGATGTAAAGAGTAAGCCCACAGGCCATGAGCCGTCGGGATACGACTACAGCAGCAACCGTATCTACGGCTTCAGCCATACCCACTTAAGCGGAACGGGCTGCGTTGATTTACTTGATGTGCTGGTGATGCCGTCAAGTCGTAGTCTTGACGAGCTGAGCAAGACCGACGACTTCAGTTCTACTTTCTCGCACGCAAACGAAAAAGCCAGTGTGGGCTATTATCAAGTGAAGCTTGACGAAGACGGTATCAATGCCGAGCTGACGACCACACTGCGCACGGGGATGCACCGCTATACGTATGCTGGGGGCAAAACCAACAACCTTGTGTTCGATATGGCCCATGCAGGGCATTGGACGAGGAATATTTCAGATGCACAGTTGCGTCTTGTAGACCCTTATACATTGACGGGCTATCGCATCCTTGACGGCTGGCAGCGACTGCGTAAGGTGTATTTCTATGCTAAGTTCAACCGCCCCGTAAAGAAAACTATCTTTAAAGCTTATAACCATATTTACCATAACGTCGACTGGGCCAATGGCAAAGATGTAAAATGTTTCCTTGGCTTTGAACCCTCATCGGAGCCTTTAATCGTTAAGGTTGCGTTGTCGCCGGTGAATGCCGACAATGCACGGATGAACCTGCGTGAGAACGATACGTGGAACTTTGAAGCAGTTCGCCAGCAGGCTGTGGCAGCGTGGGAGAAAGAACTCGGCAATATCCGTATTGAGGGAACAGACGATCAGAAAGCTATTTTCTACACGGGGCTTTATCATGCATATATTCAACCTAATACCATTTCAGACATAAACGGCGAGTTTATGTATGCCAATTATACTACGGGAAAGATAGAAAAGGGAGAAGCTCATTACAGTACGTTCTCGCTTTGGGACACATTCCGGGCCTGCCATCCGATGTACACGCTGCTGAAGCAGGACCGTGTGGCCGACTTTGTAAAGAGTATGCTACGGCAGTACGACTCGTACGGCTACCTTCCTATTTGGCAACTCTGGGGTACAGATAACTATTGTATGATTGGCAATCATGCTATACCCGTGCTGGTTGATGCCGTTTTGAAGAAGATTCCGGGTATTGATGCCGAGCGCGTTTACGAAGCTATTAATGTTACATCTGAACGTGAGCATGAAGGCTCACCGTGGAAAATTTTAGAGAAATATGGTTACTATCCCGAAGATTTACAAACCCAGTCGGTTTCTATTACATTGGAAGAAGCGTATGATGATGCTTGTGTAGCTCGACTTGCAAAGTATTTAGGCAAGTCGTGCGACTATGAATACTTTGTAAGTCGTTCGCTCAATTATCGCAATTTATTCGATAAAAATACAGGTTTCTTCCGTGGAAAGCTGAGCAATGGCAAATGGATTGAGCCGTTTGACCCGCTGCAATATGGTGCCAATGGAGGCAATCCGTTCACCGAAGCCAACGCATGGCAGTATCGTTGGTATGTGCCACAGGATGTTCCTGATCTCATAAACCTCATGGGTGGCAAGAAGAAGTTTATTGCCGAACTGGATAAATTCTTCACTTTATCTACAAATCAGGCAGATACGAAGAACAGTAATGCCAGCGGGTTTATTGGCCAGTATGCGCACGGAAACGAGCCCAGTCACCATTGTGTATACCTTTATAATTATGCTGGTGCAGAGCGAAAGGCGCAATATTATGCTAACAAGGTGATGACCGAACAATATAAGAACCGTATTGACGGATACTCGGGCAATGAGGATTGCGGACAGATGTCGAGCTGGTATATCCTTTCAGCCATGGGCTTTTATCCCGTTGACCCTGCTTCAGGCGTTTATCAGTTTGGCTCGCCACAGCTTCGTAAGGCAGACATAACATTGCCTAATGGCAAACATTTCGTCATTACAACGAATCGTAAAGGCAAGGACGACTGTTATATCAAGTCAGTAAAGCTGAACGGCAAGCGCTATAAACAGAATTTTATTCTTCACGAAGACATTATGAAAGGCGGTACGCTTGAGTTTGAAATGGAGAGATAGATACTGTTGTCACCTTTTCTTTAAGAGCCCATTCAACTGATTCAGAAAGACAAAAACAAAAGAGCCTTGGGATGATTTCCCAAGGCTCTTTACTAATATAAATAATATTTACATTATTTGTTTACCTTTGCTTCGAATTCTGCACCTGGTGCAAACTTAACGACTTTCTTTGCAGCGATAGTAATTTTAGCACCCGTAGAAGGATTTACACCCTGACGAGCGGGACGTTTCTTAACAGCGAATGTACCGAATCCAAGAAGCTGAACTTTATCTCCAGCAACAACTGCATCCTTAATAGCCTCAATGGTAGCATCAAGAGTTTTCTTAGCCTCTACTGCTGTAACATCAGCTTTCTCTGCGATTTTCTTTACTAATTCTGTCTTGTTCATTTTTTTTATGTTTAAAGTGAATAAAATAATCAGTACATACACTATTTTCCGACAAATATATATGATTAGTTTCGTAATTCAAACAAAAAAACAGAAAAAATGTTTCTGGCAATGAAAAAAGGGGGTAAAACAGCTGTTTTATAGCTAATTAATCGAGTTTTTTCGTAATTTTGCACCGTTTACAGATATACTGTCAGAAGAAACGAAAAAATGCTTAGGATACCCAACATCACCAAAAATCTGTTAATCATTAACATTCTTGTATTTATTGCCATGTTAGTGTTACGCCAAATAGGAGTCGTTGACCTCAATGACATCTTTGGCCTGCACTTTTTTATGGCTTCCGATTTTCATGTTTACCAGCTCCTTACTTACATGTTCATGCACGCAGGATGGGAGCATATTATCGTGAATATGTTTATGCTCTGGATGTTTGGTGCCGTGATGGAGCAGGTATGGGGCCCTAAGAGGTTCATTCTTTATTACATTTTCTGTGGTATTGGTGCGGGTATCATGCAAGAGTTGGCCCAGTTTTTCTATGTGTGGCACGAGTTTTATATACAACAAGCCATCAGCATTACCGAGTCGGTAAATGTTATGGCTCATTTCTCAAGCCAGCTTAATGGGCTTACAACGGTAGGAGCTTCGGGAGCTATCTATGCACTTTTGCTTGCTTTTGGCATGACATTCCCTGAAGAACGCATGTTTATTATCCCAATCCCCATTCCTATTAAAGCTAAGTGGATGGTTATGGGGTCAATTGCCCTTGAGCTGTTTCTAACCCTTTCGGCCCCTGGTGACCATGTAGCTCATTTGGCACATCTGGGTGGTATAATCTTTGGATTTTTCCTTATACGTTATTGGCAGCGTCACCCTGGCAGCAATTATGGTATGGATGGCGGCATGAGTATGTTCAACAACATGCGTAACCGATGGGAAAAACATCGTAATCATTCGAAGAAATCATCGTATCCTAATGGTGATGACAGCAGTATGGATTATCGTAAAAATGCTGGTGAAGCCTTTTCCGGAAAGCAGAGACATGCAGCGACACAGGAAGAGGTGGACCGCATACTTGATAAAATCCGCAAAAGCGGGTATGACAGTCTTAGTAAGGAAGAGAAGCAAACGCTTTTTGATCAAAGCAGGAAATAAGTTTTCCCATCATGCTTGGGCAGTTTAAAAAGTTTATTTTGCAAATGGCAGGCGGGGCAAATGTCGCCTCTATTGTCATGATGCTGTTCATTGGGCATGCCGATTTGATTAACCCCGAGCGCTTTCCAAGACTTAGTAACATTGGGCTTATTTTCCCATTATTCCTGTTTATCAATCTTTTATTCCTTATTTTCTGGCTTATTGTCAAGCCCAGACTCTGCTTTATTCCGTTATTAGGCTTTATCGTGTGCTATGGGCCTGTCCGTACTTACTGCCCCTTTAATATTTCACAAGAACCGCCCAAAGGGACTTTCAGGGTGTTGTCGTATAACGTCTGGTCGTTTGCGGGATGGGAAGATCATGGCCGACCTAACCCTATACTTACATACATCAAAAATCAGAATGCTGATATTGTGTGTTTACAGGAGGCTTCTCCCTTTGAGGTAGGACAAGAAAAAATCGACTCGGCGCTCAATCCCGTTTACCCTTATCACGATGTTGTGAGTCACCATGGGAACTTTATGGCCATTTATAGCAAGTTTCCCATTCTCTCGCGTGAGCATATTGACATTAAATCGAAGGCTAATTTGAGTACAGCTTTCAAGATAAATGTAAGGGGACGTGATATTATAGTCATCAATAATCATCTTGAAACTACCGCACTCAGCCCTGAGGAAAAGTTTCGTTTCAAGCTGTTGGTTAAGGGAGATATGCAGGCCGATACGGCAGAGCAGACGTCAAAGATGCTTATTCGTAAGCTTGGTGAACAAACATGTAAGCGGGCTCCGCAGGCCGATGCCGTTGCACGGTACGTTTCGTTTCACCGTGGGATGCCGATTATTGTGTGCGGCGATTTCAATGACAGTCCTCTTTCGTATGTGCATCGCACCATTGCAGAGGGACTTACCGACTGCTATGTGTCAACTGCCAACGGGCCTGGAATAAGTTATCATAAGGCTGGTTTTTATGTCCGTATTGACAATATGATGTGCACTTCCGACCTTAAACCATATCGTTGCAAAGTGGATAACAGCATTAAAACGTCTGACCATTATCCTATTTCCTGCTATTTCAAATTGCGTGATGAGCGTTAAAATAAACCTTTAATATCTTTTCATAAAGTAAAAAATATAGTATCTTTGCACACTATAGTTGCTTATTATCTATAAGGAATTTACAGAAAACAATAAAATAACTAACAAAATGCAAAACAAAGGAATCGTAATCACAACAGCCGTCTTGCTGACGCTTGTGTGCCTTTTCTATTTGTCGTTCCCTGTTGCCACAAAGTATTATGACAGCAAAGCGGCAGAATTGAAGGATCCTATTGCTCAGCAGGATTACAAAGATTCTGTTAAGTATCTGGGAATCTACAGCTATCAGAAGTGCCTCGAAACTCAGATTGGTCTTGGTCTGGACCTTAAAGGCGGTATGAATGTTATCCTGGAGATATCTGTTCCCGACGTTGTAGAGAATCTTGCCGACCACAAAACTGACCCCGCTTTTACGAAATCGATGAACGAAGCCCGCAAAGAGCAGATGACTTCACAGGACGACTTCGTAACGCTTTTTATCAATGCTTACCATAAAAACGCCCCTGGGCATAACCTTGCAGAGGTTTTTGCCACACAGCAGCTTCAGGGAAAGGTTTCT
Source organism: Prevotella sp. (assembly GCA_013333935.1). Classification (GTDB taxonomy): domain Bacteria; phylum Bacteroidota; class Bacteroidia; order Bacteroidales; family Bacteroidaceae; genus Prevotella. The sequence goes on along the minus strand of JABCNV010000038.1, from coordinate 38,984 downwards.
CCTACAAGCACAGACAAGGAGGTAGAAAAGGTTATTCGCGAAGAGGTAAGCTCGGCAATTGACAACTCTTTCAACGTAGTCCGCACCCGTATTGACCAGTTTGGCGTCGTTCAGCCGAACATACAGAAGATTCAAGGCTCCGAGGGACGCATCATGGTTGAGATGCCGGGCATCAAGGAACCCGAGCGTATGCGCAAGCTGTTACAGGGTAGTGCCAACCTCGAATTCTGGGAAACATACAATTCTCAGGAAGTCCTGCCTTATCTTCAGCAGCTTGATCAGCGTCTGGCTAACGGCGAACAGGACACAGCTTCGGCTGTTAAGGACAGTGCGAAGACCGCAAAGGCCAAGCCGGCTGTTAAGGCAGCTCAGCCGCGTTTCAAGATTAAGGATACAGAAAAGAAGGATATTACCACTACTCCTGACGCACAACTTGAGCAGGCCAAGAAGCTTCATCCGTTGCTTGCCATGTTGCAACCAACAGGCCAAGGCCTTAGCGTGTGCGGCTATGCCAGCGTTCGCGATACGGCTGCCATCAATAAAATTATCCATAGCCAGCTTGCAAAGCAGGTTCTTCCTTCTGATATGAAGTTGCTTTGGAGCGCTAAACCGGCCGATAATATTCAGGCAAAGAACATCTTTGAGCTCCACGCCCTGAAGGTTACAACGCCTAACGGACGTGCTCCGCTTGAGGGAAATGTCGTTACTACTGCCAAGGACGAGTTCAATAACATTACCGGACAGCCCGAGGTTAGCATGACAATGAACTCTGAGGGCGCCCGTCGCTGGGCAGAACTTACCAAGGCAAACGTTGGAAAAGCGATAGCAATCGTACTTGATGGCGTCGTTTACTCTGCACCTCGCGTAAATGGTGAAATCAGCGGCGGACAGTCATCTATCTCCGGTAATTTCACAATTGAAGACACCAAAGACCTGGCTAACACGTTGAAGTCGGGCCGTATGCCTGCTCCTGCCCACATTGTCCAGGAGGAAGTAGTAGGTCCTACGCTCGGCGCACAGTCTATTGAGCAGGGCGTTGTTTCTTTTGCAATCGCCTTTGCATTGCTGATTGTCTTCATGCTTGTTATTTACAACATTATCCCTGGCGCAATTGCCATCGGTGCTTTGTTGCTTAACGTATTCTTCACTCTTGGCATTCTTACTTCCTTCCAGGCTGCACTTACCATGAGTGGTATTGCTGGTATGGTGCTCTCGCTGGGTACAGGTGTCGACGCCAACGTGCTTGTTTACGAGCGTATCAAGGAAGAACTTCGTGCAGGAAAAGGCATGAAGCAGGCTATCGACGCCGGTTTCAGCAACGCTTTCTCTGCTATTATCGACTCGAACCTTACCTCTCTTATCACCGGTATCATTCTTTACATCTTCGGTACGGGGCCTATTCAGGGCTTCGCTACGACGTGGATTATCGGTATTTGCTGCAACGTCTTCACTGCCGTATACGTTACACGTGTTGTCTACGAATACAAGTTAAAGAAAGGAAAGTGGCAGAATCTCAAGTTCTGGACTGGCATATCTGAGAACCTCATGCAGGGAAAGCATTACAAGTTCATGAGCATGTACAAGAAGAGCTTTGCCGTATGGGGTATTGCCGTTGTCGTTTGTATTGGCAGCTTTGCAGTGCGTGGCCTGAGCCAGAGCATTGATTTCACGGGTGGCCGCAACTATGTTGTAACCCTTGCCAAGCCCGTACAGGTTGAGCAGGTGCGCAAAGTGCTGGGCAATGCTTTCACAAACACGGTAGGTCCTGATGCCGGAAAGATGGCAACAACGTCTGTTATTGCCATTGGTACTGATGGAAAGACTATCCGTATCTCTACGAACTATAATATCGATTCGAACGATCCTGCCGAGGACGACCGCGTAGAAACCAAGCTTTATCAGAAGCTTAAGACAGCCGGTTTTGTTACACAGTCGAGCATGGACGACTTCAAGAATCCGGATATTCGTAAGGGAGGAAGTATCATCAGCAGCTCTAAGGTCGGTCCTTCCGTAGCCAAGGACATCACAACAGGCGCAATCAAGAGCGTTGCTCTGGCCTTAGTCTTCATCTTCCTTTATATTTTGCTGCGTTTCCGCAACTTAGGTTTCTCGGTGGGTGCTATTGCAGGACTTATTCTTGATACCACCATCGTTATCGGTGCCTTCTCGCTTTGTTACGGATGGATTGGCTTCTCGCTCGAGGTTGACCAAACATTCATCGGTGCTATCCTGACGGTTATCGGTTACGATATTAACGACTCGGTGGTTGTGTTCGACCGTATCCGTGAGAATCTGAATAAGCGTAAGGGACTGCTTAGCAAGACAGACGAACAGAAACTCTTCAACGACTCAATCAACGAAACCCTTGCACGTACCATCAATACGTCGTTGTCAACCCTCATCGTGCTGCTTGCCATCTTCATCCTTGGCGGTGACAGCATCCGAAGCTTTACGTTTGCAATGATTATCGGTGTCGTCATCGGTACCCTTTCGTCTGTGTTTATTGCTTCTCCAGTGGCCTACCTTGTTATGGGTAAGAACATCCGGAACCGCAATGTTGAGGCAGAAACAGAGGTGGCAAAAGCGTAATAACATTTGAAATAAAAGGTTATCCTCTCTGTTTTCCGAACTTAGAGGACAACTTGTAAATAATAAAAGAGCCACGTGGGAAGCGTTTCCCGCGTGGCTCTTTTCGTTTCTCGGAGTCGCTGTCTATAGTTGTTCTCTCCCCTCCTTTGCAACTTTATCTGCCCGTCCTATAATATAATAAGGTGTATGGCAGAACTTCTCCCGCCTCTCGCTTCTTTTATTGCGCCCATTTCGCCCTGCACGGCACAGACTTCTGCATAACTTATCCATCCCAATATTGTGCAGAACGACACCATCAACAAGGCTGTGCCCACATCCTGTTTTGTTGCATGGTGTCTCATGTCGGCTGCCAACGCTGGCCGAAGCGTTTATCATCGTCAGCACTTTTTTGGGTTGTCGGGCGACTCTTCCAGAGTCGGCCGCCGTCGCATCTGTCTCCATCCCCACGTCACCCGCCTTGCGGGATGACGTGGGGTTATTGAAAGTTGAAGCCTCCGGCTTCATTCCCACCGGTTCCTAATAGCGCTTGCATGCTGTGGACAGTCTCTTTCACGACCACTTTTCCGATGCTTGTATGCTGTGGATATTCCCTTTCGTGAGTGTCTTTCCGATGCTTTTATATAGTGAGAATTCTTTTTTGTTAGCGCCTTTCCGGCGCTTGCATATTGTTTCTGCGCCTTCAGGGTGAGTGTACGGCGGCCGTCAAACGGTTGTACGGCGGTCGTGGTACGTATCATGCGACGGCCGCCGTACACATTGTATCACGGCCGCCGCACGGTGAGGAAAACGGCGTAAGGGTGGGGCAGAAACGAAAAAATCGCAAGGTCATAATATCATTAAGACCTTGCGATAAAGCCGTGTACTCTGACTGGGAATCGAACCCAGATCAAAGGTTTAGGAAACCTACGTTCTATCCATTGAACTATCAGAGCCTGTTTTAAGCCCTGACTTACAGCGCAAATAACACGTGCGCATGTTGTGTCAAGCCGTGCAAAGATAGGAAAAAAAAGAAAAATTAAAGAATTAAAAGATTAAAAAATTAAAGACTCTGCGTCTCTATATTCTTTGAAACAGCGTTTAATTTATCAATATTACTTTTTCTGAAGCCTATTCTTTCTTTCAATCTTTTACTTGCTTAATTCTCTATTCTTAAGCCTTTACCTTTAATATATTACTTGCTTAATTCTCTATCCTCAAGCCTTTATCTTTAATTTTTTAATCTTTTAATTCTTTACTTTTCCCTGTATTTCTCGCTCTGCTCCTTAATTAAACCGGCATCAGAGAAATAGTTGATGCGCATGGCGTTGCGCACTTCGTCCATGGTCTGCGCGGCCGCCTCACGTGCAGCCTCGGAGCCGCGGCGCAGAATGTTGAATATTTCGGGAATATCCTGTTCGTATTCGTGGCGGCGCTGGCGGATGGGATCGAGCATACGGTTGATAACCTGCATCAGCATTTTCTTGCATTTCATGTCACCAATGCCGCCGTGTGTGTAGGCCGCCTTGAGCTCGTCAAGCGTTTTGAACTCGGGCCAGAAGTCTGCAAAGTCCTGGTTGGTGGCGAAAGCGTCGAGATATGTAAACACAGCGTTGCCCTCAATGTGGCCCGGGTCAGAGACGTTCAGATGCGCAGGGTCGGTATACATGCTCTTAACCTTCTGCTCAACCGCCTTGGCATCGTCAGAGAGATAGATGCAGTTGCCAAGACTTTTCGACATTTTTTCCTTGCCGTCGGTGCCTGGAAGGCGGCGCTGTGCGGCGTTCTCGGGCAGCATGAGCGACGGCTCAACGAGCACCGGAGCATAGGTTTGGTTGAAGCGGCTGACGAGTTCGCGCGTCAGTTCTATCATCGGCGCCTGGTCTTCACCTGCCGGAACCGTTGTCGCTTTGAAAGCAGCAATGTCGGCTGCCTGCGAAACGGGGTAGCAAAAGAAGCCGAGAGGGATAGAGTTGTTTTCGAAACCGCGCATTTTTACTTCGGTCTTCACCGTGGGGTTGCGCTGTACGCGGCTCACGCTGACGATGTTCATCAGGTAGGTTGTAAGCTCGCTCAGCTCGGGAATACAGCTTTGTATGTAGAGCGTACACTTGTCTGGGTCGAGCCCTGCCGAAAGATAGTCGAGGGCAACCTCCACTATATTCTGCCTTATTTTTTCAGGATTGTCGGCGTTATCCGTCAGCGCCTGCACGTCGGCCATAAATACAAACATGCGCTCATAGTCGCCTTCGTTCTGAAGTTGCACGCGACGGCGCAGACTTCCCACATAGTGTCCCAGGTGCAGTTTGCCGGTAGGACGGTCACCTGTCAATATAATTTTTCCCATAATAGTGTGTTTCGAGTTTATATGCGCAAAGGTAACACTTTTAATTTACAATATATATACATTTCGATGGCGTGTTCCCGTGCGGGGACTTCTGTCGGTTTCTATCGGGCTTTTGGAAGGTAAACGGCTATGGTTTTGGCTCTGATATAGTTGAAACTAAGGTACATGAAGCCGCCAAAAGGGCGCGTTTTGCCCCACGAATTTTTGGCAATGAAATATCTGTGGCCCCTGATGTCGTGGGCAATACCGCATAGTTCCATGCAATGGTCGTCGGTGGTACTGAAGGTTTCAAAGCCATGTTGCCGTTGTTGCTGGCTTACAGGTTGGCCCTCATTTTCGAGAACGGCCTGCCCCCGTGCTGTGCTGAATCCGGGTTCAGACGTATCTCCCTCCCAGCAAACGGGATGGCCATGACGCAACGACGTCTCTATGCGTGCCATCATACTGTCAAGAGGTATGTTCATAAAGCTGTCGCGGAGCTGGTTATCGGGCGTTTCGAGAACGAATTTATGGCCGAAAGGGTGATGGCTGAAGCTGGTAAGGGCCTCGTATTCGCTCGGCAAACAGACGCTATGAGCAAATTCAAGGGGCGTGTATTCGGCACCAAGCATGAACAATGTGCGCGGCAAGTATCCTATATCGTGGTCTAAAATGTCGGCCATGCGGGTGTCAAGCATGGCCAGCGACGTCGAGGCGCGGGCTATTTGCATGGCTTTTCGGGAGAGCACGCGGTAGTTAATGCCATCAAAATTGTGGTAAGCGTCGTAGGGTTCAAGGCCATATCGTTCGAGCAAACTGAGCGTCATCGACGGCATTCCGCGCATGTTGATGGCACGGGTGCCGCGTGAAAGGTAACAGAAACGAGCCTGCTCGGCAAGCCACATGCGCGCAATGTAGTCGGGTGATAGGTTAACCGAGTCGCCCAGCATGAGGTGTTCGGTTTCAATAGTGGCCAGCATGGCATAGACCCAACATAGTTCACTTTGGCCCTGATCTTTGACAGGGGTGGTCTTTAACATCACATCGGTGGTGAAAGTAGGGCCTGTCTTGTAAAAGGTATCGCCGTAGAGAAATCGCTCTATCGGTTTTACCAATATGCCGTAAGCGCCGAGAAGCACGACTATGGCTACAAAGAAATACAAGAGTTTCTTCATCGTTGAGTTATCGTATGCAGGCAAAGTTACGGCAAATAGTTTTGAAACGCTACTCCTTACAGGGCTTTTTTATATAGGTTGATGGCGCGGGAGGTCTGCAAATGCTTCATAATGAACGGGCCGTATACGGGTAATGAGCCAAAAAAATAGTAACTTTGCATTCATGAATGAGAAATTAGGAGACTTCGAAATCATGGCCCCTGTGGGGAGTCGTGAGTCATTAGCCGCAGCCATTCAGGCGGGCGCAAACTCAATTTACTTTGGCATAGGGCAGCTGAACATGCGTTCTCACAGTGCCAATCACTTTGATATCAACGACCTCCACGAAATATCTGATACGTGCAAAGCACATGGCATTAAGACTTATCTGACGGTAAATACCATTATTTACGACGAAGACATGGAGGCTATGCGCCAGATTATTGACGCTGCCAAGGCGGCAAGGATATCGGCTGTAATAGCTTCTGACGTGGCGGTTATGGTGTATTGCCGCGAGGTTGGTGTTGAGGTGCACTTGTCAACACAGCTGAATATCAGCAACGTTGAGGCACTGAAGTTTTACGCCCAGTTCGCAGACGTGAGCGTTCTGGCGCGCGAACTGAACATGAAACAGGTGAAACATATTCACGAAGAAATCATCAGGCAGCACATTTGCGGGCCTATGGGCAAGCCCGTCCGTATTGAAATGTTCTGCCATGGCGCCCTTTGCATGGCAATTTCGGGCAAGTGTTATATGAGCCTTCATGCGGCAAACCGGTCGGCTAACCGCGGACAGTGCGTGCAAATATGCCGCCGAAGCTATACGGCTACGGACAATGAGACGGGCAATCAGCTCGAGATAGACAATAAATACTTAATGAGTCCGAAAGACTTGAAGACGGTTCGGTTCATCGATAAGATGATAGATGCCGGCGTAAGAGTGTTTAAGATAGAAGGCCGTGCGCGCGGACCGGAGTATGTTTACACCGTGGTTTCGTGCTATCGTGAGGCTATTCAGGCCGTCATGGAAGGCTCATTTACCGAGGAAAAGAAAGATAAGTGGGACGAACGCCTGGCTACTGTCTTCAACCGTGGCTTCTGGGACGGTTACTATCAGGGCCAAACCATGGGCGAATGGAATAAGCATTACGGCTCGTTGGCTACGGAAAAGAAGGTACTTGTGGGTAAGGTTACAAAGTATTTCTCAAAGATAGGCGTCGCCGAAATATCCGTTGAGGCAGCACCATTCAAGAAGGGAGACAAGCTGCTTATTACGGGAACGACGACCGGTGCCATGTATTTGGATGCCCAAGAAATACGTTATGACCTCGAGCCTGTTGAAGAAGCGGAGCAGGGTTGGCGTGTTTCCATTCCCGTTCCAGACAAGGTAAGGCCTAACGATAAGTTCTTCAAGCTCGTTAAAAGTGAGGAATAGACGGGGTGAAAATGACCTTTTTTCAGGTTAAAAATTTCCTTTTAATAAGTTGAAAATTCCTTTTCTACGGGTTAAAGATTCCCTTTTCGCGCGCCTTTCTTTTCGGGAGAGGCATATAAAATAAGAATAAACAACATACAAAATAAAAACAAAGAACAATCATGGCAGATATAAACAGTTCGAATAACTTGTCGATTGATGAGGCTCAAAGGGAAGTAATAGCCGAGTTTTCCGACTTTGACGACTGGATGGATCGATATCAACTGCTCATCGATCTGGGCAATGAGTTAGGCACATTAGATGAAAAGTATAAGACAGAACAGAATATTATTGACGGCTGTCAGAGCAGAGTGTGGCTTCAATGCGACTATACGGACGGCAAATTGGTATTTACCGCCGACAGCGATGCGCTGATAGTCAAGGGCATTATCGCGCTTTTGATTCGGGTAATCAGCAATCATACACCGCAGGAAATTCTTGATTCAGACCTTTATTTCATCGATAAGATAGGTCTTCGTGAGCATTTATCGCCCACGCGTTCAAACGGATTGCTGGCCATGGTAAAGCAAATCAAGGCCTATGCACTGGCTTTTAGCGTGAAGAAATAGGCTCTGGTATGCGCAAGTTACGAACCATTGAGATGAAGAGGCTGTCGTTAGACGAGTTCAAGGAGGCCGAAAAGCTGCCGCTTATAGTGGTGTTAGACGATGTAAGATCGTTGTATAACGTGGGCAGTGTCTTCCGTTGCGGCGATGCTTTTCGTATTGAAGCCGTCTATCTTTGCGGCATAACGGCCTGTCCGCCCAATGCAGAAATTCATAAAACAGCCCTTGGAGGTGAGGATTCGGTGGCGTGGCGATACTTCAAAAACACTGAAGATGCCGTGCAACAGCTTCACCATGACGGCTACTTTGTGTACAGCATTGAGCAGGTTGAAGGCTCAATGAAACTCCAAAACCTGCATGAAAGCATTGCTCTTGCGATGAAAAACGATGCCCATGTCGTCCCCGAAAACCCTGAAAAATCCCTTGAAGGCTCTCTGGAAACAACGTACAGGAAGCACCGCTACGCCGTTATCCTCGGCAATGAAGTAAAGGGAGTGAAGCAAACGGTGGTGGATATGAGCGACGGTTGCCTCGAAATTCCGCAGTTCGGCATCAAGCATAGTCTGAACGTTTCAACCACAGCGGGTATCGTTATGTGGGAATTCTGCAAGGCTCTTGCGCTGAAATAAGCTCCGGCAATAGCATACGAACTGCCCCGTTTCGTTATGAAGCGTACCCGCTTAGTGTATGTTTTATCACCTTTTTCATCATTTTTCGGTCTCCCAAACGCTTTTATTCATTATTTTTTTCGATATTTGTAGCTGACTGACAGACCGTTGTTGTATTGTAAACATAGCGTAAGGCGTGGCTGTCCGGCCTGAAATGATGTGATAATCTAATTGACAAAAGCTTATGAAAATGGGAAAAATCAAGAAACCGATCATTGTTGTTGCGTTGTTTTTAAGTGCATTTTTTGTGCTGGCGCTGACAGAATCGTGCAGCAGTTCAGACGATGACAAAGCCACAAAAGAGGTTGTTGTGGCAAAGGCAACGATTAACGGGCAGGCCTATTTGAGCGTATATAATGTGCCAGTTAACACAGATTACTATGACGATATGCTCAATATGTTTGTCAAACCCAAGCTTATTGCGGTGTATTTCCAATTATCTCCCACGAACAAGCAAGGCAAAAGCTATGACGTTACATTTTATTTGCTGCCCGGTGTCAACTATAAAATAGGGGCAACAAGGACGTTTCATCTCACTTTCTGTGACGCGATGGAGAGCAAAACGCTTAACAAACAGGTTGCGGAAGCGGGCAAAACGGCACCCCGGGGCGAAGCTATGACCTCGTTCCTTTTGCAGCATGGTGTGAGAGAAGGCGTGGCAATGGTGCGCGAACATGGCAGTAAGGATGTGCTTCAATCGCTGGAAGGCGATATAGAACTTACGCGGGCGGCAGGCAACGGCAACGTATGCGTGGGTAGTTTCAGGTTGAAGAACCGTGAGGGTGCCGGCATAACTCCTTACAATATGAATTGTGACTTCAAGATTAACTTCCTGCAACAATAAGCCCAAACACCTAAGAAACACGGCTAAAACGTTTATAAGTCATAGTAAGAGTGCTGAACAAACATAGCAGCAACTTTTATTAGGCATAGCAATAACGTTTAACGAACGCCGCTTTAACGAGAATAAGCTAAAAGAAAAAGCTCCAAAACAAAAGCCCGCGGGCATGTAAACATACTGCTCGCGGGCTTTTATGTTGTCCCAGGCGGATTCGAACCACCACTGACAGAACCAAAAACTGTAGTGCTACCATTACACCATAGGACAGGCTAATTTTCGCTGTGCAAAGGTAAGTCTTTTTTAAACGCCTGCCAAATTTTTACAAATCTTTCTGTAAGAATTGCCTTGGGAGCGTGCAGGTATAATGGAAACAAACCTGCCTTACGGCAGCTTTGCGGCTGCCGCATGGCAGGTTTCCAGTGTCTGTTCGTCGGCAGCTGGGCTGCCACACGCCGACCTTGCACTTACTTCGGCGAGTAAACGGCTCGTATGGTAATGCTGGCCTTCTTCTCTTTATCGCTGATATTGAAGGTTCCGCCCCAGCTATAGTCGTCGCTGCTGTTCAGACCGACAATCTGAAAAACGCCCATTGTTGACGACTGCAGGCTGCCCACGCTGGCATTGCTGCCTTCGGCGATGGTTTCGGCACGCTTGTAGGCGTCGACACCGGCGTCGTGAAGCAGTTGCATTTTCAGGTCGTCGAGCTTGGTATAATAGTATAGCGGGTCGCTGCTGCTGAAGTTTACGTCGCGTCCGTACAGTTCTGAAATCTTCTGATAAACGCGTTCAACGGTCGGCAAATCGTGTGAAGTGATGATTATAGACTGCGATACCAGATAACCGTCATCACGTTCAAAGTAGCGCTCGGCTTGCGTATCGTACAGGCTTTTGGTTTGTTTTTCAATGCTTACGCTGTTCGATTCGATGCACGAATCGGGGATATTGTTCTCGCGCAAGTACCGTCTTATCAGCCGGTTCGAGCGGTTAAACTCGGTGTAGGCGGCACCCTTCGTATCGGCTTTGCCCGAAACGTCGATGTTCCACACTATAAGGTCGCTCGTGATTTGCTTTTCAGCCATTCCCGTTACCTTAATTTTGTTCTCTCCCTGACGGAAGTTTCGCAGGCCGTGCCCTATCTGCCAGCAACCCGCTACAGCCGCAACGCTCACAACGATGATGAGTACGGCTCTCGTGATTTCTTTCTGATCGATTTTCATATTATTTACTAAAGGCTTGTCGTTCCAACTGAAGTACGCGTGTAATATCAAAGTAAATATCGGGCTCTTCCCAGTATTCGCTCTTCTCGCCAAGGTGAATGATGTCGCAAGGCATCCTGTCTAAGCCGATATTGACGAGCGACTGCCCCTTTATTTTCCATACATTGAGGTAGTAATTAATGAAGCTGTACTCATCGCCCACGCTGGTAACGGAGAACGGTTCGTCAGCAGTCCCGCGTCCTGTAGAGGCTATTGTGTTATACAGACGCATGGCAACGCGCAGGCAATATCGTGCTTGCGACTTAAGCTCCGTAGAGTCGGAGGGATTCAATTTTGCCTTTGCGAACAACGCAGAAGCCTTTCCCATCAATGCCTCAAGGTTCAGGGGATTCTTGGCCAGCACCTTGTTGGCCAGCGTAAGTGTGCCAGAAGAACCTGCCCGCAGCGAATCGTTCATGCGCATTACGTCAAGCGCCTCGCCGCCTCGGCTGATGTATGTCTGGCCATAAAAGGCGAGCACGCGCTCGTTCATGCTCAGCGTGGTGTCAAGTTCGGGCCGTGTGAGGCGTGCAACAAGAGCTTTTATGCTGTCGGGATGGGCCTTGGCGATTTTCTCAATCTGGCTCCATTCGACGGGTGTAAGCGGGCGTTCTTCCTGCGCCTGTGCAAGGATGGAGAGCAGGGCGAAGAGGAAGAGCAGAAGATTTTTTCTAATCATAACTTGCCTGATGGATTGTTTACGGTGGTAAATATAAAGAATTTTCCTCAATAGTGTACGCAGATTCTGATATTTTTTTGTGTTTTTCCTATACCTGTCTGCAAAATGGGTGAAGGTCTTACGTGCCCGGCCTTATTGTGCGGCGGCCGCCGCACGGGCGTACGGCGGTCGCCATATGGTGTGTACCACGACCGCCATGACATGTGTACCGTGGCCGCCGTATCCTCATCCAACGACGGAAAAGCCTCGCCTATGACACGACAAAAGGCTATGTCTCACGACGTATTTCGTTGAGGCATAGCCTTTTCTGTGCCCGCGTCCAGGCGGGATTTGCGTGGCGTGTGCGCCTGAAGGGTTACTTCACGGTGATGAGGAAGTAGTTTTTCTTGCCTTTCTGCATCAACAGATATTTGCCGTCAATGAGGTCTTCGGCAGTTACAACGCGGTCGAAGGTCGTCAGTTTCTCCTTGTTCATACTTACGCCGCCGCCCTTGACCAGCTTGCGCATTTCGCCCTTTGAAGGGAAAATGTCCCATCCGTCCTGGCAGAACAGTTCGATGGCCGTGCCGCCGAGCAGCGACTTGTCGAGCGTGAAGTGGGGCACATCCTTGAACACGTCGTTGAGCGTGACTTCGTCGAGCTGTGCCAATTGGTCTTTCGTGGCCTTGCCAAACAGTATGTTGCTGGCTGCGATGGCCATGTCAAGGTCGGCCTTTGAGTGCACCATGGTTGTAACCTCTTCGGCCAGACGACGCTGCAAAATGCGCCTTCCCGGGTCCTGTCTGTGCTCTGCGGTGAGGGTCTCTATGATGTCACGGTTGAGGTCTGTAAATATTTTGATATACTTTTCTGCATCGTCATCGGTGACGTTTAGCCAGAACTGGTAGAAGGCATAGGGCGTTGTGCGGTTGCGGTCGAGCCATATATTGCCGCTCTCTGTTTTGCCGAACTTCTTGCCGTCGGCCTTTGTGATGAGCGGACAAGTAAGGCAAAAGGCTTCGGCTTCGGCGCCAAGGGTCCGGCGAATAAGCTCTGTTCCCGTGGTCATATTGCCCCACTGGTCGTTTCCTCCAAGCTGCAGGCGTACGCCATAATGCTGATATTGGTATAGGAAATCGTAGCCCTGAAGCAGCTGATAGGTAAATTCGGTGAACGAAAGACCGTCGCGGGCCTCGCCGTTGAGGCGCTTCTGAACGCTGTCCTTGGCCATCATGTAATTGACTGTAATGTGTTTTCCTACCTCGCGTGCGAAGTCGAGGAAGGTGAAATCTTTCATCCAGTCGTAGTTGTTTACCAGTTCAGCCTTGTTCGGTTCGGTGCTGTCGAAATCAAGAAACTTCGAAACCTGCTTCTTGATAGCCTCCTGATTGTGGTAGAGCGTGTCGGTATCGAGCAGGTTTCGTTCCTGACTCTTGCCCGAAGGGTCGCCTATCATGCCGGTGGCTCCGCCTATAAGCAGGTAGGGTTTGTGGCCGCACTGCTGCAGATGACGCAGCATCATGATGCCGCAAAGGTGGCCGATGTGGAGCGAGTCGGCCGTAGGGTCGGTGCCCAGATAGGCCGACGTGAGGTTCTTTTGCAGATATTCTTCGGTACCCGGCATCATCTGGGCAAGCATGCCACGCCATTTTAGTTCTTCAACAAAGTTCTTCATATTTGGTGAGTGTTTTTAAATTATCGTGTATTTTCTGTTGGGTGCGTTGTTGTTGTCGGCCCCGTTGCAAGGATATTTATACAAAGAGAGACGAACGTTGTTCATATTCCGGCCCGCCATTTAGGAAAACGGAAATGCTCCGGAACGGGGTCATATCCGCTTCCTCCCCAGGGATTGCATCGCAAAATGCGCCATGCGGCGAGCAGAAAACCCTTGACGGGACCGTGCATGAGCAAGGCCTGGTGGGCATATTCTGAGCAAGTGGGTATGAAACGGCATGAGGAAGGGGTGAAGGGACTGATGAGTTTCTGATAGAAAACAATGGGAAAAATCAGAAGCCAGGCCGCTGCACGCCGGATAACGGTGAGGAAATGCCGGAGGTTTTTCATTGACTTTGGCTTTCGTCTATCTTTTCCTTGACGCGCATGATAAGGCCTGCGACGCGCTCTTCAACAAGTGACGAGGGGTATAGTTTGGCGTCAAGCCATATAAATGCCATGATAACGGGCTGCCCTTCAAGAAGCGATTTGTGCCGACGATAAGCCTCGCGAACCTGCCGTTTAACGCGGTTTCGCTTGACGGCGCGCCTGAAACATCGTTTCGGTACGCTGACAAGCATCTGCGCAGAGGACGGAAGTTCGGTGTTTTCAGACGATAAAGAAGGAGAAATATAGACCACCCTGAGCGGAAAAGCCGACATGGAGCGGCTCTGTCCACCGCCGAAAAGCCTTTCGATAAGCTTGCGGCTGTGCAGCCGTTCGGCCTTGCAGAGGATGTGATTCTCATTCTCCATAGAGGTCTAAGCGTTTGACTTCTTCAGGAAATCAGCAAGCGCCATAATCATGGAAGGGTATTCTTTCGTTCCGGCCATGAGGTCGAGGCGCAGCCCTGCGTCCTGAACGGCCTTGGCCGTAGCAGGTCCGAAGCAGGCAATCTTTAAGTCGCCTTGCTGTAAATCGGGAAAGGCTTTGCTGAGATATTGCACGCCGGTTGGGGTAGAAAAGATAAGCATGTCGTAGTCGAAATGCTTGATTTCCTCGTCGGTAAACTCGTTGCTTAGCGTACGGTACATCACACACTCGGTATGGTTCAGTTCCTTTGCATCGAGCTTTTCCTTTATTTCGTCGGTGTGAACGCTGCTTTGGGGAACGAGATACTTCTCTGCCTTGTGCTTCAGCATGATGGGAATAAGGTCGTCAATGCGGCCGGTGTTGCCGAAAAACACCTTGCGTTTGCGATACTGTACGTACTTCTGAATGTATAACGAAATCGTTTCCGTCACGCAAAAATACTTCATATCCTCGGGAATGGTGATGCGAAGCTCCTTGGCTAAGCTGAAAAAGTAGTCGATGGCATGACGTGAAGTGAACACGATGGCCGTGTGTGCGAGGATACTTACTTTCTGTTGGCGGAATTCTTTTGCGGTGAGGGCTTCAACTTTAAAGAAGGGACGGAATACAAATTGCACGCCAAATTCTTTTTCAATATCGAAGTAAGGTGATTTCTCATTGGAAGGTTTGGGTTGGGAAATCAGTATTTTCTTAATCATGCCTTATCCTAAAAATTTTGTTTTAAATATCTATCCATCGTGGCCATTACGCCCCACAGGGCGCCAAGGGGCATTAATTCGAGTGCACAAAAGTACAAAAAACTCTGCAGAAAGAGCCCTTTTCGCCTGAAAAAGATGATGTTAGCCTTGTAAAATGACAGCAATTTGACAATAACGATAACCGCAAGAGCATAAATGGCGGCGTGCTTGACAGGCAGGCTGAAGTATGCCAGGAGCATGACGTCAGGGAAGAGAAGCATGCCTTCGGCCGAGGAAAGGAACAGCGATGACTTTGCCCATTGTTCATTTTTTTTCTTATCAAAGAACACCCAGTTGACCACCGAGTAGAGCAAATTCTTAAGAATGAAGTAGACTGCAAGGGTGCCGGTATAGGCCGAAGGTATCCGATAGTGGGCAAACGAGAACGCCTCGCCGCTGACTTCGCGTGAGTAAAAGAAGAGGATGATGGCGAAAAGCAGGCACGTCTGCAGCATCAGGAAGAACTGAAAACGCAGTTCTTCGTCGGTCTCCGTGATGGCGCTTGTGCCTTCCCGTTGCGAATGGAAGAAGTTTTTGAGCTGTCGTTGCAGGAAGTTTCCTGACTTAGCGATGGCCGTTGTCGCAATGATGAAGCACACTAACAGTATGGAAGTGATAAGGTCGTCGCCGGCAATCGAGTAGGGTACAGGGTCACCGGCCACGCCATGACGGTATGCGGCGCACTCGGGACGGTAGGTAGAGTCGGGCTGTACCATCGAGGGGCTGTAATACATAGCCTTGCGAAGCGAGAACGTTCCGATGCCGTCAGCCCGCGTTGTGGGCGTCCGCATCGGGTTCTGACGCCGGTTCCAGTCAATCTTCTGGAAGTTATAGCTGGCCCTGATAGCAGAGTCTTGCTGCCAGGGTGTGGCGGTATCGGGGAGCCGGTCAATGATTTCGGCCGGCGAATGATAGCCTTTTTCATGGCCGGTTACAGCGTGCTGTGCTGTCGCTGCCACCGGAGAGTTTACCGAATCGTTTCGCTCTGTCATTCTGTTATGAGGGTTCAGAGGCCGAAGGCCTTGCGTATGCGCTCTACCTGGTCAAGCTTTTCCCAGGTAAACAGCTCCACTTTGATGGTCTTCGTTTCATGATAGAGACTCGTGAAACTTTTCTCAACCACCTCGTTTTTGCGCCCCATGTGTCCGTAAGCAGCCGTTTCAAGGTACATCGGTTGCCTTAATTTCAGAACTTTTTCTATCTGATTGGGGCGGAGATCAAACAGTTGTGCGATGGTTTTTGCTATTTCACTGTCGGTCATTTTAACGTGACTCCGGCCGTAAGTATTGACATAAATGCTCACGGGTTCGGCTACACCTATGGCGTATGCCAGCTGAACGAGCATCTCGTCAGCCACTCCTGCCGCTACCATATTCTTGGCAATGTAGCGCGCTGCATACGCCGCCGAGCGGTCAACCTTTGACGGATCCTTGCCCGAAAAGGCGCCACCGCCGTGCGCTCCTTTCCCACCGTAGGTGTCAACTATAATTTTTCGTCCGGTAAGACCGGTGTCACCGTGGGGGCCTCCAATCACAAACTTGCCGGTAGGGTTGACATAATACTTGATGTTGTCGCCGAACAAGGCCAGCACTTTCTCGCCCAACTGCGCCTTTACGCGGGGTATGAGGATGTTGAGCACGTCGTTATGAATACGGTTTAACATAGCTTTGTCGGCCGCCTCACGTGCTTCCTGCGAGTCGTTTTCGGGCTTGACGAAGTCGTCGTGCTGTGTAGAGACTACTATTGTATCGATGCGTTCGGGTATCCCTGCATCGCTATACTGCACCGTTACCTGGCTTTTTGCGTCGGGACGCAGATAGGGCATTTGTCGTCCTTCCTTGCGAATGTCGGTAAGTGTACGCATGATAAGGTGAGCCAAATCGAGCGAAACGGGCATAAAATTCTCCGTTTCGTTGCAGGCATAACCGAACATCATGCCCTGGTCTCCGGCGCCCTGGTCGGCTTCTTCGGCCCTGCTTACGCCGCGGTTTATGTCATCACTCTGCTCGTGTATGGCTGAAAGTATGCCGCAACTGTCCCCATCGAACTGATATTCGGCCTTGGTATAGCCGATGTTGTTGATGGTTCGGCGGGCAATGGTCTGCAAATCGACATACTGCGATGAACGCACTTCGCCCATGATGACAACCTGACCGGTCGTTACAAAGCTTTCAATGGCACAGTGGGCCTTGCTGTCATAGGCAAGAAACTGATCGAGAAGGGCATCCGAAATCTGGTCAGCGACCTTGTCGGGATGGCCTTCAGAAACCGACTCTGAAGAAAATAGGTAACTCATTTTTCCAATAATTTTAAGTGGAAAAACGCCAAATAACCGTAAAATCTGAGGGTGATTTCGCAGTTTTAGCATTTTTTAGTGTGGTTGCAAGCAGCCAAATTCTTCCACAGTGTTATAAATATAAATTAATATCGGTGTGCAAAGTTAACACCTTTTTTCGGGATAAGCAAGAAAGGGGCTTGTTTTTTGACGTCGCCAAGCCGTGTATATGGCCGGGACATAACCTCGTGTTTCGTCCGGAAAAAGGAAAGGCCTCTGCCCGGTTTTCCGTGTAGGAATCGGGCAGAGACCTTTGTGTCACAGGCACTTAGGCCTATCTTCGTTTTACCTTTGCCGCAGGGCGGTTTTACCTTTGCCGCGTGGCCGTTTTGTCTTTACATCGTAAAGGGTTTGTCTTTACGTCGTAATCGCGTTGCCTTTACGTCGCAATCGTCTCGCCTTTACGACGTAATCGCCGGGCCTTTACGACGTAATCGTCAGGCCCTTTCAGCCTGGGGTATTTTACGCCTTTATCTAATGGTCTTTTCGTTTCTCAATTTTTCTCTTCTTTCGGCATCATGATGACACTTACCTTGTTGGCTCCGTTGAGGAATTCCCTGACGAAAGCGCTGATGGTCTGCGGCGTCTGCGACTCGATAATATGCTTGTACGTTGTGTGGTTGTCTTCGTTCATGGTGTAGTTCCGCCACACAATGTTTCTCCAATAATCGTTGCTCTTGATGGCGTTTTCATATTGTTTGAGCATGTATTTCTGCACTTTTGCCAGCATGTCGGCATCGCAGGTGCGGGCCAGATTCTGCATTCCCTCGTTCATAATACGTATAACCGTATCTTTCTTCTCGGGCTTCATGGGGCATGCAGCTTCAATTTCGGCAAAATGATAACCGTCATCGGCAATACTCATATCGCCCTGCGCACCGCACGAATAGGCTGCACTGGCTTCCTCTCTTATCTTTTTAAGGTATACCATGGTGAGAATTTGTCCTGCAATATTCGCCTGAAGCGACTTCTCAAGCGTATACGGAGTTTTCTGGTTTAGCCAAACCATCTGTATGTTTGCCTTTGGCGTTTCCATCTTTCTGTTGAAAGAAATATCAACGTTTTCGGTGGTAAGACGCGATGCACGCAGGCTTTTCGGGTTGTTTCCCTTAGATGGAAGTGCACCCAGATACTGACAAATGAGCGGCCGGATGGTCGAATCGTTATAATTTCCACAAAGCTCAAACGTCCACCCGTTGGCGTTTTCGGTACGCTCGCGCGCCATATTGAGAATGCGATCGTAGTTTACATTCTTAATATCGGCCTGCAAAAAGGGCTGCCGCCGCCAGTCATTGCCATACAAAGCATGGGTTAAACTGTCGCCGAATGCTATTTCAGGGCTCTGCGTCCTGTTCTTTAACACTACCTCATATTGCTGCATCAGGTTGTTGAAGGCGTCGGTATCCTTGCGTATTGACGTGAAATAGAGATAGGTAAGCTGTAGCATTGTCTCAACGTCGGTGGGCGTAGAACTTGCCTTGACCGACATACGGCGCTCGTCCATCTGCAGTTGGGCGTTGGCGATTTTTCCGGCAAGGGCCTTGCCTAATTCAACAAACGAGAAGTCGCCCAGCCCGCTATTGTCAATCACATCGTCGAAAACCTCCAGGTTTGCAAAGTCAGCTTTCCCGTAATTACTTTGTCCGGAGCCGCCCATACCGGTCAGGCTGACCTGGTCTTTCTTGTATTCAGTTTTCTTCAAAAGCACGGTAACACCATTTGACAATTTAATAATGTTATAACCAAACAGCTTGCTACGCGTCTCCTTTTTAATTCTTCCCGCTTTGGGAAGTTTCTTAATAAGCGGTTCGTTTTTAACATTATCAGCGTATGCCGAAACCTTTTCTGCACGTCCTTCGTTTACAGCTTGCAGCAGCTGCGCCTCGGTAGGATATACGTTTCCTTCCTTTTCGTTGTTGTAATTCAGTATGACAAGGTTCGAGTCGCTTTTGGTAAGAAGCTCGGGCAACACCTCATTGATGCCCTCAAGCGGTATGTAAGGCACAAGCTGTTTCATGAGCGGGTAGGTAAATTCAATGCTTGGCATGGCATCATTATGCAGAAAATTGTCTACCGCCTGACTTACAAACGAAGCATTTGTCTGCTTATCGCGGTTTGAATAATTCTTTTCAAGTTCGCTCAATACATTGCTCTTAAAACGCTCATATTCGGTAGCGGTAAAACCATATTCGGCTGCCTGTCTTGCCACAACGATGGCAGCTTTCAGTGCCTCGGCCGTCTTGTCAACGTCTTTTGGCACTACATTCAGCGAAAAAGCGTCCTTTGTTTTCGACAATAAGAACCCATCGTCTTCGGCCTGTGCACTTACAAACGGGCAGTCGGCTTTCTGTGCGGCCTCGGTAAAGCGTGCATTGAGCATCGTTACAGCCGCTTCTTTGGTGTAGTTTTCGATGAAATAGGGCAGCTGTTGCTTCAAACTGTCGGGATAAACATCATGCTTTATCATCATCGACACAAATGAGTTTTTTTGCTCTTTATCCTTGTCGATAACTACGATTGGGCGGGCATTGTCGGGCACTTCTGCCACAACAAGCGGGGCTTCATGGGCCGGATTGGCTATATTTCCGAAGAGTTTTTTAATTTGTGCTTCTATTTTGTTTACGTCAACGTCGCCTACAACAATGATGCCCTGATGGTCAGGATGATACCATTTGCGGTAATAGTCGACGAGTTCCTTGCGTTTGAAGTTGTCGACAATTGACATAAGGCCTATGGTATACCTTTGCCCGTACTTCGAACCCGGGTATAATTTCTCCAGGTTACGCTCAAGCATACGGCTCAAAGGCGACGTACTCAGTCGCCATTCTTCATGTATCACGCCGCGCTCCTTTTCTATTTCGCTCTGCTCTAACGAAAGCCCCGTCGACCAGTCGCGCAGGATAAGCAGGCAACTGTCAATGGTACCGGCGTTCGTTGTAGGCACATTGTCGATGTTATACACCGTTTCATCGGTCGAGGTATAGGCGTTGAGGTCGCCTGCAAACTCAATACCGTGTGCCCGACACCATTCTATAAGGTCGTTGCCCTTGAAATGATCCGACCCGTTGAAGGCCATATGCTCGAGGAAATGAGCCAGTCCGCGCTGGTCGTCGTTTTCCTCAATCGAACCCACTTTCTGTGCAATGTAAAAGTTGGCGCGATGTTCGGGCCAGTTGTTATACCTTATATAATAGGTTAATCCGTTCGAAAGTCTACCCACTCTGAAGGCTGTATCAGCCGGAATTATCTGGGCTGGCATCTGTGCTGCCGCCGTGAGAGCCACGGCAAACAGCAGCAGAGAGAAAATAAAATGCTTGAATCTCATGTGTAATTTATTAATAATTTGTTTGTAAATACGAAGTCAGCTATCTCTTATGGTACCGCAGAGGGCAGGAGGTTTACGTGTTGTCGTCGGGGCTTTTCATCATATTCCGCGGATGATGGAGCAGTATTTCCTGCCGCAGTGTTTCGTCATCGAGGTGCGTGTATATCTCTGTGGTGCCAATGTCGGCGTGGCCGAGCAGCTCCTGTATCACGCGCAGGTCGGCACCTCCGCGCAGCAGAGCCGTGGCAAAACTGTGACGAAGGGTGTGCGGCGATATCGTTTTCGTGATGCCTGCAGCCTCTCCAAGGCGTTTCACCATGATGAGAATCATGACCCGTGTAAGATGATGGCCCCGGCGATTCAGAAATACATAGTCTTCCTCGCCAGGCTTGATATCCATGTGTCTGCGGTCATCGAACCACAGATTCAGCTCATGGATGGCGCGCTCCGAGATAGGAATGAGCCGCTCTTTGTTGCCTTTGCCGAGCACCCTGATAAAGCGTTGTTCGAGGAAAAGGCCTGAAAGCTTCAGGTTTGTAAGCTCCGAAACGCGCAAACCACACGAGAAAAACATTTCGATGATGGCGCGGTTGCGGTGCCCCTCTTTCGTAGAGAGGTCGACGGCAGCCTCTAAACGGTCAACCTCCTCGGTGCTCAGAAACTCGGGAAGATGCTTGGGAAGGTGGGGCGATACGAGCAATTCGGTAGGGTCTACCTCAATATAGCCGTCTAAAACCAGATAGCGATAGAACGAGCGCACGCCGCTGAGTATGCGTGCCTGCGACTTGGCGCCGATGCCATGCTCGTGTAATGAGGCGGCGAAAAGGTCTAAATCTTCGAGTTTCACGCCGAGCGGGCCGGTACCTGCTACCTGCAGGTACTCCAGAAGATAGTCTAAATCGTGACGATATGCTTCGAGCGTGTTGTCCGAATAGCTGCGTTCGAGGCGCAGATAGCGGATGTAGCGTCTGACGATGTCGGCAATATCGGGGGATTTATATAGCTTTTTCGTTTGCATATAGCTCTTTTTACGTATCTTTGCAACGACACCTTTTATATTCCATCCGGCGTTAAAGGGTAATCCATTCGGCGCTAAAGGGTATCCCATTCGGCGTTAAAGGGTATTCCGTACGATACAAAATACCGTCCCGTGTGGCTTGAAAACCGACAGGATTATGTAAAACTGTTACAAAGTTAACGGAAAAACTTAGAAATCGCAAAATAGAAAATGAAAAAGATTTTGATTGTCAACGGGCCGAACCTAAACCTTTTGGGTGTCCGCGAACCGGCCATTTACGGACACAATTCGTTCGAAAGCTATCTGCCACAACTTCGTGCCGACTTCCCCGACGTGAAGTTAAGCTATTATCAGAGCAACGTAGAGGGTGAGCTTATCAGCAAGATGCAGGAAGCCGGTTTTGCCTGCGACGGCATCGTTCTCAATGCAGGAGCCTACACGCATACGTCTGTTGCGCTGCTCGATTGCATACGTTCGCTGCGCTGTCCCGTTGTGGAAGTGCACATCACAAATGTGCACAAGCGCGAGGATTTTCGCCATAAGTCGATGATTTCGGCGGGTTGTCTGGGCGTGATATGCGGCTTCGGACTGGCCGGTTACAAGCTGGCCGTCGAGGGAATACTGGCTCAGGCCGGCACGGCGGGCAAAGAGACGGCAGGACAAACCGGCGGCAGCGAGCGATGACCGAGACAGAAGCGCTGGACCGTTACATCGAAGCGCACAGCTCATCAGAGGGCGATTACCTTTACCGTCTGTGGCGGGCGGAGAACATTCACACCATACACGGCCGCATGTCAAGCGGTCATGTAGAGGGCCGACTGCTGAAAATGCTGGTCGGAATGATACGTCCACGCTGCATCCTTGAGATAGGAACATTTTGCGGTTACAGTGCCATTTGCATGGCCGAAGGGCTGGAAGAACTTGTTAAAACGGGCTTTGACAATGGGCTTTCAGGACCGGCGGGGACGGTCTCTGACCGTGGGGCCGATGCCTCTGAACGCCCTATGGTGTACACTTTCGAGATTAACGACGAGCTTGAAGACTTTACGCGCTCGTGGATAGAAGGCTCGCCGGTGGCTGGTTACATACGTTTTATGATTGGCGATGCAAAGATTGAGGCGCCCAAGCTGGGCTTAACCTTTGACATGGCTTTCCTTGACGGCAACAAACGCAACTATATTGCTGACTATGAAATGACGCTTGGCCTGCTCCGTCGCGGCGGATATATTCTGGCTGACAATACGCTTTGGGACGGCCATGTGGTTGACCGAGCCTACGACAACGATGCGCAGACCACGGGGATACGTCGGTTTAACGACCATGTTGCGCGCGACGGGCGTGTCGAGCAGGTTATTCTGCCCCTGCGCGACGGCCTTACCTTAATCCGCAAAAAGTAGTTTTCTTTGCACCTTTCCACAGATTTCTTCGCACTTTTCCACAGAATTCTTTACGCCTTTCCACAGATTTTTTCGCACCTTTCCACTGTTTTTTGCCTTTCTTTCTGCGGTATAGGTTCTTCCTTTGGGCTGTACCGCACTTTCTGTTATTTCGCGTTGGTTCCCGCTTTCTTCTGTGCCGGTTCTTCTATTACGCAATAAGGATGAAAGTATGGCGGCCGTCGTACGCTCGTACCACGGTCGCCATACACGCGTGTGACGGCCGCCGAACGCTCTTGCCACGGCCGCCGAACGTTATCGTCAGCCTTGTTTCGTGTTGGGAAAACGGGCTATCGAAGCAGGCGTTTGCTGAGATAGCGCACGGGATACCATACAGAAAGCCATCCGGCAAGGATGACGGTGAAGAAGATAATCAGCACGTCGAGATAATGAACGCTGACGGGATAGGCGTTGACAATATAGCTGCCGTCGGTATCGCCCATCCTGACAAGGCCGAACTGCTGCTGCAACAGGCACAGCAACAGGCCTATGCCGATGCCCAGCAGAGCGCCGAAGACGCTGATCATGCGGCCTTCGAAGAGGAAGATGCGCGTTATCTGGTGGTCGGTTGCGCCCAGATTGCGGAGCGTTGTAACGTCATCACGCTTGTCGATGATGAGCATTGAGAGCGAGCCTATAATGTTAAAGCAGGCCACAATGAGGATAAACGTGAGGAAGATATAGGCCATGAGCTTTTCAATCTGCATAATCTTGAACGTGTCGGCTTGTTGCTCATAGCGGTCTTTTACGGCAAAACGGGTTCCGGCAATCTGCTGTATCTGACGTTTGGTTGCGTTGAAATCGGCATTCGGTTTCAGGCGTAATTCGAGGGCCGAAAGTCGTCCTTGCTGGCCGAAAAGTCTGCGTGCAAAGCCCAAACTCGTCAGAATGTAGTTCTTGTCATACTTGCCTTGGTTGACGGCAAAGACGACACCGGAAGAGATTAACGAGTCGACGACGAAGCCGTCCTGCGGGTTGCTCATGTCGAGCTGACCCTCGCGGCGCGGTGCATATATCCTGAGGTATCCCTGCCAGCTGGCTCCTGTGCCGAGGGTTTGGGCGAGACGTATGCCTGGTGTGCCATAATCGAGGTTGGCCGTATGCAGTTGAAACTGGCCGTCGCCGTAGAGAATTTCGGTGATATGCGTCAGATTGGCGAAGCTATCATCAACGCCTTTCACGGTAACCATGGCCTGCTTGCCCTGATAAACCGCCAGCGCCATGTCCTGAAGACTCTCTGTGGCAATATCTATTTGCGGCAGTTGGCGAATCTTTGTCAGCATGGGGTCGTCGGCTGCAGCGGTTTTTCCCATGACGGGCACGACCTTAAGCTGCGGGTCAAAGTTGGTAAAGAGGTTGGCAACAAGGTCTTGAAAGCCGTTGAAAACAGACATGACAACGACCAACGCCATCGTAGCGACGGCCACTCCTGCGACTGAAATCAGCGAGATAACGTTGATAACATGGGTCTTCTTCTTTGAAAAGAGATAGCGCCGTGCGACAAAGAAAGGAAAATTCACGACTTTATTTTTTCAGAAGTTCGTCAATATGGTCGATGTAATCAAGGCTGTCGTCAATGAAGAAACGCAGTTCGGGGATGATGCGCAGCTGGTTACGCACGCGCTGTCCCAACTCATAGCGTATGCTTTTCTCGTTACGGGTGATGTTCTGCAGCAGCTCCTTGCCTTTCTCTGACGGGAAAATGCTGAGGTAAGCAGTGCATATACTGAGGTCGGGACTGATGCGGACGCGGGTGACGCTGACCAGAATGCCGTGCATCTGACGGGTCTGACTTTGGAAGATTTCGGCCAGTTCTTTCTGAAGTAAGCGCGATATTCGGTTCTGTCTTGTCTCTTGCATGATGGTGTTTCTGTTTAAGTTTGGAATAAGACGGGGCGTAAATGTGAGGGCGTTGCTTAGCCCAGCTCGACGTGTTCGGCCTCAATGGTTTCGTGAAGAAATATGGAAGCACTGGCCTTGAACTTGTCAGGGCTCTCGGATGTAAGGTAACGGGCTGTGCCTCCGCGGGTGAGCCGCTGCTCCATGTCGGCGTGCCGGTGCAGATAATCCTGCAGGCTTGAGGCCACATACTCGCCTTGCGGCACAAGGCGTACGCCGGGCTTGGTGTATTTTAAAATCTTCGGCATGAGCAGTGGAAAGTGGGTACAGCCAAGGATAATGGTGTCGATGTCGGGGTCGTGCATCATAAGCTGGTCGATTCGCTTTTTGACAAAGTAGTCGGCACCGGGCGAATCGGCCTCATTATATTCAACCAAGGCAACCCAGAAAGGGCATGCCTGCCCCGTAATTTTGAGGTCGGGCCATAGCTTTGCAATCTCAAGCGCATAGCTATGGCTTTTGACTGTGCCTTCGGTGGCGAGCAAACCTACATGGCCGTTGCGTGTAAGTTTGCCGATAACCTCGGCTGTAGGCCGGATGACGCCAAGCACGCGGCGTGACGAATCCCACTGTGCGAGGTCGTGTTGCTGGATGCTTCGCAGAGCCTTGGCCGAAGCGGTGTTGCACCCCAGGATAACCAACTGGCAACCCATATCGAAGAGTTTCTTCACGGCTTGGCGCGTAAACTCGTACACTACCTCGTAAGAGCGCGGTCCGTAAGGCGCGCGGGCGTTGTCGCCGAGGTAGAGATAATCATACTGTGGCAGCAGTTGGCGAATGCCGTGCAGAATGGTAAGTCCGCCGTATCCGCTGTCGAAGACGCCTATCGGCCCTTGTCTGACGGCCTTCAATGCGTCAGAAGAGAGACCACCGGCGGCGTGAGCAGTAATAGAATGCTCGGGAAGTTGAAAATCTTGATTCATAAAACACGCTTGCAAACAGATGTCATGAAGAGGCAAAGAGGGGTGTAACAAGGCATGATTGCCTGCCGAGAGGAAAGTTTGTGCAGACTATTTTACGGCATCGACAACCGTGGCCGTGACGTCAACACCCGACGCGGTGTTGATGAACGGAACGGCATGGGTATCGGTGTTGAGAATAAAAGCCAGTCCCAAAGCCTGACCTACGCGCTGGATGACAGCGTCAAGACGCTGGTATACAGGTGCATAAGCCTTTGTTTCAGCATCTTTAAGCAGCTGTTGTGCTTTCTGCTTGAAAGCAATATTCTTGTCCATGAGTTCCTGAAGCTCGGCCTGGCGTTTCTGCAATATGGAAGGAGCGAAGTCGTGCTGGCCCTCAAGAAACTGCTCATATTTTTGGTTGAACTCGTTCTCTACACGCTTCATCTCGAGGTCGTACTTTGTACGCAGGTCGTCAAGGTTGCGTTGGGCCGCCATGTAATCGGGCATGAGTTTCAGCACCGACGTATAGCTGAGGTAGCCGAAACGGAATGACGAGGGGGTGTTGTTCTGCCGGGAGCCGGCTTGTTGCAGCACGGGGGCAGAGCTTTCCGGGTATTCGGCTGCAGTAGCTACGTCTTGAGCGGAGGCCATCATGGTCATGGCACTGAAGAGAGACAGAAGTATGAGATGTTTCATGTCGCTTAGCCTTTTAGGAGTTATAAATATAAAGATAATAGAAAGGTGAGGCCACCTGAAGGAGACCTCACCCACGCCTCCCGTTAAACGCAGAGAGGATGGTGCGTAATTACTTCATCTTGGCAATCTCTGCCTGTACTTTTGCAGTAACGTCATCAACGTTGGTACCTGTGTAAACAGCTACGCCGTCTTCGAAGATGTAGGTGTAACCGCCTGTCTTGCCAACGTTATTGATAGCGTTGCGCACTTTAGTTACGACGGGTTGCATCTTATCTTGCTGCATCTTCTGGAGAGCCTGCTGGTTGTCCTGGTATGTTTGCTGCATCTTCTGATACATGGTTTGGAGCTCCTGCTCTTTCTGCTGCTGGGCAGTTGCGTTCATCGTGCTTTTGGCTTTCTCATAGGCATCCTGTTGGCGTGTGAACTCGTTCTGCATGCTTTTCAGGTCGTTTTCATAAGTTTTTGACTGTGCTTCGAGCTCGCCGTTGATTTTGGCAATCTCAGGAAGCGCCTGCATGATGGTCTGTGTGTTTACTTTTCCGAATTTCTGTGCGAAGCCCGACAGAGGAGCCATCAGCATCAGCATGAATAAAAGCTTTTTCATTTGTTTTTCTATTTTTTGTTTTTGATTATTGATAATCTAAGTAATGATGGGGTGTAGAGGATGCCTGTCTGCCAAACCGACGGCAGAAAGTAACACTGCCGATGGCGGTTAGCAAGCATGGTAATCTTTATCTGTTATAACCTAATTTCTCTAAAACCTCGTTCGAAATGTCAATCTTGGGTGAGCCAAAGATAATGGCGGTATCGCTTGAACGGTCAAGAACAAGACTGTATCCGCGCAGCTCGGAAATCTCCTTCACCACGTTATAAACCTCTTCCTGGATAGGAGTCATCAGGCTTTCGCGCTTCTTGAAGAGCTCGCCTTCCGGACCGAAATACTTTTTCTTTAAGTCGGAAGCCTGCTTCTCCTTCTGCATGATCTGTTCCTGCTTGGTTTTCTTCTGCTCCTGGGAGAGGAAGACAACCTCGTTCTGGTAGTTCTTGTACATGGTTGAGGCCTCGGTGTTAAGGGCTTCAACTTCTGCCTGCCACTTCTTGCTTACCTGATTGAGCTGCTCGTTGGCACGTTCGTAAGCAGGAATGTTCTTGAGAACGTATTCCATATCGACCAAAGCAAACTTCTGTGCCTTGGCGAAGACTGGTAGCATTGCGAGCAAGGAGAGAACAAAAAGCGCCTTAATGTATCGCATTTTCTTCATTGGCTTTATATTTTCCATATGTATACCCTTTCTTTTAATGGTTTACTTATATGTCTATGACTATATTCGGATAAAAAAGTTTCAAAGCAATCTGTTTTTCTTGTATAATGGCAGTCGGAATATTCTTGCATTCTTGTTCATTATTTCTTGCTCTTTACTCTTTTAATTCTTTAGTTTTAAATTCTTAATCCTTTAAAGATTTTCCTTTGCTTTTTTACTCTTTTACTTTCTTACCTTTCTTAGAATTCCTGTCCTAAGATAAAATGGAACTGGCTTCCGCCCTTCCGGCCATTGACGTTATCGCGGTCGAAGCCGTATCCCCAGTCAATACCCATCAGGCCAACCATTGGTAAGAAGATGCGGACACCGATGCCGGCGCTGCGCTTCATGCTAAAGGGGTTGAAGTTTTTTACATCACTCCATGCGTTACCGCCTTCGAGGAAGCCGAGCCCATAGATTGTTGTATTGCCCAGCATAAACGGATAACGCAATTCAAGTGTGAAACGATCATAAGCATATCCGTTATAAGCCAGCGAGCCGTTCTCATATCCACGGAGGCCGACAGTTTCCTCTGCATAGCCTGAAGAGTATCCGCTCATACCGTCACCACCTACGTAATAGGTCTCGAATGGACTCTTCTTATACTTGTTGTAGCTGCCCAAGAGTCCGATTTCAGCACGTGACATCAATACGAAACACTTCTGAGCACTGGTAAGAGCCGTAAAGGTACGGGCCTTAAACTTCCATTTGTTATACTCGATCCATCTGAATTTCTCCTGCTGCTCCCTGATATAATTGGGAGAGTAAGGATTATTAGCCAGATTCTTATAGTCCTTATGATCCCATGCCGACCATGGTGGTGTCAATGTAACGCTAGCTGTAAACTCGGAGCCACTGCGTGGGAAGAGCTGATTATCCGTTGAAGAGCGATTCAGAGATATGCTGAGATTCAGGTTGTTTGCATTGCCGTTTGACATCAGGAAGTACGACCAGTTCTTCAGCATATAGCGTGTATAGGCCAGCTCAAGAGATAAAGTGAAGAAGTCGTCAGGCCAACGCAGGCGCTTTCCCCATCCAAGACTTGCACCGACAAGCTCAACGTATTTATCAGGGTCTAAGTAATTCGTGTAGTTATTGTAGCCGTATCGATAGCTGTTATAACCATAAAGGTATTGGTTATAGTAGTTATTCATTGCGGCTGTGTTATAGTAATTGCTGTTGATGTCGGTCTGTTTGCTGAAATATACGCCAAACGAGAACTGGATAGGACGCTTGCCACCGAACCAGTTGGTAGAGTAGTTGGCGTTGTAACTCTGGTAATATTTACCATTGGTCTGAACGCCGATAGACAGCTTTTCACCGTCGCCTATAGGCATGATGCCGCGATGTTCCTTGTTCTTACGGAACAGGTTAGCCATAGAGAAGTTGTTTAGCGTGAGTCCGACGCGCCCAATGATACCCGTTTGACCCCATCCGAGCGAGAACTCTATCTGGTCGTTTGACTTCTGTTCAAGCTTCCAGTTGATGTTTACAGTTCCACTTTCATAATCGGGCTTTACGTCTGGGTTAATCTTCTCCGGGTCAAAGTATCCCATAGAAGCTATTTCTCGATATGAGCGCATGAGAGCTTCCTTTGAGAATAAGTCGCCGGGTTTGGTACGAAGCTCACGTCGGACAACATTCTCGTAGAGGCGGGTGTTACCGTAAATGCGTACATGGCTCAGATGAGCCTGGGGTCCTTCAAGGACACGCATTTCAAGATCAATAGAGTCGCCCGTAATATTCTGTTCGATAGGATCAATGTTTGAGAAGACGTATCCGTGGTTATAATAAAGGTTGCCCACTGCATCGTCGTCTTCTTTCAATCGTTTGTTCAGGAGCTTTTGATTATACACGTCGTGTGGCTTCATGCCAAGAACGGCCTGAAGATAATCAGAACTGTAGACGGTATTTCCTACCCAGTGAATATTTCTAATATAATATTTCTGGCCTTCTTCAACCTTAATATATATGTTTACGTGCTTAGGGTCAACGTTCCACACACTGTCACTGATAATGGCTGCGTCGCGGAAACCAAGCTCGTAGTATTTCTCGAGGAGCTTTTCCTTATCTGTTTTCCAACGCTCTGGCGTGTATTTCTTTGACTTGAGGAATGAAGAAAGCTTACCTGCTTCATGTGTTTTGGCAAAGGCTCCTTTCTTAAAGAGGCCGCCTTTAATTTTAGAAGCTTTCAATTGATGATTGCCTTCAATGATGATATCGCGCACTTTCATCTTCTCTTTCTTGTCAATGTCGATATCAAGAATGACTTGATTCTTCTGGGTTACGTCCTCACGCTGTCTTATTTCAATATCTGCGTTTTTGAATCCCTTGTCATCAAAGTATTTCTTTGCGAGAATTTTTGCACGATCAATCATGTTGGGCGTAATCTGTCCACCTTTAAGAATGCCGAGCTTCTGCTCCATATCATCGCGCTCGCTCTTCTTTAAGCCAATATAATTAATCTGTGAAACTCGCGGTCTTGGCTTTAAGGCAATGTGTAGATATATTTTGTTTCCGACAATAGAGTCTGCAGAAATCTGAACGTCTGAGAATAATCCATGATTCCAATATCGCTTTACAGCTTCGGTAATCTCATTACCAGGGACGGTAATATGCTGTCCGATGGTAAGACCTGAGATACCTGTAAGCATGTAATCCTCGTAGCCGTCCATTCCGGAAACGTTGAATCCGCCTATTACCAAATCACGTGGAGTACCCGCGTAAGTGATATCGGGATGGATGATTTTATCCTGTGCTTCAGCGCCAACACAGCACATAAGTGCAATAATGGCACTCATTACTTTCTGTTTGTTATAATGCATCCTTATATTCGTTGGACATTGAATTGAGAAGAAAGAACCGAATAGTTTTCTATTTTGTTGCAGCTTCTTATTCTCTGTCTTATTTTTTATTAGTTGTGTCTCTCTATTTTTATTTCTGAGTAATCTCGTGTTTTGCTTCGCTTTCTTCAATTTGCCTTTCGGTTTTACCGAACCGGCGTTGCCGGTTTTGATAACTGATGATGGCCTTGTGTAAGTCTTCTTCTTTGAAGTCGGGCCAGTAAGTATCGCAGAAATAAAGCTCCGAGTAAGCAATTTGCCACAACAAGAAGTTGCTGATACGTAATTCTCCACCTGTTCGGATAAGCAGATCGGGATCGGGCATGAAGCTTGTTTGAAGATGTTGAGATATTATTTCTTCCGTAATACTGTCAGAATTAAAGGCTCCCGTTTCTTTATTGTCCACAGCTTTTACTTGATGTTCGGTAACGAAATCTTTAAAAGCCTGCGTAATTTCCCATCGTGCGCTGTAGCTTAAAGCTACTACCATGGTCATGGCCGTATTGCTTTGAGTATGCGCTTCTGTTTCGCAAAGCTTCTTTTGCACTACTTCTGGTAAGCGCTTACGGTCTCCAATAACACGGAAACGCACGTTGTTCTTCTGAAAGATCTCATCTTCAAGATTGGTCAATACAAGCCCCATGAGAGCTTGAATCTCGTTTTCGGGCCTGTTCCAATTCTCTGTAGAAAAAGTGTAAAGCGTAAGGTATTTTACCCCTAAGCGTGTACATTCAGAGGTAATCCGTCTTACGGTATCGACGCCTGCCTGATGACCAAAGCTTCGTTCTTTGCCGCGCTCTGTTGCCCAACGTCCATTGCCATCCATTATAATAGCAATGTGTTGTGGGATTCTTGTCATATCAAGTTCTGTCATATCCTTTTAACTTTTAGCTCTTTCTATTCACTTTTGGATAAATATCTGTTGCTTTATACTTATTCTTTATTACAGGTTTTGCACTTTGCCATGAAGCTGTAGGTGAGCGTAAGCTGGAATGCCGAATAGCAATCGGTATTTTTGAATAATCCGCTACTCTTGATGAAGTACGGATCTTTGGCCCCGTCAAGTTCGTCACTTTGGGTAAAGTGTATCGCCCATTCAAGGCCGAGATTCACTCTCTCGTTTAATTTATATTTCATGCCGATACCTATGGGAACATTGAAAGTAAGCTTGTCCTTTCCCTTTATATCAACATAAGTTGCTCCTATTCCACCGAAGACAAATGGCGTGAGCCTTTTTGCACCTCTGTAGTCTCGCCCTGTACCGTAAGGCCAGAAGTTATATTCATAGCCGAAACACACATCATATATTGCATTGTTAAACTCGTAGGGAGTTGATGCATAAGCAGGATAGTAAGTTTTAATTCCTTTTGACGAGCCTTTCATTTTCCCGTAGCTTACATTCATCCTTAATGCCATATAAGGATTCAAGATGTAGCGCCCTAAGATTGTGGCCATTGGCTGAAGATTCTTTACCAGATTACTGTTGAAATCGCCTAAATAACCGCTTAGCCCTGCACCGGCCCCAATCTCCATGCGATATTCTGGATCGTCCTGCGCATGAAGGTTCATGGCGACTGGCAAGAATATAAGCATGATGATAAGAAACCTTTTCATCGTGTTTACTTAGTAAATACCTTTTGGCTTGTTTCCCATCCAAGACGGGCGCGCCTTGCGGTGTAGATTTGTGCGCTTCCTGTCTTTGTCAGGAATATTACATGATTGTTGTTGCAGCCCATGGCGGCAGAAGCGTTGCCACTGAATCCTTCTGGACAAGGATAGCTACTATCGGCTTTCCATGTAAGGCCATTGTCAGGACTATAATAGAACGTCGATAGGTTTCCTCCTGTGGCCAATAATCCACCGTCGTAAGCGATGACCTGAAGGCTGGAAAGGAAAGGAAGCTTCAATCTGTTATATTCGTCTTCTGTATAGAAGGCCCAAGGCTGGGCGTTTGCATTACTGCTGTTCTCTTCGTCTTTGCTCCAGACTACTGTTTTATTGTTTTTGTTTCCGATGAGAATAATGTTATATGTAGAACTATTGTTCTGGGAGGACTGGCATATAAAGTTGATATCTGTATCAGGCAGCTTTGATATATCGTCGTCTATGCTGTCCTTTTTCCACGTTGTTCCGTTATCTGTTGACATTGCAATCCCATCAGCCGTAAGCGCATAAAGCCGTTTGGGCGAGGCGCCTATAAGGCGGATGAGGCTTGTTGCACTGGCAATATTATTCCAGTTTTCTCCATCAAGCGAGCGCATTAAGCTTCCATTGCTGAGTGTATATAAGCTTCCGTTCTGTGCTACCATGTTCTGTGCAGCCGTAGCGTTGAGTGGAGAACTGAAGTTAAGTACAGACCATTGTGTGCCATCATACTTGTATCCCACGGTAGAGCCGCCGCTTACAGCAAAAAGGAATAAGTTTCCATTGTTATTGACAAACTTTTGCTGTGTAGTCAATTCGAGGCCACTGACGGAAGTACTCTTCCAGCTAAACTCGTCGCCTTTTTCCTTATGTACGTTTACTTTGACCGTGTATTCACGATAAGCCGATGCTCTCATATTATATACACGCATCTTCACAGGGTGTGTGAAATTGATAGAGTCTTTCGCTTTATAGTAAACAATGCTGTCTTTTCCACTGACATTTTTCAGCATAAAAACTATGGTACCACTGTTCTTGCTTGTGATTGTTGCGAGCACGTGCGCAGCGTCTGTACCATAGGGCAGCGAGTCGGCATTATAAATCAAGCGGTTAACCTGATCAATGTTGAAATGATATGAATTTGCTTTATAAGTTGATTTAACGGTGCTGTCTCTTAAACCGTCTTTTGTTTTCGTCTGGCGAGTGATATTTAGTGTTCCCAGTGAGAATGCTGTGACGGCTGTATCATCGTAGTATGTCGTTTTGTCCTCAGAAGTTCCCAAACATGATGACATGATCAGCAGGGTGACAACCATGATAAAAAGTGACGATAGCTTTTTGGTCATTGCGTGCAATATATTAATTTTTAGCTGCAAATTTACTTAGAATAATTCAAAACAGGGCTGTTTTTCCCTTTTATTATGTAATTTATTGATAACAAGTTTACTTTTTAAGGTTGTTTAGAAGTTACCTGTATTGAATGTTTTTGACAAGAAAGCAAAAAGGCAATACGATCACTCGCACTGCCTTCTTGTAAGAATAATGTTAGTAGATGTCAATGTAAACCTAAGCAAAAACTTGGGTGGTTAAAGATTAACCGACATCGACATCATTTCTGATTCAAAATCTAATAACATAATCCTAATCTTTACCTTAAAAAAATCTATCAAACTACTAACCTAATGAAACTTTATGTGTACCTTCTCACGAAGACACTGCAAAGTTAGTCATTGCTCTCTAAAGCTCCAAATAGATTAACAAGTTTTATAGATATACTTTCTTTTTTAGACCTTAAATTAGAGGCGGCCTGACCACATGTTTTGTGGGCAGGCCGCCTTATCAGTGATATTCTGTAATATCTAAGAATTAGAGCTGTGGGCCAGCTGCAACGAGAGCCTTACCTGCTTCGTTGTTCTCATACTTCTTGAAGTTCTTGATGAAGCGTGCTGCGAGGTCCTTTGCCTTCTCATCCCACTGTGCCGGATTAGCGTAAGTGTCGCGAGGATCAAGAATATCGGTTGCAACACCTTCGAGCTTTGTAGGAACGGTGAAGTTGAAATAAGGAATCTTCTTTGTAGGTGCAGTATCAATTGAATGGTTCAGGATAGCGTCGATAATACCGCGAGTGTCACGGATAGAAATACGCTTTCCGGTTCCGTTCCAACCTGTATTTACGAGGTATGCCTTTGCACCGCTCTTCTGCATCTTCTTTACAAGCTCCTCTGCATACTTGGTAGGATGCAGCTCGAGGAATGCCTGGCCGAAGCAAGCAGAGAATGTTGGAGTAGGCTCTGTGATGCCACGCTCTGTACCTGCCAGCTTGGCGGTGAAGCCAGAGAGGAAGTAATACTTGGTCTGCTCATGGTCAAGAATAGAAACCGGAGGCAGTACGCCGAATGCGTCAGCGCTCAGGAAGATAACCTGCTTTGCAGCGGGACCCTGAGATTCAGGGCGCTGGATGTTCTTAATATGATAGATAGGATAAGAAACACGAGTGTTCTCGGTTACGCTCTTGTCAGCGAAGTCTATCTTACCGTTCTTATCAACTGTTACGTTCTCAAGCAGAGCGTCGCGTGTGATAGCGCCGTAGATGTCGGGCTCCGACTCTTTGTCAAGGTTGATAACCTTAGCATAGCAGCCGCCTTCGTAGTTGAAGACGCCCTTGTCGTCCCATCCGTGCTCGTCGTCGCCGATGAGTTTACGCTTAGGATCGGTCGAAAGGGTGGTCTTTCCTGTACCCGACAGGCCGAAGAAGATAGCGGTATTCTCGCCCTTCATGTCAGTGTTTGCAGAGCAGTGCATAGATGCAATGCCCTTCAGTGGCAAGAAATAGTTCATCATTGAGAACATACCTTTCTTCATTTCACCACCATACCATGTGTTGATGATAACCTGTTCCTTGGATGTTACGTTGAACATAACGCAGGTTTCTGAGTGCAGACCTAATTCTTTCCAGTTTGCAACCTTTGCCTTTGATGCGTTGTAAACAATGAAATCAGGCTCTTGATCGAAGTCTGCTTCGTTCTTCGGACGGATGAACATGTTCGTAACGAAGTGAGCCTGCCATGCAACCTCTACGATGAAACGAATCTTCATGCGGGTGTCTTTGTGTGTACCGCAGAAGCCGTCAACTACGAAAAGGCGCTTGTTTGAAAGCTCTTTCTTGGCGATATCCTTAACAGCAGCCCATGCTTCCTTGGTTGCACGGTGGTTGTCGTTGTGGTATTCCTCTGAATCCCACCACACGGTGTTGTGAGAGTTTTCGTCATCAACGATGAACTTATCCTTAGGAGAACGACCAGTATAGATGCCGGTCTTTACGTTGATAGCGCCGAGTTCGGTCTCCTGACCTACCTCAAAACCTTCAAGACCTGCCTTTGTCTCCTCATTAAACAATACTTCATAAGAAGGATTGTAGAGTACTTCTTTTGTACCTGTAATGCCGTACTTTTCAAGTACGCTCTTATCAAACTTTGCCATTTCGTTAAATGTATTTAGTTGAAAATTGATAATCTTCCTGCGTCCCTTTAAAGGACGTGACAAAATTAATATAATTATCAGTTTCAAACAAAAAATAGCAGCGAAAAAGTACCAAAGGATTCACGTACAAGGTTAAATATATTAAAAAAGGTATATGCGCATGTTTATTTGCAAATCAGACTTTGCAAAACTTCCAAGATTTACTTAATTTTGCCATAATTTAGCCGGACGGGTATGCCGTCCGTGTACCAGAAACACCTGAAAACAAGAATGGAAATCATTAATTTCTCGGAGCAAAACTCCATCATTAACCAGTATCTGGCAGAAATCCGCGACAAGGATTATCAGAAAAACCGCCTGCTTTTTCGTAACAATGTGATGCGTATCGGTGAATTTGAGGCTTTCGAAATCTCCAAAACACTGAATTATGAATCGCGTTCGGTGGTGACACCTCTGGGCACGGCGCAGGTTAACGTGCCCACTGACAAGATAGTTCTCGCTACCATTTTCCGCGCAGGATTGCCTTTCCACAACGGTTTCCTCAATATTTTCGACCATGCAGGCAATGCTTTTGTCAGCGCATATCGCGAATATAAGGACGCAGCCCATCACGAAGTAGGCATACATGTGGAATACCTTGCGACGCCCGATATCAACGGCAAGACGCTTATCATTGCCGATCCCATGCTTGCAACCGGCGGCTCCATGGAGTTAGGCTACAAGGCTATCCTCTCAAAGGGAACGCCCCGACATGTGCATGTAGCCTGCATGATTGCGGCACCTGAAGGCATTGCGCACATCAGGAAGACGTTTCCCGACAGTAAAACTACCATCTGGTGTGCGGCAATTGACGAGAAACTCAACGAACACCAGTATATTGTGCCGGGTTTCGGCGATGCCGGCGACCTGTGCTATGGTGAGAAGATATAAAGAAAGAGGTATAAGACATCATGTCAAGCACGGGTAAATTCAACGGAATTTGCCGTGAAAACAGCTTGAAAAGGCAGAAGGTAATGACT
Source organism: Prevotella sp. (assembly GCA_013333935.1). Classification (GTDB taxonomy): domain Bacteria; phylum Bacteroidota; class Bacteroidia; order Bacteroidales; family Bacteroidaceae; genus Prevotella. The sequence continues at coordinate 2,315 of JABCNV010000038.1, read as the reverse complement.
TTCTGCCTTTTCGTTTTTCACCTGTAAATAGGGTGCCGACAGTGATTAAAACATAGTTTTTATAGCCTTTCTTTCTTGCACAAGAACGTTTTGTTATCATTCTTTCGGCTATACATGCAAAGGAAATCTGCAAAATGTAACTCTCCTTATTGTAATAACGTATGCATTTAACGCTTATCTGGTTCTGTTTTTTTGTTGTAATTGTCGTGTGATGGCGGCCGTCGAACGGGCTTTCGGCGGTCGCCGCACGCATCATACGACGGTCGCCATACGAGCGTACGGCGGCCGTCATCAAGCTGCCGATGTAATGTAACGGGTGGGGCAGGACGAAGGAGGGGTATTACGGGGCTTCTGCCGTTCCTTGGGGTTTAAAACGGAATGGGGTTATTTCAAGCCGAAATGGTCGATCAGTTCCTTGCCCCATTTGGGTTGCAAGCTCGTTTTATGTTCCTGGGCTAAAAGCTGTTTGATGGTGTCCAGGTCCTTTGGGCTGTTCATATTTGGCATTCCGGTTGCTTTGCTCATGTTCTCAAAGAAGATGTAAAGAAGCAGGCGGGGACGGGGGTTGGCGGGATTGGCGCCGATTGCCGACTTGTAACTGGCGATGGCATTCATGTAATATTTCTGCCCGTTCTGGGCCGGATTCTGCACGATGAGTGCCGTATAATAGAATCCGTTTAGCGTCAATACTTCTGACTGGTCGGCGGCAGGCTTCGTCCGTAATGCCTCAATGCCGGTTTTTGCAGCCTCAAGAAACGATGAGGAATGGCCATCTTGCGGGAACCGTACGGCGTATTGCAGAGCGGATAAAGCCTGATAATAGGTGGGGAGCCAGGCGTCGGGATGTTGCAATGCCAGGTGTTTCAGATCATCCATTCCTTTGATAATTGAAGCGGCGTCGTCCGAATTGATGTTACGTAACGTAGTTTCCAGTTGTATATCAAACTGGTTTGGGTTCTGCGCGTTTACGTTTGTTGCACACACGAAGGCAACGATTACGACGAGTTTTGAAATTAAAGTTTTCATACTTTTTGAATTTTAAAAATGAAAGAATTGCGGTTTGCTGCAAAAGTATGAAAGCTTTTCATTGCCTCCAAAAACGGGGGACAGACGGCAAGAAAGCGGGATAATTGACTAAGGCCGTCGATGAAATGCTATATTCTGGGACGAACGGGAGGTTCGGACGAAAGGTTTAAGCCATGTAAGCGGCTGTACGGTATCGGCCGGTTCCCTGTGTGGGAATATCGTTGACTATGCTTTGCAAGCGGCAAAGCACGTTTCTGCTGTTTTGAAATATACGGTTTTGTTTGTTTCTTATCCCACGAATGCACGCAGTTCAGGGACGAACGTGCGGGAAACCGGAATGATATCTCTGCAATTTGAAAGGCGAAGCTGATAGCCGTTTGAGTTGCCTTTGGCAGAGGTAATGTTGTTTACATAGACCAAAAACGAGCGGTGGCATTGGAAAATGTTGTCGTAAGGCAGCTCGGTTTTTAAGGCAGTCAGGGTAGATCTAAGCTCGGTTTTTGTCACTTCACCTTCTTTTATATAGCACACGCAGACGTTGTTTTTCCGTGCTTCAATATAAAGCAGGTTGTTGATAGGCAGTGTGAGGTCGGCCCCTCTGAGGTTCTGGTTGTGCAAGGTTATATTGATTCCCTCCTGCTCTACGGTGGTTTTTCTGATCATCTTCTCCAATCTGTTGCTCAACATCCGATTGTAATTAATCAACGTACAGACGCCGGTAATGAGAATCCAGACAAGAAAAGTCCAATAAAAGAATATGTAAAACAGATGCCATGTAAGTGGTATCTTGAAGAAGAAAGCGGCGTAAACGGTCATCGAAACAGCCATCGCAAGCTCGATTGCAACCGAATACAGAAGTACATAACCATTGGTTATTGCGATTTTCTTTTGCAAATGGCGGTTGAAAAATATAGCTGCACAAATTCGTTGAACGGCGATAGCCAATATACAAAAGCCAAGGCACATCAGAAAGATATTGCCTTGATACTGGCTGATTCCGAAAGGTTGAAGGAGAAAAAGAAGCAAAAAAATACCGCTTCCCAACGCTAAGCTGACGCGCCAGGAAGCGGTATTCGACTGTAAATCATATTTGCTGCGGAAGAAAGAAGACAGTCTGCTCATGACGATTTAAACAGTTAGTTACCGGAAATTTTGTCTTTACCTCTTCCTCACACAGGCTTTTTCGTCTTACTCCGTTACCTCCCAGATATCGTTTGTTTCCAGCATCTCGGCGAAGTTGTGGTACGGTTTCTGTGTCTTTACATCTTCTATTTGCTGGTTTACTGACG